>JBAZSJ010000017.1:0-95992 GCA_041662485.1 Opitutaceae bacterium | reverse complement strand
TCTGGCCAGTGTCTCCAATCAACTCCTTGAGGGCCTGCCCCGCCTCGCGTCGGATACCGTCCGCCTTCGCGGAATCGCCGCCTGGCCCTGGATTGTTAGTCTCAACTTGAACGCGAATTAGAATAAGAGGGCGTCCAAAAAGGTAGGGACGGACCGCCGGGCCGTCCGGTTGGGCGTGCGTAGGCCACAGGAGAATCGCGGCGGTCCCAGCGGTCCCGCCCTACCTCAAGTCAGCTTTTTAGACGCCCTCTAACGGAGCCGCGTTAGGGTAACGCCCCATGTTCAGGCCCGCGCCACGGGCATAAACTCCCGCCCACGTGAACAACCATCAACCGTCTCAGGGCATCCTCAACGAGCACGCCACCTGCCAGAAAGCGTCGTCCCGATCAGACATGAGAGAGCGCGCCGTTGAACTCGCCGCCATGAACGGCCGTTCGCCGCTCGACACGTCGAAGTCCGACTGGGAGCAGGCCAAGCGCGAAATGACGGTGGCCGCGCCCGCTCCGCATCCACTCACGGAAGGAGAAGCGGTCGCCGTGTGGCAAAACGAGGGCGACCCCAACTGAATTGACGGGCGGATGATTTATTTACCATGAGCACGACCAGTCCCGGCGTCCCGCCCCCCGAACCTCCGTCGCAAGACCACGCCGCCCTGATCGAGCTGGCCATGGACCTGCGCTGGACGTGGAACCACGGTGCGGACGAGTTGTGGCGGATGCTCGACCCCGAACTCTGGAAACGCACCCGTCACCCCTGCGTGATGATCCAGACCGTCGCTCGCGACAAACTCACGGGGGCCCTGGCCGATCCGGATTTCCGCCTGCTCCTCCACCGCGTGTTGAAGGCAAGGCGCGAGGCGGAGGCGGCCCCGACCTGGTTCCAACGGGAACATCCCCGGCCCCCCCTCGCCTGCGTCGCCTATTTTTGCATGGAGTTCATGCTGAGCGAAGCGCTCCCGATTTATTCGGGCGGCCTGGGCAACGTGGCCGGCGACCAGCTCAAGGCCGCCAGCGATCTCGGCGTGCCGGTGATCGGCGTGGGCCTGCTTTATCAGCACGGGTATTTCCGCCAGGTGATCGACGCCGAGGGCGCCCAGCAGGCGCTCTACCCGTATAACGATCCCGCGCAATTGCCCGTCACCCCGGTGCTCCTGCCCAACGGCGATTTCCTGCGGATGGAAATCGCGCTGCCCGGCGTCCCGGTCTGGCTGCGCGCCTGGGAGGTCGAGGTCGGACGGCGGAAACTCTACCTGCTCGACAGCAACGACGCGGCCAACGCCGTCCTGCACCGGGGCATCACCAGCGAGCTCTACGGCGGCGATTCGGAATTGCGCCTGAAACAGGAAATCGTGCTCGGGATCGGCGGCTGGCGCCTGCTCGACGCGCTCGGGATCAAACCCGACGTCTGCCATCTCAACGAAGGCCACGCGGCTTTCGCCGTGCTCGAACGCGCGCGGAGTTTCATGCGGAAGGCCGAGTGTTCTTTCGCCGTCGCGCTGACCGCCACCCGCGCGGGCAATCTCTTCACCACCCACACGTCCGTCGCCTCGGGCTTCGATCTCTTTTCCCCGGTTTTAATCGACCAGTATCTCGGACGTTACGCGCGCGAAGAGCTGGGAATTTCGCCGCACGACCTGCTGGCGCTGGGCCGCCGGAATCCGGACGACGCGGACGAGCCGTTCAACATGGCCTACCTCGCGGTGCGGGCGAGCGGATCGGTCAACGCCGTCAGCCGGTTGCACGGCTGCGTGAGCCGGCGACTCTTTGCGCCGCTTTTCCCCCGCTGGCCCGAGGAGGAGGTCCCGATCGGTCATGTGACCAACGGCGTTCACATGCCGACCTGGGATTCGGCCGAGGCCGACCAGCTGTGGACCGACGCATGCGGCCAGGACCGGTGGCTGGGAACGACCGGTGTCCTGGATGAAAACATACGCCGGGTCTCCGACGAAAAACTCTGGGCGCTCCGGACCATCAACCGGCGATCCCTCGTGACCTACGCCCGCGGGATCATCGGCCGGCAGCTCGCCACGGTGGGGGCGAAAACGGACGCCATCGCCCGGCTCCAGGCACGTCTGGACCCCGACGTGCTGACCCTCGGTTTTGCCCGGCGCTTTGCGACCTACAAAAGGCCGAACCTCCTGCTGCACGATCCCGACCGGCTGCTCAGAATCCTGAAAAATCCGCTGCGTCCCGTGCAGCTCATCCTCGCCGGCAAGGCTCATCCGGCAGATCGCGCCGGCAAGGCCCTGATCCAGGAATGGATCCGTTTCGTCCTTCACCACGACGGGAACCCGCCGGTGATTTTCCTCCCCGATTACGACATGTTCATGGCCGAGCACCTGGTGCAGGGAGTGGACGTGTGGATCAACACCCCGCGCCGGCCGTGGGAAGCCTGCGGCACGAGCGGCATGAAGGTGCTCGTCAACGGCGGCGTCAACCTCTCCGAATTGGACGGCTGGTGGGCCGAGGCGTATGTCCCGAACGTGGGCTGGGCCCTGGGCGACGGCGAGGAGCACGGCGATGATCCGGCGTGGGACGCCGCCGAAGCCGAGACGCTCTACACGCGACTCGAGCAGGAGGTGATCCCCGAGTTTTACGCGCGCAACGCAAAGGGCGTCCCCGTCGGCTGGGTGGCGCGCATGCGGGAAAGCATGTCGCTGCTGACGCCCCGGTTCGCCTCCAGCCGCACGGTGATCGAATACACCGAGCAGCACTATCTGCCGGCCGCCGCCGCCTATCGTGAGCGCGCCGCCGACAAGGGAGCCGCCGCCCAAAAACTGATCGCCTGGCAGCAGGAGTGGACGATGAAGCGCGATGCCATCTGCTTTGACGCCTTGACCGTGGACACCAAAGGGGCGCGACCGGTCATCACGGTTGATATCTTTTTGGGCGACGCCAGTCCGGGCGCGGTCCGCGTGGAACTTTACGCCGACGGCATCAATGGCGGTGACGCGGTGTGCCAGCCGATGACCCGCGAGCGACCGCTGGCGGGGGGCGCCGGTGGTTATTCCTACAGCGCCACCGTCACCGCCTCCCGGCCGGCGACGGATTACACGGTGCGCATCATGCCGCATTGCGACGGCCTTGCCGCGCCGCTGGAGACCGGCTGGATCCTCTGGCAGAAGTAAACATCCCCGGGGCGCCCCGAGCCAGCTCGACTGTAGCCGGGGTCGCCGACCCCGGACCGGCCTCAACGAGGCCGGCTACATCCAAGCCGAAGCAAGCTTCGGAGTATTGGAGGGCGTCCAAAAAGGTAGGGACGGACCGCTGGGCCGTCCGGTTGGGCGTGCGTAGGCCACAGGAGAATCGCGGCGGTCCCAGCTGATCCCGCCCTACCTCAAGTCAGCTTTTTAGACGCCCTCTAACACTACTCCGTTAAGTTATTCAGAGAAAAAGGTATCTGCTGGAGGGCGGACCGCCGTGTCCGCCGTTCGTGGTCCGCCGATTATTCGCGGCGGGGACGGCGCCCCGCCCTCCATAAAAACTTAACGGAGTAGTGCTAAGCCGTAACGATGCAGTCGAAGGCGGAGTAGCGGGGTGAGATGGCGAGCAGATTTCAGAGGAGGAATCCCGAGGAATACCCGCGGGTATTTCGAGCGGATGACGCACTCGGAAAGGTGCCGTCAGATTACCTCGATACGACCCTCTCGACTGCATCGTTACGGCTAAGCCGAAGAGCTCCTCGTCGATACCGCTCTGGCCGTGGTGTCGCTCATGCCTCGGCGACGGGCGCGGCACCCGGCAAATCGGGATCGGTGCGGTGATTGCGCTCATGGTGCGAACGCCCGACCGTGTGCCCGACCAAGTGGGCCAGCTTTTCCGCCGCGCCTTCGATAGCGAGATGGACGTTTGCGGCATCATGCGTCACCGCGATGGGCGGTCGTCCCTCGATCCGGGCCTCCATCACGCAACGCTTGTCGTCGCCCACGGTCTTGGCCCCGTTCTCGTCAGAAACGTGAACCTCGACGCGCGTGATATGGGCGCTGAAGCGGCTCAATTCATTTTCGACCACGCTGCGGACGTGGGTGTTCAGGGATTCGTGGCCGGCGATCGTATGATCGGTGTTAATTTGGATCTGCATCGCAGGTATTGTCCGTCATCCACCCTCAACGGTCTATGGGGCGAAGACCTGCCGGGTTTGGCCCGCGGTGGATTTGTAGCATGCAACGGCCTGATCGCTTCGAATCGGCGACCGCGTAGGCGCAGTTGCCAAGCGGCACGAAAATAGCACAGTTGCAGCCATGAGCGTGACCGAACTTGAGCAGGCCTTTGAAAAGCTCTCCTCCCAAGAGCAGGAGCAGTTTGCCGAGTGGTATGAGGCGAAACTGGCCGGCGGCGGCTTTGACCGAGGCAACGAAGAGGTGTGGGCAGTCGAGGTTGATCGCCGCTTGGAGGAAATCCGCAGCGGCAAGGTCCAAGGTATCCCGGGTGAGCAAGTCATGGCGGAGCTCCGCCGCCGTTACGGAGCGTGAAGCCATTTAGGCTGCATCCTCAAGCCAAGGTAGATCTCTTGGCCGCATCCGAGTATTACGAAAGGGAGAGTTGGGCCTTGGCCGGTCGCTTCGCCGTGGAAATGGATCGACTGGTGCAGGAGGTCTGCGCCCATCCCGGCCTCTTTCGAATCTTCCGCAAGGAAACGCGCCGCCACTTCGGAGGTCGTTTCCCCTATGCGGTGATTTACGTTGAGGAGCCGGATTACGTGCTCGTCCTGGCGTTCGCGCACTTTAAGCAACGGCCCGGCTACTGGATTGATCGTCTGCTGCGCGGCAATGCCTGACGTGCCGCATGGGGCCTTCCGAGAAAGGAGTCGATTTGCCAGCATGCCACGGCCCGATCTCCTCAGATCAACGGCATGGCAGCAGCTCGCCGCTTGGGATCATTGGGAACGTTGTGAACTCCTAAAACACAACACTACTCGGCGGGACCGCATCGGCTCGGCGATGCGCTCGGCTGCCTCAGGGCTTTTCGCGGCGAGGAAGCGCACCACCGCGCCCAGATCGGCCTGAGCCACTTCGGTCAGGCCGATTTTGTAGCCCATGAAGCGATGTTTTGACGGACTGTCTCTACAGGGATCGACGACCGACCTATTCCACCTACGAGTCCAGATCGCTGCTTTTCTCAGCACGCGCGGCAGAATGACCGTATTCTTTAGCCATTGAGCGCAGGGTTGCCGCGATATTGGTAAAACCAGCGTCGTTCATCTTCTTGGCTCGTTCTTCGTATTCCTTCTGCATTTGGCGGTCGGCCTGCCCGTCGGCGACATTGTAAACGCCGCGACTATTGAAGAGTTCGATGCGGTAGCCACGACGCATATCGTCGTGGTCGTTAGCGTCGAGAATAGCGGCGGCGCCCCGGTTCATCGGTAGGCCGTCGTCATCGGGCGGAACGTAGGCCATTACGTTTCCGATGTGGGATTGAGCCACTTCCCAGTGCCCCGTCGGCTCCGCCAGCTTTTGGACCTCGTCAATCCACTGGCGCAGAGTTGCGGGGTTGAACGGACGGTCTTTGGCTGATCCGGGTGATGAATGCCAATTGCGCAAGAGCCGATAGCACCGCTCCGCGAACCGCTTCTTCTTCTCGTCGCTCTCCGGGACCTCCTGCGCAGGCTCCCCTTTACCGCGATAGCAGCCCTTGATCACTTCGACAAAAAAGCTGGGCTGCGTGGCAAGGCTCTGCTCAAGAGTTTTGGCCGACCCACCGCTGAAGCGATCAAGCACTGGCAGTAATTCCCATTCGATAGCGCCGAGTTCCTCCACATTGATATCCGGCACAGACTGCAGGAATTTAATCACCTCACGAAGATCGTGCAGATCGTCGGGACGTTTGCCCGAGAAAGTGCGCAGGAAGCACTTGACCGCGCGGATGGCCACCTCCGGCGGGACGCCTTTGTCCTGATAAAGTGCACTGTTGATCGCCCGCAGTGCGGAGGATCCGCGATCATGTTGCAGCAATTTCTCGGTCGCTTGAAGCAGCCACGCCGAATCCCCGTGCGGCCAAACTTCAATGTGCTGCCAATATTCGGCGGCCTTGTCGCCCAGTAGTTTATCGGCCGCCTCCCATACCAGCTGGGTGAACGGAAGAATTGAAAAAAATAGTCCCACGTCGGCGGGCGTCCACGACGCGAGCGGCAATTCGTGGACCCACGCAAGGCCTCGTTTCTCGAATCGCGCCGTGATGAAGCCACGGACCAGGTTGAGCAATTTTTCGTCTGCGCGAAGCGAGGCCGGCAGGAGCGAGATTTCGGGCTCGTTTGAGTCCACCGTGCCTAGCGCAATGCCGACATCAAACGGATGCGCGACTTCCTGGGCGAAGGTCAAAATTCCATTCAGTCCAATCCGAGGATAGAGCTCCGTGATCGCTCGGCGGCGCTGTTCCCGAAATCTGATGGCTTCCGCGTCGTAGTCGTCCGTTTCCCTGAAATCGTGGGCACCAAAATTGAACAGGAATTGGTCTCGGACCTCCGGGCTCTTCGGCTCGATGGTGGCGGCGAGTTCCTCGAGAAGCGCTACGATCTCCGGTGGCGCGGCCCAATCGGCATTGGCATACTTTCTATGGCGTTTGACCTCCTGCACGAGACGTTGCCACAGCGGGAGGAGGTCGCGTTCCGGCATCCCGGTAACCACTGCGCTTTTTAGAGCGGCAATTATCGCATCAAAGGCCGGTTTCGGAAGGTAGAGTAGATGCTCGAACAGTTTCTTGAGTTTCGTCGAGTCACCGATCGCGCACTTGAGAGCGAGTTCGGCGTAGATCGTCTCCTGCTCTCGCCGCTCGCCGTAGGTGATACCGTCGTCACGTTCCGGCGGAATCCAATCGCGCCAGACTGGCCGCTGATTCGGACTGGAGCTGCCGTGGTGTGCAGGCAGTAGATCTAGGAGTAATTTCCAGCCGACCTCTGGAAAATCTCGGAGCACCGTTTCGACCGCAACCTTCCGCTCCGCGACTGTGGCGAGCGTCTGAGGCAACCACGGAAGCAGTGTCGTGCGTAGTGAGCCGAGGGGTCGGTTTCCCATGTTGTCCGGAAGTGGCGAACGATCCAACTCGGCCAAAATCAGGGCCACCCGGCTGAGATACTCTGGCTTCCACGCCAGGACTTCGAGCGACCAGAGCAAGCCGCTATGGTAAAACTCGCCAAACACTCCTCCTTCGACTTCACCGAACAAATGTCGGACGGCACTCCCGTCCTTTTTATTGAGATCGGCCCGAATGATTCCGAGATAGGTTTCCGGATCGGCTTCGGCCAACAGCGTCAGCAGGGACCCCAAACTCGCCCAGCGTTTCCAATCCGCATCCTTGAGCACGGAACTGACGACTGAGAACGCCACTTCGCGCGCCTTGTTCGGACTGCACTGCAAAAGGGCCGCGGACTGACCGCCGAGAAGTGCCGCTGTCTCGGCCAGTCCTTGGCGCAAGATTTCCGAGCACCTGGGAGTGGAATCGTCACGGACGGAGTAAAGCCGCTTTTCGGCGGGAACGCTCAACCGGGGATTATCATCGCGCAACGCCGTGATGGCCGCGTGACTCAAACGGTCGAGGTGTGCGTCCGTAAGATAAGGACCAAGGAGCTGCCAATTTTCGTAACGCGATACCGGCCTAAAATTATTCTGGTTGTGGACGAAGGGCGGCTCCGCGCCATGGAGAATGGGGAAGAGTTCGGAAATCCACGCGTGATAATCTCCTCCGACCACCACGCCAACGGCGGCCACGTCCGCTGGGTTATCGGAACGCCAGCCGCCCAAGAGCGCGAGCGGGCGGATTTTCTCGATGCTTTCCGGCTTGGCCCACACGGGACGTTCAGGCGTTCCGGCCAGATAGCGCAGCACCAACGGAATGTTGCCATTCGACCGAGTGGCGAGCTGCTCCGCCTTTGCGTCGGGCACGCCGCCCTTTTTCAAAACAGCGACAAGCTCGTGGCGAGCCGGCTGGCCGAGACGAACAATGCTCTCGGTGTCAGGCCGGCTGAGCAGCGTGCCAAACACGACGGCGTGTCCGTTAGCGGTCGCGGCCTGATTGAATTCCGAACGGCTTCCTTCGTAATCCAAATCCGGATGAACCACCAAAATATTCTTAACGGCCGTCTCATCCACCGCCTTCTGCCATGACTTGGTGTCGCGGACGATTTTCCAGCGCGCGCCTTCGGCTGTGTCCAACGCACCGCGTGACGCGAGAAATCCAGCGACAAAGGTGACCAACTCGTCCGGGAAACGGGTTTGAATGCCCAGCTCCGCCACGTCGCCTTTCTCGACCAGCGCGAGTTTTTCGGTAGCGGTCTTCCGCCCCAACAGCACCAGCTCGGCGGCGAGGTCGGGCGGAACCCGCTTGATCAGGCGCGCCCACTCGCTCGCGAACGTCGGCCCGCCCGCCGGATCGATCGGCGGTTCGCCCTTCGGCGGTTCCGATGGCGGCTCGCCCCGATATTTTGCCAGGCTTTCCAGAAAGGGGACGATGTCCGCGTGTTTCTTACCGTAGCTCACCGGATGCAGCCACGGGATCTTTTTCGCCTTCCACTTCTCGACGTCCTGTTCGAGGCAGAGGACGTAGTGAGCCTTCGTGGTCTCGCCGAGGAATTCGGTGACGACGCGGACAAAGTTGCTAAAATTGGGATCGGCCAACGTCTCGCCGCAACCGACGAACATCATCGTGTAGCCGACCCCGAAGAGCGTCAGGACGGCCTGAGTATGAGGGTGGCTTACTACGGCGCGATACGAGCTGGAGCCAAGGACCACCGACTCGGCTTTTTGGTAAACGCCATGGAGGTGGATGACTGTGTCGTGGTCGCTCCCCGCAGCCTCGACCTTCTGGCCGTTCACCGCGAGGCTCATTTGGTCGGATTCATTCCAGCTCACTGACACTCGCTTGAGGACCTTTTCTGGCAGCGTATCGTAGTTGAGCGTCGAGAGGAGCTTGCAGATGCGATCCAACGCATGAATCAGTCGGGGTTCGCTCACCGTCAACTTGCCCACGGTATCGTTGAGCCACTTCTGATATGTCCCGGCCGACGCCTCCCGCAGTGTCTTCGTGACCGACTCAGCGACATAGATCAGATCGTCGACGTTTGCCCATCCAACCATTTTCGTGAGTTGGTCCGCGCGCCCGTCGGTGATTAAGTCGAGCGCCTGGCAACGATGAATCCCGTGCTGGATGAGTCCCTGCCACGACGCGACCTTGAATCCGTCGACCACTAGTGGCGCACCTACGGCCAACGACACGCCAGTGCCCATGACCGCGACAAGCTGGTTTGCCTGGATCGCGTTCTTGAGGCCGCCAAGGTTTGGGTCATCACCCGGGTTCACGAGTGGAGCAATGTAGAAGCCGCTCCCATTCGCAAGTTTGGGATATACACAGGACGATTTTGAGGACCGAATATGGGTCAGGTAACATGAGCGGATAAAGCCGGGGGAAGAAGCCGAGTATTATTGTATTTCAGCCGAGCCAAAGGGGTCGGGCTGTTACATGCTACTTTCCAAGCCGCCCCTAGCTCACGATCACCTAGCCGCGTGACAACGGCGGGTTACCCCTTTCGTCCTCATAAGCCAGTGGCGGACTGTCGCCGACGCTCGAAACGCTCCTACACGTTCTACCGCCAGGTCTTTTGCCACGCTTCGAATTGCGCGGGGCGCAGCCGATAACGGGCGAAGTTTCCACCGTGCAGGCTCGTGAGCTCGGTCTCCGCCATTTCCGCGAAGCGCTTCCGCTCGTTGATGTCCGGGATCGTCTCCGCTTCCTGCCGCACCAAGGCCGCCGCCGCCTTCTTGTCCAGACCGCCACCAACGACCGCGGTAATGACCTGCCCCAGGCGTTCGCGGTGCCGCATCCGGAACAGATCAGGCTCGCCGATCGATTGTCGGACGGCCGCGTAGCGGATGCATGAGCGCTCGTAAGCCCACTCGAAAACGTCCCGCAGATAATCGACCCGGTTCAATTCGTAGACGCCCAGGACGGCGTTGGCGTAGTCCGACTGCGGCACATCGACGAACGACAGCGGGCCGAGATTGCGTTGCACCAGAGGGATGTTGGCGGCGAGTCGCGACACCCGTTTATTTACGTCCTCGAACGGCTGGAGATAAGGCAGGTGGACCATGACGAAGAAGGCCTGCTCAAAGGCGTCGTCGATCGCGGATGCCGAGGCCATGATTTGGTCAAAGCACTCCTCGATCGCCGAAGGCACCTCCAAAGGGTGAAACACCGAACCGGTGATGGCGACGGCGTGGGCGCGCAGCCGTCCGCCGCCCGCCGGATCTGGCAGCAGATTTTCCGAGAGCAGCGCGTGCAGGTTGCAAAGGGTGTAGCGGTTGAAGCCGATTTCCGCCGCCTGGTCGGCGAGCATTTCAATCGCCGCCTTGTGGTTGAGAATCATCTGGGTCTCCTGGGCGGCCTTGCCCTCGGCACTTTCTCCCAACTCAAGGAGGCGCTGCGTTTCCAGCAGCGAGTAGGTGTTGCCTTCGAGGCGGCTCGAATTCCACGACAGGTCGATGATGAGCCGATCCATCACCTTGCGCAGATAGGTGCCGGCCGGCTGAACCTCGCCCGTGATGCGCCCAAGTGCCGCCAGTTTGTCGCGCAAGGCGAGAGGAAGATAACGAGTGGTGTTGGGCCGGTAGCTTTCCAGAAACGAACGGTCATAGCCCACGGGCTTACGACGGCTGGCTGGCTGGCCGACGATCCGCTTGATATCGTCGGCTTCGGGAGAAAGCTCCTGGCCAAAGTCGTCGTGGTCCACGGTGCCCAAGGGCTTGGGCTGCGCGACCGCGGGAAGCTGGTAACGCGTGCCGGAACCCGACCCTTGCGCGACAAGCCGCGCTTCATCGACCAGGTTTGCGAGCCGGCGCTGCAGGGTTCGGCGGGCGAGCGGCGTGCCGAGTTTCCCGGCGATCTCCTCCAGCGACGCGGGCCGGGACAAATCCGCCATGGCCTTGAGGACGGCGGTCAACTCGGACTCAGGAACCTTTTTTGGCATGGAATCCGATGTGGCGCAAATTCACCACTTGCGCCATATAAAACTAATTATGCAGATACATATCTAGATTTAAATCATGTTAACTATTTTACCACAGAGTTATAAAAACTAGCGCCATATCCCATCCGTAGTGGCGCAAATCTTTTAATTGCGCCACTACGGAGTTAGAATCCGGACAACTACTCCGCAACTTTGGCGGTTGCCTAAGCCTTCCGGTAGGAACGGGGCGAGCGTCGTGGTTGCGATGGCGAGTTTGTAGGGCCTCACCTTGCGTGAGGCCGCGATGTCTTTTGGCCTGCGCAGCCGCACCGGCCCGACACAAGGTCGGGCCCTACGACAGATAAAAACGCCCTACCGTTCGCGTCAGGCGTTTAAGTCGTGAATCCGGTCGCGATAGTGGCGGGGGGCTTCGCCGGCGACCCGCAGGAACACGCGGTTGAACTGGGAAAGCGATTGGAACCCCGAGGCGTAGGCCGCCTCGCTCACGCGCATGTGGGCGTCGAGCAGCTTGTGCTTCACGGTCTCGACGCGCGTGCGGGCGAGGTATTCGGTGAAGGTCAGGCCGGTCGCCTTCCTGAAAAGTTTGCAGAAATAAAAGGGGCTCATGTTCACCGCATGAGCCGCGTCCGCCAGCCCGAGATCCTCGTCCTGATGCAGCGCGATAAACGCACGCGCTTTCGCGATCATGGGAGACTCCGTCGTGGTCTGGCTGGTCAGCAGCTGATTGCTGACCGAAGCGAGATGCTCCGCAAAAATGACCAGCAGCCGGATGATCGCCTGATACTGCGTTTTGCTAAACACGGGCGTCTGAAAATAGGCGGCCTGCAACTGGCGATGGCCGCTGACGCCAGGGGTGTGGTTGAGACGCCGTCCCGATGGCGCTCCCACGAACACCTGCCCCGTCTGGAGGTAACCCAGCACATGATTTCCCACGCACACCGGCACGAGGGACTCGCTCAGGCCGGCATGACACCGGAGCGTTTTGGCTTCCCGCACCGCCGTCTCCTCGGCCCGCTGCTGGAATTGAAGGCACGACGCGCAGGTCTTGCCCGACCCGATCATGAGCGCGCAAAACGGATTCGTCCGCTTCGAGCCTTGCAACGGCGCCTGAAAGGAACCGGCCGCGCGCAGCACCAGCGGCAGCCCCGTGGTGGCTTCGAACGCCTGCCTATAATCGCGGAAGAGTTTCGACTGTTGCAGGCACAACACCATCGCGGCCCGGACGTCCGGGCCGGCGTGCGTTGGCTTTTCCGGCAGGTCAGTGCGTGCGACCATGCGCGATCTCGATGATTTTTTTGGCGATGTCCTCGGGGGACAGCACGAAGTCCACGCATCCGCTGGCGATCGCGCTCTCCGGCATGTCGGGCTGCGCCGCGGTCTCAAGCTTCTGGGCGATGGTGACGCCCCCCTCTTGCTTGATGCCGCACAGCGCGGCGGCCCCGTCCCCATCATACCCGGAGACGATGACCGCGATCAGTTTCCCGTCCCAATGCTTGGTCAGGGATCGCAGGAAAACCGTGATCACGTCGGGCCAGCCCTGCGGTTTCGACACGGGTTCCAGGCGAAACTCCCCGTCGAGCACATGCAAATCGTGCTGCGACGGAATGATGAACACGCGGTCGGGCCGGATATCCAGCCGTTCCGTGATCAGCTCGACCGGCATCGTGGTGAAACGGGGGAGAATCTCGTGAAGCCGCGTCGCCACGTTTCTCACGTGGTTCACGATCACGATGGCGACGCCCATGTCGGCCGGCAGATTTTTCAGCAGGCGGACATACGCATCGAGCCCGCCGGCCGACCCGCCCACGCAGACGACAGGGAAGTCTTTGGGTTGCGGTTCGGTTTTCATGGGTAACGGAGGTGCGACAGACGGGGATCATGCCAATCACCCTGTGGTATCAGACTTTGGCTTGGCTCGGTGTAGGCCAGACCGGTGGTCTGGTGCTCCGAGAAAAGCCCGACCACCGGTCGGGCCTACATGGGGCCAAAATCTAAATTGATCGGGATATTGGCATTACTTTTTGCCGGCGTCTTCCAAGGCGAAGCCGACCTTGATCGTCACCTGCCAGTGGTGGACCTTGCCTTTGTCGATATTGCCGCGGGTTTCGCTCACGTAGAACCAGCTCAGGCGTTTCACGGTTTTGTGCGCGCGGTGGATGGCCGCGCCCACCGCGTCCTCGATGGAGGTGGACGAGGTGCCGGTGAGCTCGATGGTTTTATAGACGGTTTCGTTTTTCATAAAAGGATTTGGCCGGGATGCGCGCCGTCGCGCTCCCGGAGCCGTGGGGTTACTTCTTGCAGCCGCAGTCCGAGGAGGACTCCTTGATGGCCTTCTCGACGGCCTCGCGGCTTTCGCCGGTGCGTTTTTGGATGCGGCCCAGCAGTTCGTCCTGCTTGCCGTCGACGTATTGAAGATCGTCGTCGGTGAGCGAGGCCCACTTCTGCTTCAACTTTCCCTTGGCGATGTTCCAGTCGCCCTTGATTTCGAGTGTGTTCATGATCGGGTTTTGATTCGGGACGCCTGCGTGACGGCCAACGTGTTCCCGCGATGGGGACGTCCCGATGCTACGCCTGGACCCCGCCCGCTTATATGGGGCCTAACCCTACGACAGGCCTCCGCAGTTCGGGTAACACCCCATGGTTTCCGGCCTCCGCCGGGATTACTCTGACGGTCAACCCCCTCCCCCTTATGCTGCAAAATATCAAAGAGCTCTACGGACACGCCCTTGCCGCCTCGGATGGCGACATCGGTCACGTGAAGGATTTCTATTTCGACGACCAGGCCTGGGCCGTCCGCTACCTCGTCGCCGACACGGGCACTTGGATGACGGACCAGCTCGTCCTCCTCTCGCCGCATTCTTTCGGACGTCTGGACCGCGACGGGAAAATTCTGCACGTCAACCTCACCCGCAAACAGATCGAAGGCAGCCCCTCGATCGACACGCACCGCCCGGTCTCCCGCCAATACGAGGAGGACTATTACCGTTATTACGGATGGTCCGGCTATTGGGACGGCGGCGGGATGTGGGGCCTGTCCGGCATGCCGGTCATGGCAGACATGCCCGTCGTGATGCCGCCGCTGACCGAGGAAACAAAACCGCACCACGGGCACAATCAGCGGGAGGATCTTCACCTGCGCAGCACCAAGGCCGTGACCGGCTACCACATCCAAGCCACGGACGGCGTGATCGGCTCCGTGAGCAGCTTCCTGGTGGACGACAAAAGCTGGGCGGTCGGCGAGCTCGTCGTCGAGACCGGCCACTGGTTTGCCGGAAAGGAAATCCTGATCGCGCCGAACAAGATCGAGCGGATCAGCTACGAGGACTCAAAGGTCTTCGTGAAACTGACGATGGCCGACATCAAGCAGACCGCGGAAAACGCCGTCGCGAAATCCGGCGGTTAGAGCATTTCAAGTAAACATCCCCGGAGCTCGCTCCGGGGCATTGCCGAAAAATGTAGGAGCGGCTTTATGCCGCGATGACGCGCGCAGCGCGCCTCCGGAATCGCGGCGTAAAGCCGCTCCTACACAACCAAGCCGAAGCAATCTTCGGGGGATTGGACCCATTGCGAATAAAACCGTGGTTGCGCGGAGGTCGGACCTCCCGGTCCGATCCTATTGGAGGGTCTCGGAAAATATCAGGACGGACCGGGAGGTCCGTCCTCCGCGCAGCCGCTTACGGCGACCGCTTTTTTTGAAATGCTCCGGAACCCGGAACCGGGTGCTATTTTCAGCGCGCCGAACGTCTGCGGCGGAGGCCGAACACCGCGAGGCCAGCCAAGGCCGCGACGATCAGGGCGGTGGCCGCCGGCTCGGGGACGTTGGTGATCGTGTTGGTGTCGAGCGTCACGGTGCCGGTGAGGGCGATGACCCGGCCTTCCACGCTTGCGCCCGTGATCAGGGTGTCGCTGGCCAGGGCGATGATCGTGCCGGCGAACGACGTGTTGACGCCCAGCGTGGCCGAGCTGCCGACCTGAAACCAGACGTTCGAGGCCGTCGCCCCGTTGATGAAGTTGAACGAGGTCACCCCGGTCGTGGTGAGCGTGCTGCCGATCTGAAAGACGAAAAGCGTGTCCGCCTGGTTCAGGCCGTCGAGGGTGAGCACCCCTGATGTGAACGCCGCCGCCGCCGAGTAAAAATAAACCCCCGGCGTGAGGGTGAGTCCGCCGAGATCCTGGCCGGTCAGATCGGCCGTCGGCGTGAGGCCGGCGAGCTGGTTGTAGGCGGTCGTGGCGTCGTTGTGGGCCTGAAGCGCAACCGCGTCGTTGAGGTGGACGGAGCCTCCCGTGACGGTGCCCGGAGGGAAACCCGTGATGGAGGCGCCGGGGCTCACGCCGAGGTCGCCTGCCGAGATGATCGTCGCGCCGGTGTTCGCCACGGACGTTCCGCCGAGGACCGCGAAATTTTCCGCCGTGCCCAAGGTGATCACGGTCTGCGCTGCGGATGGATTGCCCAAGAAGGCGACGGCGAGGAGCAGCGCATTGCAGAACAAAAGACCGGATTTGAGCGGGTGTGAGATCATGGCGAAGGAGGATGATCCCTTAAGGTCGGAATCACCCAAAGGGGAGTATCCCATGCCCGCCCGCAGCCAACCATGGGGTGTTACCCTACCCTGCGCGCCATCTTCCAGCCGACGCCGGCGAACAGCAGTCCGGACGCGAGAAAGAGCATGTCGAAAAGAAACGAGTGCGGACTGCCGGGCAAAACGTGGTGAAGCCCGAGAATCTGGTGATCGACCAACCCCTCCGCGAAGTTGAACACACCCCACCCGCCGAGGACGGCCCCGAGGAAAACCTTCGGGGACCAAAGCGTGGGCTGCTGTCGGGTGGCGCGAAACATCAGCACGATGCCGGCGAGGGTGATCAGCAGGACGGCGAGATCGAAGAAACCGTCCTGCATGGTCTGCAGTTTGACCGCCTGCAAAGAGTCCGGCTGGCACGTCTCGGTGAGGCAGACCATGTGATGCCAGCCAAGGATCTGATGGAGGACAATGCCGTCGAAGAGACCGCCCAGACCGATGCCAAGGACGATGCCGGCGCGATTGAGGGGAGGTAGGGTCATGGTTTTTGTGGAAGTGCGAGGTCGTGGCCCGAGGCGTGAGCCGAGGGGGCTAGAGCAGTTTAAAAACGGTGGCCTCAAAGGAGGTCGGACCTCCCGGTCCGACCACGGACGAATCCCGCCCACGACCATCGGGACGGACCGGGAGGTCCGTCCTCCGGGCAGCCGATCAACGACTATAGTTTTACTGAAATTGCTCCAGGGACGTTGTTCGACTTCGGGCCCTGAGCGCACGCTCAGGGCCACGGGGCGGAGTCAGAGTGTTCTTAGGAACGCCGCGAGGTCCTGTTTTTCGGGGGCGGCGAGTTTGGTCGCGAGCACGAGGTTGAAGAACTCGACGGTGTCCTCGAGCGTGAGCAGGCGGTCGTCGTGCAGGTAGGGCGGCGAGTCTTTGATGCCGCGCAGCGGGAAGGTCTTGATCGGGCCGTCGGCGCCGGCGAGGACGCCGTTGATCATCTTCGCGGCGTAGAAGCGTTCGGCGCGCAGGTTGTGCATCGAGTTGTCGGTGTAATACGGCGGCGCGTGGCACTCGACGCAGCGGGCCTTGCCGGAGAAGAGCGCCTGTCCGCGCAGCTCGGCGGGCGTGGCGAGGGCCGGATCGAGTTTCCCGAAGACGTCGAGCTTCGGCGCGGGCGGGAAATCGAGCAGCTCCTGGAACTCGGCCATCGCCTGCACCTGGCTGCCGCGTTCGAGGATGTTCACGCCCTTGCTCTGGGCGCGCACGGGGTCGCCGTCGAAGTAGGCGCCGCGCTGCTCGAACTCGGTGAAGTCCTCCACGGTCTTCATCGCGCGCTGCGAGCCGAAGAGCCGCTGGATGTTCACGCCTCGCAACGTGGTCGTGCCGATGCGGTGGCGGTATTCGTTGGGACGCATGTCGCCGACGGTGTGGGTGGCGGCGTTGGTGTGGCCGTTGGCGTGGCAGTCGAAGCAGGAGACGCCGAGGCTCGGCCTGAGGCTGCGGCGGTCCTCGATGGCGTTGAACTGCTGCTGGGGAAACGGCGTGACGAGCAGGCGCAGGCCTTCGAGCTGCTTCGGGTTGAGGAATTTTTCGAAGAGCTCGTAGTAGTTGTCGAGGGTGACGAGGCGGCCTTTCGACACGTCGCCGAGGTCGGGCCGCGTGGTGAGATACATCGGCGCGGGGAACTCGGGCAGCAGGTGCTGCGGCAGGTCGAAATCGAGATCGAAGCGCGTGAGGTCGCGCCCGTTCTGGCGCTTGGTCTCGTCGATGAGCGGCTGCGGAAAAACCATGCCGCCCTCCTCGTGGTGGGGATGCGGCAGCGGGTAGAAACCGGCGGGCCAGAGGTTTTTGGATTTGATCTCGGCGGGCGACAGGAAGGCGAGCTGGTCCCACGTGACGCCGTCGGGCAGCCGGACGCGCACGCCGGCCTGCACGGGTTTTCCGGCGGACATGAGGACGCCGGGAGCGGGGCGGTCGGCGAGGTCGTAGCGTTCGACGAGCAGGGCCTGCTGGCGGGCGGCGAAGGCGGGCTTCTCGGCCTGCATGCGTTTGACGAGCAGGGTGAAATCGTCCGAGGCGGCGGTCGCCGTGAGAGCGGCGCCGGCGAACAGCAGCGCGGCGAGGGCCGGCGAGGCGTCGGGGGCGCCTGGGTTGAATTTGAAGACTTTCATGCGGGCGGTGGTTTCTGCGGTTGGAAATGGGAAACAAAAAAGGACCTCCGGAGTTGTCCGGAGGTCCTTGGGATCAAATCAGTTCAAGCCGGCGTTTACGGGGCGAGGAACTGGACCTTGCCGGAAACCGCTTCGCCGCCACCCACGAGGGAAGGAATCAGGAAGAAACCTTCGCCGACAACGGTGCCGGAGCCGACGACGGGCTGCTGGATCAGGATGCCCTTGACCGTGATCCGGCGCGAGTCTTCGAGCGTAAACGTGCCGGTGAACAGGCCCGTGGACGTGGCGAACGTTCCGTTGAAGGTGCGCGCCCTGATGCCGAAGTGATTCGAACCGGGATCGGGGGCGATGACCGTGAACTTGTTCTGGTCGTTCAGACTCAGGACGGTGGGGACGAGGGCGCTGTCGGCAACGGGGAGATCGGCGCTGGTGAACGACGAGGCGATCATGCCCGAGGGCAGTTGCAACGTGGTGCTCAAGGTCGTGCCACGGGCCGGAGGCATCCAGCGCTGCACGGTGGCGGCGATGACCACGGGGCCGAAGCCGGCGCGGTAACTGGCATTACGGGACGAGGCGTCCTTTGACCAGTAGAGCTCGCTGTTGGCGGCTCCGACGGCCTGGTAGGGGGCGCCAAGGCCGGCGACCGGCACGAACCGGATCCAGCCGGCCAAGGTGCCGCCGGTCTTGTAGGGCTTCACATACCAGCGGTAGGAACCGTCGGCGCTCGGGGCGACGGACGAGGTCAGCGGGGTGCCGTCACCGAGCTGGCCCTTGCACACCATGAGGCCGCCGGCGGCCTTGATCATGATGGTGCCGTAGCCAGTGCCTTCGGGAACGACGTTTACGCCGAGATTGGAGGGAGCCGCGGTCGGATCATCCAAGATGAGCGAGTAGTTGCCCTGCCAGGGCGTGGGGGAAGACGACGTGTAGGTGGCGAGCTGAACACCGGTGTCCGACTGGCTGATGGCGACATTCGACAGCGCGAGCGTTCCCAAGAGCACATGGTCGGCGGCCTGGGTCGAATCGATCACGAGATCGAGACGGTAGGGAACATTCCCGTTGCCGCGATTGATCGTCACGCTGGCGGTGCCGACGTCGTAGGTTCCATTGAGGGCTAGGGTGCCCTTGAGGGAATAGACGATGGCCGTGGATCCATAGGTCAACTTGCCCGTGAAGGCGCCG
Source organism: Opitutaceae bacterium (assembly GCA_041662485.1). Taxonomy (GTDB): domain Bacteria; phylum Verrucomicrobiota; class Verrucomicrobiia; order Opitutales; family Opitutaceae; genus Rariglobus. Next base: position 77,172 of record JBAZSJ010000017.1, on the reverse strand, counting down.
GTCTTGGCGTTCACGAGGAGCTCGATCTTGCCGGCGGGAACGCCGGGAAGGGGAAGCACTTCGAGAATCGCCTCGAAGCGACCGCTGAGCGCCGCCGGCAACGGATCAATGACGATCACGAGGCTCATGACGGGGCCTTTGACGCCGGCGGTGACGGTCCAATAGGTCACGTTGTAGGTGCCGGGCTTGGTGGCCGTTCCGCTGATCAGGCCGGTGGCGGGATCAAGGACGAGGCCCTTGGGCAGGCCCTTGACGGCGTAAACCGTGCCGGCAGGAGGAGCGCCGGCTCCGCTGGTGAGATCGATGACAACCGGTCCCTGGACGGGGATATGCGCGGTGGAGGCGATCACCGTGATCGTGAGGGTGGCGGTTCCAGTGCCGCCGCCGTTTACAGCGCCGAGCGTCACAACCGTGGAGCCGGCCGCGGCGGGCGTTCCGGAGATGATTCCGGTGTTGGCATCAAGGCTCAGGCCGGCGGGAAGCGGGCTGGCCGTGTAGCTCGTGACCGTGCCCGTGGCGACGATCGCATAACTGAACGGCGTTCCGACGATGCCGCCCGCGCTGAGCGGATCATTGGGGATGACCGGGGCGGCCGGCTCGATGGTGATCGTGAGCGTGGCGTTGCCGGTTCCGGCGAGGTTGGTGGCGCCGAGCGTCACAACCGTAGGGCCGACCGCGGCGGGCGTTCCGGAGATGATTCCGGTGTTGGCATCAAGGCTCAAGCCGGCGGGAAGCGGGCTGGCGGTGTAGCTCGTGACCGTGCCCGTGGCGACGATCGCATAGCTGAACGGCGTGCCGACGATGCCGCCCGCGCTGAGCGGATCACCGGGGATGACCGGGGCGGCCAGGGGAGCGGGCGCGATGGTGATCGTGAGCGTGGCGTTGCCGGTTCCGGCGAGGTTGGTGGCGCCGAGCGTCACCACCGTGGGGCCGGCCGCGGCGGGCGTGCCGGAGATGATTCCGGTGTTGGCATCAAGGCTCAGGCCGGCGGGAAGCGGGCTGGCGGTGTAGCTCGTGACCGTGCCCGTGGCGACGATCGCATAGCTGAACGGCGTGCCGACGGTGCCGCCCGCGCTGAGGGGATCACCGGGGATGACCGGGGCGGCCAGGGGAGCGGGCGCGATGGTGATCGTGAGCGTGGCGTTGGCCGTGCCGAAGGCGTTGGTGGCGCCGAGCGTCACCACGACGGGACCGGCCGTGGTGGGAACACCCGTGATGGCGCCGGTGGTAAGACCGATGCTCAAGCCGGCGGGAAGCGGGCTGGCGGTGTAGCTCGTGGGCGTGCCGGTGGCCGCAACCGTGAAGTTGAAGGCCGTGTCGACGGTGCCGCTTGCGCTGAGCACGGTGTTGAGGATGACCGGGGCGACGCTGGTGGTCGCGATGGTGATCGTGAGCGTGGCGTTGCCGGTTCCGGTGAGGTTGGTGGCGCCGAGCGTCACCGTCGTGGTGCCGACCGTGGTGGGCGTGCCGGAGATGATTCCGGTGAGAGAATCAAGGCTCAGGCCGGCGGGAAGCGGGCTGGCGGTGTAGCTCGTGGGCGAACCCGAGGCCGTGATCGTGAAGCTGAAGGCATCGCCGACGGTGCCGCCCGCAACGAGCGGATCATTGACGATGACCGGGGCGGTGGCGACATCCGCGATCGTGATGGTAAGCGTGGAATTACCCGTGGTGACGCCGTCGGTCGCGCCGAGGAGAACCTGCGTGGTTCCCGCGGTGGTGGGCACGCCGGAAATGATTCCGGTGTTGGCATCAAAGACCAGACCCGCGGGAAGCACCGTGGACGTGTAGCTCGTGGGCGAGCCCGAGGCGCTGATCGCGAAGTTGTAAGCCACGCCGACCGTGCCGCCCGAAGAGAGCGGAGTGTTGATGATGATCGGGGTGTCGGTCGTCACCGTGAGGGTGACGGCGTCGCTCAGAAGGGAGCCCGAGAGATTGGTCACGACGACATCATAGGTGTCGGAGTCGGCGACCTGCACATTGGCGAGCGAAAGCGTGTCCGTGGTGGCGGAGGCGTTGGCCAAGGCGTCGATGTTCACGCCGGCCTTGCGCCATTGGTAGCTCACGGCAGAGGTGCCGCTGGCCGCAACCGTGAAGGTGGCGGTGGTTCCGACGACCGCGTTGTGCGAGACCGGCTGGGTGTCGATCTTCAGCGTATCGACGCCGGTGATCGTGAAACTCTGCCGGAGCATGTTGTATTCGTAAACAGGGGCGGCGGGCGCGGGCTGGCCGACCTGCGTCGCCTGCAGCGTGATAAGACCGTGAGCGGTCGGCGTGACGGTGAAGACACCACCGCCGATATCGACGATCGAGGCCGCGCCGGCCGAACCTTTGACCACGGTGAGGGTCACCGCGAGGCCGGAGCTGGCCGTGGGGTTGACGTTGAAAGAACCCGCGCTCGTATCACGGTCGTTAATGGCGGCGAAGCTGACCGACTGGGCGGTCGGGTTGACCGAGCCGGTCGCGTAGAACCGACCGGTGCCGAAGCCGACGTCGCCGGGAACGAAGTCCAGCGTCGAGTAAACGCTGCCGAGGTTGGCGATATCCGCGGTGTGCCGTCCGTTGGAGGGCGCGAGGGCGGGATCGAGCATGCCGAGAATCGTGAAGCCGGTGACCGGATCCAGACGCAGGTAATACATCTTGTCCGTGCCGTAGCCGACATCGGTGCCCGTGAAGAGGAAGGTCTTGAAACCGCCGGCGCCGATATCGAATTGGTCGGCGGAGGAGGCGAGCAGCGCGGGATCAAGCGTGCCGAACTTGGTGGTGCCGGTGACGGGGTCGTTGCGCAGATAGTAGAAGTTGCTGAGACCGTAGCCAAGGTTGGCGGCGGCGAAGGTCAGGCCGAAGTAGCCGTTCACTCCCGTGACGGTGTCGGGACCACCGGGACCGGACATGGGCTTCTCGTCGGTGACGGCCGAAGAGACGCCGGAACCGGGGATGATGGCGCTAAAATAATCGGTCGTCCCCTTGTGATGGATCAGATAAAAATTAACCGCGCCATAGCCGACATCGGGATCGGCCGAGGTCAGCCCGGAGTAGGAATCAGGGGTGAGCTTGCTGCCCACGTCGGCCAGGTCGGTCGCGGCGCCGGAGGCGGCGATGTAATAGGTAAACGCGGCGATGTCTCCGCCGGAGGGGATGGTCGTGTCCTTGATCGAGTAGAAGTTATTGGCCCCGACACTGAACCCGATGTTCTGCGACTTCAGATGGAATCCCGCGAGATTTCCGGCGATTCCCCAATGCGTGGTGAGGGCGACCGCTCCGGTGGCGGGGGTTATGGCGATGGACGCCATGTTGTCCGCCCGTGCCTGGATGCCGGAGAAAGCCGCGAGGCCGATGAAGGCCGAGAATGCTAAGGTGCTGTATTTCATAAAAAACTTCCTGTTCTGAAGCCGCCCGAAGAAGGGGCGGGGGGTTGATGCCGACTGGGTTCCGGAAAGACGCTCCCGCACCGGTTTCCCGATGCCAGTAGTAGTGACCGTGTAATTTGTTGGGGACGGATTCATATGTGCAGTGTTCAGAATATCCGGTCCGGACCCCATGTGCCATGGGCTGTTACCCTACCGGCCGGCAGGTGCATACGGACGCGGCGGGTTACACCCCATACTCCGGACACCCGCCCGTGCGTCATGATGGGCTCGCATGAACACATTCACCCTTGCCGGACGCTTTGGCGTTCTGGCCTCCATCGCGGCGTTCGTCTGCGCCCCTTCCCTCGGCCTGGCCGACACCATCCTCAAGACCGGCGCCAACTACGCCGCCTTCGGCCAGGCCGGCGTCTCCATCGCCGCGCCCTACGGCACCACCATCTCGAACAGCCTCGGCACGAGTCTGTCCCTCACCTCGATCACCGGCACGGAATACGTGACGACCGTGGTGGGCACCGCCTCGGACATCCCCGCCGGCAACGATATCGCCACCGCATACACCGCGCTGACCGCAATGCCGGCCACGAGCCTGAAGGCCTCAAGCGATATCCTGGGCAGCTCCGCCGGCAGCACCGTGCTGGCCCCCGGCGTTTACAAGTATGACACCTCCGCCCAGCTCAACTCCACCCTCACGCTGGATGCGCAGGGACGGAACGGCGTCGTCTGGGTCTTCCAGATCGGCACCACGCTGACCACCGGACCCGGCTCGCAGGTCGTCTTCACCAACCTCGGCACCAACAACGGCACGGACAACGGCGTGTTCTGGGCCGTCGGCAACTCCGCCACGCTCGGCTCCGGCAGCCTGCTCGTCGGCAACGTCCTCACCGGCACCGCCGAAATCAGCCTCGGCACGACCGCTCAGCTCCATGGCGGCGCCTACGCGCATGCCGCCGTGACCATGGCCGGCACCAACGCGATCGACACGACCGTCCACGGCGGTCTCGACGGCGGCGTGGCCTACGACATGGACGGCGCCGCGCAGATCACGGACGTTTCCCCGACGATTTCGCTCAACAGCGCCTTTCTGGACCTGCCCGTCATCCTGTCGCTCAACGGCTCCTTCATCCAGACCGTCGCCATCCTCGACGGCACCGCCACCCTCACGTATTTGCTTTCCGAGGACGGAAAGGGCCGTCTGAGCGGCTCGGGCACGCTGAGCTTCGTCTCCGTCGCGCAGAGCTTCACCGCCCCGCTTGAGGTCACCGGCAAAGTCACCCGCTCCGGCATCGTGAGCCGCGTGCAGTTGCACACCCGCAGCAGCCTCCGCCACCTCGTCAACGACAACTCCGACCGCACCCCCTTCGATTTCAAGGGCGAGCACCAGCTGGAGTTCGATGCGAACACCCTCACGTTGGCCGGCCGCACCACGGTCCGGGCCGGTCTCGGCCGCCAGCATGACGCCGTCAAACTCGACAACGACGTGATCGCCCTGCCCTCCGGCATTGATGGCAGCTGGATCCTGACGTTGTCCGCGCCCGACCAGAAAGGGAACGGCACCGCCCTGCTGAGCCTGGTGGACGGCACCACCCTGTCCTTCCGCATGACCTCCGACTCGGGCCGCAACGGCAGCACCCGCTACAAGCTGAAGGGCGAAGGCGAGGCCCGCGGCTCGACGCTCATCATCACCCTCGACGCCGGCCGGAACGTCACCGACATGAACGGCAACGTCTTGGGCCAGCCCATGAAGCTGCCCAGGAATCGCTAGAGCGGTTCAACTAAAACTGTAGCTTGAAAGGAGGTCGGACCTTGCTCCCGGTCCGATCCGATTGGACGTCCTCTCAAAAATATCAAGACGGACCTGGAGGTCCGTCCTCCGTGCGACCAATTACGGCTACGGTTTTATTTTAAATGCTCTAGTTCACCGACCACCTCCGCATCCCCCGCCCGCCGGAACCCCATCAGGGGTCGGCGGGTTTTTTGCGTGAAGCCCCCATCGCGTCGCACCTCGGCGAAAAACGAGGCCCCCCGGAGGGAATAGGCCTAAATGGACATACTCCTTTGCATGATGGCGTCTACCGAGGGGAGGGATAGGCTTTTTATAGGGTAAGCACCCTACCCGCACATGAACTCCGGCGCCACACAGCTTCATCAGGCACCTCGCACGGCCGCAAAGCCGTTGAGTCGCCTTGGGCTCGCCGCCGTGTTTGGCGTTTTTTGCGCGACGGGGCTCGTCTCCGCGCAGGCGCAAACCGTCTCCGTGGCGGACTCGACCGGGTGGATCGCGTGGAACAGCGGTTTGACCGGGAATTTTTTGTCCGATCCGGGCGCCGACCAGCAGACGGGCCAGGGAACCGACGACTACATCGGCAACGCATCCACTCCGGCCATGATGCAGCAGGCCGGCTATCTGGCCTCCGATACCGGGCAAACGAACAAACTCATCTTTTTTCGCGCCCGCATGGGCAAATACTCTGCCAGTGGTTTCGGCGCCGGCAACGGTGCCAACCTCAGTCTCGGCATCGATCTCACCAACAACGGCTCGCTCGATCTCATCATGGATCTGAACGTCAAGGGCAGCGTTGCGAAGATCGAATTCGCCGCGCCCGGCACCGGCGCCAACACCGGCCCGAGCACCACGTCGTGGGGCAATTTCTTCGGGGCGATCACGCTCGACGCCAGCACCTACGACTACCGGAGCGCGACCGCGACCGACGGCATCACCCTCAACTCCAACGGCACTTCCGGCGTTCCGACCGACCAGAACGGCGACACGGCCAGCTCATACGCCGCGAATGCCTGGGTCACCTTCGCCATCAGCTACGCCAACCTGCAGAACGCCATCCGCCTCTACGCGACGGAAACGGGGACGGATTTCAGCACCTACACCCTCTACGAGGTGTCGTTTCTTTCCTTCATCGGCTTCACCTCCACCCAGGGCAACGCCATCAATCAGGACCTGCTCGGCACCGAAGGGAACACGAACTCGACCATGACGTTCGCCGAGCTGGGTGTATCCACAACTTACATCCGTCCGGGCGGCGATCCCGTGCCGGAGCCGGCGGCGGTTTTCCAACTCGGCGGGCTGCTCGGGACGGGGTTGCTCGTCTGGGCCTGGCGCCGGCGCAAGGCCGGACGCGCACCGGAGTCGGCGGGGACGGCGGCGAGCGGATGAGGCGTTTCGTACATTGGCTGGAAGACGCCGCGAGCTGCGTCTGGGCGCTGCTGTATTGGAACGCCCGCAAATCCCTCTACGTGCTCGGCAGGCGGCGCGGACGCTGCCCGTGCCAGGACCCCAGCGATGCCGGAACCTCGGGGCCGGCGCATTGCGATGCCGTCCTGCACCTGAACAAACCCATGCGGTTCCGCCACGTATGCCCGCTGCTGGTGCCGGGGCCCGGCGGAAAGGGCGCGTTTTGCGGCGTCCCGGCGGACAAAGTGCGGCCGTTTTGGGGACGTGCGCTGAAGTTTTTCGGAGGCTCCCTGCTGGTGCTTTATATCGCGGGAACCTCGGTGTTTTTCATCGGAATGCGCGCCACGGGCGTGAACACGCTGTCCTGGCGGCAGGTCGCCTGGCCGGGCGCGTGGGGCCAGATCACACACGAGCGGTCGAAGTATTTTTTCAAGCAGGCGATCACGGCCTGCGCCGCGCACGACTACCAGACGGCCTTCCGGTCCATGGCCACCGCCCTGGCGCTGGACCCCCATAACTACGACGCGCGCCTGCTCATGGCCCAATACTCGGAGTTCGCGGGCGAATTCCTCACGGGCGACCGGTTTTTCAAGTCGCTGCTGCGCGAGTTTCCGGAGACGCGTGCGCGCACCGCCATCACCTTTCACGACACCCTGCTGTCCATGGGCCGCCACGAGACCCTCGCCCTTCATTGCCTGGACATGGCGGGGGGCGACAACCCCGACCACCCCACGTGGACGGGCTCCCTCCTGCTGGCGATGCACCTGGGAAAACTGGGGCCCGCGTTTCCCGCGAAACATCCCGACGCGATCGCACGGCTGGACCCGGACTCCCGCCGGCTCGTGCAGGCCCAGGCCCTGTTGAACGACGGCAAGGTGAACGAGGCGCGGGCCGGGCTTCGCCACGCCTTCACCGCGCCGGTGAACGCCAATCACGTGATCCAGCAGATCCGGATGTTCCTGCGGACTGGATCGCCGGCCGACGCCGAGGTCGCCTGGACCATAAACGCCCGGGACCTGGAGCCGTTCGACCGCCAGCTCGCGCGTTGCTGGATCGACCATGGCCTGGGCTATGCGTCATTGGCGGCCATGGAGTTCGCCTCCCTCGCGGACGGACCCCAAACCGAGCAGACCCTCGACAAGCTGGTGGCCACGCTGGTCATGCAGCCCGATCCGGACGCGTTCCGCGCCCTGCACCGCCGGATGCTCGCCGGACAAGAAGCCATCACCTTGCAAGCGGCCGGGGAAATGTGGCTCGCCGCGCTCGTTTGCCAGGCCCCGAAGGAGCGCGATCATTGGGCGCGGATCTGCGCGGAACGATTCCTCATGGATTACCCGCCCATTTCGACCATCCGTTTTGACTCTCGCGACAAAGAGCAAAAGGATACGGTTCCGTTTTTGGTAAACGCCGGGGTTTTCTCACGGGAAACCATCAACGGCCTTTATTGGAAAACCCGGCAGGATGGCGGAAACAACGACAAGCAAAGCCCGTTCAAAACATCGCGATGAGCATCAGACTTCGTCTCATGTTTTTGTTGGGCGGGTTGCTGGCGGTCCTGCTTGCCGGTCTTCTGATCCTGCAGGGGATGGAGCGGCGCGAGGCGGATTTGACGCGCGCCGAGGCGCAGCAAAGCCGGGTGCAGATGCTCAACCACTGGCTCGATCTCGCCAGCAGGTCCCTGCCGCAGGCCGCCTCGGAATTGGCCCAATCCGAGGGAATGGCCCGGGTCGCCGCCCGCCCGGAAACCGCCGACCGCCGGACCCTCGCGGCGGAACTGGCCAGCCTGAACGTGCAGGCGCTTTGGATGCTGGGGGAGGACGGAATCCCCTTTTTCCAGGGAAACCCGGCGGGCGCGAACGAAGACGAACGCCCCCTCCCCCCGCCGCTGTCCGACACCGAGTTCAAGACGCTCGTCGCCGAAACCCCCAGCCCGCGGTTCTTCGCCGAACAGGGAGGCGCCCTCTTCGAAGTCTGCATCCGCCGTCTTTCCGGCGGGACCGACCGCCCCTGGCTGCTGGTCGCCCACCGGTGGGACGACGCCCATCTAAAAACCCTCTCCGGCCTGACGGAAAGCGACGTCGCCCTCGTCTCCGCCCACGACACCGCGCATGCGCCCGCGGCCGGCCTCGGCAGCCTCGTGCTCCTGCGGGCGCTCAACGACTGGCAGGGCAACCCGCTCCGGACGCTGCGTCTCGAATATGCCGATCCGGCGGTCGATTCCCTGCTGAAAACCCACTCCTGGCAGGCGTGGCTTTTCATCCTCTTCGGCCTGCTGGTGCTGGGCGCCCTCGGCCTCGCCATGCAGCGCTGGGTCCTGCGTCCGCTGGGCCAGATCAGCCACAGCCTCGCGCATGACGACACCACGCCCATCAGGATCCTGACGCACGAGAAGAACGAGCTCGGCCGCGTCGCCCGGCTCGTCGAGACCTCCTTCGCGCAGCGCGAGGAGCTGCGCCGCTCGATCGAGGACCGGGCCCGGCTGGGGCGCGACCTGCACGACGGCATCATCCAGTCGCTCTACGCCGCGGGCATGGGCCTGGCCACCGTGCGCAATCTGCTCCCCCCGGGACAGGCCGAGGCCAACGCGCGCCTCGAACAAACCCGGGCCGCCCTCAACGAAACCATCCGCGACGTCCGCAATTTCATCAGCGGGCTGGAACCGGAGGCGTTGAAGCAGCAGAGCTTCACGCACGCGGTCGTCGCCCTGCTGGACTTTCTCCAGTCCATCCGCCCCGTGCGCACCTCCGTGGACATCGACGAACACGTCGCCACCCTCCTCTCGCTGTCGCAGCGCGTGCACGCCCTGCAAATCGCGCGCGAGGCCGTGAGCAACGCCATCCGCCACGGGGAGGCCCGCCACGTGCGGGTGTCCATGCAGTCGGTCGGCACGACCGCGGAATTCGAGATCCGCGACGACGGCAAGGGCTTCGACCCGTCCTCGCGCAACCCCGAGGGACGCGGCCTCGAAAACTTCTCCCGCCGCGCCCGTGATCTGGGCGCGGAATTCGTGATAGACTCCGCCCCCGGCAAGGGCACGCGCATCAAACTCTCCTTCCCCCTCCCTTCTTAAAATGACCAAACCCATCCGTATCCTCCTCGTGGACGACAGCGAACTCGTGCGCTGCGGCGTCAGAAACGTGCTGCAGTCCCATGCCTCCCCCAAGCTCAGCGTGGTGGGCGAGGCCGGCGGCGTCGTCGAGGCGATCGCCCAGTCCATCCGGCTCAAGCCCGACATCGTGCTGCTCGACATCCGCCTCCCCGACGGCTCGGGCTTCGACGCCTGCCGCCAGATCCTGCGCCACCTGCCCGACACCCGCATCATCATGCTCACCTCGTATTCAAACGACAACTTTGTCTACGAGGCCGTCACCTCCGGCGCCCAGGGCTACCTGATGAAGGAGATCGACCCGGCCGGCCTCATCCAGGGTATCATCGACGTGGCGGCCGGTCGCTCCATTCTCGACCACGAGACGATCTCGCGCGTGCTCCGTCTGCTCCGCAAGGGTTCAGGCGAGTCCGCGCAGGGGGCGGACATGTCCACGCTGTCCCCCCAGGAACAGCGCGTGCTGGCCCTTGTCGCCGAGGGCAAGACCAACAAGGAAATCGGCTCGCGGCTCACCCTGAGCGAAAACACCGTGAAAAACTACCTCGTCAACGTGTTCACCAAACTGAAGGTCAAACGCCGCTCGCAGGCCGCCACCCTGTTTGTGCAACAGGCCGACACGTCCAAAAAAACCGCCTCTTCCTCGCCGTTCTCCTCCTGATGCCCGTCCGCCCCCACAGCACCCGGCCTTCCGCAAAGCGGGGGTTCCCCCGCCGCGCCTTCACCCTCATCGAGGTGATGCTCGCGTCGGTCGTGCTTCTTTTCGGCATTACCAGCGCGATCCTGGTCCTGCAACGCGGCCTCCAGTCCATCGACACCGCGCGCAACACCACCAACGCGTCCCAGATCATGCAATCGGAACTCGAGCGCCTGCGCCTGAAAAGCTGGGCGCAAATCCAGGCCCTCCAGGATGCCAACTCGACGGCGGTCGCCGTTCCCGCCGTGTCCGGCATGGCCAACACCACCATCACCTGCACGCGCACCATCCGCGACCTCAAGACGGACATGAAGGAGATCACCCTCGTCGCCACCTGGCGCGGCTACGACGGCCTGAGCCACACGCTGCGCCTCATCACCCGCTACGGAAAATCCGGCCTCTATGACTATTTCTACACGAGCCACTAAATCCCGCCGCCGGCCGGGACGCGCCGGCTTCACCCTCGCCGAGGTGATGATCGCGGCCTCGTTGTCGGCCTTCGTGCTCGCCGGCGTGTTGAGCGCGTTTCTCATGGTCGGCCGCACCAGCTACAGCGCCACCAGCTACAGCGAACTGTCGCACGAGACGGGCAACGCGCTCGATGTTTTCGCCCAGGACGCGCGCCAGGCCAGCGACGTCCACTGGAACAGTTCCCAGAGCATCACGCTCACCCTGCCCACCTCCACCAATGCCACCACGCAGATCACCTACGCCTACGACTCCACGGCCGGCAGCGCGACTTTCGGCTGCTTTTACCGCCTGCCGGGCGACTCCTCCTCGACGGCGGCACGTCGGGTGCTGGTGCGCAACGTCTCCTCCGGCTTCGCCTTTCAGCGTTACAAGCTCGAGCAGGCCGGCGTCTCCGACAACACCGCCGCCAACGACCTTGAGACCAAGCAGATCAGCCTCACCTTTCGCTCCTCGCGCACCGGCGCCACCACGGTCGCCGCCAACCACGCCGCCGTCTCCGCCTCCTACATCCTTCGCAACAAGAAGGTGAGCAACTGATGTCCCGCCCCCCGCACATCTCCCGTTTCAAGCTTCCGGCCCGCACCCGGCGGCGGGGCTCCGTGCTGATCGTCGCGCTCCTTCTCGCCTCCCTGATCGCGGTCGGACTGGCAAGCTACATCAATCTCAACCTCACCTCCTCCCGCCTGGCCCGGCGCACCTTCACCCATTACGCCGCGCTCAACCTCACCGAGGCCGGCACCGAGGAGGCCGTCTGGTCCTTCAACCGCGTGGCCGGAGGCCACTCCGACGGCTGGGACGGCTGGACCAACGACGGGACCGCCGCCTGGAAAAAATTTTCCGGCTTCGATTTCGGCTCCAACACCACCGGCTCCGTCAAGGTCTACGTCACCCGCTACAACGCGCCTTCCGGCGTCAGCCCCAAGATCGTCGCCCTCGCCTCCGTCAGCCCGCCCGGACAGCCCGCCGTCTCGAAGATGCTCGAGCTCACCCTGCGCCGCCGCTCCTACTTCTCCAGCGCCCTCGTCGCCAAAAAATCCATCGTCTTCAACGGCGCCGTGGCCTCGGTGGACAGCTGGAATTCCGACCCCGACAACGACGCCCTCACCGCCGCCATCCCCTACTCGAACGCCGTGCGCACCGACCACGGCAGCGTGGCCAGCGTCTCCGTGGACAACACCGCCGTGCTCGTCAAACAGGCCAACATCTGGGGCTACGTCGCCACCGGCGGCGCCCAGCCGCAGGTCGGCGTCAACGGCACCATCCAGGGCGCCGACACCCCCGCCGGGGTCGCCGTCGACCCCAGCCGCGTCTCGACGGATTTCAACGCCGACTTCCCCACCGTCACCGCCCCGACCGACGGCACGCCCATCGCTTCCGTCGGCGCCACCCTCGGCACCGCCGGCCAGGCCACGCGCTGGCGCATCACCAGCATCAGCCTCACCGGCAAACAGAGCCTCACCATCCTCGGCGACGTCACCCTCATCCTCACCGCCAGTTCCGGGGCCAGCGCCCTCAGCGTCACCGGCAGCGCCTCCATCATCATTCCCTCGGGTTCCAGCCTCACCGTCTACGCCGAGGGAGACATCAAAATCGCCGGCAACGGCCTGGGCAACAGCAACACCCAGCCCGTCACCTGCATCTTCTGGGGCACCAACCAAAGCGTGGCCGGCCAGACGATCCAGATCGCCGGCAACGGCGCCCTGAAAGCCATCGTCTACGCACCCAACGCGAACGTGACCCTCAACGGCAACGGCGACATGATGGGCTCGGTCGTCGCCAATGACATCACGCTGAACGGCAACGCCGCCTACCACTACGACGAATCCCTCGCCAACTACGGCCCCGACACCCCCTACGGCATCGCCAAGTGGCGCGAGGTTTCCACCTCATCCGAACAAAGCGCCTACCTCGGCTATTTCCAGGGCTGGTGACAGGGGTGACTTCCGGCCTCTGAGGACACCCCGGCAGGATACGCCCGTTTGGACTTAGGGAAGACAGGCCCGAAAAACCCCCTGTTGGCCTCTAACTCCGGTTCCCGCTCCCGCCCTATCATGGGCGCATGAAACGAGGCTTTTTCAACCGGCGACGCGACGCCGGATTCACGATCCTGGAAGTCGCCATGGCCGGCTTTGTCCTGACGCTCGCCATCGCCGGATCGATCACGACCCTGCAGGTCGGCTTCCGCGCCATCGACAACGCCCGCTACACCACCCTCGCCGGGCAAATCCTCCAGAGCCAGATGGAAAAACTCCGGCTGCTGACGTGGTCCCAGCTCACCGACTCCACCAGCGGCCCCGTGGCCTACACCACGTTCGTCCCCGACGTGTCCTCCTCCAGAACCGCCCAGATCAACCGGTTCACCACCTCCACCGGCGGCGCGGGCACCTGCGCGCAAAGCATCACCTCCGCCGCCGCCCCCTTCGCCAGCACCATGAAGGACATCACCCTCACCGCAACCTGGACCGGCGTGGACGGCAAGTCGCACTCCCTCTCCTACACCACCCGCTATGCACAAAACGGCCTCTCGGATTTCTTCTACACCTCGCACTGAGAAGGCCCGGCGCGCCTTCACCTTGGTCGAGCTCATGGTCAGCATGGCGCTGGCCTCCTTCCTCATGCTCGGGGTGCTCTCCAGCTTCCTGATGATGGGACGCAGCGGAGCCAACGCCCAAAACTACACGCAGCTCGAAGCCAAGGCGCGCAAGGCCCTCGAATACTTCAGCCGCGAATCCCGCCTCGCCTACGCCGTGTCCAGCTACGGCGCCAGCAGCGTCACGCTCAGGATCCCCGACACCTCCTCCAGCCGCACGGCCCTCGCCTATTCCGTCACCTACACGTTCGACGGCACGGCGGGCACCTTCAGCCGCACCGGCCCGCCCATTGACACTCCGTCCGGCACGAGCGCCACCACGGTCCTGCTCACCGGCGTCGAGCAGATCACCGGATCCAATCCCTTCAACTACTACCGCTACGTCACCACCGGCTATGCCAGCGGCTTCACCTCCAACACCGCCAGCAACGTCACCGAAATCAAGCAGATCGAGATCAACTTCATCCTGAAACGCACCAGCACCACGGTCGCCTCCGCCACCAACAAGGTGCTCTCGGCGCGCTTCATCCTCCGCAACAAATGAACCCGGGCCCTCCCATGCGCACTCTCCCTCACTCCAAACGCGGCTCGGTTCTCATCGTGGCCCTCCTCTTCGCGGGGCTCATTGCGATCTCGCTCACGAGTTACATCAAGCTTACCATCATGACCGCGCGGCTGGCCAACCGCTCCTTCTACGGCAACGCCGCCGAAAACCTCGTGGACACCGGCCTCGAGCAGGCTCTCTGGAGTCTGAACAACAGCACCTTCACCGGCACCGCCGGCTTCTCCCTCCGCAGCGGCTACGCCACCCAATACCAGGGCACCTTTCCCTCCTCCACGACCTATTACTCCTTTTCCCAAGGCGTGAAAGGACAGGTCAAGGTCTGGGTAGACAACAGCGCCACCGCCCCCCACGCCGTGGCCAAGGCCATCATCACCCTGGGAGACGGCACCACCCTCATCAAACAAGCGGAGGTATATATGAGCAAACGCTCCTATTTCACCAACGGCCTTGTCGCCAAAAACTCCCTCACCTTCACGGGCAACGTCGCCATCGACAGCTGGAGCTCCGATCCCGACGCCAATGCCGCCACCGCCGCCATCGCGTATTCCTCCAGCGTGGACAAAGACGCCGGCAAAATCGCCAGCCTCTCCGTGCAGGTCTCCTCCATCTCCGTCGGCAACGCCGACGTCTACGGCTACGCCGCCGTGGGCGGCAGCAGTGCCGATGCCATCGACGTCGGCGCCACCGGTCGTCTCGGCCCCTACGGCACCGCCAACGGCGTCATCGACCCCACCCGCGTCACCTACGACTTCACCACCAACTTCCCCGACGTCACGGCCCCCACCACCACCCCCACCACCATCGCGGCCATCAACAGCAACACCACTCTCCCCCGTGCCGTCGATCTGGTATCCGGAAAAACCACCTATTACTATTCCGTCCCCAGCATCAGCTTGACCGGCGGCGACAAGGTGGCCGTCTCCGCCGGCTACAACGTGGTTATCACCGTGACCAACACCACCGGCACGACCGTCAAGACCACCGGCAACGCGGAGATCAACATCCCCTCCACCTCGACCCTCACCCTGTATGTCGCCGGCGACACCGCCATCGCGGGCAACGGCGTCGTCAACGGAACCTCCTCCGTCCCGAACCAGCCCATCGCCTTTCAGCTCTACGGCACCCGCTCCGCCACCACCGCCGCTTCCGTCGGCATGCAGGATATCGCCATCAAGGGCAACGGCTACCTCGCCGCCGTCGTCTACGCGCCCAACGCCAACGTCACCGTCAACGGCAACGGCGACACCTACGGCGCCATCGTGTGCAACCAGGCCAACATGGTCGGCAACGGAAACTTCCACTACGACGAGTCCCTCGCCAACACCCTCAGCACAAGCGCATGGCAGGTCTCCAAATGGCGCGAGCTCACGACGTCGTCCGACCGCGCCGCCTACAGCTACAGGTTGAGTTTCTGAACCGCCGCGCCCGTAAACAGGTCATTTCAAATGAACCGTCCGGAAAGCGCCGCGGGTGGAGCGTGTTGTCCCCAACGCGCCGGTTTGGGAGCTGCTTCGTCGCAACCGCAACAGAGGACAACGCGTTCCACCCCGTTCAGACCGGCTGCGGCCTTCGTGTAGACCCGACCGGTGGTCGGGTTGCTTGGGTGCTGGCGCGAAAAAGCCCGACCAGCGGTCGGGCCTGCATTCCAAAACCGCGCCTTCGCCGGCTTACTGCTGAACGGGAATGGCGCCGCTCTTCAGCTTCAACAGGCGTGCGTTCGCCTGCGTCGCCCACCAGTCGAACGACATCTTAACATCGCTCCAGGTGCCGTCGAACTTGGTGCGCACCGCCTTCGTGCCCGCCCGCGAGTCCACGATCGCCGCAACCCGCCGCCCCGTCTGTCCGTCGGTAAACTCGACCTCGATCGACACCGCGCCGACGCCGCTGCCTTTGCCGGTGAGCGCGGTCTTGCCCGCGCTGATGACCATGCTGACGGGAACGACGCTCGAAATCACGTTCATGACCGCCTTCGATTTGCCCGCATCCGTGATCGCGCCGTGGATCACGAGCACGCCGGGACCGGCCCGGTCAACGAGGGTGAAGTCCTTGCCCAGCGTATTCGCCAGCGAGGTGTGCAGGTAGCTCACGAGCATCTGCTGGTCTTCCGGCGCCAGCGAGCCGAGGTTGGAGGCCGGATCGGCGGACTTCCAGAGCTCGACGGGCTTGATGTAAATCTTGGTGTAGTTTTTCCAGTCGGCGGCTGTGTCAACGTAGAGAAAGTTGGCCTGGCCTTCCGCGCCCGGCTTCAGCTGCGAATAGTCGCCGAGAAACCCCGAGAAATCCTTGTCGGTCTCCCGAACCTGGTGGGTCGTGTTGCAGGCGGTCAGTCCGGCGAGCAGCAGGCCGGCGGTTAAAAATGCGGCGAGTAAACGGCGACGACTGCCGGTGTTTGATGGGGTGGTGGTCATGATAGTCTAGCTGGATTAACGGTTGCTGAGGCGAAGATGAGATACCGATCGGAGCCACCCGATCTTGCCCAAGGGCCCCTTGGCATGGACCCGGTGATGCCATCCGTAAAGGTAAAGTCCCGTGAACGTCTGCTAAAAGACCTGTTCTTCGTCACGGTGCCGTTCCTCCGTCAACCTCTCCCCTTGGCCTTGGACAATCGCACAAGGTCGTATGCTGAGGGTTCCTTGCCGAGACCAAGCGCCCCGGCAGAAACACAGCGCCGCCCGACGATACGCAAACGGCGCCGGCATGACATCACGCCACCCGGGCCCGGTCGCCGACCGGCACGTTGTCTTCGTGCATCCGCAACGACGCCCGGCCGGAAAGCAGGCGCAGCCACAGGCGTCCGCAGGTGCCCACGATCAACAGAACTAGGACGAGGAAGACCGCCGTCACCCCGGCGTTCACAAGGTTGCTAACCTCCAGATGCCGCCACTCGGCCAACTGCTCGACCGTGCCTCCCCCGGCGATCCTCTCGCGCAATACCCGCGCCGCGCTCAAAAAGCCCAGACGCGCATCCGCCGCAAAAATCTTTTGCCAGCCGGCGGTCATGGTCACCGCCAACAGCCAGACCAAGGGCAACAACGGAACCCACAGATAACGATTGCGCCCCATCTTGATGAAAACGGTCACTCCCAACGCCAGCGCCATTACCGCGAGGAGCTGGTTGGCTACGCCGAAGATCGGCCACAACGAATTGATGCCCCCCAGCGGGTCCACCACGCCTTGATAGAGAAACCACCCCCATGCGCACACGAACAAGAGCGTCGCCACCCAATTTCCAGCCGTCGAGTCGGTGCGCCCCAACGGACGCCACAGCATCCCCAGCAAATCCTGCATGAGAAAGCGCCCCACCCGCGTGCCGGCGTCGATCGTGGTGAGGATGAACAACGACTCGAACATGATCGCGAAGTGATACCAGAGCGCCAGGGCCGCCTTGCTGCCGAGCACCCCGGCGAACATGTGGGCCATGCCCACCGCGAAGGTCGGCGCGCCGCCGGTGCGGCCGATCATCGTCTTCTCGCCCACGTCGGCCGCCAGCGTCTGCATCTCGGATACCGTCACCGGAAAGCCCAGCTGCGTCACCGCCGCGGTCACCGTCTCGGCGTCGCCGCGCATGTTGATCGCGAAATACTGGCCCGGCTCCAAGGCGCACGCCGCGATCAGCGCCATGATGCCGACCAGCATCTCCGTGACCATCGCCCCGTAGCCGACAACCCGGATGTCGCTCTCGCGCATGAGCATCTTGGGCGTTGTGCCCGACGAGATGATCGCATGGAACCCCGATATCGCCGCGCACGCTATGGTGATGAAACAGAACGGGAAAACCGCGCCGGCGAAGACCGGTCCGGTGCCGTCCACGAAGCGGGTGAGCGCCGGCATGCGCAGCGGCGGGGCCAGCAGCACGATGGCCACGCCCAGAACCGCCACCGCGCCGATTTTCATGAACGTGCTCAGGTAGTCCCGGGGCGCCAGCAGCAGCCATACCGGCAGCACGCTGGCGATCACCCCGTAGGCCATGATGCCCACGGCAAGCGTGCGACCATCAAGCGTCAGCCATCGCTCAAGGGCGGTGCCGTGAAGCCATTGCCCGCCGCAAACCGCCAACATCAACCCGACCACGCCAAAGATGCTGATGGCCACGACTCCGATCTTGGTGTGCCGCATGCCCAACCCCATGAGCATCGCCAGAGGCATGGTCGCCAGAATCGTGAACAATCCCCAGGGACTTTCCGCCAGCGCCCGCACCACGACGAGGGCGAGCACCGCGATAATGATGATCATGATCGCGACCGAACCGAACAAAGCCAAAACCCCGGCAAAGGGACCGACCTCGTCTCGAATCATGCTCCCCAACGACCGGCCTCCGCGGCGCAGCGAACAGAACATCACGATGGAATCATGCACCGCGCCGCCCAGCGTGGCGCCGACCAATATCCAGAGGGTGCCCGGCAGATAACCGAACTGTGAAGCCAACACCGGCCCGACCAAGGGTCCCGGCCCGGCGATCGCCGCGAAGTGATGTCCAAAGACAACCCAACGGTGGGTGCGGACATAGTCCTTGCCATCCTCATATACCTCCGCCGGCGTCGGCCGGGTGTCGTCGAGGGTCAATACCTTGGCCATGAGCCAGGCCGAGTGGAAGCGGTAGGCGATGGCAAAGACACAGACCGAGGCGACGACCAGCCAAAGGGCGTTGACCGGCTCGCCGCGGGCAAACGCCAGCAAGGCCAGCGAGCCGGCGCCAAGCGCGGCCACCAGCGACCAGCCGGCCGCGCGCAGGCTCCGGCGCAAGATCGAGGGAGAGGGGGAGGCGGGGGAGGCGGACATGTTTAGGGGAGGGTGAAAGGAAGAAGGCCGGCCCCGTCACGCGGACGCTCCGGACCGGGACGCAGTGTGGGCCAAAACCGCCCCGGAGGCGTTTGATTTACCGTCCGCACGAAAAGTGAACCTCGCGGCGACCACCCGAAAATGTTCGATTGGCACGCCCTCGTATTTGAAACGCCCCGCCGGTCCCCCGCTGCTATGCTTGTCCCTCGTCCCCATGCCCCCATCCGACACCCCGCCCCAGGAGAAACTGCCGCTCTCTGAAAAAATCGCCTACGGCGCCGGAGGTCTGTGCGACTTTTTCCTGGCCAACATCGTGGGGGCGCTCGCCATCCCCATTTTCACCCTGGGCTTCGGGATGGATCCTCTGCTGCTCGGGATCGCATTGGCCCTGCCACGCGTACTGGCGGCCGTGGCCGACGCGATCATCGGGGCCATGTCGGACAACCTCTCTTCCCGCTGGGGGCGGCGCCGGCCGTTCATCGCGGCGGGCGCGGTGCTCGGCGCCCTGGTCATGCCCCTGGTCTGGTGGTGCCCGCGAGTCGGCGACTGGGGAATGTTCGCCTATGTGTCCGTCTTCGCCAGCCTGATCGCCGCCTGCCAGTCCCTCGTCGCCGTGCCCTACGGGGCGCTCGGCATGGAGCTCAGCCCCAACTACGACGAACGCACCCGCATCGTCGCCTGGAAAGGCTACATCGGCATCGTCGGCACGCTCTGCGCGGCCTGGTTCTACTGGTTTTGCCAACGCGACATTTTCGGCGACGAGATCACCGGCGTGCGCTGGCTGAGCCTGCTCGGCTCGTGCGTCGTGCTCGGCGCCGGGGCGCTTACGGTGATTTTCTGCCGCGAACGGCGCTGCGACCAGGTGCATCAGCCCCGGGTCCCGATCGCGCGCGCGCTCGCCACGACCCTGCGCAACCGTCCATTCCTGATCGTGCTTGGCGCGCAACTGCTGCTGGCCTTCGGAACCGGAGTGGTCGGGCTGCTGGGCAACTACGTCCACATCGTCTACGCCTGCGGCGGCGACAAGGCGCTGGCCTCGCTCATCAGCGGCGTGGGAGGAAGCGTCACGGTGGGCTCCAACCTGGTGGCGATCCCGCTCGGCCTTTGGCTCTCCGTGCATCTGGGCAAGCGCGAGGCCGCCCTCTGCGGCCTCGTGATCCTCGCGCTCGGACTTTCCCTGCTCCCCTTCACCCTGCGGCCCGCCCATCCTTGGCTGGTGATCCTCACCTGGACGATCGACGCCGTCGGCATGCCCTGCGCAGCGCTGATGTTCGGCGCCATGCTGCCCGACATCTGCGACGAGGACGAACTCCACACCGGCCTGCGTCGCGAGGGAGCCTACAGCGCGGTCAACAGCTTTCTCGGCCGCATCGTCGGCGTGGCCACCCTGGTCGCGGCCGGGGCGTTGCCCAAGCTCGCCGGTTATGTCGACGCCTCTCATCCGCCGGAGGGACCGGTCCTGGAACGCATGCGGCTCATGTTGATCGCCATCCAGATGACGGTGGTCGTGATCGCCTTGGCCATCGTCTGGCTCTATCCCATCAGTCGCGCCCGAGCCGCGCGCACGCGGCTCATCATCGAGGCCCGGCGCTCCCCGTGCGCGCCCCCTCCCATCGGGGACGGCGTCGCCCCGACCGCAATGCCGGGAACGACCTGACCGGACGCCGCTTCATTTCCACATCCCCCCTCGACTCCGCCCGCCATGCGCACCGATCTCGCACGCCGTCTGCCCGACAATCCCCTGCTGCGTCCCGTCGCCCTGCGGCCCAGCTCCCCCGACCTGCGCGTCGAGTGCCTGCTGAACCCGGGGGCGTTTCGCTTCGAGGGAAGCGTGTGGTTGCTCGTCCGGGTGGCGGAGCGGCCCGGGCAAGTCCCCGGCCGCGTGCGCTTCCCCTGCATGGAGGGTGGGCGCGTCCGCGTGATCGACGTGGCCGACGACGACCCCGACTTCGACGGCTCAGACCCGCGCGAGTTCAAATACCAGGGCAACGGATACCTCTCCACGCTTTCGCACCTGCGGCTCCTGCGCAGCGAGGACGGCGTGCGTTTCGAGGACACCGGCCGTCGGCTGACGGGCGAAGGCGACCAGGAGGGCTACGGCATCGAAGACTGTCGAGTGGCGTCGCTGGCCGACGGTCGCTTCCTGCTGACCTACACTGCGGTGGGCGCCTGCGGTTACGGCGTGGGCCTGAGGGTGACGCGCGACTGGCGCACCTTCGAGCACCATGGCCTGATCCTCCCGCCCGCCAACAAGGATTGCGCCATCTTCGACGAGCGGGTGGGCGGAGACTACCTCGCCCTGCATCGGCCCAGCTGCGTGATCGTCGGAGGTCACGACATCTGGCTCGCGCGCTCGCCCGATCTGCTTCACTGGGGCGGGCACGTCTGCATCGCCCGCACCCGTCCGGGCCGCTGGGACGAGCAGCGCATCGGGGCCGGCGCCGCCCCCCTGCGCACTGAGCGGGGCTGGCTGGTCGTCTACCACGGGGCCGACCGGAACAAGCGCTACTGCCTGGGCGCGCTGCTGCTGGATTTGGACGACCCCTCGCGCGTGATCTCGCGTTCCGGGGAGCCGATCATGGAGCCGCTGAGCGACTACGAGAGGCACGGCTTTTTCGGCGAGGTGGTCTTCACCAACGGCCACGTCGTGGACGGGGACGAGCTGACCGTCTACTACGGGGCCTCCGACTCGGTCGTCTGCGCCGCCCGTCTCTCCATCCGGGAGATTCTCGCCCGCCTGCCAAACTAGGCCGACTTGACACGCGCCATGCGGAAAACGCTCGGGGACATTCCTGTGTGGCGGCGAAACACGGTGGCGAAATATTGGCTCGATGAAAACCCGAGTTCGTGCGCGATCGTGGTGATATCACGGTCTCCCGCCTCAAGTCCGCGCCGGGCGTCCTCGATACGACGGCGCAGCACGTATTCGTGCGGGGTGTAGCCGGTCTCGATCTTAAACCGGCCGCGCAGGGCCGTGGAGCTGCGACCAAACTCCGCGGCGAGTTGCGCCACTTTTAGATCCGGCTCGCGGTAGTTTTCGTCCAGCCAGGCAAGCGCCCGGCGCACCTGCCAAGTGACCGCGGTGTCACGGGAAGCGCCCAGGCTGTGCATGCCGTGGTCGCGCAGGATGGTGATCAGCAGGGCATGCAACATCGCGCGCCCCATCAGCGTGGATTGCGGCCTCTCCGGGGCACGGTGCTCCTCGTGCAGGCGCTCGAAAAACTCGCTCACCTCCGTGGACACGCCAAAGCAATGCCGTTTGACGGTGCGATATCCATCGACGATCTGGCGGGTTTGCTGACGGCTCAGCAACGGGAGCAGCCCTTTCCCGGCGGGCAGTCTCAACCTCAGCCAGTAATGTTCGCACGGCTGGATCGCGCCGCCGTCTCCTCCATGAAGCTCTCCGGGAAGAACGATGAACACCTGGCCGGTGCTGAACTCCATCTGTTCGTCGCCCACCCACCAGCGCAGATGCCCCCGCTTCATGTAATGGATTTCCAAAGCGTCGGCATGACGGTCCGGCTTCAGCGCATTGATCAGGGTTTCGCGAAAACGCAGCCAGCCGAAGATCTCCAGTTCGGGAAGCAGGCCGGTCTCGTTCTCAAACACTTCGCGGTTGTAACCGTTCACTCCGGTTGAACTGCGCCATGGATCTGCGGGATCTGGCCTTGCTTGGGTTAACATTCTGGGTGCGAGGGATTGACGTCCGGCGGACCAAAAACGACGTCAAGATGAGTAATCCTATCCGTTTTGTCAGCCTTGGGATTTCAAATTTGTCAGCCGCGTTTTTCGAACGCCAAAGGCGGAAATCGATGTTCACAAAACACATTGGCCGAAATCAAACGTCCGGCGTCCCTCCCGCGCCTATAATCGGCGCCTTCCTCCAGATACGTCGTCGCAAGCACCCCGTGCCGCTCCCTTGGCCGCGCCGTTTCCGCCTCCTATTCCACAACCTCTCGCATGAGCTCAGTCCTCGTTTCCACTTCACCCGCCACCTGCGCCGCGCTTGCCGGACAATTCGACAGCATGGCGCGGGCGGGCGGAAAATTGCGCTTCAAAGGAGTCGGGACGCGCGATGTCTACAACATCACGGCGCCATTCCTTCACGGCACCGAGAGGATCATCGCCGGACGCGTGGAGGCTCGCGACGTCGAGCACTCCGACGTGATGTTTTTTCACGAGGGTTCGGACGGGGTCTGGGCCCCTCATCCGGACGCTCCGATCCTGCGGGGTTTGCAGGATCCCTGCATCACGCGCATCGCAGGCGAATGGGTCGTGGGAGGCGTTCGCTTCCCGGCACACCTCCAGAATGGCGCCGTCGGCTGGCGAATGGAGTTTTTTCGGGGAAAGTCCCCTTTCCGGCTGCGCGCGTTTCTGATCGGTCCCGACCAGATGAAGGACATTCGCCTGGTCGAGTTGCTAGACGGACGCGTGGGGGTCTTCACCCGCCCCCAAGGCCGGGTTGGCGGTCGGGGAAAGATCGGGTTTTACGTGGCCGACCAATTGGAGGCGATCACCCCGGAGACGATCGCCACGGCTCCGCTTCTGGAGCCCCAATGCGCGGAGTCCGAGTGGGTCGGCGCCAACGAAGCCCATCCGTTGCCGGACGGCACCGTCGGTGTCCTCGGACATATCGCCTGCTTTGACCGGATCGAGCACCGCCATTATTTTCCCATGATTTTCCGGCTCGACCCCATGACCGCCAAAACCTCTCCCGTTCGCATCGTCGCACGCCGCGGGGATTTCCCCCCGGGCGCGGCCAAACGGCCGGACCTTGCCGAAGTCGTTTTCAGCGGCGGCCTCAGTCGAGGTCCGGACGGCATGGCCACGCTGTATGCCGGACTCGGCGACAGCGAGGCCGGATGGCTCGAACTTCCCGATCCATTCGTCTGATCAAATCCTGTTTCTTGCCCCTGCTTCCATATATCCATATTTCCCAGTTATCCCCCATACCCATGAACCTGAAACAATATGCCCTATTGTCCTCCATCGGCTTGGTCGTCGGCGGCATTCCTCTCGTCGCCGCTCCCGCCAGCAGCTTTTACAGCTTCGACGGCACCACCTATTCCGAAAATTTCAACAGCCTGCCCGCCAGCCTGACCACCGAAGCCGGCCAATATGTCGCCACGGACATCACCGGCTACACCGGCTGGCAGGTGACCAACGCGGGATCCTCGTCCAGCGCGATCGCGTGGCGCGGTCTGTCCGCCGGCACCGGCACGGCCAGCGGCTACTACGGCCTTGGCAACACCGGCGACTACGCCCTGGGCGGTTTGTCCAACGGGGGCAGCGCAAAACCCGCCTTCGGCATCACGCTCCTCAATACCAGCGGCGCGCAAATCAACAGCCTGAGCATCAGCTTCGACGTCGAACAGTGGCGCGTGGGCACCACCAACTCCGCGAATGTCCTCGCCTTTGAATACAAGCTCTCGAACACCTACGCCTCGATCGCGGGAGCGGTGGACAACATCTCGTTCCTGAGCCCCGGGACATCCGCCAACGTCAGCTCGTTCGTCAGCTCAACCATCGCCTCGTCCTTGGACGGCAACGCCGCCGCCAATCGCACCTCGGTCACGCTCGGCCTGACCTCGCTCGCATGGAACGCCGGCGAATACCTGGTGCTGCGCTGGGAACTCCAAAGCGGCTCCCTGGACGCCATGGGCATCGACAACGTCACGATCAGCGGCATTCCCGAGCCCGCCACGTATGCCATGCTGTTCGGCATGATCACCTTTCTCGGGGTGACTTTGCGCCGCCGCCCTCGCCGTTCCTGATTCCGACACGTGCTTTGACGGACGGGAACCATCCGGTGGTTCCCTCTCGGCATTCTCCCTACTCCATACCATGCCCTGTCCACGCCCCATCACCTCAAGTGCGAAGGCCTTCACCTTGGTCGAATTGCTGGCGGTGATAACCATCGTCGGCATCCTCGCGGCCATCCTCACGCTGGTGATCGGACGTGCCCGCGCCTCGGCCAAGCGCTCGGAATGCCTGCAAAACGTCCGCCAGCTCGGCATCGCCAGCCTGCTTTACTCCCAGGACAACAAAGGCGTGCTGCCCTTGGGCGACGCCAACGCCGCGAAGGACAACTACTGGCATCATAAAATCCACCCCTATCTATTCTCCAACGATACCGGCTTCAGCGGTTACAACCTGAAGAAAGTCTACGTCTGCCCCGACGACGAAGCCCAGGAAGGAGGCGACGATGGCAACGACGCCCTCAGTTACGGTTTCAACACCAACCTGAAGAACATGCGCGTGAACCAGATTGCCAAGCCCGTGGCCATGATCGGCGACGCCTCCGGCAGCATCGGCATCAACGCCAGCACCACCACGACCACCCTGGCCTACCGCCATAACAACGCGGCCATGATATTCTACGCCGATGGCCACGCCGGCCCCTTGGAACAGAGCGCATACACCTCGTTTCAGGCCCTGCGCAAGGCGGTCTTCCTGCCCGACTAGCGCATCGGCTCTCCCGCCTGTCCCCCCCCCCCCTTCCGTCATGCCCGCATGCAAGACGTCGTCGCCATCTCTGTATCTATAAATCCCTGACTCATGCTCCGTCGCCTATCCCTGCCCGCATTGCTCCTTGCCCTCCTGCCCGCGTCCCATGGCTTCGCCGCGTCCTATGCGCTCGATCCCTCCGGCCTCCCGCTCGGGTCCCTGCCCGCCGGCTGGGACGACGCCGGCACGCCCCGCGTCAACCCCAACTGGGGCCGCGACGGCCTCGGACGGCTGCGTGTGCTCAACAAGGATGAAGACGGCCTGCTGATCTACCGCGGCCCCCTGGACGACGGCGCCTCCGCCGACCGGCTGACCGACGCCGAGATCGAGGCGACATTTCAAAAGACCGTCGATTCCGGCGTCTACTTCGGCCTCGTCGGCCGCCTTGGTTCGCCCGACGACTATTACGCCGCCCGCTTCTCCGGCGACAGCCTGCTGGAGCTTCTCAAAGTCTCGGGCGGCCAGACAACCCGCCTCGCGTCCTACGTGACCCGTTCCCGCTACAAAGAGGGTGACACTTGGAAACTCACGCTCGCCTTCAAGGGCAACGCCCTCACGGCCGTCGTCTACGACGCCAAAGGAGTTCCCCAGTCCCGCGTCGACGCCGTCGACAAGACCGCTCCGGCGTCCGGCTCCTTCGGCGTGGCCGCGAGCACCTTCGCGCCGATGGTCGGTTTCCGCATCGCCTCCGCCCGGGCCGCCGAGGCCGGCAAGCCTCCCGCCGATTTCGGCCCGCACGCCGTCTGGTCCGGCTATCCGGTTCTGGCCCCTGATTTTGACACCGCCTCCGTCGCCACCGCCCCCGATCATCTGGCCCCCGCTTACGACATCGTCGTGGCCGGGGCCGGCACCGGCGGCTGGGCCGCCGCCGTGCAGGCCGCCCGACTCGGCACCCGCGTTTTGCTCCTTGAGGAAAGCGACTGGATCGGCGGCCAGATGTCCGCCGCCGCCGTGACCACCATGGACGAGGAGGGCTGCTGGGATAAATTCCCCGTCCGCGAACGCGGCATCTACCGCGAGTTTCACGAAAGCGTCGTCAACCACTACTACACCCTCAACAAGGACCCGTTTCGCGCCTACTACGCCTGGCCGCGCCAGGCCGAGGGCGGTTACGAGCCGCGCGTTTCCCGCGCCATCCTCAACGCCTTCATCGGCGCCGCCCGCCGCCGTCCCGGCGCCGCCCTCGACCTCGCCCTGCGCACCAAAGTCGTCGAGGTTCGCAAATCCGGCGACACCGTCACCGGCGTCGTGATCGAGCATGAAGGCTCCCGCAAAACCATCGCCTGCAAAATCCTCGTCGAGGCCACCGAGTATGGAGACGTCCTTCCCCTCGCCGGCGCACGCTACCGCGTCGGCACCGTCACCAGCGACCACCTTGACCTCAATGCGCTCGTGCAATCCCACACCTGGACGGCCGTCATCCGCGAATATCCCGACGGCGTGCCCGGGCACCTGCGGATGAAGGAGCCGCCCCCCGGCTACAACCCGGCTCGTCACAAAGGCTCCCAACTCGCCGGCCCCGTTGTCTGGGGCTCCGCCGGCAAGAACGTCAAAGGTCCGCGCTCCTGGCGCGTGTTGATCGCGTGGCGCGGCATGGCCGACACCGCCAGCCCCGCCACCGGCAGCCTCTCCGAAGAACGCCACACCCGCGCCGGACTCAACGGCGGCCGGCAGGACTACCCCGTGACCGTCGCCGACATCGAGGATCCCGCCGTCCGCCGCGCCGGCCAGCGCGACGGCATCTACCGCACGCTCTCCGAAATCTACTACTTCCAGCACGACCTCGGCCTCCCCTGGGGACTCGCCGAGGACGAGGGCTACGACACCGAATACCAACGGCGCCAGATCGCCTCGCTGGATCTTCGGCCAGACCTCGCCGCGCTCGCCGTCCACATGCCGCAATGGCCCTACGTCCGCGAAGCCCGGCGCATGATCGGTGTCTATACCCTCCGGGCCTCCGACCTCGGCCGCTTCGAAAACGCCACTCTCTTCCCCACCGCTGTCGCGATGGGCGACTACTTCATGGATCTAGATCACGGCGCCACTTCACACGCCGTCGAAGCGGATCTCGACTCCGGCAATCCGCCGCGCGGCGGCGGCCCGTTCCAGGTGCCCTTCGAGGTCTTCATCCCCGAACGCGTCGACGGCCTTGTCGCCGCCGAAAAGAACATATCCCAGTCCCGCCTGGTCAACGGGGCCACCCGCCTGCAACCCGTCACCATGCTCGACGGCCAGGCAGCCGGCACCATCGCCGCGCTCTCCATCCATCAAGGCATCCAGCCCCGCCGCCTCAACCCCGTCGCCGTGCAGGCCGAACAACTGAAGTCCGGCGCCAACCTCATCCAACGCTGGTATCGCGACGTTCCCTGGGGCACGCCGCTCTGGCGCGCCACCCAGCTGCTCTCCCTCTATGGCGTCATGGATCGCCCCGGCCCGTTCAACAAGACCGCCGGCAAGGCCATCGGCGCCGCCTCCGCCTGGTATCCGCAAGAGCCGCTCGCCCGCGCCGACGCCCAGGCGGCCCTCGCTCGCCTCGCGCAACTGGCCGGCCGTCCCGCGCCCGACGCGCTCCCCGCCGCCGCACCGCTCACCTGGACCGCGCTCGCCCCGGCCTTGAACGCGCTCTCGCCCGGGTGGCGCCGTCTCGCCGGCGGCACCGCCGCCAGAATGGACAATACGGTTACCCGCGAGGACTTCGCCCTCGCCGCCGCCGCCCTGCTGGTGGAAACCGGACGCCCCGACTGGCAGCCCGTCCGCTGATCCATGCGCCGCCCATTCCCCATGACACGCCGCGCCCTCGGTCTTTTCTTGTTCGCCGTCATCACGGGATGTGTCGCCACCGCGGTCGTCCGGGCCGAGACGCCGCCGCCTCTCGTCACCTGCGATTTCGCGCGCCTGCCCCTCGGCGATCTCCCCGAAGGCTGGCGCGATCACGTCGACTATCGGCCCACCCGGAACTGGGCCGTCGACGAACGCGGCTTCCTGCGCGTCCTGCTCAAGGACTACGTCGGCGACCCGATCGATGGCGACCGCCTTCGCCGCCGCCAATACCTCGAAAAAAACGGCATGGCCTATTTCGCGGGCCTGCTCACCTACGACGGCCCGCTGCCCGGCGACCTCGACCCCGCCGCGCTCGGCGACACCGGCGTCGCCATGCGGTTTCGCAAGACCCCGGACAGGGACGTGTTCGCCGCCGCGATCCTGCGCTTTCAAGATCGCGACAACTACTACTCCGCCCGTGTAAGCGCCGACGGCCGGCTCGAAATCATCCGCACCTCGCAAAACCATCCTGCGTCTCTGAGTTCAGTTTCCCCCGTCAGACACCTCGCCGCCGACTCCGTCTGGACGCTGGAGTTTTCCGCCCGGGGCACCCTGCTTGCGGCCCGCCTGCTCGACGAAAAAGGATCCCTCGTGTCCTCCGCCTGGGCCGACGACAACGCCTTTGCCACCGGTGCCGCCGGCATCTCCGCCACCACCTTCGCGGGAATTAACCGCCTTGAAATCCGTTTCGCCGCCTCCGCGCGCAAGGCTCCTCCGCGCGCCGTATCCGCCTCCCTGCAGCCCGGCAAATATCCCGTGGTCCGAGCCGCCGAAAATCCCGACGCGCTCCGGACGCCCTTCGACCGCATCGCGACCGACTACGATGTCGTCGTGTCCGGGGCCGGCACCGGCGGCGTCGGCGCGGCGCTTCAGGCCGCCCGCATGGGCGCCCGCGTCTTGCTGCTCGAGGAGACCGACCTCATCGGCGGCCAGATGGCCAACGCAGGAGTCACCTCCATGGACGACGGCGGCATCTGGGGCAAAAATCCCGTGCGCGGCCGCGGCGTCTACCGCGAGTTTCACGAAAGCGCCGCGCTCCACTATTACGCCCGCGACCGCGACCCCTTCACCGCCTACCGTTTCAACCTCCAGTCGGAAGGCGGCTACGAACCCCATGTCGCCCGCGCCATCCTCTGCGGCCTCGTAGACGAAACCCGCCGACGCGCTCCGATCAACGGCCGCGCTCCCGTGCTCGACCTCGCCGTGCGCGCCCGCGTGATCGCCGTCGACAAAACCGGCGACACCGTGACGGGTGCCACTTTGGAAGAATCGACCGAGTCCGGCCCGCGCCGCCGCGACGTCCGTTGCCGCGTCCTCGTCGACGCCACCGAATACGGCGACGTCATCCCGCTCACCGGCGCCCGCTATCGCGTCGGCACCTCGCTCAACAACCATATCGCCCCCGATTCCCCCCTGCAGGCCCACACCTGGACCGGCGTCATCCGGGAATATCCCGAAGGACTCCCCGACCGCCTCAAAATCGCCACGCCGCCCGACGGCTACGAACAGGTCGCCCGTCAATTCCGGTCCTACCAGCTCGCCGGCGAGCCCGTCTGGGGCGGCGAACACCGCGGCTACAAAGGCCCCCGCGCCTGGTGGGTCTATGTCGCGTGGCGCGGCATGCCCGATTCTTCCTCGCCAGCCACCGGCGCCATCACCGAAATCCGCCACACCCGCACCGGCCTCAACGGGGGCAACGACTACCCGGTGACCGCCGCCACCGTCGAGGATTCCCGCCAACGCCTCAAGGACGAGCTGCAGGGCATCAACCGCACCCTCTCGATCATCTATTGGTTCCAGCATGAACTCGGCCTGCCTTGGTCCGTCGCCGAGGACGAAGGCTATTCCACCCCCTGCAATCTTGCCCGGATGAAGGCGCGTGGCGTGCGTCCCGACCTGCTGCCGATCGCCGCCAGCCTGCCCCAGTGGCCCTACGTCCGCGAAGCCCGGCGGATCGTCGGCGTGCGGACCCTCCGTGGCGTGGACCTCTATCTGCGCGACCGCGGCGACGAGTCCGCCCGCCACTGGGCCTCGGCCGTCTCCATCAACGACTACTCCTTCGACCTCCACGGCAGCCGCGACTCCCTCGAACCGGACCTCGACGAAGCCGGCTACATCAACGCCACCGGCCCGTTCGGCGTGCCCTTCGCCGCCTTCATCCCGGAGAAGATCGACGGATTTCTCCCCGCCGAGAAAAACTTCTCCCAGTCGCGCCTGGCCAACGGCGCCACCCGCCTGCAGCCCTCGACCATGCTCAACGGCCAGGCCGTCGGCGCCATCGCCGCCATCGCCGCCCTCCGGGGCGTCCAGCCCCGCGCGATCAACATCATCGAGACCCAGGCCGCCCTGCTCGCCGCCGGCGATCCGCTGCTCTCCCGCTGGTATCAGGATGTCCCTTACGCCTCCCCGCTGTGGCGGGCCGGCCAGCTCCTCGCCCTCTACGGCCTGCTCGACCGCCCCGGTGCCATGCCCCGTCTCGGCCCGCTCGGCGAACAAACCGCCTGGGGCGCCGGCGAGCCTCTTGCCGCCGCCGACCTCGCCGCCACCCGCCGGCTCTTCGCCAAGATCGCCCCCGCCGCGGAGCGCCTGCTGCCCGCCGCGCCCGCCGCGCTCACCCGCGCCGACTTCGCCCTGCTCGCCACCGACCTGCTCGTCCGCCATGGCCGCTACCTCGCCGCCGATCCCGCGCCCTACGAAGACCCCGGCTATCCCGCGGCCCTCGCCAAGGCCCGCGCTAAAAAGGCCAAGATCGAGCAACGCAAGGAATGACCATGCGCTGGCCTCCCCCCATCGTCCTCGCACTGATCCTGGGAACCGCCGTTCAGCCCGCCCCGGCCGCCCTCCCGCAAATCGACATCCCCGTGATCGAGCGCATGCCGGCGATGCCGTCCGACTACCGGCTGCGCGACTGGAAAAAGACCGCCCGCGACGCCGACTCGCTGATCTTTGACTTCGAGCGCCGCGGACCCTGGCTGCCGCTGCCGTGGTGGGACGACGGTCGCGTCGACCACGACATCACCGGATTCGGACTGCCCGCCTACGTCGGCGACTTCCGCCAGACGCCCCGCAGCAACAACTACGACGCCATCACCTGCCTCGGGGCCATCCTCGGCGCGGCCTCCGTCGGCATTGATAAGCGGCGCCAAAACGACCGCGACTGGGCGTCGATGGTCCAGATCTACTACTCCTGGAAAAACGGTTCCAACCTCTACCTCAACAACCCCGGCTCCGGCACCGGCAAAAGCTTCTGGTATGAGCTCTTCCCCAGCCTCCTCTTCTATCAGATACACAGCCGCTACCCGGACCACCCGGCCATGCGCGCCCAGTTCCTCGCCATCGCCGACCGCTGGCGCGAGGGTTGCCGCGCGCTCGGCGCCTCCGACGACCGGCCCCCCGACTTCGACCACACCGCCTACGACTTCGCCGCCGGCCGCCCGTTCGACGATCCCCGCTGGCGCGAACCCGACGCGGCCGCGGCCGTCGCCTGGATCGAGACCACCGCCCACGCCGTCTCCCTCGATCCCCGCCACCTTGCGGCGGCGCGCTCCGCGCTGCGTTTTCTCGACGAGCGCGCGCAGAACCCCTTCTACGAAATCCTGCTCCCCTACGGTGCCGTCGCCGCCGCCCGGCTCAACGCCGAACAAGGAGACACGCACGACGTCGCCAGGCTCGTCAACTGGGTCTTCGACGGCTCCAACCCGCGCCGCTGGGGCGTGCTGACCGGCGACTGGGACGGCGTTCCCGTCGACGGCCTCTCCGGCAGCGTGTATCCGGAACATAAATATGCGTTCGCCATGAACAGCTTCGTGACCCCCGCCGTTCTCGCGCCGCTGGTCCGCTACGACCAGCGTTTCGCCCGCGCGCTCGGCCGGTGGATTCTCAACGTCTCCGCCAACGCCCGCCGCTTCTATCCGGACGCCTGGCCGCCCGACCGCCAGACATCCTGGGACTGGGCCCGCGCCCAGGATCCGCGCTTCTCCCTCGCCTACGAAGGCATCCGCGCCCGCACCCTTCGCCGCGAGCGCCCCGCCGAGGAAGCCGTCGCCACCGGTTCCCGGTCCGGCACGCTCGTCGCCCTTCCCGGACAACGCCCGCCGCGCGGGGCCACCCTTCGCCCGGCCGGCAACGGCGCCCTCTCCGCGACCTGGCGCCTCGACCTCCCGCCCGCGCGTCGGCACACCCTCGCCCTGCGCTTCCACGACGACGTCGCCCCCCGGGCCCTGCGCGTCCTGACCGCCGCTTCGCCCGACGGTCCGTGGACCAAACTTCTCGCCGTCGCCGCCGGCGCCAAGGGCAACGCCTGGGCCAACCTCCCTCACCACGCCAACGGCGGCCCCCTGCATGTCCGGCTGGAGGCCGCTCCGACGCCCGGCGCTCCTGCCGTCGTCATCGACGAACTCTACGTCAACACCCTCGTCTCCACACGGCCCGAGGCCGGCGGAGATCCCACCTACCTCGGCTGGGGCGCCACCGACCTCGGCCTCTACGGCTCCGTCTTCGCCGGTCTCCTTGGCGCACTCGTCGAACCCACCGATGTCGAGGGCATCCTGCTCATCGACTGCCTCGCCACCGAAGCGTTCGCGTCGCCCGCCTTCCCCACTTGGCTGCTCTACAACCCGCATTCCACTGCCAAGACGGTCACCCTCGCTCCTCCGCCGGGATTCGAACGCCACGGCCTTTACGAGACCGTGTCGGGCAAACTGCTCGCCCGCGATGTCTCCGGCGAGATCCGTGTCACCATCCCGCCCGATGACTCCGTTCTTCTGGTCGTCTGCCCCCCGAACGCCACCTACCGGCGCGACGGGGCCCGCCTGCTCTGCAACGGCACGGTGATCGACCACCACGACTCTTCCGATTTCACCCCCTGAAACCTTTCCACCCATGACAACCATCCGCCACCGCATCGCGCGCGTTCTCCTCGCCGCCCTGTTCGCCGCATCCATCCCGCACCTTCACGCCCAAAACGCCTCCACCATTCGCGCCACGTCGAAGGCGTTGATCGGACGGCAGCCGCTTTCCGAACAGGATCAGCGCACGTTCGACCGGTTGCAGGCCGAAGCGCTGAAAGACCCTGCCGTGAACCAGGTTCTCATCGACTATGAATCCGCCCACAAAGACTACCAGGCCAACCAGCGCAAATTCCCCGCCGAACGCGACCCGGCGGTGGCCGCCGCCTTTCGCAAGGCCACCCTCGCCGCCACCGCCGCCCTGCGCAAGGCGATGATCGCGGCGGACCCCGAGGCGGGCGCGGCCCTCTTCGCCCTGATCGACCACCGCTCCGAACGACGCAAAAACGAGGGTGAAAACGACACCGATTCCGACACCGGCAACAAAACCGCCGTCGCCCCCGTCAAGGACGTCCCCGGACTCCCCCGCGTCCTTCTCATCGGCGATTCCGTTTCCATCGGCTACACCCTGCAAGTCCGCGCGCTGCTGGACGGCGTGGCCAACGTCCACCGCATTCCCGTCAACGGCGGCGCCACCGACGTCGGCCTCGCCAAGATCGACGACTGGCTCGGCACCGGCAAATGGGACGTCATCCACTTCAACTTCGGCCTGCACGACGCCAAATACCTTGCGCCCACCGAACTGCGCTCCACCCGCGAGGTCTACATCCGGCACCTCCAGGCCTTGATCGACCGCATGAAGGCCACCGGCGCCAAGCTCGTCTTCGCCACCACCACTCCCGTGCCCGAGATGCTCCAGCATGGCAAGGCCACCGGCAACCGCGTGTTCGACAGCATCCCCGAGCGCAACGCCCTCGCCGTCGAGCTCATGAAGAAAAACGGCGTCGCCGTCGATGACCTCTACACCCTGATCGCCAACGGCCCTCCCGGTCTCGCCCGAAACCACGACGTCCACTACAACCCCGAGGGCTACGTCGCGCTCTCCAAGGCCGTGGCCGACAGCATCAGGGCCCAGCTGCCCAAACCGACGAAGCCTTGACCGCCTCCCGATGAGATCTCCGGCCGCCCGCACATTCTCCGCCTGGATCATCGCGGTTTGGCTCGTCGGCTCCATCGCCACGCCCCTGTCCGCCCTGGAGCTCCCCGAGGTCTTCTCGGATCACCTCGTGCTCCAGCGCGGCAAAAGCGTCGCCGTCTGGGGCACGGCCAAACCCGGCGAAAAGGTCTCCGTGGCCTTCGCCGGCCGCGAGACCGTCGGTCGCACGGAGCCGGACGGCCGCTGGCTCGTCTGGCTCGATCCGCTCGCGGCGAACGCCTCCGGCGCAGACCTCACCGTCTCAGGGTCTTCCGGCGCCCGGCGCGTCCTGCGCGACGTGGTCGTCGGCGAAGTCTGGCTGGCGGGAGGCCAGTCCAACATGCAGGCATCTTTCTTCAACCTGCAGCACGACAATTCGCCCGAGGCCTCCCCGCTCCCGGAATCCTGCGACTATCCCGGCATCCGCTTTTTCACCGTCCCCACCCGCACCAATCCCGTGCCCGCCGACCCCACCCTCGCATGGAAACCGGCCACGTCGGCGACGGTCCTGCACTTCTCTGCGGTCGCCTTCTACTTTGCCCGCGACCTTCATCGCCGCCTCGGCGTGCCGGTCGGCATCCTCTCCTGCTCCTGGGGCGGCACCTACGCCGAATCCTGGATGCCGCCCGGACCGCTGCTCGACGATCCTTTGCTCGCGCCGATCCTCCAACGCTACGCCAGCGCCGTCGCTCAATGGTCCGTCCCCGGTGCTTACGATGAGGCGGTCCGCGACTACCGAACCCGCTACGCAGCCTGGCACCGCGACCTTGAGGCTTGGAGACGGCGCACCCCCGGGGCCGCCCGGCCCGGCCTCTCGCCCGAAGAGCCCGTCGGCAACCGCTACTATCGCCGGCCGTGCGGACTTTACGAAAGCATGCTGTCCCCCCTCGCCCCCTTCGGCCTCGCCGGCTTCATCTTCTATCAGGGAGAGGCCAACGCCTCCGACGGTCGCGGCTGGCAATACCGTTTCCTGCTTGAAAAACTCGTCGCCGCCTGGCGCGCCGATTTCCGGCAAGGCCCGCTCCCCTTCCTCTACGTCCAGCTTCCGCCCCTCGCCACGAGGGAAAGCTGGTGCGACCTGCGCGATTCCCAGCTCGCGGCCCTGCGCCGCATTCCCAATGCCGGCATGGCCGTCATCGCCGACGACACCAGCAACCGCCTGCATCCCCCGGACAAACGGCCGGCCGCCGAACGCCTCGCGCGCTGGGCCCGCGGACTGGTCTACGGCGAACGCGACCTCACGCCCTGCGGTCCGCTCTACCGCTCCGCCCACCTTGAGAACGATGCTCTCGTGATCGAGTTCGACCACACCGCCGCCGGACTGGAGCTGCGCCCGGCCGCCCCCGGCGCCGCACCCGCCTTCGAAGTTTGCGGCGAAGACCGTGTCTTCCACCCCGCCCGTGCGGAGATCGGCTCGGACGGACGGCTTCGTCTGAGTTCCCAAACCGTGCCCGAGCCCGTCTCGGCGCGTTATGCCTGGGGCAACACCTTCACCGCCGGCCTGTTCAACACCGAGCAACTGCCCGCCGCGCCCTTCCGCACCGACGACTTCGCGCTGCAAACCCAAGACGCTCGCTGAGCGGCTGCCGCCTGTAGCTAACCGACTACGTTCAGAAAAATGAGGAGGAGAAGGAATGCGTTCAGAACCTTTTGCGCCTGACCTTAAGGATGGATTGGGAAGCAGATGGCGGGGCGCATTCGGAAAGAAGCTAACGCGCAAAGGGGCTGGCGGGGTTACTCCTTTCGTCGAGACTGCTCAGGTGGTTCCATTCGTAAAAACTGAACCTTTACCCCGAAAAACCGCAGCGTGATAAACGGGATGAGCGACCGCCAGAGGGGGACAGTAAAGGGACAGTGGTTTAAAAATGGTGGGGCGACAGGGACTTGAACCCTGAGTCAAAGGATTATGAGTCCTCTGCTTTAACCATTAAGCTATCGCCCCTTACAGAAGATTCCAAATCTAACTTTGATTCTGACTTTTGAAAAGGATGAAACACTTGACCAAGCAATTATGAGTCCCCTGCTCTAACCATTGAGCTATAGGCCCAAAATTGAATCTGAAAAAAGCTGCGCACCCTCCACAGCGAGGGCAACTGCAAAGCCCGCCGGCGAAGGCTCCCCACCATCATCCGTCTGAAGCTCCCGTCCCGCCCATCTGATCGCACATTGCAAGTGACGAACGGCGGCCAGATGGCTATTCCCCACCCGCCATGCGCTACAACATCAAGGAGAAGTTCTGGGGCTGGGGTGACAACTTTCACATCCTCGACGACGAAGGCCGTCCCGTGTTCTTCGTGGACGGACAGGCTTTTTCATGGGGCAGCAAGCTCTCGTTCCAAGACATGCAGGGAAAGGAATTGGCGTTCATCAGCCAAAAACTCCTCACGTTTAAACCGAAATATGAAATCTACCGGAACGGAGATCTCTTCGCGGAGATCGTGAAGGAGTTTTCGTGGTTCGGGAAAGAATTCACGATGGATGTGCCGGGCCCCAACGACTATTTCATCAAAGGCAGCTTCTGGGACTACCAATACGAGTTTATCCGCGAGGACCGCGCGGTCGCACAGGTGTCCCGCGCGACGTGGTCATGGACCGATTGCTACGGCGTGGAGATCGAGGACGGCGAAAACAACGTCTCGATCCTGTGCGCCGCCATCGTCATCGACCAGGTGCTCCACGACGAAAAAAAGAACTGAATCCCCGTTCGGTTCGACCAGGTGGTCGTCAGTCCGTCATCTGCGCCAATCCGCATGATCTGCGGAAACAACCTCCGACTTCGCCACCGCCGCCCTACTTCTCCGACTCCTGGTCGAGCTGCTGCGGGCGGCCCGGGAGCAGCGCGTCCACGTTGAGCCGGATGGAGCGGAGGTTCTCGCGCACGAGCCCGCCCATGGATTCGCAGAGCAGGTAGTCGTCACGCTGGTAATACTCGGCGAGCGAGGCGCGCAGCTCGTGCACGTGCTCCATCGGCGCAAGTTCGTCCACCGACATCGCGTCGAGCAGCATGTCGAGGCGGTCCTCGATGATCGCCGCGCGCTGGAGGATGAGCACCTGCTCCTCGCGCTGGTATTGGTGCGCCGTCTCGATCCGCAGGTGCTGCGTGCAGAAGAGCGCGAGCTTCTGGTTGTCCTTGAAGAACTGCGGCCGGTAGAGGTTCATGCGCCCCTCGTAGGACTGCTGGTCGAAGTCCATCGAGCGAAGCCGGATCTGCGCGCCCTCGAAGTCGGGCGTCACCACCACCACGAAGTTGTAGCTGCGCATGTCGCCGAGCAAGCGCACGAAGCAGCGCTCGTTGAATTTCACCAGCTCCTTCGCCACGCGAATGGGGCGGAGTTCGGGATTGTCGAGCCAGCGGTCGATGAAGACGTTGCCCGGGATGCCCGCGATGTGCTCCTCGACGAGCGTGTTGCCGCAGGTGAGGTAGTTGAGGCGGTTCGGCGAGAGGAGATGTTCCAGCTCGAGCCCGTAGACGCGCGAGGCGTCGCCTTTCTTGATGTAGAAGTGGTCGGGGTTCTCGTTGTAGGCATTGACGATCCGGATACGGAACGGCGCGGAATTGCCGAAGGCGCAGTAGTCGATGCGGTCGATGTAGAGGTGCTTCATCACCGACAGGTCGCCGTCCACGCGGATGAGGGCGTAGACGTGCTTCAGGTCCTCGTGCAGCGCCTCCATGTCGAGACGGTTGTAGAAAACGCTTTCCCAGAGGGTCGCCTTGCCGGCGGCGTCGCTCAGCGGCACGGACTCGGCGAAGCTGCGCAGCCGCTCGTAGGTCGCCGGCAGCGCGCGTTCGCGGCGGTAGCGGCGCAGGTAGGCGCGCAGCCCCTCGCTGATCGGGTAGCTGGGTTTTTTCTGCTGCCGGGGAAAGGTCGGCTTGGCGTCCATGGTGGTGCGACCGTGGCCCGCAACCCGCGGCGTGGCAACGGCGGATGCCGTGACCGCGAAAGACCAACCGCAAAAAAACGTCAAATGCCCTCGCCAGCCGATTTCGTCTCGTAACGTCGCGCCGCCGGAAGCAACCTGAGGCCATGTTGCTCTTCGCGGTCAGCGCCCTCGAAAAAGCCTCCCAGGTGCCCGCCAAGGTCTGGCTCAACATCGGCATGGGCCTCCTGATTTTTTTCGCCGCAGTCTACATCATCAAGCAGGCCGCGCAGGTGAACAAAATCTGGCTGGCGATCATCGTCTTCGTGGTATGCGCCCTCGTCGGCGTGAATTGGATCTACAACCGCAACGAGCCCAAGTTCCTCACCCCGCTCGTGGACAAGATCGCCCCGTTCCTGCCCAGCGCCTCCGACTACGCAGCCAAGCAGCAGCAGCCTCCCAAGTAATTCCGCCGCCGCCCACCCGTCGCACGCCATGAAACCGGCTGGCGGTTCACATGAAGAGAACTCGTGGAAATTGGGATTGGTTTTGTGCGGATGCCCCCCTACCACTTCCGTCCTTATTATTTATGGCTAAAACGCACTCTGATATCGGACTCATCGGTCTCGCCGTGATGGGTCAGAATCTCGCCCTCAACATCGCCGACCACGGCTTCCAGATCTCGGTCTACAACCGCACGGTCGAAAAAACCGACAAGTTCGTCGCCGAAAACCCGAACACCCCCGGCGGTGTCGTTGGCAGCAAAACCCTCGAGGAATTCGTCCAGTCCCTAGCCAAGCCCCGCAAGGCGATCATCCTCGTCCAGGCCGGCAAGGCCACCGACGCCGTGATCGACGGCCTCGTCGCTCTCTTCGAGCAGGGCGACATCATCATCGACGGCGGCAACGCCCTCTGGACCGACACCATCCGCCGCGAAAAAGCTCTCAAGGAAAAGGGGCTCCGCTTCATCGGTTCCGGCGTGTCCGGCGGCGAAGAAGGCGCCCGTTTCGGCCCCTCCCTCATGCCCGGCGGCGACAAGGCAGCCTTCAAGGAAATCGAACCCATCTGGAAGGCCATCGCCGCGAAAGTTGATAAGAAGACCGGCAAGCCCATCGACGGCGCCAAGCCCGGCAAGCCCGTCAAGGGCGGCGTCCCCTGCACCACCTACATCGGCGAAAACGGCGCGGGCCACTACGTCAAGATGGTCCACAACGGCATCGAGTATGGCGACATGCAGATGATCTGTGAGGCCTACTCCCTCATGCAGGGCCTCCTCGGCCTCAAACCCGCCGAAATGGGCGAGATTTTCACCGCCTGGAACAAGGGCGCCCTCGACAGCTTCCTGATCGAAATCACCGCCGACATCCTCAAGCAGAAGGACCCCGTCACCAAGAAGCCCTTCGTTGACGTCGTCCTCGACACCGCCGGCCAAAAAGGCACCGGTAAATGGACCTCCGTCAACGCCCTCGACATGGGCGTGCCCGCCCCGACCGTCGCCGAGTCCGTCTTCGCCCGCTGCCTCTCCGCCATCAAGGAAGAGCGCGTCGCCGCCTCGAAAGTCCTCAAAGGCCCGAAGATCAAGAAGGTCTCCCCCGCCAAGAAAAAGGAGCTCATCAAGGCCATCCACGACGCCCTCTATTGCTCGAAGATCTGCTCCTACGCGCAAGGCTTCCAGCTCATGCGCACCGCGCAGGGCGAATACGGCTGGAAACTCAACTTCGGCCAGATCGCCCAGATCTTCCGCGGTGGTTGCATCATCCGCGCCGCCTTCCTCCAGAAGATCACCGAGGCCTACGCCCGCAACCCCAAGCTCGCGAACCTCCTCCTCGACCAATACTTCAACCAGACGATCCAGAAGGCCCAGACCAACTGGCGCAAAGTGATCAGTCTCGCGGTCGAGAGCGGCATCAGCATCCCGACCTTCTCGTCGGCGCTGAGCTACTACGACGGCTACCGCTCGGCCCGCCTGCCGGCCAACCTGCTCCAGGCCCAGCGCGACTACTTCGGCGCCCACACCTACGAGCGCACCGACAAACCCCGCGGCAAGTTCTTCCACATCGACTGGCCCGAGGCCACCCGCCCGCAATTGGAAGCCTGAGCCTACGAACGTAGTGGTTCTGGATAATTCAAAACGTCACTGGGGAAAATACAAACGTCCCCTGTGACAATTGAAACATTCCCCGGATAATCAAAACGACCGCCACTGTTAAGCAGGTGCGTCTTCGAGATTCAAATAACCGGTATCTCCCTCACCGCGCTACCAATGCGGAAGCCACCACGGCTTCCGCATTTTTTGGCGGGTTAGGCGCTGCACACCAAGGGTCGCCTATGTGCGGCGGCATTTTCCCAATGACCCGGAAACAGCTCATTTCGCGGACTTGCCGGGTTATACACCGCCGTATCCTCAGATTGCACGGTTGCCTGTTCCCGAAATCAAGGGCTTCAAAGCCTCGGAAACCGACATCCTGGAAGAATCCCGCAATCGACCCACAACATGCCGTGCCTACGAAGTGAAAACGTTGGTCTTCGATCCCTCGGCCACTGCATGAACACAACCCGCCCCCTGGCCTTGCCCACGAAGTCGCTCGGATACCGGAGCCTGCGGGCGACCGTGAGCGAGGGGGATCGGAAGCCGGCTCGGGCACAAAGCGCGTTGCTCGTGGTGGAGAAAGGCCCTTTCCCTGCCATTCAAGTCATTGTTGTTGGAAATTGCGGCACGCGGAACGTTTTCGACATCGATGATCTGTCTTTAAAGGCGGAGGAAATATGAACACTGGAGGGAAAGACCCGCGTCTCTTGTCACCTATGACATTCGACTATTTAGGTGCCGAGGCCTTCCGCTGGACGGTGGGAGAGTCCGTCTTCGAGGTCGTGCCTGAAATCGGGGCGCGGTTGATGCGTTGGAGGATTGCCGGGCGAGATATCCTTCATTGGCCGGACACAGTCGCCGCCGCGTCTGAGATCCCTTTTGTCTATGGGGGTAATCCCATCCTCTTTCCGTTCCCTGCCCGCTGCTTCGCCAAAGGGGAAGCCTTGCATTGGATCTCGCCCGACGGAAGGGACCGTTTCATGCCCATGCATGGTTTGGCCCGACAGGGAAAGTTCGCTTTGTCCAAAGTGGATGAGCTGGGCTTCAAGGCCGTTTTTTGTCCCGACGACAAGGCGCGTGAAGCGTATCCGTTCGATTATCTATTCACTGTGGCTTATCGATTTACGCCCAACACCATTTCGTGTGAACTGATCTTGGAAAACCACGACCGTCAACCCATTCCGTGGAGCGCCGGGCATCACTTCTACTTCAAGATGGCACTCGTTGACGGTCTGGCGAACGCCGCTCACCGAGTGCAAATCCCCGCGACAAAGGCCTGTTTCGTAAACCTCGCCACAAAAGGAAACCTGGTTCCGTTGCCACCATTCAAGCCCGATGAGGGATTGGATGCTCCGCAACTGGCAGATGCGGTGATTCACTACGGGCTGACTTCCAATGAAGCCCGTTTGTATGCGGATACCGAGGAGGCCTGCAGGGAGATCACGGTGTGTCATGGAGAGAAGTGCCCGCCTCCTTCCGAGTTCGCTTTTGTAACATGGAGCCCCTCTCTTGAAGGACCGTTCTACTGCCTCGAACCGTGGATGGGACCATCCAACTCCACCGAGCATCAAGTCGGACTTCACTGGGTGCCACCAGGGCGCCGCAGTTCGCATGTGGTAACCGTGAGGGTTTCGTGACATTACATGAAGATCAGAGGTTCCTCGCTGTTTTCAGTGGGCGACTGGTTGACAAGGGTATCTTCCCGTAGCGGGGAGCGTGAGCGACCCGGGGTCGAAACGGGTCGCTCACGCTCCCCGCCACGTTCCACTCGTTCTTATCCACTGAAAACAGCGAAGAACCAGATCAGAGCTATCGAACGATTCGACAATATTCTCTTCGCCAGGGCCATCATCATTTGCCCCGTTTCAGGGGTATAGCTTTATGAAATCCCTCCCCCTCCAAGCCCTGCTCGTGTTCCTCCTTGTCTTCAGTTCATTCTGCCACGCGGATGAATCGGGACCAAAAAGCACCGCCAAGGTTTTGACCATAGGCAACAGTTTTGCCGATGATTCCACCCGCTGTCTTCCGGCCCTGGCCAAGGCGGGAGGCAAACAATTGATACTCTTCCGTGCCAACTTGGCAGGGCACTCGCTGGAGCATCACGCTGGTTATATAAAGACCTTTGAAGCCGATCCGCTCAATCCCATAGGCAGTCCCTACACTGTTCCCATGAAGGCGGACGGGATTAAAAAGAAGATCAGCCTGCGCGAGGCGTTGCAGCGCGATGTCTGGGATGTGGTGACCATTCAGCAGGTGAGCCAACGAAGCCCCCAATACGAAACCTTCCAGCCGCATGCACGAAAGTTGATCGCTTACATCGAAAAATATGCGCCCCAGGCCCGCATCCTGATTCATGAAACCTGGGCGTATTCGTCCGACTGCTCCCGCTACCAGGACCCCAAGACCCCCCATCTGAAAGATCCGGAGACCATGTATCAAAATTTGAAGGCCGCCTACGGAAAACTTTCCGCGGAAAGCGGTCTGGGGATGATCCGCGTGGGCGACGCTTTCCATTCGGTGATAACCAGCCCCGACCCGATCCGCCTTCATGGCATCAAAAAAGATGGGACGGGGGATATCCATGCCAATTTCAACGGCCAATTCCTGGGCGCGGCCATGTTCTATGAGGCGGTATTCAACGACAGCGTCCTGAACAATCCGTTTGTGCCGAGCGGCGTGACCCCCGAGGTCGCGCAGCGCCTGCGTGAGGTGGCCCACGCGACACCGATCCAGCAGGGCCGGGCCGGTAAAATAATCCCCGTCAACTTTTCCGATGAACGCGAGCCCGTCGCCAAGGCGGTCGGAGAATAGGCGGTCCCTCTCTTGAGGGGCCGTATATACTGCGTCGAACCATGCTATGGGACCGTCCAACTCCACCGAGCATCAAGTCGGACTTCACTGGGTGCCGCCAGGCCGCCGCTGTTCGCATGTGGTAACCGTGAGGATTTGTCAGCAACACAGCGTGTCCTGATTATTTCACAGGTTTTTAGTTAGAGCATTTAAAATAAAACCGTAGCCGTAATTGGCCTCACGGAGGACGGACCAGGTCCGTCTTGATATTTTGAGAGGACGTCCAATCGGATCGGACCGGGAGGTCCGTCCTCCTTTCAAGCTACAGTTTTAGTTGAACCGCTCTAGTATGATGTAACATCAAAAGATTCGTATCTTTCGCCGGGATTTTAGGTGGGGACGGACCGCTGGGCCGTCCGCTTCAGCTCATGTAAGCCGGATGACTTCGCGGCGGGCCCAGCGGTCCCGCCCTACCGACGATCCGAAATAAAACGTGATACGGCATACTAGTATATCCAAGGAAGTGTTTTGTCTGCGATCGAACGGGATCTTGGAGACATGGTTCCTCGTATGCATGTGATGCTCTGTGACAAATTCCTGGTGGGCCAAAGATGAATTGTTTCCGTCGGCGTGAAATGCGTTGTCCGCGCCGTCTGATCTCTCTGGGAAGGGCAAAGTGATGAACGGAATCGAACGATTCGAAACCGTGATCGTTGCTATCGTGCAAAGTTAGAAAAAGCATTGCCGTAGTTGTCTAGCCCTACCCCCCCAAGGCTGAACCCCAAAGGCAGCCTACAGCCCTAACCCCAAAAAAGCGGTTTATGAACAATTGCCGTCATCACGAATACCCTCGCGGACTTCTTTGCATCATTGTCACAGCGATTCTGGGAATCAGCCCATTCCAATCAACATTTGCCGCCAGCGGGACGTGGACCGGCGCGACCAACAAGACATGGCAGACATCGTCCAACTGGAACACGTCACCTTTTCCCGGGACAACAAGCGGCTTTTCCAGCACGGATATAGCGAC
The DNA here is from genome assembly GCA_041662485.1 of Opitutaceae bacterium. Classification (GTDB taxonomy): domain Bacteria; phylum Verrucomicrobiota; class Verrucomicrobiia; order Opitutales; family Opitutaceae; genus Rariglobus. The sequence goes on along the minus strand of JBAZSJ010000017.1, from coordinate 33,336 downwards.
GTTTTCGACGGCGGGCAGCGGCATCATCGATCTGGGCGGCACGCTCAACGTTCAAAGCATTCGGATTGGGGCCAACGGCGGAAGCGCCGGGGTTCTGACCATCGGAGATGCCGGCGACACGCTGAACCTGACTTCCGGAGGCGACATCACGGTGGGCGCCGGGGTCGCCTCCAATGAGATCATCGGCACGGCCGGGGGCGGTTCGATCAAACTCTCGACCGCGGCCAACTCCACGTATTCGATAAACAACAACGGGACGGGAAACCTGACGATTGCGGCCCCGGTGACCTCGTCCCAAACCACCGGGAATGTGAGCGTGTTGACCCTCGGCGGTGCAGGCAACGGGTCTGCAACCGGTGTGCTGAGCGGGACGGGCACGGCCGGCAATGCCGGGCTGGGCCTTGTCAAGAACGGCAGCGGCACGTGGACGCTGTCCGGCGCGAATACGTTTACCGGGGCAACAGCCATTAATGGAGGCACGTTGGTATTGGATTACGCAACCAACGATCCGGTATCCACCGCGTCTGTTACCGTCAGCGGTGGCGCCTTGGGTATCAAAGGGAAGTCCGTCGGGACTACCACGGAGACCCTTTCCAGTCTCGCGCTCGGCAGCACAGTGGGTTCCGTCAGTAAGTTGACCCTTGATGCCAATGGAGGCTCCGGGGTGGGTCTGACCATCGGCACGTTCAACGCCGGAACCAGCGGTTCGATCGTCAACTTGATCGATCTTTCCAGCAGTTCATCCAACTCAATTACCATGAGTGCTCTCGGCGGCAGTGCTGCCGTTGCAAACGGCGTTTTGATGACGGGAGCTACTTTTGGAAACCGGACGGCCACCATCGTCGTTCGCGACTCCACCGGCTACGGCTTTGCGAAGCTTTCCGGAGCGTCCAGCGGCACCCTTGGCCGCCTGACGACCGGGATCACGCTCACCGCCAGCAACTCAGACACCAACACCAATGCCCGTTTGACCGCCGCAGGCACGCTGACACGCACGGCGAATTTGAGCTATAATACCTTAACCATCGATTCGACGGCAGGAGCAATCACGCTGGATATGGGTGCCTTCAATTTTGCTACTGCCCAAGGGCGCGCCATTCTTATCTCGGGCGCCAACAACGTGACTATTAGCGGAACGGGAAACTTGGGAACTACTGTCTTGTTCAGTAACTACAGCAGCGGAACCCTCTCCGTTTCACTGGCTGGCAGCACCTCGGGATTGTTATTCGGCGGAACCGGTTTCACCAATTACTCCGGTTCAATCAGTGGTGCTTCCATAGTGTTTACGGCCGGGGGAGGCATTGTGCGTCTTTCCAAGGATCAAAGTCTTCCGAATCTTAGTTCAGGCTACCATGTTTCGGGAGACGGGGTGCTGGAGATCGGAGCCGATTTGAACGGGGCGACCGCGGGGGACTTCAGCCAAGTAATCGGCACTGCTGCCGGGAACATACGATTCACCGGGGATTCCGGGCTTAGCGCAGCGGGGACGGATCGGGTGGTCAACTTCGGCGGCTCCAGCACAGCTCTTACTTGGGGTAGCACCGCATTCCTGACCGACCTGGGCGGGGTCACTGACGGTGGCTATACGCTGAAGCTCTCATCCGCGAAATCTGACGCGAAGGTTACGATCCAAAATCCGATTGCCCTCGGCACCGGCACGAGCCGCGTCATCGACGTGGCCAACGGCAATGCGGCCACCGACGCCGCGCTGAGCGGTGTGCTCAGCGGTTCCGGAGCCACGCTGGTCAAACAGGGCGCAGGCACATTGGAACTGTCCGCAGCAAATACCTATACCGGCGGCACGGTTGTTTCTTCAGGTTCTTTACTTGTTAATGGATCACTTAGTGGGACAACAGCCGTGCGTGTTGATGCCGGGGCCGAGCTGAATGTCACCGGATCCGTCAATAGCGCCGCTATGATAAACCTAACAGGAACCTTAAGCGGCGCCGGAACGGTCGGTCCGGTGTCCATCTTAAGTGAAGGGATTCTTTCGCCTGGAAACAGCGGGCCCGGAACGCTCTCAGCCGGCTCCACGACACTCGCCGGGGCTGCAACCTATAATGTTGCGGTAAAAAAGAATGCAACCGGGACTGCCGGTGTGGATTGGGATAAGTTGGCCGTCAATGGGACGCTCAACCTGACATCGGTGGGAACCGGCCAATTTACGCTGACACTGCAAACATATCCCGGCGATGCGACCACCTTCGACCCCAATTCGGACAAAGTCTGGCCGTCGATCATCACCACGACAGGTGGGATTACCGGGTTTAGTGAATCAAAATTTGCCGTCAGTGCGACTGCCCTCGGCTCGCCCTCCGGACTTTTCACCGTGATGCAACATGCGGGAAACGCCAACAATCTCGATCTTGTGTATTTTTCGCTGCCGCCAGGAGCCGCCGCATTGGGCTATACCACGTGCGTTATCGACGAGCAGCCGGTGGCGGAAGATATTGCTCCTTTGCCAAACTCCACCGGCAACTACAAGTGGTTCAGGGGCGCTTGTTGGAGCTCCACGGCTCCTGCTGCGGATCGCTTTACCACAACCAATGGCGTTTTGACGCTCAAAAGAGATGCCGCGGGCGGTGGTTCGCTTGTTGGCGCACCGCATAATTTTTCAGACGGAGCTCTGCCCACACTGCCCGGCGAAGACGGGTTCTATATTGAGTTTGATGTAAGATTGTCCGACAACAATTCCGATCACTTTCCGGCCGTGTGGTTGATGCCCGTGGAACATAACGGGGGTAATGGCCTGCCGGTCGAAGACATATACCCCGGGGATTCGGCAGGCTGCGAGCGCTGGATGGAACTGGATGTGGATGAAGGTGGTTTCCGCCCGGGATCCCTCGCATCCGTCATCGCTTGGAACGGGACATATAATCTTAGTGGTTCTGGGAAAGTTTTTTTCGAGGAATTCACCAACACGCTTGCCTCTGGGAACATGTATTTGTCGAACTTCGAGTGGAGGGGGTATCGGGACGCGACCGCCGCGAATCTATCCACAACGCATGCATTCATACCTCAGGATATGGGGAACCCCAATACCAAAAAAGGCTACCTTTGTTTGGAGCCGGGCGCAGCGGGCACGTTCGCCGTGGTGAGAACATTGTACAACATATTCGATGCAGCCACATATACGTTTACGTGGAGCATGGGGAACACCGCCACGACATCAACTGTTCGCCTTCTGGTGAAAGTGGGCGACCTCTGGTATGCGTCAAACGAGGAGTTCAAAAATACCTCGACCTACACGGCGGCGACTTTTGCCTCCACAACCGCGGCGGATGTCCAAAGGACTCTTGTTTTTTCGACTGCGGCTGTCAAATGGAGATCATTCACGCTTAATCCCGGAACAACAATGACCCTGGGACCCGTGCTTACAGCCAATCTCCCTTCCTCCAAAATCAGAGAAATCGGGTTCTATGTGACGACTCAGGCCGGAGTCCCTGTCGTCCGGCTCGATTCGCTTAAAATGACATATACACTTGCGGGTAGTAATGGTTATCAACGCGCAATTTACAATTCTTGGAATCAAGGAGCCGTGGCATTGGATCGCACCCAAATCCATACTTTCGGCGCGAGCTATGATCCGATCCAATCCAGGGTGACATGGTGGCTGGATGGCGTGCAGTATTTCACCGCCGACGAGACCCGTGTGCCGGCCATCGCCGCCATCCAGAATTTTTACCCCATCCTCAGCAACCAGACCCATTCGCAATATCCCAGCCCAGGCGTGCCATACGACATGTATGTGAGCGGAGTCAGGGCTTATGTTCCTCCGGCCCGCGAACCTCTGGTTGCCGGGGTGACGTTGGGAACTGTCTCCAATGCCTATACCCGCTGGCAGGGCGCCAGTATTACAGTCGGGTCATCGAACATCACCGTGACGGAGCTGGGCCGGATGATGGCACCCGGAAATACGGGATCACATACCATCAAGCTGGTTAACGCAGCCACAGGCCAGGACATCGTGGGCGGCTCCGTGAGCATTAATCTGACTTACTGGAGAGCCACACAGTTCAAATATGGCCGATTGGCTACACCGGTGGTTCTCCAAGCCGGCCAGACATACTATGTTGTTTGTAACGAGACTGCTGGCGGGAACTCCTGGTATAATGAGCAGACCCCAGTGACGACCACGTCAGCCGCCGTGTCTGCGATCAGACCGGTTTCGGGGTCTGGCGGCAGTTGGACCGTGATCTCCACTCCCGGGAAGGAGTTTGGACCTGTGGATATTAAATATTTGGCGCCTTGAGTCGATCCAAAGGGCCTGCGATGCGTGGCGCGATCTTCCTGAGATCGCCGCCACGCATTCGACCAGCAAGGGGGCGTGAAGGCCGACTGCCTCCATCACCTCCGCTATCATTTCGACGCTGCCATGGAGTCGCCAAAACTCAGCGCTAGAGCTGTTTAAGAAATGTCGTAGCCGCTATAACGACCGTAGCCGCGAGCGCCAGCGAGTGGACGAGCCACCACTCGCTGGCGCTCGCGGCTACAGTTTTATTTGAACCGCCCTAGTATGCCGTATCATGTTTTATTTCGGATCGTCGGTAGGGCGGGACCGCTGGGCCCGCCGCGAAGTCATCCGGCTTACATGAGCTGAAGCGGACGGCCCAGCGGTCCGTCCCTACCTAAAATCCCGGCGAAAGATACGAATCTTTTGATGTTACATCATACTAGGGTGAACCGGCGCGCGAGCGGGAACGCTTGGACGGCTGCGGGGGCGACGGGGGCTGTTCATCCCGAACGGTGGGGCCCGGCATCCATTGGCTCTCGATCATGGTGCCGGTCTGAAAACTGGGAAGTCCTTCTTCGCCGCGATTAATTTGGCCGACCAGCACGTCGATGGCTTTCATGCCGGTCGCGATCGACCGGGGTTCCATCCCGGCGACGATCCCGTTCAGTTCGCGGGGAAGATCGAGAAGGGCGAAGCCCATTTCATGGGGAATGCCGATGCCCAGATCCCGGATCCAATCCACAATGTAGCTGTTGATGCAGATACAGGCATCGGGACGGTGTTGCTCGATCCATTCCGCGAATTTGTCTTTGCCTTCCAGGCGGGGGCTATCCGTTGGGAAGACGTTTGCCAATGGTTCGTTGAGATAGAGAACCGGCAGGAATTTCTCGCTCTGTTGATGGCTCGCGAAATAGCCGGCGACATACCGGTGCTCCAGAACATCATCCAGCCATCGGTCCAGCACGATGCCAATTCTTCGGTAACCCAATTTCCTAAGCTGTCTGCACGCATGGAACGCGGAAAAATAGTGGTCGTTGATGATAAAATTCAGCGGGGGTTCCCTCAAATGAACGCCCATGACCACAGAGGGGAAACGGCTTGCTATTGCTTTGCAGGGTTCCAGGTCGCTCGCCACCATGACCCCGTGAAACACCACGCCCTGGATGTTCTTGGCGCGGAGTATTCGCTCCACGCGATTGGGGTGATAGTCGGGATCATGCAACCAGAAGTGGTCGAGGTTATACCCGAGTTGCCTTGCGCGCTGGTGGAGGCCTTGGTGCCAGGCCGCCATATTGCTGATCTTGTTGTAGGTCGCGGGTGGCATCGTCGAGACATTGATCACGGCAAGGGTGGCCACGTATTTTTGTTTGCGCGATTTTCGCAGTTCAAACATCAGGCGCGCAACAAGGGGGTTGGCTTGATACCCCATCTCGGCCGCAATGAGCTGGATATGCTGCCTCTTTGGCAGCGCCACCCGCGGGTCGTTCCTCAGGGCCAGCGAAACGGTGGAGATGGCCGTTCCGGCTTTTTCGGCAATATCCGCCAAAGAGGGGGCAGTTTTCATGGATCGAACGATTCGATAACGGAATGATTGATTCCCTGCCAAGCTCAAAGGAGAAATTCTCCCCCCAACCTACATGGACATATCCCTCTTTAGAACCCTGCGTAAAAACCTATCCATAACATCGCTTGTCGCCCTCCTGCTCTTTGCGTGCGGCATTCTGCCCTGCCGGGCCGATGTTGTCGCCTGGGGCGATTCGATGACCTACGGAACGGGCGCGGACCATCCGGACAAAGGTGAAAAAACCTGGCCCCGATGGTTTACGGAATTCAGCGGCATCAAAGTCATCAAGAAAGGGGTTGGCGGACAATCATCCGGCCAGATCAAGGATCGCATGCTTGCGGAGCCCGCCCTGCACAAGGAGTTCACCGTCATCTGGGCCGGTCGAAACGATTACCCCGGCCCCAAATACGTGAAAAAGCACATCGCCGACATGGTCGCGGCCCTCAATCACGACAACTACCTTGTCGTCGGCATCACCAACAGCACTCGCGAACCCAAAGGCGGCGACAAGCTGAAGATCATAGACACGCTCAACGCCGACCTGAAGGCCGCCTACGGCAGTCGTTTCGTCGATGTGCGCCCGCTGCTGGTCGCGGCCTATGACAAAACGCTTCCCCAGGATGTGGCCGACCATGAAAACGACGTGGTCCCCGCCTCGCTGCGATCCGACATCCTTCATCTGAATACCGCCGGCTACAAGGTCGTCGCGCAGGCGATCTACGATGCCTATCGTGGGCTGGCCCCGAAACCGCAGGGGGCATCATCGAGTGGTGTCGTCCTGGCTCCGCCGGATTCCAAGCCCATCCCGGTGGGGGTAGGCAAATGGACTCCCGCAGCGCCTCCGTATCCTTCTAAATTTGCAAAACCGCCCGTCGAGTTCCGCTTGTGGGAGAATGGCGGCGCGCCCGGCGACCCCGAGCCGCTGCACGGGGGACAGAAAACGACCGACAATGGGGGCATCGCGCAGTGGGGCATCCCCTCGATCGTCGTCTGGGAACCGCTGGTAGCGGGGACTAATCGCAGGGCGTTCATGATCTGTCCCGGTGGCGCCTACCAGAATCTCGAAACAAATTGGAGCCTCCGGACTGACCAATTCCTGCAAAAAGGCTTCGTCGTGTTCATGCTCAAATACCGCACGGTGCCCAACTGGAAGGAATGCGAGAAATACTCCTTCCTCGATGCCAAGCGGGGCATCCGTTTCATCCGAACCTACGCTGCGCACTACGGAATTGATCCGAACCTCATCGGCGCGGTGGGTGGGTCCGCCGGCGCGAACCTCGTGCTCAACCTGATCACCCATCCCGACGTCGGAAACCCCAAGGACGAGGATATCCTGGAGCGCCCCGGTTGCCAGGTGGCTTTTGCGGCGATGCTTTGTCCGTGGCCAACTCCGGCCAACCGCCCGGTCAGCTATTACCCGATCAGCAAGGATATTCCACCCGCTTTTATCGCCTCGGCGAAGGATGACAGGGGGGCCCCGACGTCGTGGGCCGTGGCGATCGCGGACACCTACTCCAAGGTTGGCGCCCCCTATTTCTTTTGGCACATCGAAAAGGGCGGTCATGCGGCGTTCTCCGCGAAAACTCCCGATGCCGAAGGTTACCAGTGGCCCGAGAAGTTCCTGGATTGGCTGGGGACGGTGTTGCCGGATAATCCGAAGAGCTCGCAGCAGTAAACATCCCCGGAGCATGCTCCGGGGCATTTGATCAAACTCCATCATGTCCTCACCACGGGTTTCCATTCTCGTAGCCGCGAGCGTGAGCGAGTGGTGCTCGTCCACTCGCTCACGCTCGCGGCCACACCAACCAAGCCGAAGCAAGCTTCGGGCTATCGGACCCATTGCGAATGAATATCGCGGCAGTTGCCTGGCCGCTTGGCGCGTGGCGTGAAACGGGTGATGATAGCGCCCGGCCCAACCCCTCCCCGAAACACCCTTTAATCAAACCCCACGAATCCACAGCAAGAATTGCCGGTGATATGGTCGCGGTCTTTCTGGCCATTCCGGCATTCTGGTCCGCCTTCGCCGCGGGCGAGCCGGGTTCGTGCGCAGGATTACGTCGCTTATGTTTATGAAACCCCTGACACGCCTTGTTCCCTGTGTTGTCGCATTTGCGCTGGCCGCGCTCGCGGCCCACGCTCAAACCGCCAATCCGGCGGCCGTGGCCGTTCCCCGCCAGCCGTGGATCGACCAAAGTAACGGATTCAATGCCATCTCCAAAAAAGGCGGCATCAATGTGGTGTTCCTTGGCGACTCCATCACGGAGGGCTGGCGCGGCCACGGCAGGGAAGTCTGGGCCAAGCGTTACGGCCCGCTCAAGGCCGCCAATTTCGGCATCGGCGGCGACCGCACCCAGCACGTCCTCTGGCGTCTCCAGAACGGCAACCTCGACGGCATCACGCCCAAGGTCGTCGTGCTGATGATCGGGACCAACAACACCAGCCGCGACAGCGCCCCGCAGATCGCCGAGGGCATCACGGCCATCGTGAATGAAATCCGGACGCGCACGCCGTCCACGAAGATCCTGCTTCTCGGCGTTTTCCCGCGCGGCGATAAGGACGCCCGCGTGAAGATCGGTCAGATCAACGAAATCATTGCCAAGCTCGACGACGGCAAGACGGTGTTTTTCCTGGATATCGGGCCGAAGTTCCTCCAGCCGGACGGCGCGCTCACGCGTGAAATCATGCCCGACCTGTTGCACCTCAGCCCCGCCGGCTACCAGATCTGGGCGGACGCGATCCAAGCCAAGCTGGACGAATTGCTGAAATAAGCAGCGGAGCAAACCCAGGCCTGAACCCGGGCCTTGGCGCCCACTCTTTTCACAAAAATATTCCATGAAAAAACAACCCGTCTATCTCGTGCCGTTCTCCCATTTGGACCTGTTTTGGGGCGGCAGTCGGGAGGAATGCCTCTCCCGGGGCAGCCAGGTGATCCGCACCGCGCTGGATCTGCTGGATGAGTATGATTCATATCGCTTCATGGTGGAATCGACCAACTTCCTGTCCCACCATCTGGATTGCTTTCCCGAGGATCTGCCTCGCGTCCGGAAGCATGCGCTGGAGGGGCGGCTGGAGCTGATCCCCATGCGCTGTATCATCTACTCGCAACTGCCTTCCGGCGAAACGGCCGTGCGCAACCTGCTTTATGGCCGCGAGTATTGCCTGAGTAAGGTCGGGACCTATTCGCCGGTGATGAGCCTTTCCGACATTCCCGGCGTGACGCCCCAGACGCCGCAGATCGCCCGGCTCGCCGGCATGCAGTCCCTGATCCTGTCCCGCGGCTGCCCGACGCATACCGATCAGATCCGCTGGAAGGGCTTGGACGGGTCGGAACTGCCCACCTACTATCCTTGGCATTATGGGTATAGCTGCGGCCTGCTTGCCCATGGCGATTATTCGAAGGTGCTGGCCGGCGAGGAGGCTTTCGAGGCCTACGTCTCGGCGGTGGACTATCCGCAGATCATGCATCTGGGAATCGATCTTTTCCTGATCGACAAGGCGATTGTCGAAAACCTCATGCGCTGGAACCGCGAAGGCCGGCGCGAGCTGCGGTTCTCCACCTTCCACGAGTTCATGAAGAACGTCTGCCCTGCTCCGAAGGTCGAATGCGCGGGGGAGATTCCCAGTTTCTGGCCCAACATCGAAAGCACTTGGCCCGACATCTGGCCGTTGGACATTTCCTGCGAAGCCATGATGTTCCAGGCCGAGTTTTTTCGCAGCCTGGTCTGCCTCACCGGTGGTGAAGACGACGCGCGGGACGCGCTGCACGAAGCCTGGCTCTGGCTGCTGGACGGGATGGACCACAACCAGAACGGCTGCGGCGGCGAAGAGGCGGACGACGACAAGCGACGCCTGAAAACCGCCGCGGAGGAAGTCGCCAGGCAGTATGCGCTCAAGTGCGCCCGCCGACTGGCGGCCAGGGCCACCGCGCCCCGGTCGGAGGCGTTTCCGATCGTGATCTTCAACCAGCTCGGCTGGCAGAGAAGCGAATTGATTCAGGCGCGCGCGGCCATCTACGGCCACACCTCTCCCTCGCGCGCCGGTTGGGGGAAAACCTTCCCATACCGACTGATTGACGAGCGCGGCCAGGCCGTGCCCTTCAAGCAGATCGACCACCTCAGCGGCATGGCCGACACCGTGACCGTGGAATTTTTCGCCAAGGACGTTCCCGCATTCGGCGCGAAAGTCTATTACTTGGAGCCCGGAGAACCGGAGACGTTTGTCTCGCCTTTCACCATCGAAGACGACCGTGCGCGCAGGAAGGCCGACGCAAACCAGCCCACGGGCTGCGACGCGATTGAAAATGCATACTTTCGCCTGGAGATCGATCGCATCACCGGCTCGCTGAGGATTTTCGACAAGACCGCGCAGCGCTGCATCCTGGAGGATGTCTCGCTGGTGGCGCTGGAAGAGCGGGGCGGCAACTACATCTCTCACATGCCGTTAAGCGGCAGAGTGTTTCCTGCGCGCGTAATCAGCGTGGAAATCAAGGATCACAACGCGGTCTGTTGCCGGGCGGAGATCAAGGGCGAGCTCTATGGCCAGCCCTATGGGCAATTGATCACCGTCCGTGCCGACAAGCCGGAGATCGAAATTGAGAACACCATCTCCTGGCAGGAAATCCTGCCGGTGAGGCTGGAGCAGTCCTTCACGTTCCCGCGCGAGTGGACGACGCCGGAGTTCCGTTACGGCGTCCCGTTCGGCCAGGTGCGCTATCCGGAGACAATCTACAACGAGAACATGCCGTTCGAGAAGGTCAGCCTGCCGGAACTGGCCGACAAGAGCGACAACAGCATTCGTAGCATCCGCCTGGTCAACCACTGGCTTTCGGCCTGCGACCCATCCGGCGGCGTTGTGATCGGCACCGACCACCGCATGTGGGAGTTCGAGGAACGGACGCTGCGCAACTGCATGCTCCGCGGCATCACCCACACAACCGGCGGCCAGCATGTGCTCGAGGACGGCACGCGCCAGGGCACGGTGCGTCCGCCCTTGGGCGACTACCGTTTCCGGTTCCGCATTGCTCCCCAGCCGGCGGGAACGATCCCGCAAGGGCGCTGCGGCTGGGAACTGAATCATCCGCTCCGTTGCACGGCCGTGGGCTTTTCGACACCGTCGGAAAACCCGGGGCTGACCCTGCCGCCCATGCCGGACTGCACGCAAAGCACGGTGATCCTGGGCAACGTCAAGCCGTCCGAGAAAAGCGGGGAAGGCGTCGTCTTCCGGTGTTTCGAAAGCACAGGGCGGGAGAGCGCCATCGAATTGCCCGACATGGAAGGCAAACGCTGGTTCGAAACCGACCTGATGGAGGAGCATGGCGTGCCGTTGACGAGCGGCCACGTGGTCTTCCGCCCGTTTGAAATCAAGACCCTGATGGCCAAGTGACCCGACCTGACAACCTGTCATAAAAACACACCTAAACATGAGGACGAAACGTTGGCATGCCGGCATCTTGCGGGCGGTTGCGCTAGGGGCAATCGGGCTTTCTTCAAGCGCGTGGGCCGAAGTAAAACTCAATCCGCTTTTCACCGACGGCGCCGTGTTGCAGCGGGATGCGAACGTGCCGGTGTGGGGAACGGCCACGGAAGGAGAGAAGGTCACGGTTCAGTTTGACGGTCAGACGGCCACAACCACCGCGAAGGACGGGAAATGGATGGTTCAGCTCAAGCCGCACAAGGCGGGCGGGCCGTTCGTGTTGACCGTAACGGGGGAGAACACGATCACGCGCAATAATATGTTGGTTGGCGAAGTCTGGGTCTGCTCTGGCCAGTCCAACATGCAGTTTGAGCTTCAGTTTGACGCCAATGCGGCGGCGGAATCCGCCACCGCAAACTACCCGGAACTCAGGACCTTTAATGTGAGACGGAAAAATTCCATTCAACCCTTGGCGGAAGTCGAGGGAAGGTGGTCGGTATGCACTCCGGCAAACTCCAAATATTTCACGGCGGTCGGCTATTATTTTGGAAGGGATCTTCACAAGGCAACGGGCGTCCCGGTGGGATTGATTCACAGTTCGTATGGCGCAACCCCTGCGCAGGCGTGGACGAGTCTCGGCGGTTTGGAGAAGGAACCGACGCTTCATCGTTACACGGAAGAAGCCAAAAAACTCGCGGCAAATTTTGAGCAGGCGAGCGCCACCTATCCCGGTGAACTGGCCGCTTATAAGGAGAAGCTCAAACAATGGGAGAAGGAGGTGGGCGTCGCCTATAATGAAACGCTCAAGGCGTGGACTGCGGAAAATCAAAAGAACAAGCTGGAAGGAAAGCCGGCCATTCCACGGCCCAAGCCTGTCCAACCCAAGCCCGATGAGCCGATATCTCCCCATGGTGTGCCCCACAAATCCACGGTGCTTTATAATGCCATGATCGCGCCGCTAGTTCCCTACGCGATCAAAGGAGTCATTTGGTATCAGGGTGAAAACAATGCAGGCAACCCCCCGGAGTATCGCACGCTCTTTCCCCGGTTGATCGCCGATTGGCGGGAGAAATGGGGCCAGGGCGATTTCCCGTTTCTATTTGTGCAAGTCGCTCCTTTTAATAATCTTTCGCCAGAGATCCGGGAGGCGCAGTTGCTGAGCTGGCAGAAAACAACCAACACGGCGATGGCTGTCATCACAGACGCGGGGGATGCGACGAATATTCATCCCAGACAGAAGGAACCCGTAGGCGCGCGGTTGGCCCTGGCGGCGCGCGCACTGGCCTATGGCGAAAAAATCGAATACTCCGGTCCGGTGTTTGATTCGCTCAAAATTGACGGAGATCGGGCGGTGCTGAGCTTTAAACATCTCGGAAGCGGCCTCCTGGCAAAAGAGGGCGATCTAAAAGGGTTCATGATTGCCGGCGCGAACAAGAAATTCGTCGCGGCGAAGGCCGTGATTGAAGGCGACACGGTCGTGGTTTCGAGCGAGCAAGTAAAGGTGCCTGTAGTCGTGCGTTATGGCTGGGCGAATGTCCCCGATGTGAATCTCTTTAACAAGGAAGGCCTGCCTGCTTCCCCCTTCCGGACGGATGTGCGCTGATATTTCCATGCGGCTTGCCGCCCCTTGGAGGGCGTTTAAAAAGTGGGATTGAAGGCAGGGCGGGACCGCTGGGCCCGCCGCGAATACGGGTGCCTGCTTGCATGCGCATATCCAATCAGGTGATACACAGCGGTCCGTCCCTGCCTTTTTAGAGCAGTTCAAATAATGTCGTAGCCGCCATGAGTAAGATTTCCAAACCTCCACTCGCTCACGCTCGTAGCTACGAGCGTGAGCGAGTGGAGGTTTGATGCGGCTACAGTTATATTTGAACTGCTCTAGTTCTACTTTGTTAAATTTAAGATTGGGCTTCTTTTTCCGAGGTAGGCCGCCTGCTTGCAGGCGCGGTTCGGAGCGCGAGCGAGCTCGCGGCCTACGTGTTGTGATCAGCTTAACAAAGTAGAACTAGTATGATGTAACATCAAAAGATTCGTATCTTTCGCCGGGATTTTAGGTAGGGACGGACCGCTGGGCCGTCCGCTTCAGCTCATGTAAGCCGGATGACTTCGCGGCGGGCCCAGCGGTCCCGCCCTACCGACGATCCGAAATAAAACGTGATACGGCATACTAGACGCCCTCTTTGGGCTTTCCCTGCCCTGCTCCGCCAAAGAGAGGCGGGGGCTTCTCAAGTCGAACGATTCGATACCGCCGGGATTGATTCCCTGCCAAGCTCAAAGGAGAAATCCTCCTACCCCCAAAAAAACCTACATGGACATATCCCTTTTTAGAGCCCTGCGTAAAAACCTATCCATAACATCGCCTGTCGCCTTCTTGCTCTTCGCGTGCGGCATCCTGCCCTGCCGGGCCGATGTTGTCGCCGGGGGTGATGCCTTGGCCCAAAAGCCTCAAGGCGCGCCAGTGAGTGGCGTCGTCCTGGCTCCGCCAGAATCCAAGCCCATCCCGGTGGGGGTTGGCAGCAAGTCCAATAGGGCGCCGCTCCCCATTCCTTCGGAATTTTCAAAACCACCCGTCGAATTCCGCCTGTGGGAGAATGGCGGCGCCCCCGGCAACCCCGAGGCATTGCATAAGGGACACTTGGCCAGCAAAAAAGGGGCGGCCATCATGAATTGGGGCATCCCCTCGATCATCGTCTGGGAACCGCTGAAGGCGGGAACCAACCGCAAGGCGATCATGTTCTGTCCCGGCGGCGCCTACCAGAATGTCTGCACTGATTGGTCCCCGCAGGTGGACGGATTTTTGCAGGATGGTTACGTCGTATTCATGCTCAAATACCGCACGGTGCCCGGCTGGGAGGACTGCGAGAAATACTCTCTTCTGGATGCCAAGCGGGCGATCCGCTTCATCAGAACCTACGCTTCGCACTACGGTGTTGATCCGAGCTTCATCGGCGTGGCGGGTTCGTCCGCCGGCTCGAACCTCGTGCTCAATCTGATCACCCATCCGGACGCGGGAAACCCCAAGGACGAGGATGTCCTCGAGCGCCCCGGAACACAGGTGGCTTTTGCGGTGATGCTTTCCCCGTGGTTCCCGGGCAGGCGACGGGTTGGCGATTACCCGATCGGCAAGGATACTCCGCCCGCTTTTATCGCCACCGCAAAGGATGACACCGGAGCGCCGACGTCGTGGGCCGAATCGATCTCAAGCGCCTTCGAGAAGGCCGGCGTCCCCCACTTCCTTTTCCAGATAGAAAAGGGCAATCATGGGGCGTTCGATACGAGCAAGCCCGACGCCGAGGTTTCCCATTGGCGCACGCTGTTTAAGGAATGGCTCGGGAAGACGTTGCCGGAAACCGGGAAAAACCCGAGGCAATGAGACCCATGGCGCCTTCAATTAATCGAACGATTCGATAACATGACAATTGCCTCTCTGCAAAGCCGGGAGGAATATCACAGCACTTGACGAGTCCCCCGTCGTAAAACCGAACGACCGCACCCAAAATCAGCCCACTCAAAACACCCCATGAAAAATCCCCGTCACCACGCATCCACCGCAAGAATTTCCGGCATCCTCGCCGCGACCGTTCTTGCCCTTTCGGCTTCCCAGTCCGCCTTCGCCGCCGACGGTACGTGGACCGGCACGACCGACAATACCTGGCAGACATCGACCAACTGGAACCCGGCGTCTTTTCCTGGGGCCACAAGCGGCTTTGCCAGCACGGATATCGCAACGTTTGCGGCGGCGGGCAGCGGCGTCATCGATCTTGGCGGCACGCTCAACGTTCAAAGCATTTGGATTGGCGCCAACGGCGGGAGCGCGGGGGCTCTGACCATCGGGGATGCCGGCGACACGCTGAACCTGACTTCTGGAGGCAACATCACGGTGGGTGCCGGGGTCGCCGCCAATGAAATCATCGGCACTGCGGGGGGGGCGATCAACCTCTCGACCGCGGCCAACTCCACTTATTCGATCAACAACTACGGAACGGGAACCTTGACGATTGCGGCTCCGGTGACCTCGTCCCAGACTACCGGAAATGTGAGTATGTTGACCCTCGGCGGTTCGGGCAACGGGTCCGTTACCGGTGTGCTGAGCGGGACGGACACGGCGGGCAACGCCGGGTTGGGCGTGGTCAAGTCTGGCAGCGGCACCTGGTCGCTGTCCGGCGCAAACACCTACACGGGGAGCACAGTAGTTAGAGGCGGCACGTTGGCGCTCGACTACTCAGCGGACAACACCCCGATCGCCGCCTCTACCGTAACGCTCGTTAACGGCAACTTGCAGTTGGTGGGCAAATCTTCCGTATCCACCGCAGCTACGATTAACAATCTCACGCTGGGAACTGCTGGAGCTGGCCAAGCCAAAACGATTACTCTGGATGCCAATGGTGGTTCAGGGGTCCAGTTGACCATTACCACGCTTGCCGCCGCCAATAATGGTGGACAGAGCATCTTGTTCGATCTTTCCAGCAGTTCAGGAAACTCCATTACTGTTTTAGGAGGCCTCGGCCTAGGTGGCGTCAATATCGGCGTTACAAACGGAGTTCTAGGGACTGGAGATCCGAGTAATGGAGGCCGGAACCCTAACATCATTGTTCGTAATTCGACCGGGTATGGTTTTGGAGTTCTATCTGGGGGCACTACCGGCACCTTGGGACGCCTGTCGAGCTTCACTCCGCTAACCGATAACACTGCCGGGAGCACTGGCACTAACTTGAAGCTGGATTATGCGGGGACCACCGCCGGCACCCTGACGCGCACGGCGAATTTGCTCTTTAGCACCCTGACCATCGATTCTTCAGGGGGGGCCATTGTCCTGGATACCGGAAGCTACACGAATACGACCGGGCGCGCCGTTCTTGCCACGGGTGCCAATGATGTGACGATAAATGGATCAGCCACTCTAGCAGCCGATCTACCCGCATCTGTAACTTACAACAACTACTTGGATAGCAATGCCACTCTTGCCATATCACGGGCAGAGGGCAGCTCAGGAATTGCATTCAACGGAACCGGCTTCACGAACTACTCCGGCACCCTAAGCGGTGGAGCCTCTTCTTTATTGATTCAAGGCGGCATTGTGCGTCTTTCCAAGAATAGAACTCTTCAGAGTCTTAATCAAAAAAACATTGTTTCCGGGGGCGGGGTGCTGGAGATCGGAGCCGATTTGAACGGGGCGACTGCGGGGGACCTCAGCTCAGCAATCGGCACCGCCAATGGGAATATACGATTCATCGGGGATTCCGGGCTTAGCGCGGCGGGGGCGGATCGGGTGGTAAACTTCGGCGGAGCCGGCGCAGCTCTTACTTGGGGGAGCACGAATTTTCTGACGGACGTGGACGGGGTCACCGACGGCGGCTTTACGCTGAAGCTCTCCTCCGCGAGATCCGACGCGAAGGTCACGATCCAAAATTCGATCGCACTCGGCACAAACACCAACCGCGTCATCGACGTGGCCAACGGCGGCGCGGCGACCGACGCCACTCTGAGCGGTGTGCTTAGCGGCAGCGGCGCCACGCTGGTCAAGACCGGCGCTGGAACATTGTCACTGACCGCCGCGAACACCTATACCGGCGGCACAGCCATCAACAATGGCTCACTCGTGGCCATGAACAATACGGCCTTCGGCACGGGGGCCGTGACGGTTGCAGCCAATGCGGGGCTGGCCTATGTTGCCGCCAGTGATACCACGCTGGATCTTGGTTCCACGCTGGCTTTCAGCGGAGCAACCACTCTTGGCGGCACGATTGGTTCCACGGGCACAAGCGCGCAAATCGCCACCGCTGGTAACGCAACCAGCACGACGGGAGCCCTCACGGTCAATGTCTATGGCCTCAATGGTGTCGCTCCGGCCACGGGAACTTACACCCTGCTTCATGGCGGAGGAGCGAGCAATTCACTGAACAACTTCACCTCCATCAATCTCGGCACTGTCTTCAATAACACGAACTGGACGATCACCGGTGGTTCGCTTGCCAACTCCGCCAACGACATCACGGTGGGCATCACTTCGGCCACGGCCCTAACCTCCGCCTTCTGGACCGGCACCTCCACATCGGGCATCAGCAAAGTCTGGGCCGCGTCCAATGGAAGCGACACCAGCAACTGGTCCTCCTCGTCGGGCGGCACGGTGCAAGGCCTGATTCCGACCGCCGTGGATGTGACCATCGTGGGCAACACGGTCGCCGCGACAAACACCACGTTGGGTGCGAACATGACCGTAAAGAGCCTGACCATCGCGGACACTGCCAACGGCCTGGGTCTCAACGCCGATGGCAACACGCTGACCATCACCCCCGCAACGTCCTCCGCCGGTATCACCATGGACTCGGGTGTCCCGGACAGCACCATCGCTGCCTCAGTGGCCTTGGGAGCCAACCAAACATGGACCAACAACTCGGCGAGCGCATTGACAGTTTCCGGAGCTATCAGCGGTGGTGCCAATACCCTCACGAAGGCCGGCACCGGTGTCATCACGCTTGCCGGTGCGAATTCCTACACTGGCACGACGACAGTGACCGCCGGGACGCTGAATCTCACGGGTTCGTTGCTAAGCTCCGTTACGACCAACGGCACCGGCATCTTCACGCAAAGCAGCAACGGGTTCTTGGGAGGCTCCACCTTTACACAAGGCAGCAGCGGCACATCGACTCTTGCCGGTGCAAACACCTATACCGGCACGACGACAGTGAGCGCCGGTGTCCTAAATATCCAGAGTAACACCGCGTTGGGGACCACGGCGGGCAGCACATCGGTGACGAGCGGGGCCGCGCTCCAGATACAGAACAACATCACGGTAGGAGTGGAAGCCCTGACACTCAACGGCACTGGCATCGCTGCGGATGGTGCCTTGCGCAACATCAGCGGAACGAACGTGTGGGGGGGGGACCGTGACGCTGGGAAGCACGGTGCGGATCAACTCGGACGCCGGGTCGCTGACGTTCACGAGAGCCAACAGCATCACGGGAACTAATAGGAACCTCACGCTGGGTGGAGCGGCAGGCGGCACGGTGGGAGGAACAATCACCACCGGCACAGGAACGCTGACCAAGGACGGTGCGGGCACATGGAACCTCAACGGCGCGAACACCTATTCCGGAGCCACCCTCATCTCGGCCGGCACGCTCGCACTCGGTTCCACGGGGTCGCTGGCCAGCACGACTTACTCCATCGGCAATGGCGCGACTTTCGACGTCTCGGCCCAGTCGAACTATTCGTTGGCCGCGGTGGCCGTCACCATCGATGTCGGCTCCGCCGGCGCCGGTTTGTTCAACGGCCCGACCGGCGCGCTCACCTTGGGCAATGCCCTTACGCTCAACTTCACGACTTCCATGCTCACGAATGGGCAGACCTATAACCTGTTCGACTTCGGCAGTCAGACCGAGGACTTCAGCTCCGTCACACTCTCCGGCAGCATCATAGGTTCGTTCTTGCTCACAAGTGCCGACACATGGACCGGTTCGTTCGGCGGCTACGACTTCACCTTCAGCGAGGCCACCGGTATACTCTCCCTCGCCGCCATTCCCGAGCCTTCAACTTGGGCGCTTCTTTTCGGCGGAGCCTCCCTGCTCTTCGTCGTTTGCCGCAAGTGGCAGGCCCGGTCCCGCTCTTTGGCCAAATAATCTGCGCTTAGGTCCAAGCTCTTTCCGAGACCTTTTTGGCGCCCTGGAAATTCCCAAGGGGGCGCGAGACGTTCGACAACGTGTCGCGCCCCGTGCGGTCGTCCGCGCCCGCTTCCTGCCGACCGATCACCGGTCCGCTATCCTTTTCCTCAATCCAATCCAAATGAAAACCATTCCTACAACCGGCCAGAGGCTGGTGTTTACAGGTAAAAACGAGGTCGAACTCCAGACGTTCGCCCTCAGCGCTCCGGCCCCAGGCGAGGTCCTGGTGGAGAACCAGTGTTCCTTGTTGAGCACGGGCACGGAGACCATCGTCTTCGGGCGCAAGTTCGATGCCGGCACGCATTGGGACGCATGGGTGCGTTATCCGTTCCGTCCCGGTTACGCGACGGTGGGGCGCGTGCTCGCGGTGGGCGAAGGGGTCCAGGGAATCGCGCCCGGAAAACGGGTCGCGACCCGCTCCGGTCACGGATCGCACGTCGTCATGAAAGCCGAGGGCGCCTATCCGATTCCCGACGAGGTCGCGGCGGAGGATGCGATCTGGTTTGCGCTGGCCAAGATCGCCGGGCACGGCGCTCGCGCCGCCCAGGTCTCGTTGGGCCAGTCGGTGGTCGTGATCGGCGCGGGTCCCATCGGCCAGATGGCCGTGCGCTGGGCGCTTGTCTCCGGCGCGGCCCGCGTCCTGGTCGCCGATCTCGCCCTTGATCGCTTGAAGCTCGCGGCGCGCGCCGGCGCGATTCCCGTGCAGGGCTCGGCCGCGGACACGACCGCGGAGGTTCGCCGCATTCTGGGCGGCGCGCGGCCCGACGTGGTGATCGACTCCACGGGCAACGCCGAGGTTCTCAAATCGGCCTTCGGCATGGTCGAGACGGAGGGCACGGTGGTTCTCTTGGGCGACACCGGCACCCCCTCCGAACAGCATCTGACCGGCGACGTGATCTCGCGCGGACTCAAGCTCGTGGGCGCCCACGACGGGCGCAACTCTCCCCAGTGGAACAACTCGGTGGCGGCGGATCGCTTCTTCGAGTTTGTTCGCACCAAGCGTTTCTCCCTGGACGGGCTGATCACCCACCGCTTCCAGCCCTCGCAGTGTGTCGAGGCCTATACGCTCGCGAGCACCGACCGGCTGAAAACCCTCGGCGTGCTCTTCGACTGGAACCAAGCCGGGAAAAAACTTCCCCCCGAAACCGCGGCCCCGTCGGCGAAAGCGACCGCCTTGGCCGGGGCGGCCGTTTAAACTCGTTTGTCAGGCACTTCGATACCCCCGATGAGATTTCCCCAGAGATTGTTTGCGACCCTGGCCACCGGACTGCTCCTGCTTGCAGGCGGGGCGGCGGCCGGTTCCCTGCGCGGCGAAGAGCTGCGCTCCACCATCGAGTTGCCGCGCGGCTGGAAGGTTCAGCCCGCGGCCAGCCCCGAGACGCCTCCCGATGCGGCGAACTGGGGCCGCACGACCTCGGGAGCGTGGAAGGATGGCGCGAGCCGGCAGGGCACCCGCTGGCAGTCGGTCAACCTGACGGCGATCAACTCCCTGTGGTTTGAGCAGGAGCTCGCCATCCCCGCCGCATGGCGGGGAAAAAGCGTGGTGGCCGATTTCAGCCGGATCGAAGGCGACGCGATCATTTTTCTCAATGATCGTCGCGTGTGCGAGCTGCTCCGTCCGGGCGGCGAGGTCGATCTCACGGCATTCGCCGATTTCGGCGGACGCAACACGCTGCGCATCTACCTCACCCGCGACTACACCGGCATCTCGCGAAGCCAGGAGCAGGACGTGTTGCGGCGTTATGTCCGCGCGCGCCAACGAATCCCCATGAACCAATGGGGCCTGGGCATCACCGCCCCCGTCACGCTCACCGCGCGGTCGGCCACCGCGGCCGTCACCGATGTGTTCGTGATCCCCTCCTGGCGGAAAAAACAACTGGGCCTCGAGGTCGAAGTCGCCGCCGCCCAGCCGGTCCCGTCGATGCGCGTGGTGGCGACCGTTTTTGACGCCCTCAAGAAACCCGTGCTGAAGCTGACGAGCGATCCGTTGTCGCTGCCGGCGGGCCGGAGCGTCCACACCCTCTCCGCGCCATGGGCCGACCCCATGCCCTGGGAACTGGATCAGCCCTATCTCTACACGACGGAGGTGCGGCTCGAAGTCGCCGGGAAAACCATCGATGCCCCCGCGCCCGTGACCTTCGGCTTCCGGGAAATCTGGGCCGACGGAAACAAGCTGTTCATGAACGGACATCTCTCCCGCTGGCGTCTGACCGAGATATACGGCGCGACCAAGCAGGGCCTCTCGATGTATCGTCTTCTTGGTTATAACGTGGGCCAGCTCCAGCCCCATGGCGACTTGTGGTGGTGCGCAACCTGGGCGCCGGAGACCCCTCTTTTCTCCGAGGAGCTGCTGGCGGAAATGGACCGCCTCGGCATGGGCGTCACCTTGCCCGCGCCGTCCGTGGCTTATTTGCGGGAAAATTTCCGGAAAGAAGGCGTCGCCGAAGCCTATGACCGCGAAGTCGGTTTTTTTCTTAAAAAGTATCGTAATCATCCCTGCCTGCTGGCCTGGGTCGTCGCGATCAACAGCTACGTGCCCCAAAGCGCGATCGAACCGGAGAAGATGGGCGTCCGCGAAACCAACCCCAAAGGACAAGCCAAAGTCATCAACGACGCCGTCGCCATCGTCCATAAATGGGACCCCACCCGCCTCGCCTTCGCCCACGCCGACGGCAGCACCGGGGACATCGCCACGGCCAACACCTATCTGAATTTCGTCCCTCTGCAGGAACGGAAAGAATGGCCCAAGGCGTGGGCCTCGCAGGGCAATATGCCGTATTCGGCGGTCGAGTTTGGCGCGCCCTTTTCGGCCAACTACTGGAAAGGAAAGCAGTTTCTCCTGACGGAATATCTCGCCATGTATCTGGGCGACCGGGCGTATCTGGACGAAACCGAGGAGGGCCTGCGAAAGTCGATCGACTACGGGCTGCTCAACAAGGGCGGCTTCGGAAGTTGGGGCAAGATCGACCTTGATTCGTATCCTCGCTACTGGGATTTCCTGGGCCTCTTCGTCAAGGAGACCAACCGCTCATGGCGGACATGGGGGATAAACGCCGGGTGGCTCTACTGGCTTATTGGCGAACGCTACGGCCATCCGACCAAGGCCTCGGATGTGAAAAATTATGAGGAACTCAACTATAACTTCCTGAAGGAACCGCTGACCGAAAAGCCCTCCTGGGCCAGCCCCAACTTCGACACCTTCCGCCAGGCGAACCAACCGCTCCTGACCTATATCGCAGGCTCGCCCGTGCACACCGACAAGACGCACGGCTACTACGCGGGCGAAACGATGAAAAAACAGATCGCCGTCGTCTGGGATGGCGCCGCCGCGACCGCGCTCGAAGCCGGCTGGACGCTCAAAGACGGCGACAAAACCCTCGCCTCCGGGAAAGAAACCCTCCGCTTGGCCGCCGGTGAAATCCGTCTCGCCCCGATTGAAATCACGCTCCCGAAACAAGTGGCGGCGCGCACCCCCCTCACGCTCGAACTGACCGTCCGGCAAGACGGGAAAACCAACGCCGTCACGGATCGTTTCCCGCTCGAAGTGTTTCCCCAACCGCCCGCCCCCGCGCGGTCCGCCGTCCGTCTCGCTCTTTATGATCCGCTCGGCAAATCGACCGACGACCTGAAAAAACTCGGCATCAACCCTACCCCGTGGAAGCCCGGCGCGCCCTTGGATAATACGGACCTGCTCATCATCGGCCGCGAAGCCCTCAAGCCTGGCGACCCGTTGCCCTACAAGACCACCGACATCCGCAACGGACTCAAGGTGCTCGTCCTCGAACAGCAACCGCAGGTCTGGCGTTCCCTCGGGTTCGAGACCATTGAGACCATGCCCCGTTATGTGTTCGCGCGTGACACGGCCTCCCCTCTCTTCGCCGGCCTGAACCCCGAAGACCTCGTCAACTGGCGCGGCTCGCCCGATCTGTTGCCGGAAGGCCGCCAAGCCGTGTCGTCGGACGCCCCGCACGCGCCCAAGTGGACCAACCGCCACGCCGTCGCCTCGGTGGCCCTGAAAACGCCGCACGTCGCGGGCTTCACGCCGCTGATCGAAACCGAATTCGACCTCGCCTACACCCCCCTGCTGCAATGGCGCGAAGGCAAAGGTGCCGTTTATTTCAGTTCACTCGATTTCAGCGGGCGTCTCGGCGCCGATCCCGCCGCCACCCTGCTGGCCGGCAACCTGATCAAAACGATTTCGTCCACGACGCTTCCCGCGACCAAGCCGGTCTATTATCTGGGCGGCGACGCGGGCCTGACCCGATTGCGTCAGCTCGGCGTCGAGGCGATCCGCGGGATTCCCGCGAAACCCATCACGGACGCCCTTCTGGTAGTCGGAGTCGATCCGGGCACGCCTCCCGCCGACCAGCTCAACGCGTTCGCGCAGGCCGGCGGCACG
Source organism: Opitutaceae bacterium (assembly GCA_041662485.1). Lineage (GTDB taxonomy): Bacteria > Verrucomicrobiota > Verrucomicrobiia > Opitutales > Opitutaceae > Rariglobus. The sequence continues at coordinate 10,066 of JBAZSJ010000017.1, read as the reverse complement.
GTGCTCCATTTGATGCGGCCAGCGGATGAGTTGCAGACGAGGGGGCTTCACACGACGCGCCGGACAATTTATCGCGCGTCCCCCGCAGCCGCCGCCCCCTTGTTGCGCGGCATGGGCCCAAATCTCCTTCGCTGGCAGGACGCGCTTGAGGTGAACGCCTTCACTCCCGACAATCAGTCCGGCGGCGCCACCGTGCTCGCGGACGGACTCCTCCTCGAAAAGAAAACCGGCAAGGGAAGGGATGTTTATCTGCAAGCCTCCCCCTCGTTGCTGGAGGGCCGTTACGCCGACAACACCGACAAGCGCGAGGCCATCCAACTCAGCCTCGTGCGCCTCGACCGGTTGGTGGCGCAATTGCTGACCAACCTCGGGGCCGATCCCGCCGCCGACGTGTCGCGCCGATTGGCCGAGTCGAAGAAGCCCGCCGCCATCGCGACTCTGGGTTCGTGGCGCGTGATGGGGCCGCACATCAGCGCCAAGACCAAGCCCCACGAAATCCTTGGCGAGTCATTCTCAGGTCAATGGGAGGCCACCCGGGGAGCCGAGAATCCCAACACGCTCCACAAACGGGCGGACGGGGTGGTCCTTGACTGGCGCAAGACGGCCGACGCCGGGAAGAACGGCTACGTTGATCTGGAGCCGGCGATGGGGTCGGCCCACTCCAGCCATGTCGGCTACGCGACGCGCAATGTGGACAGCGATGAAGACCGCACCGTCACCCTCAGTCTGGGCGTGGACTACTGGTTGCAGGCCTGGGTCAACGGCCAGTCGGTCATCAAAGTGGACGAAAGCCACGGCACGCCGGTGCCCGGCGCGTTCAAGACCGATGTGAAACTAAAAAAGGGCAAAAACACCCTCACGCTCAAGGTGGTGTCGGGATCGAACGGCTTCGGCTTCTGGTGCCAGATAAAATCGAAGGACTCCGGCCCAACCGCCGACGACACGTCGCCGGACGCCGGCTTTTACACGCCTCTCTTCAAACCCTTCGACCCCTATCTCTTCACCTACTGGTAAAACACCGGAGAGAAACTCTGACGAAAATCCAAATGAACAACATGACCTTGAATAAAAAAAACGGGAAGCTGGCGGGGCTCATTGCATTGGCCATGGGTCTTTCCAGTGCCATCAGCGCCCAAGCGGCGCCCGCGACCGGGGCGCCTGCAACCGGGGTGCCCGCGCCCGCGGCCAAAATTATCGTGCAGGACGACTTTCTCGGCACCCGTGAAAATTGGAGCTGGTATGGCGAGATTGCGAAAGGCGAGTTCGTTCTGACCTCGCCCAGCCCGGCCCAATACGCGGGGGCGCAAACGCTGCTCAACCCGCCCGTCCAGCTTCCGCCGGCCGGTGGCGACGCCGTTCGCATTCGTCTGAAAATCATGGGGATTTCCGATGCGGGCGCCTCCGGCAAGATCGCCTCCGAGGCGCGGCTGTTCCTCGTGCCTGCGCCGCTGAAGAACCCGACTTTCGCGGACCCCTATTCAAATCCCAGCGCCCTGACAGTCCTCCTGGGAGTCAACGGGGACCAGCAAACCATGCAGATCTCGCTGTTCCAAAAAACCGATCAGACTACGGCAGGCTATGGAACCCCGCTTTATTCGGTGCGGCTTCCGTTGAACAGCTTCCCTCTCACGCTCGACTGGTGGCTTGCCCGCAATGCCTACAAGTTGGACGTGACCCCGAAGGGGCAGACCATCGACGGCTCCCGGCAGGGCGTCCTCGCCCTCGGCGATGTCTGGGCCGGCGACTTATGCTACGTCATGCGCGCCGTAAATATAGGTGCCGGGATTCGGACCCAGCTTCGCATCTCCGAGTTTTCCATCACCACGGCCCCCTTGCCGGCAGAATAGGGGGAAATCTCCGGCTCTCTTACCCCAAGTCAAAATGAAATTTTCATCCCCATCGCCCCGCTCTCGTTTCCGTGCCGGATTCACGCTGGTCGAACTGCTGACGGTGATCGCCATCGTGGGTATTCTGGTAGCGATCATGATCCCGGTTGTTGGAACCATGCGCGAGAGGGCTCGTGATTCTAAATGCAAAAGCAATCTCAAACAGCTGATCACAGCCTATCTGCTCTATTCGCAAGATAACCGCGGCAAAGTGGTAAATGATACGTGGCCGCAGCAGCTCGAGTCCTACATGGTCCGCTTGAATCGCTCCACCAACCAAACAATGTATGAAATGTTTGCGTGCCCCTCCGTGTTCCGAGAACCTACAGATACTGCTTTTTCAATGTATAATTCGACCTATGCGGCGAATGTGCATGGAGCGGTGTATACTACGGTGTATGGTTTCCCCAGAGCTCCAACCATGTTGAACGCCATCGCCAATCCGGGGCGTGTGTTTGTGTTTGCGGACTGGCTTCCCGGTTGGCGGAAAGCCGAGAAATACGACTTCTGGAGGCTCGATGATCCGGTATCCGGTAAAGAAAAAACCTTTCGCCATAACGGGAAAGTGAACGCAGTTTTTGTGGACGGACACATCGAACAGATCGCCTCGCCCTTCCCTCGCGATGTCAACGCGGCCCCGTGGAACTAGTGCTTGATTGCAGAGATAAGCGTTATTCTGACGGGCGCTTTGAGCTGGGGCCGGCGTTGCCGGAAAGGGCATGTGCCGCTGGCACACCTCCCTTTCCGTCGCCTTGGCCGCAGCACAAATCACTCCGCCATTCTATCGCTTATATCCGCAATCAAGCACTAGCTGCGTGATGTTGCCCCATGCCGACTTCGCCGTGCGTCTCAATCCCGCTCGTGGCGCCCGCGGAATTTTCCAGGCGATGCGTTCATGTTTTTGCAGACCAGAAAGCGAACCGATTAACCCAAACTAAAATCGTGAAGATCACTCTTGTCGGCGGTGGAGCCCATCGCCTGCTCGGCATTCTGCGAGGCGCGCCGGCGGTGCCCGGCGCGCGCGGAAGCGATGGGCCGGATGTTGCTCAAGACGCCCGAGCAACGCCTCGCGGGCGGCCGCGTCTCCCGGGGACTTTCCCTGGAGGAGTCGCTCACGGACTCAGCGCGTCCCTCGCGGCGCACCAGACCATGCTGGGCGAGGCGCTGGTGACGAAGGATCCCGTGCTCCTCGTCCGTGCGTTGCCGGCATATCCCGAAAAACCCTATTCCAAAGCGGCCCGCTCCCTGTATCGCGAGCTGTTCGCCATCGGCGATTCCGGAATCACCGCACCCTACCGGGCGGCGACCGGGCATTTCTGACCCGGGTCGCGGCCGTTTTAAAATTTCACCCACACGTTCTATTTTCACATGAATACTCATCACGCTTGGTTCAACGAAGCCCGCTACGGACTCTTCATCCACTGGGGCGCATACTCGGTCGCCGCACGCGGAGAGTGGGCGCGCAACCGCGAGCGCATCCCGCAGGAGGAATACGGGCGGCTATACGCGGAGAATTTCCGCGCCGAAAACTACGATCCCGCCGCGTGGGCCGCGCTCGCGAAGGAAGCGGGCATGGGCTATGCCGTGCTCACGACGCGCCATCACGACGGCTTTGCGCTGTGGCCGACCAAGACCGGTGATTTCCATGCCGGCCGTATCGGTCCGAAGCGCGACCTGGTCGGGCCCTTCGTCGAGGCCATGCGGGCGGCGGGGCTGAAAGTCGGACTCTACTACTCGCCGGCAGACTGGCATCATCCGGATTATCCGGGCCCGTTTTTCCGCGACTGGCCGGCCGAGAAAGACTGGGCAAGCCAGGAGGCACGCGAACGGTTCATCGCCTACTATCGCGCGCAGTTGGTCGAGTTGATGTCCAATTACGGCAAGATCGACTACCTCTGGTTCGACGGGTGCATTCCCGACGATCTCCAGCGGCGCGAGGTCAACGAGGAGCTGTTGCGACTCCAGCCGCACCTTCTGATCAACGAACGCAACGGCCCGCCCTCGCACGTGAAGGTGAGCGAGCAGGCGATCCGCGCCCCCAAGGACAAAACCGCGCTCTGGGAGGCGTGCATGACCCTCAACGACAATTGGGGCTGGCATGCGGGCGACCGGCACTGGAAGAACGCTTACGAGGCCATCAAGATGTTGTGCGCAACAGCCAAGGACGGCGGCAACCTGTTGCTCAACGTCGGACCGAAACCCGATGGCACGATCCCCGACGAGTCGGTGCGCATCCTGCGTGAAGCGGGTGAGTGGCTGCGGCGCAACCGCGAGGCGATCACGAATTCCGAGCGAAGCCCGTTCAGTTGGAACAACTGGGGGACCATCACGGTAAAAGCGAATCGCATCTACTTGAACATCCGCAACGGCACCGGCTCCGAATTGTGCTGGTCGGAACTGAAAAACAAAGTGACGCGTGCGCGGTGGCTGGACGGCGGCGCGGCGGTGGATTTCGAGCAAACCGGAGGACGACTGTTCCTCAGGAACCTGCCCCTGCAGCTCCCTGATCCGCTCGTCAACACGATCGTGCTGGAGGTCGAGGGCAAGCCCGAGGCGATGACCGAACAGACCAGCTTCTGGATTCCCGGAGGCAATGACTAGTATGCCGTATCACGTTTTATTTCGGATCGTCGGTAGGGCGGGACCGCTGGGCCCGCCGCGAAGTCATCCGGCTTACATGAGCTGAAGCGGACGGCCCAGCGGTCCGTCCCTACCTAAAATCCCTGCGAAAGATACGAATCTTTTGATGTTACATCATACTAGAGCGGTTCAGAAAAAACTGTGGCCATTTATTATGGGGAGGATGCCTTCGTGTAGACCCGACCGGTGGTCGGGTTGCTTGGGAGCCGGGGCGAAAAAGCCCGACCAGCGGTCGGGCCTACATTCCAAATCAGCCACAGTTTTATTTGAACCGCTCTGGCGGCGAAAGCGCGGTGGGCACTTACCTCCCTGCGCATTCCAACCGGGGGCTTAACCCGGCCCGAACATTTTATTACCGCAAGCGAACCCCATGAACAACTCCCCCCACGCACACCCTGCGACGGCCTGCGCCGTTTCCACAGGCGGCCATCCTCTCTACCATGCGGGAACGCTCTCCTACACCCGGCGGGGATTATGGGTTCTCTCTCTCTGGCTGTTGTGGGGAGATTTTTCGCTCTATTTTTTCGAGTCGGTCTTCGGACGGTTTCTGCCGATTTACCTCAAGGAATTCCAGGCCTCCAACACCTTGATCGGAGTGATGACAGGCAGTTTTGCCGGTTTGGTAAACGTGCTGTTTCTGCCGGGAATCAGTCGCTGGAGCGACGGGTTCCGCAGCAAGATCGGAAGACGCATCCCGTTCCTTTATGTGGTGACGCCGCTTCTGGTCGGCACCCTCATGCTGCTCGGTTTCGCCCCTGAAATCGGCGGCTGGATATTCGACCATTTCTCGGTCCGCCTGCCCGCTTCGATCACCCGGCCCGGCCTTATCCTCGGCATGATCGGGCTGATGGTCGTCAGTTTCCATTTCTTCAACATGGTGCTGCTGAACACCTATAATTGGTTGATCCGAGACGTGGTTCCTCTGGCGGTGATGGCCCGGTTCCTGGCTTGGTTCCGCATCGTGTCCACGGTCAGCTCGGTCTTTTTCCTGTGGTTCGTCTTCCCGCATCTCCTGACGCATCGGCGCGAGATATGCGTGGGCATCGGACTGTTCTACCTGGTGGCGTTTCTGCTGATGTGCCACCGGGTGAAGGAGGGGACCTATCCACCGCCGCCGGCGGTTGTGGACAAGCCTCCGGGCGTCCTGAAGACCTTCGTCATTTATTTCCGCGAATGCCTGCAGATCCCGCTCTACCGTTGGTTTTTCCTCACCAACCTTCTCATCACCTCGGCGCTTGGCTGCGCCGGGAACTTCACGACTCTGTTCATCAAGGAATCCCTCGGCATGGACATGGGAAACATGGGGCATATCTTTTCGTGGACGGCCGCTGTTTCGGCGGTGGTGTTCTTTCCCGTCGGGTGGCTATGCGATCGCATTTCCCCCATGAAGGTGGCCTTGGTCGCGATCATCGTGCTGTGCGCCGGCTCGGTCTGGGCGTATGTCTCCGTGAACAGCCAGAACGCCTATCTGGTGTATTCCCTGCTCTATAACTTGCCGTTGGTGGGATGGTCCCTGGGCTGCGCGGCCACCTCGATGATCCTCTTCCCGTCCGAGAAATTCGGACAGTTCTCCGGAGGCATGAACGTTTTCGGTTGCGGCGGATTAATCGTCGGAAACATCCTCATCGGCATGCTCATGGATCTTGTCCATAATGACTATCGGATCGCCTTCCTGTGGACCACGGTGTTTTCGGCCGCGGCGGTCATCCCGATGATTCTCGTCATCCGCGGCTGGAAACAGCACGGCGGCCCGGATCACTATGAAGCCCCTCTCCCGAGGTAGAACAGGTTCCCCCTCATTCTTCCTCCATGAAGCGTGCTGCATATTTGAGATCATCTGGTCGTCGAACGCATTGGAACCAGGAGGGATTCGCCCTGCTGATCACCATCACCCTGCTGGCGTTTCTAGTGCTGCTGCTGGTTTCGCTCGCGTCGTTGGCTCGCGTGGAGACGCAGGTCGCCGGCAACGACGCAAAGCAGGGCAAGGCCCGCGCCAACGCCTTGATGGCGCTCAATCTCGCGCTCGGTCAGCTTCAGAAATTCGCCGGCCCCGACAAGGCGGTCGGCGCCCGCGCCGACATCACGTCCGCCGGGGCGCTCACGCAGCCCTACCTCACCGGCATCTGGAAAACGTCCAATGCGACATCCACCCCCGATGCGTGGCTGGTGAGCGGCAACGAAACTTCCCCGATCACAAAAACCCCGTCCAACGTCCCTTCCCCCGCCACCGGCACCGAACCCGTGGCCGATGGCTCCTCGGGTTATGTCTTCCTCGTCGGATCCAATTCCGTTTCGGCCAACGCACAGCGCGTGCGCCTCGACAAGCAGCCGATCACCGCTGCCGCCGGAACCATCCCGGGACTCGCCGCCGCCGCCACCGTGGGCAATTACGCCTACTGGGTAGGCGACGAAGGCATCAAGGCCAGTGCCAGCCTCATCAATCCGCTGCTCACCGCCAACGCCATCGCGTATGACAACGCGACGGGCAGCGGCGGACAGGGCGACAACTGGAACACCGACACCGATAAACGCGCCCGCCTCGACCAGATGCAGCTCACCCGCGCGCGGCTGGAACATCTTTTCCCCGCCTTCGACCCCGACACGGACGGACTCGCCGGCCTGCCCAATGTCAAAAACCCGTCGCAACTGCTGCTCATGCCCCACTCGCCCACGGCGGCCCAGTTGAAGGCGCAGTTCTACAGCCTCACCCCGCTCAGCCGCGCCGTGCTCGTGGATTTGCCCAACGGCCGCCTCAAAAAAGACCTCTCCGACATCACCGTCCCGCCCGACCCGGCCATCCTGAAATACCAGCAGACGCGCCTCACGCCCGTGACCGGCTTCACCGCCTATTACACGCCCGTGGCCGCCTCGGTGCCCACGGCCGCCACCTATCCCGCCTATTCTCTCGGCCCGGTGCCGACCGAGGTGGGCATCCGTTTTAATTTCTACATTTCCACGGCAGATAACACCGTCCACTACAGTTACCTCGTCGAAGCCGAGCTGTGGAATCCCTACGCGGCCGAATTGCACCTGGCGGCAACCTCTCCCCTCACGCTCGAAATAAGCGGACTGCCCGCCATCACGGTCACCACCGATGGAACGACCAACCGGACTTTCACCCCGACCGTCACCGCGACCGTCAACGCGGCGGCCACGAGCACATGGACTGCCGGGCAGATCCAGGTTTTCCGGGGTGGCACGGCGTTGGAGCCTGTGGCCAGCCCGGGGCCGATGAGCGATCAGATCGTGCCCGGGGCGACCGCCGACGCCACCGCGACCACGGTGACGGCAACCTATCTGGCGTCCTCGGCCCTCCGGGTCGTCGTCAAGGTCGGCGGCAACGTCCTGACCACCTGCACGCCGACCATCACGTTCACGCCCGGTTCGGTTTCCAACGGCACCGCGGCTGTATCGACGGGATGGCTGATGGGCTACGGCTACGAGTTCGCCGACGATCTTTCGGTCTTCACCCATGGCGCGGCGGCAACCTCGTTTGATCCGCGTCTGCCCGTGCTGAACGGGAACTTCAACAACGCCTCCTCGACCGTATGGACGACCACGCCCGCCAACAACACGAGCTCGGTCGGAACGGCCAACACCTTCAGCATCGGCAACCCGATCACGCTCTTCGATCTTCCCCGCCAGGAGATGACCTCGCTGGGCATGCTCACCCAGGTCATCGGCGCCAAGCCCTGCACCGCGGGCAATCCCTGGGGCGGGACGGCCAACGCCATTTTCGACCAATACCACATGTCCACCGTGCCGCGCTTCGCCTCCACCTGGACTCCGGAAAGCGGCCTCCCGCTGCCCAATCGCTACACGGCGGTCTATCATCCCGACAACACTCCGACGGTTCCGATCGCCGACCTTCGCTCCTCCTCCAACTCCGCGCGGTATCTCCTGCAGGCCGGCGCCTTCAACATCAACTCGACCTCGGTCGAAGCCTGGAGCGCCGTGCTCGGATCAAAGTTCGCCGCCTGGAAATACTCCGCCAACGCGACCACCGGCATCGCGCTGGACAATGTGTTTTTCCGCCTGCCGCACGGGGCGCAGCAGCTCGCGAATCCGCCGGTCGTCTCGGGTGGCTCGGGCACCGGCGCCCTGACCGATGCCAACGCGCAAAACACGGGAGGCCGCCAGTTGACGTCCGCGGAAATCACTTCGCTGGCGACGCAGATTGTGAGTCAGATCCGCACCCATGCACGGCCCTACGTCTCCCTCCAAGATTTCATCAACAGCGGGGTGATCGCCAACGCCATCTCCGCGGCCAACCTCAACGGCACGCTGGGCGCGACGAAACGTTACTCTCCCGGTGCGCTCACTCAGGCCGATGTGATCGGCTCGCTGGCTCCGTTCATCACGGCGCGCTCGGATACTTTTCTTATCCGCACCTATGGCGACGTGCAAAACCCCGCCACCGGCCTGGTCGAGGGACGCGCCTGGTGCGAGGCGCTGGTGCAACGCCTTCCCGATCTCGCCGACAACGCCTCCGCCCCCATCGCCGACATCGTCGCGCCTAACACCGCAACATATCCCACGGGCAGAAAATTCAAGATCATCTCCTTCCGATGGCTCGCTTCTTCCGACATCTGACGCGGCTCCTCGCCTGCCTCTTTCTATTCTGGCAGGCCTCCCTGCCTGCCCAGACACCCGCTTCCTTCGCCAAGGACAGCCTGTCGTTTACCGTGTATGCGCCGACGGAATCTCCCGCCTGGGCCAGGCTCCACTATCTGGATGGCGCCAAGGAGCCCGTGAAGCTGCTATTCCATTCCAACCGCCGCTCCGCGCCCATCAAGATCCTTGGCGCCCCAAAATCCATGATCTTTGGCGTCGAACACATCGATCCCGTCACCCGGCAGAAAACCTACGTCCCCGTGACCGAGGCCGCCTGGCCGAAATCGGCCCTGGCAACGCTCGTCGTCTTTACGATTCCGGATGGAACAAAACCTCAGGTGCAAGCCACCGCCGTCGATGACGGACTCAAGGCCTTCCCCCTGAGAAGCGTGCGTTTGTTCAACTCCACGAGCGTGACGCTGCTTGGCAAAGTGGCTGATTTCCAGGGCGAGGTGCCGTCGGGGATTTCGCCCGGCCATCCCTATCTTGTGCAATCGGCGGATCCCTCCGTCGTGGGCGTTGTCCCGCTGGCTTTCGCCATCAATGATCCGAAGGAAGGCGTAAGGTTGCTTTACAAGGGCAACTGCGACGCATGGCCGCTCGGCCGCTCGCTGATCTTCATCCTTCCGCCCGCTCAAGGTTCGACCGATCTGCGGCTTCGCGTACTTGTGGACTCTCCCCCTTACTCTGCGGAAAAGTTATAATGGTGGTTGAAGACGGAGGGGGCGAGGAAAGGCCAATCGTTTTGACGATCTGATTTAGGGCATTTCAAATAAAACCGTAGCCGTAATTGGCCGCTCGGAGGACGGACCTTGTAGGACCGCTGGCCAAGGGCAGAGGCGTAAAGCAAGCTGCCCTTGGCCAGCGGTGTTGGGGAGGGTCGGCCGGCCGGCCGGCCCTCCCCGCCTGCGGTGAGTTCGTGAAAG
>JBAZSJ010000016.1:0-97265 GCA_041662485.1 Opitutaceae bacterium | reverse complement strand
CACCTCGGGCTACGCCTGCCCAAAGGCCCTCGAATCGTGGCGGATGTAGTGCCGAAAATCGCCCCTTGAATCAGGCAAAATGCTGATGATCAATAGAGTCGTTCTCCGAACTGACGAACTCGGGTTAAAAACTGGCTGTGAAAATTGGGTTCCAGGTCCGTAAAAAATCCAGGTTTCCAGCTCTGTAAATGCATACGAAATATCAAATCGGCCATCCGGCAGCTTTTCGATACGGGCAGTCGCCCCTACTTTTCGTTTGGTGAACTCCTGGGGTTTTCCGAGCTTATCATAGCTTTGCGGGTAGTTGAGTGCATACGTCTGATCCGTCTCACCCACGCCCTTGGAATCGAGCTGAACAGAAACCATCTGTTTGACGATCAAGTCACCCTTGTTGATCGCGGTGCCAAAGCTGGCGTCGTCTTTGAAGAAACCCCAGAAGACGGCGTCATCAACATCATGCGGTTTCGTCGTGACGTAATAAAACCGATAGGATTCGGCGTGGACGATTCCGGCGGTGGCGAGGGCGACCAGTGCGAGGAGCAGGCGTTTCATGGGTTGACGCTTGTCCCTGAAACCACGCCCGGACGCAAAAGATTTACGGCTGGTTCAGCCGGTAGGCGGCGGCGAGGCCGCGCAGGGTCAGGTCGGGCACGTGCTGGACGTGCGGGGTCAGGCGGCTTTGCAGGAATTCGGCGTTGCCGCCGGTGACGAAGAGGTGGGCGGCCGGTTCGCCGCGGGCCTTGAGGTCGGCGAGGACGGCGTCGAGCAGCGCCTGGATGAGTCCGGGGAAGCCGATGACGGTGCCGATGCGCATGGCTTCGGTGGTGGACTTGCCGATGACCGTTTTGATTTCCAGAGAGTCGTCGAGTAGCGGGAGTTGCGCGGTGCGTTCGTGGAGGTAGCGGCGCGTGAGCTCGAGTCCGGGGGCGATGATGCCGCCCTCGTAGCCGCCCTTGGTGGTGATGATGTCGAAGGTCACGGCGGTGCCGGAATCGATGACGACGGCGGGACTGCCGCCGAGGGCGTGGGCGGCGGCGGCGTTGGCAAGACGGTCCTGGCCGATCTCGGCGGGCTGCGGGTAGGTGATGGGCACGCCGAGCTTGTTCTGGTGGGTGAGCTGGAAAACGGGACGCTTCGACATGGATTCAAGCACCTCGCGCAGACGCCAGTTCATCGCCGGAACGACCGAGCAAAACGCGATGCCGGCGATCTTGGGCTGGGCTTCGAAAAGGGTGATCAGTTTGGACGTGAGTCCCTCCTGCGGATCGTCGAGCAGCGGGGTGACGACGGTGCCGTGAATGGAAGTGCCGGCGGGGCCGACCACGCCGTAGTGCGTGTGGGTGTTGCCTATGTCGATGCAGAGTAGATCCAACGGCGGCGTCGCCGCCGAATGACCAATGACCAATGACGAATGACCAATGAGGGTTGCGGGCATCAATGATGGGAGATGAAAGGGTCTTTCTGACTCTCAACCCTCAACCTTCAACTCTCAACTTCTGGGCTTCTTTTCCAGCGTCACCTCGCCGGCGTTGAAGCGCTCGGTGCGGCCCTTTTCGGTGCGGATCATGAAGGAGCCCGTGTCGTCTATCCCGAGGGCGGTGCCGGCGATGCGCTCGGTGCCGGTGAGCACGGCGACCGGCTGGCCGCGCAGCACGTCGTAGAGGTTCCAGAGATCCGCGAAGGTTTTTTGGTAACTGCCGTCCACGAAGCGGTCGTAGGCGAGAAGCACGCGGCCGATGAGCGCGGCGGTGAAGCGGTTGAGGTCGAGCGGCTGGCGGGTGTGCTCGGCGAGGGAGACGGCCTTGTCGGAGAGATCCTGCGGCCAGCCGCCGGCGGGGCTGTTGACGTTGAGGCCGAGGCCGAAGACGAGGTCGCGGATGTGGTCGGCGTCCATGCGCGCCTCGGTGAGCATGCCGCCGGCCTTGCGTCCGTCGAAGAGGATGTCGTTGGGCCACTTGAGGCCGGGGGCGATGCGGCAGAAGTTGGCGGTGAGTTCGCAGATGTTGGCGCCCATCCAGAGGGTGAACATCTGCATGCGCGCGGGTTCGAGGCGCGGACGGAAGGCGAAGCTCACGTAGAGGTTGCCGTTGGCCTCGCTGTGCCAGACGCGTCCGAAGCGGCCGCGGCCCTTGGTCTGGCGGCGGGCGATGATGGCGAACGGCGCGGTGCGGCCGGCGGCGAGCTGGCGGGCGGCTTCGTCGTTGGTGCTGTCGATTTCGTCGAACAGCTGGAGGGTGAAGTCGCCCTTGCGGACGTGGCGATAGGCCCGGATGAGCGCGGCGTTGAGGCCGGCGGGTTTGGAGGTGAGGCGGTAGCCGCGCGCGCGGACGGCCTCGAAGGCGAAGCCCTGCTCGCGGAGTTTCTCCATGTATTGCCAGATCGCGACGCGGCTCATGCCGAGTTTTTTGGCGAGGTCGGTGCCGGAGACGTGGCCGGGCTCGGCGGCGAGGAGTTCCTCGAGGATGACGGCTTCGGGAGAGAGGGAGGGGGATTTCATGCGGGGTGGCTGAGGAAATCTTTCTCTTTAGTCTTTCTCTTTATCGTTCTCGGTCTTCCGGGTTTTGGAATCGGATCGGAGGGAGAAAGAGTAAGATAAAGAGGAAAGAGAAAGAGTCGGAGGGATTTCATGCGCGCCAATCGAGTCCGATATCAACCCACACGCTTTGGTGGACGAGAGCGCCGGTGGAGACGAAATCGAGGCCGAGCCCGGCGAAGCGCGGCAGGGTTTTCAACGTGATGCCGCCGCTCGCCTCGGTGAAGGCGCGTCCGCCGATGAGGGCGACGGCGCGCTTGATCTGCGCGGGCGTGAAGTTGTCCAAGAGGATCACGTCGGCTCCGGCCGTGAGCACGGGCGGGATCTGGTCCATGCGGTCCACCTCGACCTCGACGGGCAGGTCGGGCGCGGCTTTTTTTGCACGGGTGACGGCGGCGGCGAGGTCGTCGGACGAGCCCAGCAGGGCGAGGTGGTTGTCCTTGAGCATCACGCGGTCGAAGAGGCCGAGGCGGTGGTTCCAGCCGCCTCCGCAGGCGACGGCGTATTTTTCGAGCATGCGCCAGCCGGGGGTGGTTTTGCGCGTGTCGAGAAGGCGGGTGCGGCCTTCGCCGAGGGCGTCGGCGTAGCGGCGCGTCTGCGTGGCGATGCCGGAGAGGCGCTGGACGAAATTCAGGATGACGCGTTCGGCGGAGAGCAGGGTGCGCGGGTCGCCGTTGAGGGTGGCGATGACGTCGCCTTTTTTCACGGCGCGGCCGTCCTTCACGCGGAGCTGGGCGGTGGCGTTGCCGCCGTAAACGGAAAGGATGAGCGGGATGAGCGGTAGGCCGCAGGTCGTGAGCGGTTCGTGGGCGACGAGATCGGCGGAGCCTTGGCGCGGGGCGGTGGCGAGGCTGGCGGTGGAGCGGTCGCCGGTGGCGCGGGGTTTTTCGCGGAGGCCGAGGCCGGCGAGGTCCTCGTCGCGGGCCATCTCGACGAAGCGTCGGAGGTGGGCGACATCAAGATCTTCCCACGAGAGGCGTTTGAGGAGGGTGTCGGCGACGGGCGGCATGGTGAACGGAAAGGACGTTCAACGGTCGGCGCGCAACGTTCAATGTTCAACTGTTCGCGGCGGCACCGGTGTGCGGCTATCCGACGGCAGCTTCAGATAGAGGTCAGATGGTTCCACCTTGGGGTCTGCGGAGACGACGGTGAAGTGGTTTTTTCCGACCGACCAGACGGCGCGGTAGGCGCGCGAATAGCGAATGGGCGCACCATCGAAGTAATCACGTGGCATGGCGGGCAGATACGATGGCACCAAGGTCTCAAGTGACTCGGGGATGTCACCGTGTTCGCGTTCGTAGAGGATGACGGCGAGCCAGACTTGGGTGAGCGAAATGCTGGTTTGATCACGGAGTCTCGCCAGCAGCACGCCTTCGTAGGCGAAGGATGACGCGGCTATGAAATAGCGGCCAAGCGAGTTATCGGGGTTGGGCAGATTGGCAAAAAGCGCGGGCGAGGGAGTGGGTGCGTCGAGTGGCGAAAGCGCATCCAGTGGACGATCAATCAACGGAAAGATCTGCCGGATTTTATCGGCAAAAAGACGAAGGGTCTGGTTGGGCTTGTAGAACCACTCTGTTTTCAAAGGCGGCGGTGCTTCCCCCAGTTGGCGCCACTGTTGCATGCTTTTCTTGAATTCCTTGGCGGCCTGCCCGGCGTAGCTGTATTCGGCTTTGAACGTCTCAATGAGAGCCGGAACTGAAGGCCGGTTGGCGGCGAGGAGCGCGAGCGAATGACGGAGACTCTCGTCTGATGGCGGCGTCTGCACCGTGATGGTTCTCAGGGTGGAAATTGTGATGCTGCGCAAGGAAACCCCGGTGAGATATTCGATCAACACACCGCCTGAATCCGAGATGCGCGTGGCGGCGGGCAGGGTCGTCAGCACCTGCTCAAATCCGACATCGGGCTGGCCTGAGAACGAGGTGAGTCGTGCACGGATCATGGCGCCTCTCCAAAGTTCACGGAGAGGCCCGATGGCGATAAAATCGTCGGGAACCCAGGGGAGTTTAGTTTCAGAGGAGGGCAGACGAATTGCGGCATCGAAGCGTGGCCAGACCTCCTTGTCTTGGTTTACGACCAAAGTCGCATCGGCTGTGTCCCATGTCTCGTAGCTTTCTAGAAGGCGGGCGATTGCGTCGGTATAGGCGGTGTTTTCTTTGGTTTGGCGGGCGTGTTCGGATGCAATCGCGCGCAACGACGCCAGAGCGTTTTCGGAGTCCGGGAGAGTGCGTGGCCGGGGCTGAAGATCGTTGATGTCAGGCGGCGGCTCATCGCGAGTGACAATAAAAAGCCCGACGGCGACGATCAGTCCGACGAAGAGAATGCCGAGCGAGAGACGTCGGAATATTTTTATAGCCTTAGGCATATCGTGGGTGGCGAACGCTCACCCGCCGCCGGAGAACGTTCAACGCTCAAGTGAAACTGGAGTTTTCAGAACGACTGGCTAGGGTGCGGCGAATGACCGTGGAAGAATTCAAGGCGTCGAAAAACTGTCCGGACGTGAGCCTGCCGTTGCAGGCGCTTTGGCAGGACGCGCACGGAGACTGGGAGCGAGCGCATGTGCTTTGCCAGGAGGCGAAGAGCCGAGACGGCGACTGGGTTCACGCCTATCTGCACCGCAAGGAAGGAGACTTGGGCAACGCGGGCTACTGGTATTCGCGGGCGGGGCGGCCGATGCCGACGGGCGGGCTTGAGGATGAGTGGGCGGCGATCGTGGCCGCGCTGTTGAGGTGACGGAGTCAGGCCTTTCGCAATCAAGGGCAGCAAAAGGTAGGGCGAGGCGTCCCTGCCGAGCCGCGGCTCACCGGGACGGTTCGCCCTACCCTCAATCCATGCATACTTATGATCGAGAAATGGTATCAGTAGCCGGCGGGCGCGGCGGCGATGCCGTCGAGGTGGGGTTTGGGCAGGGAGCCGGCGAAGCCGCGTTTGATGGCTTCGTTGAGCATCACTTTGGTGGCGGTCGCGCCGATGCGCGTCACGCCGAGCGCACGCATGGCGAGGAGGTCGTCGAGGGTGCGGACGCCGCCGGCGGCCTTGATCTGGATGTGGGCGGCGGTGTGCCGGCGCATGAGCTTGAGGTGCTCGATCGTGGCGCCCTTGTAGTTGTATTGTCCGTCGGCCTGTTTGACGAAGCCGTAGCCGGTGGAGGTCTTGACGAAGGCGACGTTCACTTCGGAGCAGATTTCGCAGAGTTTGATAATCTCGGCGGTGGTGAGATAGTCGTTTTCGAAGATGACCTTGAGGATGGAGCCGGCCGAGACGACGGCTTGGTTGATGAGATCAATCTCGCGCTTCACGTAGTCCCACTCGCCGCTCTTCACCTTGCCGTTGTTGACGACCATATCGATCTCCAGGGCACCGGCGAGGGCGGCGGACTCGGCCTCGACGACCTTGATGCCGGTGGTGCTGTTGCCGTGAGGGAAGCCGATGACGGCGCACGCCATGACGTCGGTGCCGGCGAAGATGTCGAGCGCCTGCCGGATGCTGTAGGGTTTCACGCAGGCCGTCGCGACGTTGTAGTCGCGGGAGAGTTCGCAGCCGGCCTTGATCTCGGCATCCGACATGGTCGGGTGGAGAAGGGAGTGGTCGATCATCTTGGCGAGTTGCGTGAGGGTGGGTTGGGTCATGGGAGAGGGAGTTGAGAGTGAAAGCATAGCAGACCGGCGGACGCGGGGCCATGCCTGCGCGGGCAAAGGCATGTCGTTTTAGGCGGTTGCAAGCGGTGGGTTTATCGGTCCTGGGTCCAACACCACGAAGCATGCTTCGGCTTGGAATTGTGGCCGCGAGCGCCAGCGAGTGGGGTTCGTCGGCTCGCTGGTGCTCGCCGCTACGCCGGAAGAACGCCGCCTCAGTCAAATGCCCCGGAGCTTGATCCTAGGATGTTTACAGGCAGGATATCCCTGCGAGAAGACGTCCGATCATGCTCAAAAAACAACGTTACCATCGGGTGCACGCCCGGCATCGGCGGGCGGGGGTCCAGCCGGTGTTCGCCGATTTTCACCGGCTGGTCATGAACGAGGATCACGAGTATCCGCGCCACCGGCATACGGGCTATGAGGCGATTCTGGTGGAGCGCGGTCCCTATCTTTGCGAGCTGAACGGAGTGGAGCTGCGGTTGGGCGCGGGCGAGGTGCTGATCGTCAAGCCGGGCGACTGGCATGCGGATCATCTGCGGGCGGGGCAGCGGCACTTCGTCCTGCATTTCACGCTGGAGGCGGCGGAGGGCGCGAGGGTGCCGCAGTTGTTCATGGCGGGGGTGAAGGCGGGGCGGCAGGTGTCGCGCGGGGTTTTTGCGAGGGATGCGCGGTTGTTGAGCGAAATCCAGACGGAGGCCGAGGCCGGCGAGGGACATGCGGCGGCGGTGCAGGACGGATTGCTGGCGGCGCTATTCTGGCGGTGGGCGCGGGGATTGCCGGAGGGCGGGTTGAGCCGGGAGTGGCGGGCGTTGCCGGCGGCGGAGGCGCGGAGGGAGGAGATCGCGGCGCTGCTGGCGCGACATGTGGCGGGCAACCCGACGGTGGCGGAATTGGCGCGGGCGCTGGCGGTGAGTCCGCGGCAGTTTACCGAGCAGTGCCGGACGCTGCTCGGGGCGCCGCCGGCGAGGTTGCTGCTGGAACTGAAGCTGAGCGAGGCGGCGGCCATGCTGCGGCATCAGGGTCGCCGGGTGAGCGAGGTGAGCGAAGCGCTGGGCTTCGCCAACCCGTTTCATTTTTCACGGGTCTGCCGGCGGGCGTGGGGACGGCCGCCGAGCGCGTTGCGCGCGGACGGAGGCGCGGCGTTCAAGGAGTGAACGGACGCTCGGCGCGAGGGATGAGGTAGGTGTTGGGCGCCTCGGGTTGCTGGCGGTTGAAGCGGTCCTGCATGTATGGACTCGTGGGCATGAAAATCACGCGCGGCAGGCGGGCGGCGATGTCGAAAGCCTCGGGCTGCCTGGCCTTGAAATCGGCGAGGCGGGCGGAAATGAGCGCGACAGGTGTAAGCCGTCCGGTGGCGCGCAGGGCGTCTTGGTAGGCGAGGATGGACTGCGGAATCTGTTTGGCCTCGTCGAGGCGGCGGGCGGTCACGTAGGTCGTGCAGCTTTGCATTTCCCGCTCGATCCACGCGGGCGCGGCGGTGCCGGAGAAAAGCGCGCGATAGAACTCCAGCGTGCGCAGGGTGTATTCCCAATTTTCGGCGGCGGCGGAGGCCTGGGCGACGCGGAGGATGTAGGCGTCAACCGATTCGTCCGCGGCGAGCGGGATGCCGGAGTCCTTGAAAACCGACCGGAGGGTCTCGCGTTGCAGTTCGACGGAGAGGCGGCGAAGGGCGGAGGCCATGGTTTCCGAGCAATAAGGATTGGCGGCGGGCGACACCAAGCGGCCGTTTTTGAAGAAAAGGCCGGGGTTGACCTGTCCGGATGCGAGGGCTTTTCGGTCGCCGAGGAGACTTGTCACCACGAGCCAGATTTCCTGAAGTCTGTGGTCGTCCCGGTTGCGCATGACAGTGCCGAGGTCTTTGGCGACGGGTTCCAACTCGTCCAGGTTGGCGACTTTTTCCAGGCGGCCGAGAACTAGGGACAGGGTTTCCTGGGCCGAAGCGACGGAGTTTGCAGGGGCGTTCGTCGTCGGGGTGGCGTCGGCTTTTGGGGGCAGTTCAAAAAGTTTGGAGCGAGGGATCAGCGTGGGATCAATCAGGTCCCTCAGTTCATAAAGAGCCTGTTTCACCCGCGCGGCGTCGCCGGACTGGCTGGCGCCAAGGTAGTCCTGCCAGCGGGTGACGAATCTGAACATCTGCGAGGCGCGTTGTTGCGCGCCGTAATCAATCATGCTCCGGCGGGCCTGATCGTCATTGGGGCGCTGGTAGGGGGCGAGTGCCTTGAGCGGTTCGTCGAGGTCGGCGGGCTTGGTGGCGGCGAGGCAGGCCTGGGCGGATTTGGCGAGCAGGGCGTCCACCTCGGCGCGGTAGCGGGAGAGGCGGTCGTTGCGGTCGGCGGTGAGGGTGGCGATGAGGGCGTCGCCGGCTTTTTTAACCTTGGGAAAAGAGGCCAGTATCGCGCTTACCTGGGCGACGATGCTTTGCGCGCTTTCAGGTGCGATGGGCGCGGGCTGCTTTTCGAGATAATCGAGCAGAGTGGCGATGTTGGGCTGAGGAGAACGCGTGCGGACGTCGGTTTCGGACGGGATGGCGGGAGGCGGAGGGAGTTTCGCGGCGGCGGCGCGCGCGACCTCGATGAAGGTTTTCAACTGCTTCTCGGCGGTGGCGGCCGCGCGGATGGAACCGGAGCAGGCCAAGGCCAGGAGCAGGGCGATGAGAAAGCGCATGGGGCGGGCGTGCTGAGGATGTGCGCTCAGGGAGTGGCGGCGGGCGTTGTCGGGCCGGTGGGCGCGGGCGGACGCGGGGCGCCGGTGTTGCGCGGCATCGAGGCCGGAATGTAGCCCGGGGGCAGCCCGCCGGATTGCTGGCCGTAGATGCGTGCGGCGGGGGAGCCGGTGTCGTTTTCGGAGGCGACCGGATCGGCGAAGGCTTCGGGGTTGGTCTTTTTGAGTTCGGCGAGGCGCGCGCCGATGGCCTCGGCGGGCACGTAGCGGCCGGCGTTGCGCAGGGCGCGCCGGTAGCTGGCGATCGCGGAGGGGTATTGTCCGGCGAGGTCGAGGTTGCGGGCGGCAAGGTAGGCGGTGCAGGCGTCTATGTCGCCGGTCAGCCAGGAGGGGGCGCGTCCGTTGTTGGAGAACAGGGTGCGGTAAAGCTCCAGGGTTTCGCGGACTTGCAGCCAGTTGTTGTCGGCGACGAATTTCTCGGCGATGCGGGTCAGGTAGGCCTCGATGGTTTCGTCAGGTTTCCCGGTGGGAGGGGTGGCGCCTGTCAGGGCGAGGCGGATACCCGCGATCTGTGTCTCGCGACGGAAGGCGAGCATCGCGGTCTGGGCGTCCGGGTTGTAGGCGGAGTCCTGGGCGGAGAGCTGGCGGCTGTTGGAGTAGGCGTCGGACAAGAGGGCGTTGGGGCGGTTGCCGGCGAGAACCTGCTGCCGGTCCTCGATGAGGTTGGCGACGACCTGCCGGAGGGAGCCGGATGGGTGTTGGTTATTGCGGGAATTGGCGCTCAACAAGCGGGCGACCGCGATGAAGTCTTCGAGGGTTTTGGCCTGCGCGAGTTTGTCGGTGACGGCGGCAAGAGGATCGGCGGCGGCAGCGGCGGTCTGAGGGGTGGCGGCGGTCGAAGGGGCGAGAAGCGTGAGGATGCGGGAGCGCGGCATGATGCCGACGTCCACCGAATTGGAGAGCTCGCGAAGGGTGCTGGTCGCCTCGTTGACGCTGCCTTGGGCGAGGAAGCCGAGGTAGTCCTGCCAGCGGGTGACGAAGCGGTAGGCGTTGGCGCCGCGCTGCCAGCTCTCCTGATCGTCGATGCGGCGGTCGTAGCCGGAGTTGCGTCCGTAGGGGGCGAGGGCGGCCAGGGTGGCGTCGAGATCGGCGGGAATCTTGGCGTCGAGGCAGGCTTCGCCGGTCTGCTTGAGCAGGGCGTCAACGGCGGCGCGGGCGCGGTCTATGCGGGCCTGGCGTTCGGACTTGGCGGTCGCGAGGAGGGTTTCGGCGGCCTTGGCGACGGCGGGGTCGTTTTGGGTGAGCGCGACGACGGAGGCGACCATGCGGTCGAGTTCCTGCGGGTTGGAATTGTTGTTGGCGGCGGAGAGTTGGGAGAGGCCGGCGACCGCGTAGGCGGCGCTTTCACCGCGGCGGTCGCCCGGGGTGGTCGAGGGTGTTTTCGCCAAGGCGGCGGTGACCGTCTGCTGGAAGGCCTTGATTTGGGTTTCGAGCGATTCGGCGGCGGGCGCGAGCGTGGAGAGGCAAAGCCCGAGAAGGGCGGCAAGGAGGGGGCGTTTCATAAAGGGGTGAAGCAAGTAGGCTGCGTTCCTGATTCGGCGTCGAGCCGATAGGCCCTGGTGCGGAGATTGAATGCGCCGTTATGGGGCGTATTAAGCGCGGTCAGGTTGTCTTAGGAAAACGGGAATGACCGTTATCCGTCCGATGGCGGCGAGGCGGTATCCGGCTGAGTCTTGCGAGTATCCGTCTTGAGTCGAGAGAGGAGAATGGCGATGGAGGCAAGGAGCAGCAGTGTGATAACGCCGGTTGTCGTTATGATCCACGCATGCATGGACCGGATTATGTTTGCGCCGGCCGGCTTCAACGGGGCAGGCGCGGATGTGTAAATGGGCGGAGGCGTTTTCCCCATGGCAATCAACAGATCCTCTATGAGTTGATCTTCGCCGTATTTATACGGATTGGCCAATCGGATGTTTTCGGGTGCTTGGCGTATGAGTTCGTAATGGTCCCTGGAAAAACCGAAGGCTTTGTTTTTATAAATAAGCTTGGCTGTGATAACCATCAGCTCTCCTGAGGTTTTGTCTTTGTGCAGAAACAACAACGCTCTGCCGGGAGGGAAAGATTCGCCTGAGGTTGGTAGCGCGTGACCGAGGCCCAGGGTTTCCACTCAATTTTGGGCGAGGATCAAAGACCATGGCATCAGGAGGATTACCTATTTTGAACCGGTGGGGTTAAAGAAATTCGCGCGGGAGCCGTAACCCTTCGGGAAATGCAAAAGAAACGGCGCCTTCGCGCTTGGATGGTCATGCTTTTGGGGAGCATCATTCCGATCACTTTGTCCGCCGCCCCCAGCCCCATGCCCAGTTTGCTGGATGTGCAATATGCGACCAGGAGCTTTGCCAGAGCAGGCAACGGTTGCCTGCCCAAGAGCATCGCTGTCATCCAGCTTTGGAAGGCGAAGACCGGTCGGGATGGCTACGTGCTTTTCGCCCAAAACGAAAAGGGCGGGCACGCGATGGCGATATTGCTCAACGATACGGAGGCGGTTTTCTACGATCCCAACGGCCTGTTCATCGTCCGTATCCGCAGTTTCGATCTCAACGATCCATGCAAATCGATTCAGGCGACACCTTTGATCGCCAAGCTGCTTAAAATAAAGCGTTACGACAATGAGAGGCTTTATTTGTCGAGGGGGAGCAGCGATTACAGGCAGGAGTCCAACGGGGTGGTGATGCGCGTGGGCGACTCGCATTGGTTCTACGACGGGACCGGCAGCCTGCGGATGAACTCTACCATCGTGGCGCTGCAATGATTTCGCGAGGCTGGCACCAGCCAGACAGGACTATGCCCGCACCTGGCCGGTGCCGGTGACGAGGTATTTGTAGGAGCAGAGTTCGTTCAAACCCATCGGGCCTCGGGCGTGGAGGCGGTCGGTGCTGATGCCGATCTCGGCGCCAAAGCCAAACTCGAAGCCGTCGTTGAAACGGGTGCTGGCGTTCCACGTCACGACGGCGCTGTCCACGGCTTGCTGGAATTGCTGCGCGGCCGTCTCGTCCTGCGTGATGATCGCCTCGGTGTGGCCGGAGCTGTCGCGGTTGATGGTGGCGATGGCGGTGGCGAGGTCGGGCACGATGCGCACGGCCATGATGAGGTCGAGGAACTCGGCGGTGTAGTCCGCGGGCGTGGCGGGTTGAGCGCCCGCGAGCGGGCGGCCTACGTCGGAGGCGGAAAGGATGGCGAGGGCGCGTTCGTCGCAGCGGAGTTGGACGCCTTTCGCGACGAGGGCGGCGGCGAGCTTGGGGAGAAGCAGCTTGGCGGCGTCGGCGTGGACGAGGAGTTGCTCGGCGGCGTTGCACACGCCGGGGCGCTGGGTCTTGGCGTTGACGAGGACGTTTTCCGCGATGGACGGATTGGCGTCCTTGTCGATGTAGACGAAGCACACGCCGGTGTAGTGCTTGATGACGGGGATGGTGCTGTTTTGCGCGACGAAGCGGATGAGGCTTTCGCCGCCGCGGGGGATGATGCAGTGGACGAGGGTGTCGAGCTTGAGGAGGGTGTTGAGCGCGGCGCGGTCGGTCGTGGGGATGAGCTGCACGGCGTCGGCGGGCAGGCCGGTTTCGGCGAGCGCCTGCGTGATGAGCGCGGCGAAGGCGGTGTTGGTGTTAAAGATTTCCTTCCCGCCGCGGAGGATGGAGGCGTTGCCGCTCTTCAGGCAGAGGATGGCGCAGTCGATGGTGACGTTGGGGCGCGCCTCGTAGATGATGCCGATGACGCCGATGGGGACGCGGCGTTTTTCGATGCGGAGGCCGTTGGGGCGCGTCCAGGATTCGAGGGTGGCGCCGACGGGGTCGGGGAGGGCGGCGACTTGGCGGACGGACTCGGCGAGGTGCGCGAGCTTGGCGGGCGAAAGGGTGAGGCGCTCGATCTCGTGTTTGGCGAGGCCGTTGGCTTCGGCGGCGGCGAGGTCCTTGGCGTTGGCGGCGAGGAGTTCGGCGGACGCGGCGGTCAGCAGCTCGGCAAGGCGGAGGAGCGCGGTGTTTTTGGCGTCGGTCGGGGTCGTGGCGAGCACAAGCGACGCGGCGCGGGCGCGTTGGGCGATCGAGGTGACGAGTTGGACGAGATCGGCGGACATTTCAGGAAATGACCAATGACGAATGACCAAGGACCAATGGCAAGCCTTGCGGGTGGTTTGTGGGAGCGGGCTTGTTCGCGAGGGTCGGAATCGCGAGCAAGCTCGCTCCCACGAATCGCCCATAAATGGGCTCCTACTTCTCGGTCAGCGCCGGGTGGCGAGGGTGTGGGCGGTGTCGCGGAGGGCGGGCCAGTGGGAATCCGGAATGGAGGGGCCGAGGTGGCGCACGCATTCGGAGCCGAGCAGCGAGCCGAGCGCGCCGGCGGCGGGGAGGGGCCAGCCGCAGAGCTTGCCGTAGAGGAAGCCGGCGGCCCAGGCGTCGCCCGCGCCGGTGGTGTCGATCACGGCGGGAGCGGGGACGGGTTCGATGCGGTGGAGGTTTTTGCCTTGGGCGACCCAGGCGCCGTCCTTGCCCATCTTCACGGCGGCGATTCCGCCGAAGGAGGCGAGACGGAGCGCGAGGTCGGCGTAGTCGTGGGTGGCGGCGTCGGGGAAGAGCGCGCGGATCTCGTCCTCGTTGGCGAAGACGATGTCGATGCCGGCGCGGAGCTGCGCGAGAATCCAGTCGCGGGCGGCGTTGACGACCTCGAAGGAGGCGAGGTCCACGCTGATGGTGCAACCGGCGGCGCGGGCGGCGTTGATCACGGCGTTGGCGAGGTCGCGGTTGAAGAGGAGGTAGCCCTCGATGTGGGCGTGGCGGCAGCCGCGGAAGTCGGCGGGGCTGATCTCGCCGGCGTGCAGGGTCATGGCGGCGGCGAGGCAAGTGCGCATGGTGCGCTCGCCGTCGGGCGTGATGAGGGAGACGCAGCGGGCGTTGGCGAGATCGGCGTGCTTGAAGCGAGAGGTGTCGCCGCCGGCGGCCTGGAAGTGTTCGCGGTAGGCGCGGGCGGTGGCGTCGTTACCAAGCTTGCCGAGGAAGGTGGTGCGCAGGCCGAGGCGGGCGGCGCTCACGGCGGTGTTGCCCGCGGAGCCGCCGGCGACGGTGGCGGGGTGGTTTTCGAGGCGGGTGACGATGGCTTCCATCTCGTCCGCATCAATGAGGACCATGCCGCCCTTCGCCCCGGTGAGGGTGGTGAGAAAGCAGTCGGGCACGCGGGCGAGCAGGTCCATGATGGGCGAGCCGACACCAATGAGGTCAAAAGAAGCGGAGGAAGGCATGGGTTGGGATGAAAGGGAAAAGGGTAGAAGCAGGGCGGATGGAAACGATCAGTTTGAAACGGTGAGGCTGGTGGCGAGGAGGGGTTCGTCGTCCACCTCGATGATGATTGAGTAGTCGCCGGGCTGGGGGAAGGACAGGTTGCGGATCTCGTTGATGAGATTGATGCGCTGGAGGGGGCTTTGCGACTCGAAGGGGCGTTCGATGAGCGGCTGGGGGTTGGTGGCGTCGAGGCCGAGGGAGATTTTGATCTTATGCGCGCCGGCGGGGACGTCGCTGAGGGTGAGAAACCAGATCATGAACGGGTGCACCACGGGGAACTGGCGGCCGCGGATGTTGGAGAACACGCCGAGGATGGTGTGCTTGCCGGTGCCCGGATCGAGGTGGACGCCGTCGCAGGTGAGCCAGGCAAGGACTTGTGGTTTCGAATTCATATAAAGCGATCATCGTGCGCGGGGCGCGTGAGAGGGGGCAAGCGGGGAATTGCTTGGCGAGGCGTGCACGGGCGGTTTGTGTGCGGGCCGATGTCGTCGCCCGATTCATGGTTGGAACCTTTGCGAGCCTATCCGCGCGAACTGGTGCTGGCCTGCGCGGTGCTGGCGCTGGCGGGAGGGCTCTGGGTGGCGGCCAAGGTCATCAAGTGGTCGATCTACGCCCTGGCGCTGGCGGCCTTCGTCGTGGCGGCCGGCCTGCTGGCGCGGTGGTTATGGGAATAGGGCGGAGTTTTGCTTGTCAGGCTTTTGGGTCACCCCGTATGCCTTTCCGATGAAATACATCTTCGTGACAGGCGGAGTGGTCTCGTCGTTGGGCAAAGGCCTGACGGCCGCGGCGCTGGGCGCGCTGCTGGAGTTGCGCGGCCTCAGGGTGCGCATCCAGAAATTCGACCCCTACCTGAACGTTGATCCGGGCACGATGAGTCCCTTCCAGCACGGCGAGGTTTACGTGCTTGAGGACGGCGCCGAGACCGACCTCGACCTCGGCCACTACGAGCGTTTCACGAGCGGAAAACTTTCCCAGCTCAACAGCCTCAGCTCCGGCCAGGTTTACGAGAGCGTCATCCAGAAGGAACGCCGCGGCGTCTATCTCGGCAAAACCGTGCAGGTGATTCCTCACGTGACCAACGAGATCAAGGAACGCATCTACTCCGGCGGGAAGGACGTCGACGTGCTCATCACCGAGATCGGCGGCACCACGGGCGATATCGAGGGACTTCCGTTCCTCGAGGCGATGCGCCAGTTTGCCCTCGAAGTCGGGCAAAATGACGTGATCTTCATCCACGTCACGCTCGTGCCTTACCTGAAGGCCGCCGGCGAACTCAAGACGAAGCCCACCCAGCAGTCCGTCGCGAAGCTCCGCGAGATCGGCATCCAGCCCGACATCCTTGTGTGCCGTTGCGACCACCCGCTCGAAGCCGGCCTGCGCGACAAGATTTCCATGTTCTGCAACGTCCCGGTGAAGGCCGTCATCGAGTGCGGCGACGTGGAATCCATCTACGAGCTGCCCCTCGCGCTCCAGAAGGAAGGCATGGACGACCTCGTGATCGACCTCTTCGGCCTGAAGAATCCCTATCCCGAGAAGAACATCTGGACCGAGATCGTCCGCCGCGTGAAAAACCCCGCGCACGAGGTGACCATCGGTGTCGTCGGCAAATACATCGAGCTCCAGGACGCCTACAAATCCGTCTACGAATCGATCACGCACGCCGGCATCGCCAACAACTGCAAGATCAACACCGTCCGCATCGACGCCGAGGAGCTTGAGAAGAAAAACGGCCTCGCGCTGCTGAAGGGCCTCGACGGCATCCTCGTTCCCGGCGGCTTTGGCGACCGTGGCACCGAGGGCAAGATCGCCGCCGCGAAATACGCGCGCGAAAACAAGATTCCTTACTACGGCCTCTGCCTCGGCCTCCAGATCGCGGTCATCGAGTATTGCCGCAACGTTCTCAAATTGAAGGGCGCCAATTCCACCGAGTTCGACGCCAATGCTCCGCATCCCGTCATCAACATGATGGAGGAGCAGAAGAAGGTCATCGACAAGGGCGCCACCATGCGTCTCGGCAGCTACGAGTGCGCGGTCACCCCCGGCACGCTCGCCGCCAAGGCCTACAAGTCCGCCAGCATCCGCGAACGCCACCGCCACCGCTTCGAGGTGAACAACGCCTACGTCGGCCAGCTCCAGCGCGGCGGCCTCATCATCAGCGGCATCAACCCCCGCCGCAACCTGGTCGAGATCGTCGAGCTCAAGAAGCATCCGTGGTTCCTCGCGGTGCAGTTCCACCCCGAGTTCCAGTCGAAGCCCAATAAGGCCCACCCGCTCTTCGCCGCGTTCATCGCCGCCGCGTTGAAAAACAAAAAGGGCGGCAAAAAAGCGGCGAAGGCCGCCAAGCCCGCGACCAAGGCCAAGAAGAAGTAAGGTGGGGCGGGACCGCTGGGCCCGCCGCGAAGCACGGACGGTCGTTCTGCATTCGCACCTCCAACCCGGACGGCCCAGCGGTCCGTCCCTACCACCAACCCACCATGCCGCTCTTCGATCCGAAAAAACTCCTCGTCCTCGCCGGTCCTTGCTCGCTCGAAAATGAGAAGGTTGTCCGCACCGTCGCCGAGAAGCTTGTCGCCCTCCGCGCGAAATATCCGGAGCTGAACCTCGTTTTCAAAGGTTCCTTCGACAAGGCCAACCGCACCTCCATCGCCGGCGGACGCGGCACCGGCCTCGAAGAGGGCCTCGCGCTCCACGCCCTCGTCAAAAAGGACTACGGTCTGCCCTGCGTGACCGACGTCCACGACGCCTCGCAGTGCGCGCCCGTCGCCGCCGTGTGCGACGTCTTGCAGATTCCCGCCTACCTCTGCCGCCAGACCGATCTGCTCCTCGCCGCCGCCGCGACCGGCAAGACGGTCAACGTGAAAAAGGGCCAGTTTCTTTCGCCCAACGACATGGTTTACGTCGTCGGCAAACTCCAGCACGGCGGCGCCGCCGAAATCTGGCAGTGCGAGCGCGGCGCGACCTTTGGCTACAACAACCTCGTGGTCGACATGCGCAGCTTTCCGATTATGGCGCGCAACGGCTATCCCACGATCCTCGACGCGACGCACAGCGTGCAGCTCCCCGGCGCGGCCGGCGGCAAGAGCGGCGGCCAGCGCGAATTCGTGCCCACGCTCGCCTTCGCCGCGCTCGCGGCCGGCGCCGACGGTTTGTTTCTCGAAACGCATCCCGATCCGGACAACGCGCTCTCCGACGGCCCCAACATGGTGCCGCTCGACCAACTCGAGGCCTTGCTCGCGAAGTGCCTCGCTTTTTGGAAGCTCGCCCGCGCCTGAGCGTCGCTTAAAACGTTCAAAATCCATCCGGCCCCGCGCGATTTAATTGCGACACACACGGTTGACCGAAGACGGGAATCGGTTTCACCCTATCCGCTCTCCCAACCCAAACCCTGATGGAAACTTTTCTTATCGACGTGCCGATCCCTTCCATGGGCGCGACCGTCAGCGAACTCACCGTCATCGACATCAAGATCGCCCCCGGCGCGCGTGTCACCAAGGGCGAGAAAATCGCCGAACTGGAGAGCGACAAATCGGTTTTCGAGTTTGAAGCCCCGTGCGACGGGGTGGTGGACGCCATTCAGGCGCGCGCCGGAGACATTTTGCCGAGCGGTTCGCCGTTCATGCGCATCAGCACGGCGGACATCTCCCTTAAAAATCTTCAGGTCAAAGCAGACGCTCCGGTTGTCGCCAACCCGCTGCCGACGCCTGCGCCGAGCCAGCGCGTTGGGGACAACGCGCTCCACCCCCAGGCCGCCAAACCCGCCGCCGCGCCTTCCGGTCTCCAATGGACGCCCCGTGCCGCCAAGCTCGCGCAGGACGCCGGGCTCGACCCGGCCACGCTCACCGGCATCGAAGCCACCGGTCCCGGCGGCCGCGTTTCCGGCGACGACATCACCCGTTACCTCGCAACCCGTCCGGCCGCCTCCGGTCTTTCGGCCCTCAGTTCCAAGCTTTCGGCTCCGGTCTCGGCATCAGTCGAAACCGTCTGCATCGCCGGCATCGGCTACACCGTCCCAAAAAACATCCGCGCCACCGCCGACATCCTCAAGGCGTTCCCCGGCCGCACCGAGGCCGAGATGATCAAGCTCACCGGCATCAAGGAGCGCCGCTATGCCGACCCGGATGAATCCGCCACGAGCCTTGCCGCCACCGCCGTCAAACACGCGCTTGCGCAGGCCGGCATGACCGCTTCCCAGATCGACGGCATTATCCTCGCCACGATCATTCCCGACCAGCCCGTGCCCTCGATGGCCAGCGGTCTGGCCAGGCTTCTCGGCTGTCCGAAGGCGCTCGCGTTTGACGTCAACGCCGCCTGTTCCGGCTGGCTCTACGCCCTCGAAGTCGGTCGCGCCTTCATTCGGGGCGGCACCGCGAAAAACGTCATTGTTGTCACCGCCGAGCTGCTCTCGCGCATCACCAATCCCAAGGACAACGAGACCGCCTTTCTCTTCGGTGACGGTGCCGGGGCGGCCATCCTCACCGATTCTCCCGGCGGACATCGCCTGCATCGCATGGCGCTTTCGGGCGACGCCAACGTCTTCGAGGCGATCCAGCGTCCGGGCGGCGGCGCCCGCCAGCTCGTGCCCAGCGCCGACGGCAGCGACCGCGAGGATTTTTATCTCCAGATGGACGGCGGCGCGGTCTTCAAAAGCGCGGTCATCGCCTTTGCCAACGAGATCGAGGCGGCCATGCAGCGTCACGGGCTGAAGCCCGAGGATATTTGCTGGATCGTCCCCCACCAGGCCAACGAGCGCATCCTCCGCGCGGTCGGCAAACGCGTGGGCATTCCCTTTGAGAAGTTCGTCATGACCATCGCCAAATACGGTAACACCTCGGGCGCGTCCGTTTCGATGGCCCTCGGCTGGGCTGCGGAAGAGGGCATTTTCAAATCCGGCGACAAAATCATCTTCTGTTCCGTGGGCGCGGGCCTCACGTTTGCCGGCGGGTTGATGGTCTGGTGAGTAGACGCGGCATCTTGCCGCGTTGTGAAAGCGGCGAATTCACGCCAACGCGGCAAGATGCCGCGTCTACTTCTTTCACCCCAGCGTCTCGTAAGTCAGCACGCTCAGCGCGGCGGTGGCCGCCGTGTCGCAGCGCAATACCAGCGGTCCGAGCGTCACCGGCGCAAATCCGGCCGCCTGTGCCGCCGCCATTTCGGCGGGAGAAAAATCCCCCTCGGGCCCCACCAGCCACACCGCCGTCTTCGGTGCACAACTGTGTTCCGACCGGAACATAGTTGTGCATTCGCGGAGTGGGCGGGCGCCGGGATGCAGGCTGGCGACGAGTTTGAGTTGCGCGCCCCGCACGACATCGCCCGCCAGAAAGGCGGCGAGCGGTTGCAGCGCGGTGATCTCCGGCAAAAACGGGTTGCCGCATTGCTTGGCGGCTTCGAGCGCGGTGGTGCGCCATTTATCCGCTTTTTTGTCGGAACGGTCGCCTTCGAGGTGGACTTGCGTGCGCTCGGTGACGAGCGGCGCGATGCGAGCCGCGCCGAGCTCGGTGGCGTGGCGGATGATGTCGTCCATTGCGCCGCCCTTGGGCAGGGCCTGGGCGAGCGTGATCGCGCAGGGCAGGGGGGCGCGGGTGTGCGCCGCGCGCACGCGGAGGGTCGCGCCGGCCTTGCGGGCGTCGGTCAATTCGCAGGTCCACTCGGTGCCGCGACCGTCGAAGGCGATGATCGTGTCGCCGACGCGGGCGCGGTTGACGGTCACAAGATGGTGCGATTCGCCACCGGGAAGGGAGATGAGACCTTGGACGGGCGCGGGGGCGAAAACGCGGAAGTCGGACATGGCGGCAGTGGAACGACGGAGTTTTCGATTTACAAGCCCGGTGGTGGACGTAGCTTGGCGCTTCGTTTCAGTGAAGCCCAGATGGCGGAATTGGCAGACGCAGTAGACTCAAAATCTACCGACGAAAGTCTTGTGGGTTCGACCCCCACTCTGGGCACCATTTTGAGACTACAGCCAGGGAGCTTGTTGAGACTAGTATGGGCTTGCGAGGAGTTGCTTGTCCCCGGTGTGAAGCCGGAAGTCGATCACCTCGGTTTCATCGAGGAAAGCCTTCCTTCAAGAGACGGTTGTCCGAAGCTATCGAGCGTGGTGCGACGAAAGCGGTAGGAGGGTTTCTTAAGCTGATGTCCGAGGGCACCGGCATGTCCTTGAAGGCACAGATATTGAAAGCATTCCCTCGCTGTTTATCAGCGGGGAGATTTGAGAATATTCGGCTGGCCGTAGTAGGCGTCGGGGCCGTGCTTGCGTTTGAAATGCTTGTTGAGGAGCTCGGCCTCGATGGTCGGGAGCTTGGGTTCGAGCTGGAGCGACATCAGCGCTATGTGCGCGATGCACTCGGTGGCGACGGCGACTTCGACGGCTTTGGCGACGGTCTTGCCCCAGGTGAACGGAGCGTGGCGGTTGACGAGCACGGCGGGGTAGTCGGCGGGGTCGAGCTGGAGTGACGTGAAGAGTTCGACGATGACGTTGCCGGTTTCCCATTCGTAGGCGCCGCCGCTGATTTCGGAGGGGGTCATCTTGCGGGTGACGGGAACGTTGCCGGCGAAGTAGTCGGCGTGCGTGGTGCCGAAGATCGGAATCTCGCGTCCGGCCTGCGCGAACGCGGTGGCGTGCGACGAGTGCGTGTGGACTACTCCGCCGATCTCGGGGAATGCGAGGAAGAGGCGGCGGTGCGTGGGCGTGTCGGAGGACGGGCGGAGCGTGCCTTCGACCTGTTTGCCGTCGAGGTCGACGAGGACCATGTCGGCGGGCTTGAGGTCGGCGTAGGCGACGCCGCTGGGCTTGATCGCGAAGACGCCCTTGGATCGGTCGATGGCGGAGGCGTTGCCGAAGGTCAGGTTGATGAGGCCGTGGCGCGGGAGGGCGACGTTGGCCTCGTAGGCTTCGGCTTTGAGTTCTTCGAGCATCAGGTTTTTGGGCCCACGGAACACACGGAATACACGGAAGAATCAGAGTTCTGACTTCGGTGTGTTCCGTGTGTTCTGTGGGCAATCGGTTTGGGGTTTAGGCGCGGAAGCCGTTTTCGAGGTGGTAGAAGACTTCGTTGTTGCGGAGGTCTTGCTTGAGCTGGGGCAGGCGGGTGTCGGCGTTGATGTGGACGGTCTCGATGCCGGCGATGGTCGCGAAGTCTTCGAGCATCTCGCTCGTGACGCTGTAGCTGTATCCGGTGTGGTGCGCGCCGCCGGCGTAGATCCACGCGGCGCAGGCGGTCTTGAAGTCGGGCTTGCACTCCCAGACGGCGCGGGCGACGGGGAGGTTGGGCATCGCGGGGACTTTGACGGCGACGACTTCATTGATGAGGAGGCGGAAACGGTTGCCGAGGTGGACGAGGGAGGCGTTGAGGGCTTCGCCGGCGGGGGCGTCGAAGACAAAGCGCACCGGGTCTTCTTTGCCGCCGATGCCGAGGGGATGGATTTCGACCTTGGGTTTTCCGGAGGCGATGGTGGGGCAGATTTCGAGCATGTGCGCGCCGAGGACTTGGTGGCCCTTCGGGGACATGTGGTAGGTGTAGTCCTCCATGAAGGAGGTGCCGCCGGGGAGTCCTTGGCCCATGACTTTCATGGCGCGGACGAGCGCGGCGGTCTTCCAGTCGCCTTCGCCGCCGAAGCCGTAGCCGGCCGCCATGAGGCGTTGCGTGGCCATGCCGGGGAGCTGCTTCAGGCCGTGGAGATCTTCGAAGGTGTCGGTGAAACCCTTGGCACCGATGTCGGTGAGCATGGCGGAGAGTCCGAGTTCGAGGCGGGCGCTGTAGCGGAGTTCTTCGTGGCGCTTGCCGGCCTTTTTGAGGACGGGGGAAACGGCGTAGGCTTTTTCGTAGGAGGCGACGAGGTCGGTGATGGCCTTGTCGGAGACCGCGTTGAGCTTGGCGACGAGGTCGCCGACGCCGTAGCCGTTGACCTCGAAGCCGAACTTGATTTCGGAGGCGACCTTGTCGCCCTCGGTGACGGCGACGTAGCGCATGTTGTCGCCGAAGCGGGCGAACTTGGCGCCCTGCCAGTCATGCCAGGCGTGGGTGGCGCGCATCCAGGCGGAGATGCGGTCCTGGACTTCGGGGTCGGACCAGTGTCCGACGACAACCTTGCGGCCGAGGCGGAGGCGCGTGTGGATGAACCCGGCCTCGCGGTCGCCGTGGGCGGCTTGATTGAGGTTCATGAAGTCCATGTCGATCGTGGACCAGGGCAGGTCGCGATTGAACTGGGTGTGGAGGTGGAGGAAGGGCTTCTTGAGCGTGGTGAGGCCGCGGATCCACATTTTGGAAGGCGAGAAGGTGTGCATCCAGAGGACGAGGCCGGCGCACGCGGGATCGGAGTTGGCTTCGATGCAGACTTTGCTGATTTCCTCGGGGGTGGTGAGGAGGGCTTTGAATTTGAGGGGGAGCGCGAGGCGCTTGGATTTGACGAGGCCGTCAACGACGGTCTGGGCGTTGGCGGCGACCTGCTTGAGCGGGCCGGGGCCGTAGAGATGCTGCGAACCGCAGACGAACCAGATTTCGGGGGTGGAGAGGTTGACGAGGGACATGGGAGAGGGAGAGGGAGAGGGAGAGGGAGAGGGAGAGGGAGTGAGGGTTCTTTCTCTTTCTCTTTCTCTTAATCTTTCTCTTTCGTCAGGAAGATCGGACGGAGAAACGACGGAGGGAGAAAGATAAAGAGGAAAGAGAAAGAGGTGTTAGGCGTGGGCGGTTTGTTTGATCGCGAGGAGATCCTTCATCACGCGGGAGAGGTCGGCGGATTTGTTCACGCCGCCGAAGCTGTCGTGGAGCTGGCGATAGATCGCGTAGAGCTCGTTGTAGACCTTCTTGTTCGCGGCCTTGGGCTTGTAGGCGACGCCGGACTTGAGGCGGGTCATCTTTTTCTGCGCGGTGGCGAAGTCGGGGTGCGCGCCGGCGAGGACGGCGGCGGAGACGGCGGAGCCGAGCGCGCAGGCCTGCGAAGAACCGGCCAGCAACATCGTGCAACCGGTGACGTCGGCGTAGATCTGCATGAGCATCGGATTTTTCTCCGCGATGCCGCCGGCGCAGACGACGCGGTCGATGGGCACGCCGTATTCTTTGAAACGCTCGATGATCGCGCGGGCTCCGAAAGCGGTCGCCTCGATGAGGGCGCGGTAGAGTTCGGCCTTCGTCGTGTAGAGCGTGGTGCCGAGAGTGAGGCCCGTGAGGAGCGGATCAACGAGGACGGTGCGGTTGCCGTTGTTCCAGTCGAGCGAGAGCAGCCCGGACTGGCCGGGTTTTAATTTCGCGGCCTCGGCGGTGAGCTTGGCGTGGAGTTTCACGTCGCCGAGCACGCCTTCGACGAACCATTTGAAGATGTCGCCGACGGCGGATTGGCCGGCTTCGAGTCCGTAGTAGCCGGGGAGGATGGCGCCCTTGACGATGCCGCAGGTGCCGGGGATATCGGCAACGGTTTTGTCGGCGGAGACCACGCCGCAATCGCAGGTGGAGGTGCCGATGACCTTGACGAGGGTGCCTTCGGTGACGCCGGAGCCGATGGCGCCGTAGTGGACGTCCATCTCGCCGATGGCGATCGGGATGCCGGCGGGGAGGCCGAGTTTCTTCGCCCATTCGCCGCAGAGCGTGCCGGCTGCGGCGGTGGCGTCGTGGGCGACCTCGTAAAGACGGTCGCGCAGGTCGGCGAGCGCGGGGTCGAGTTGCGCAAGGAACTCCTTGTCGGGGAGACCGCCCCAGTCGGCGGCGTAGAGGGCCTTGTGGCCGGCGCAACAGACGCCGCGTTTGACGGCCTTCGGGTCCTTGATGCCGGCAAGGACGGAGGGAATCCAGTCGGCGAGTTCAACCCACGAATAGGCGGCGTTGAAGACGGCGGGCGCGGTGCGTTTGCAGTGGAGAATCTTCGACCAGAACCACTCCGACGAGTAGGTGTTGCCGCACTTGGCGATGAACTGCGGGCGGATCTTCGCGGCGAGCGCGGTGATCTCGGCGGCTTCCTTGACGCTGGTGTGGTCCTTCCAGAGCCAGCAGTGGGCGGCGAGGTTCTTGGCCCACTTTTTCTGGAGGGCGAGCGGGGTGTTGGTGGCATCCACCGGGATCGGGCTGGAGCCGGTGGTGTCCACGCCCAGACCGATGACCTGGCGGGCGTCGAAGCCCTTCGTTTTTTTGGCCTGCGCCAGCGCGAGCTTGATGGATTTTTCCAGGCCGAGCAGATGGTCGGCGGGATTTTGCCGCGCCAGATTGTGGTCCTTGGGATCGAGCAGCACGCCTTGGGTGCCGCTGGGGTAGTTGACGATGCCGGTGCCGAGTTCGGCGCCGTCCTTGCAGCGGACGACGAGGGCGCGGACGGAGTTGGTGCCGTAATCAATGCCTATGGTAAACATGGTTCGATGGAGGGGTGAAAGAGGGAGATGAAAACAATCGGCCTGATTTTGCGATTGGTAAACGGGCGCGTTACTTGACAGTAATGTCTCATGCCACGCGTGACCATGTCGTTGATCGCCGAAAAGGCGGGTTTGTCGAAAAACACCGTCTCGCTTGCGTTGCGCCATGATCCGCAGATTCCGGCGGCGACCCGAGAGCGCATCGAGCGCATCGCCCGCGAACTCGGCTACGCAAAAAACCCCGTGGTCGCCGAGCTCATGGTCGAGCTGCGCAAGGCGCATCCGGCCGGCTATCGGCGCACATTCGCCCTGCTCAACGCCAACCACGACCCCAAGGCCTTCACGGGCCACCCGACGATCCCCGCCTATGTCGCGGGTTGCCGCCGGAGGGCCGCGCAACATGGCTACGCGCTCGACGAATTCTGGCTGCACGCGCCCGGACTCTACGGCGAACAGCTCAACCGCATCCTGCGCGCCCGCGGCATTCGCGGGGTGATCGTCATCGGCCTGATGAACGAGAACCGTCTGCCGCCGCGTTTTTCGGTGACGTGGCAGCGGCATGCGGTGGTGGTGACGGGCGTCCGCACGCACGAACCCACCCTGTCGTTTGCCAGCGCCGATCATCACGCCCTCGTGCTTGAGGCGATGGAGCACGCCCGGCGCCTCGGCTACCAACGCCCGGCGCTCGTTTTGGAGGAACGCATTGATCGCCTGGTGGAGGGTCGTTTCAGCGCCGGTTTCTGGACCGTCCAACAAAAACTCTCCGCCTCAAATCGCGTGCCTGGATTTTACGCCGTCGAGGCCGCGCGCGCGGCGCCGGAGAAATTCCACGCATGGTTTCGCCGGCACCGGCCCGACGTCATCTTCACCCTGCACACCGTGGCGCGCGAATGGTTGTCCGACATCGGCGTGCAAGCCCCCCGGGACATCGGCCTGATCCAACTGGAGCGCCGCCGCGGCTGCGAGGACTGGGCCGGCATGGAGCAGCACAACGATCTCACGGGTGAGGCGGCGGTGGATATGCTGGCGACCCTTTTGCACAACAACGAGGCGGGCGTGCCGCTCTTTCCCCGTGCGACCCTCATTGGCGGCTCCTGGATGGATGGGGGGACTGTAAAAACGTAGCGGATCAGATGTGGCGGAGGAGGATGCTTTCGTAGAGTTCCTGCTTGCCGCTGGCGGGCGTGAGCTCGCCTTGCTGGTGGGCGATCTTGTGGAGGTCGGCGAGGGTGAGCTTGCCTTGCTCGTAGGCCCGGCCCTGGCCGGCGTCGAAGGACGCGTAGCGGGCTTTCACGAGGCCGGGGATTTCGGACTTGGTGAGGACCTTTTCGGCGGCGATGGCGGCGCGGGCGAAGGACTACACGATCAACCGCGCGACGTTTCCGTGGCTGGGCATCGAGTTCGTGGCGGGCGGGGGGGGGTGGCTATGGGCGGGGTTTCGCACGAGTTGCGACGCGGGGTTATTTTTGCCTACGGCCCGAATGTGGCGCACCGGATCGAGACGGACCCGAAGGAGCTTTTGTCGAAGCACTATCTCAATTTTTCGGGGCGCGAGGCGGCGGATCTGATGTCGGCGGTGGCGCTTGCGACGGGCGCATGCCGGATACTTGGCAACGCGGACGAGATCGGGGAGGGGTTCGAGTCTCTGATAGACGAAGGCGTGTCGGATCGGCAGCAGGCGCAGGCGATCGCGGCACTGCAGTTGCGCATTCTGTTCCTGAAGATGGCGGCGGCGGAAAATGCGGTGGAGCTGGCGGAGTTACGGGCCCGGCAGACGTTGAAGCGGTGTCTGGCGCACATCGACGAGCGGTTTTTGGAGGTGCGCACGATTCAGGAAGTAGCGGCGGCGTGCCATGTGTCTGTGGGGCACTTGACACGTTCGTTCATGCGGTTCGGCTACGGTTCTCCGTATCGCTCCTCACCCGGAAAAAGATGCTGCACGCGGCGGCGTTGCTGGACTCGGGCACGATGTTGGTGCGCGAGGTGGCTGACCGGCTGGGGCTGGATCCGTTCCAGTTTTCACGGGTGTTCAAGAGAGTGCACGGGATCAGTCCGTCGGCTTTCGTGCGGCGACACGGTTCGGTGCGCGCGGACTCATAGGGCACGAGTTTAAACGAGGCGTCTGTCTTGTCGTCGTCGCCGCCAATCGCCCCGGCCGCGTGGGCATGCGCCTTGACGTGACTGGCGTCCACTCGAGGTCCGGCTCTTGGATGAGCTTCCCGAGCAGCCCTTCCCTCTGCCCTTTGTCGCGCCAGCGGCAAAATCTCCGGTGCGTTTTTTCCAGTCTCCATGGTCGGCCGGCATGTCGCGCCACGGCGCGCCCGTGCGCAGAACCCGCAGCACCGCGTTGATGAATCGTCGATTGTCTTGAGCCACGCCTCCCTGGCTCCCCTCTCGACCTGGTAACAGCGGCTCCAAGACCGCCCAAATTTGATCCGATATGCCATGCCGCCGATGGATTTCTTTCATCGCCACATAGGCGAAAACTCTAGTGGCGCGCGGTCAATCCAATCTTGTGACGACACTCTATAAGGTGAGGACAATCGGCATGGCCAATGTTTATATATCATAAACATCCACTCAATACTGACCGTGTGGAGGTGTATTGTTAATCCCCAAATCTTGGGGGTATTTCCGTTCATTACTGAGCCTTGCATAATAGAGTGACGATTTCCAGGTAGGGCGGGACCGCTGGGCCCGCCGCGATTTACCACTGGGCACCGCGCAACGGACGGCCCAGCGGTCCGTCCCTACCTGTCACCCTATTACGCTAGAATCAGTGAGTTATTGGAATTTAAGATGTCCCATGGCTTAATATAGTGTTTATTATAAATAAAAATGATGCCTCTAAATTATACATGCTTTGCCCGTTTGGCCGGAATCTCGTTCGGGATATTCCTGATGGTGGCGGACCCTGTTTGCGGTCGTGCCGCGGCAGGCGCGAAGTTGGACTTGGTGCCGGGGGCCGATCCGCGGATTCAGGCTTCCGATTTTCTGAAACGCGGAGTCACTGAAGCGGGGGCGGTGTATTTCGACCGGATCGCGGATATACCCGGTCGCGGCTTTCGCTGGAGCAGTCCGGGGACGCGTTTTCGCTTCCGAACCGACGGGGCCGAGGTCGTCGTGCATCTGCATTATACGGATCGTCATCTCGGCGCGTCGGCGAGGAACGGAGCGGGATTTTTCCGCATCGACGGACGTGGCGAGGCGGCATGGACATTCGACCGGCCGGCGGGCTCGTCGATTCCCGGGAAAGTCGCCGTGAACGTGGCAGTGCCGGTGCCGACGGGCGGGGCGTTTCACGACTATGAGCTGATCCTGCCTTATTCGGACGCGGTCGAGCTGGCGGGCGTTTCGGTGTCGGCGGGCGCAAAGTGGGCGGTGCCCGCCGGGCGACCGAAGGTGCGTTGGGTGGCGTTCGGCGATTCGGTGACCCAGGGTTTTACGGCGAGCGATGTTTTGCACACCTATCCGTTCCTGGTGGGCGAGGCGAAAGGTTGGCAGGTCATCAACACGGGTTTTGGCGGACGGGGCTGCCAAGCCAGCGATGGAGAGTATCTCGCGGGCATCGAGGCGGAGATCTACTCCATCGCGATCGGAGTGAATAACTGGCAGGTGGGGACCAGTCCGGAAACTTTCCGGTCGGATCTGGCCGGTTTATTGAAGCAGCTTCACAAGGGGCGCCCGACTGCGCGCATTTTTGTGATTAGTCCGCTGTGGGTGCCTCCGAGTTGGTCGCCGGCCAAGATAAAATATCCATTGACTGAATATCGTAAAGTTACCGACGAGGTGGTTTCTGGCCTGGGGGATACCAATATCCGGGTGGTCGATGGAGCTTCGCTGATCGATCACGACCCGGCGCTTTTCGATAAAGTTGCGGTGCATCCCAATGACGCAGGTTTTGCCCAAATGGCGGCGCGTTTGGCGGCGATTTTCCAGTAGCCGGATACTTGGGTTCATCCGGACAAGAAAGGCGCGAGGGGACGATCAGGAGATGCCCGGCGAGGAGTCGGTGGCGGCGCGGTGGCGCAGGTAGGAGCGGCCCAGTTGGATGGCGCGGAGGATGGATTTTTCGGTGGAGGCGTGGTCGAG
This sequence comes from Opitutaceae bacterium, assembly GCA_041662485.1. Taxonomy (GTDB): domain Bacteria; phylum Verrucomicrobiota; class Verrucomicrobiia; order Opitutales; family Opitutaceae; genus Rariglobus. Next base: position 68,681 of record JBAZSJ010000016.1, on the reverse strand, counting down.
CAGGGCGCGCCAGATTTCGCCGTTGAGGATATTGACGGCGAGGTAGAAGGCGTTGGGCGCGGTGAGGTCGAAGGCGTGGGAACGCGGAACCATGCCCAGAATCCACGCGGGATCGGCGGCGACGGACGGGGCGATGCCGGACGAGAGATCGCCGCCGAAGTGGCCGATGGCCGAAAACTCCTTTTGCACCGGCTGGCTCCGGATAAACGACATGAAGCGGAGGCTTTCGGCGGGATGCACGGAACTCTGCTTGATGGCGCCCAGAATGGGCAGGAGGAAGAGGGCGTCGTCGACGCAGAAGGTGGGGTAGGCACCGAGATCGAAGAGGTGTTCGCGGGCGTTGAACTCCCAGTAGTCGACGCTGTATCCGAGGAAGAAGGGGATTTCACCCTGCCGGAAGCGGCTGCGCTCTTCTATCCAGGAGGTGTTGCCGTCGTCGCCGTATCGGCATTGCCGACAAAACAGGACGAGCTTTTCGATGGCCGCGATCAGGCGCGAGGTTTCGGCGGGGTCGAGTTCCGGCGCGCGGGTGAGAGCGAAGAAGCGTTCGATTTCGTTTCCGAGCAGGGTGACGGGTTCCTGAATGGAATAGGGGCGCGGGTCCAGGCCGAGCGTGACGAGGAGGGGGGCGACGGCCTCGAGGTAGGCGGTCTGGCCGGCAAAGTCCTTGTAATCGGGGGCGGGGATGCCGTGCCGTTTCAGGAGATCGCGGTTGAAGAAGAGGAAATAGCTGCGGTGGTAGAGCGGCAGGGCGCGGCCGTCCTTGGAGAGAGGGGAAAGTTCTTCGGTGACGAAGTGGGTGAGGTCGAGCAGGGGCGTACGGTCGGCGGGCCAATGGCGGCTGTAGGCGGAGCGTTCGAACAAGTCGAATTGGCCGCCGAAGTCGGCCGAGTCGGTGGTGTAATTGAGGACGGGTTCGGTGGTGGGGTGCCCGGTCTGGAAGTCGGCGGCGAGGCGGCTCCAGAAGGCCTGTTGATAAGGGGCGGCGCTGTCGGTTCCGAACTGGAAGCGGCTGAGAAACTGGCTGCCCGGCGAACGTGGAGAAGAAGCGGAGGCCGGGGCGGACGGAGTGTTTTTTTCGGCCCCGGCGACGAAGATGCCTGAGCGTTCCTTGCTGTAGAGGAGACCTTCGTTGACCAGCTCGGTGAGGGCGCGTTGGGCGGTGACGATGGAGGTGTCGAGGTCGGCGGCGATGTCGCGGATGGAGGGCAGCCGGGTGTGGGCGGAATACAGGGAGAGAACCTCGCGGAGGAGTTTCTTCATCTGCGGGTATTTGGCGGCGTTGGCCGGGCCGGCGGGAGCCTCCGCCTTGTGTTGCCTGAGGGCGTGGAGAATCGCCTCGCTGATACGGGGCTCTTTGGTTCTGGCCATAGATTTGAAATCGCGATGGAGGCGTGTCCGGGGCCGCCCGTCAATGGGCGGAGGTCTCTTTTGCGAGGGGGTTGTGGAGGATGATGCTACGAAGGGTGACGGGGGCCTTGCCGTCGGGAACAAGCTCCAGCACATGGGGCCGGGTTTCGAGTTCCTGGAAGACGGTGTCGCGGATGATGATCTCGGGGCGCGCATTGGCCGGCTGACGCCATTGGTCGAGGCCGAGGAGGCGGACGTTAAACGACGTTTCGAAGGAGGGAGGCAGGTCCTTCTTGGTCACGCGTTTCACGCCGGCGATATCGAGATCGTCGGCCGCGATGCGGATCCGGTTGGAGCGGGAAACGAAGTCCTGGCCCGCCGTGCCCCGGCCTTCGTCGCCGGAATGGAGGCTTTTCATGGTGAAATCGTATTTGGCGCCGTCGGGGGAGACGTTGGTGAAGGAGAGCGTGCAGGTGTCTGTGATCGGGTCGGGGCCGAGGACAACACGGCTGACCGCGGGCCACCAGGCGCCGGGGGCCAGGGTCGAGCGTTCGGCGGCGTAGGCCCCCGGATGACCGGAGGCGGGTTTTCCGTCGATCAGCACGCGGACATCGCCTGCGGGACCGGTGACGGGCGCGCCGACCAGTTCGACGCGGTTGCCGGTGAAGGCGATGCGGAGGGGTTGGTCGCCGTTGGAAACGAGGCCGGCGGGGGTGATTTTCCACGAGCCCGGGGCGTAGGTGATGTCGGGCTGGGGCTGGCCGAGGTCGAGGGTGCGGACGCGTTGTTTCCAGTCGTCGGAGGCGAGCGGGTTGGCCTTGAAATGGGGAGTGAGGTAGCCGACGAGGAGCCGGGCGCCCTTGGGATTGAGGTGGATAAGCTTGTCAACGAGGTAGTCGGTGCGGTCGGTGCGGGTGAGCTTGAGGTGTTCCTTCCACTGTTCGCGGACCTCGGCGATTTCGTAGCCGTATTTTTTGGCGAGCGCGCGGTTGAAGTCGGCGGAGGCTTCGCGGTCCCGGTCGACGCCGGAGCCGAAGTTGTCCACGTGATGGGTCCAGGTGAGGATATCGGCGGTGGTGTAGCGGCGGATGTTGCGAAACATCTCCTCGAGTTCGCCGGTCTTTTCGCCGCCGTAGTCGTGGAAGACCACCAAGTCGGGGTAGGCCGGATACAGGTCCTGCCAGGCGGTGCGGTGCAGGTGTTCGGCGGTGTAGCCTCCTATGGCGGTGTTGGTGATGGTGACGCGGGCGTCGGGGTAGGTTTTCTGAAGGTATTGCCGGAGGTCGGAGGTCACAAAGCTGCTGGCGATGATGGACTGGCCGTAGAGGAGGATGTTGATCGGCGTGCGATGGGCGGGCGTGGCCGACCCAAGCAGCGACATAGTGCGCGGCAGGCGGCGGCCGAGTTCTTTCGGATCTTCGAGGGCGGCGACGGGGGTGGCGATGGTGCGTTCGAGTCCCTTGGGCTGGAAGTTTTGGTTCGAAAGGGCGAAGCAGTCGAAAGCGAAGACCTTGTTGAATTTGTAGGCGGAATCCGCGAGCAGCTCGATGCGCAGCACGTGCGGACCGGCGGCGAGATCGGCATACCCGAGATCGACCCAGGTGAGCGGGCCGCCGGGGCACGCCACGTTGTCGAGGGCGGTTTGGATGGGTTGGTCCTGATTGAGCCAAGGGCCGTTGTCGAAGCGCCAGCGGAAGGCGCCATGCAGCCAGAAGCGGCGCGCGTAAAGCGAGTGCCGGCCCGACTCAGGGACGGTGACGTCATACTCGGCGAACAGGTCGGGCGCGACCTTGCCCGTCAGCCAATTTCCGCCGGAGAGGGCGGCGGTTTGTTCGGGGGACTTGGGGGCGGCGGGACCGGCGTTTTGGATGTTCGTGCTGCGGGCCTGTTCGGCTTCTATCCACACCAAATCGCCCGCCCGAAGGGACGTGGGAATCCATGTTCCAATAATGGCGAGAGAGGCGGCAAGGAGGCTGGTGACGGATGTTTTTGGGCTGAGGGTGGCGGCAGGAATATTTGACATATGACAGAAATCCTCTGTGTAGGTGGCGGGAATGATTTGCAAGGTGAATTTCATCGAAAATGAACTTGACGAATTCCTAATCTGTAATAGTTCAGATTGATTCTGGTCATCTTTTGTGGTGCCCAGAGATCCCTTCCCGATGATTACATCTCCTCTTGTCAGTCCAGCGTCCCGGCCGGAGCTTTGGCTCGGTATGACCCTGCGTGAGCGCATCGGGCAGACGTGTCAGATTCATGCGGGTTTTATGGCGGGTTGGTCGGACGACCAGGTGGCGGATTATTTTGGGAAGAATCCGGTCGGCGGGATTTTTGTCGGTGGCGAGGTGATCGGGCCCGCCGCGGACATGCCGGCGCGTTTGCGCGAGCGGATCGCCCGGTATCAGCGGGCGAGTGCGCGGCCGCTGGCCGTGGCCGGGGATCTGGAGAATGGCGCGGGCGGAGCGGTGCGCGGGCTGACGGCTTTCCCCAATTTGATGGCGCTGGGAGCGGCCGACGATGCGGACATGGCCTACGAGTATGGCCGTTGGACGGCGCTTGAAGCGGCGGAGGTCGGTTTCAACTGGTGCCTGGGGCCGGTGGCCGACCTGTCGCTCAACTGGCTCAACCCGATCGTGAACTTGCGGTCGCTGGGCTCCGATGCGCGGCGGGTTGCGCGGTTGCTGGAGGCCTTGATCCGGGGGATGCAGGACCACGGGCTCAGCGCGACGGCCAAGCATTTTCCGGGCGACGGAGTGGACTTTCGCGACCAGCACCTCTGCGTGTCCGTCAACTCGCTGGGCGAGGAGGCGTGGCGGCGCGTGTTCGAGCCGGTGTTTCGCCGCTGCATCGACGCGGGCGTCCATGCGATCATGGCGGGGCACATCGCGTTGCCCTGGGCCGACGGGCGGACCAACCGTTCGGGTATCCCCATTCCGGCGACGGTGTCGGGGCCGGTGTTGACCGGCCTGTTGCGCGGAGAACTCGGCTTCGAGGGCGTGCTCGTTTCGGACGCGCTCATCATGGCGGGTTTCACGAGCTGGGCGGAGCGCGAACAGCGGCTGATCGAGGCCTTTAACGCCGGCGTCGACGTGATGCTCTGGCCCGGAGACGATTATTTCGAGCTTGTGGAACGCGCGATCGCCGACGGTCGCATTTCCGAGGAGCGGCTCAACGCGAGCGTCGAACGCGTGCTGGCGATGAAGGCCGCGCAGGGGATGGCGGGCGACGCCGACGCGCGCACGGTTTCGGTGGCGCCGGTTTCTTGCGGTGAAGGTGGTGCCGGGGATTTCGGCCGCATGCTTGGGCAGCGCAGTCTGACCCTGTTGCGCAACCGGGCGGACGTGCTGCCGCTTGATCTGGTCAAGACGCGGCGGGTGTTTGTTTTGTTGGCGAGCGCGCGAGGTGAGCGCGGGCTGCCGGTCGTCGAACCGTTTTTGAGCGGTCTGCGCGCCCGTGGATGCGAGGTCACGGTGGCGGTGAACGGCAACTGTCTGGACCTGCTGAAGCGCGAGGAGGCGGGCGAGAAGTTTGACGCCTTGATCGCGTTGTTCGAGCAATCCACGCACGGAATAAAAAACACCATGCGCCCCGTCGCGGAGATGGGCGAGTGCATGTGGATGGTGCAGGGGCTGACCACGATGAAGCCGGTCATCGTGTCGTTGGGGTCGCCCTATTTGCTCAACGACATGCCGTGGGCGGACACCTGCATCAACGCCTACGGTTCCAGCGCGTTCTCGTTGGAGGCGTTGGCGGCCGCCCTGTTTGGCGAGATTCCCTTCATGGGAAAATGCCCCGTGGACGCCGGAGGCGCGTGGGTTCTTTCGGGTGGCTTTTCCGCTGTCTCGTATAACCCCATCATTGGTCCGTAAGTCCCGATAACTACCCCTCCGGATGACCGTTCTTCGTCTATTTCTTCTGTTTTCAGCCGCCGTGTGGCTGGCCGGCTCCGCGTCCGCCCGCTCCTGGGTGGTTGCGGGCGAACGCGCCGACGCTGGCGACAACAATCCGGGCACGCCGGACCGGCCGCTCAAGACCATCAATGCCGCCGCCCAACAGGCCGAACCCGGCGACACGGTGCTGGTTTATTCCGGCGTCTATCGTGAGCGCGTCACTCCGGCGCGCGGCGGTGTGGCTGGTCAACCGATCATCTATCGCGTCGCGCCGGGAGAGCATGCGGTGGTGAAAGGCAGCGAGCGTTGCAGCGACTGGAAGACGCATCCCGGTTACGCCGGTGTCGTCACCGCCGATCTGGCCGCGTTGATTCCTGCGGGTGTCAGCAATCCCTACTTGATCGGCGTGAGCATCGCGCCGACCGACCGGAAGATCGTGGCCCGGCCCGCCAAGGAGGCCGCCGCCACGCTGACGAAGACGCTGGGACAGATCTTTTTTGACGGCGCGCCCGTGACGCAGGCGGCGACCGTGGACACGGTTTTGGCGACGCCAAACACTTGGATCGTTTCGCCCGACGGGCGGCAGATATGGGCGCACTTCACCGTGCCGGCGGAACAACTGGCCTCGCACCTTATCGAGGTCTCGGTGCGGAACCGCATCTTTGCGCCGCACCGGCGCGGTCTGGCCTACATCAACGTGGATGGCTTCACGTTCGAACACTGTGCGAATCAGGGACCGTTTCCGCAGGGCGGCGCGGTCAGTCCGCGCAGCGGTTCCTACTGGCGCTTTGCGCACAACACCATCCGGTTTGCCCGCACCGCCGGTCTCGACGTGGGCAGCGAGACATGGGATGCCGCCGCGCTGACGGACACCGATCCGCAGGATCTGAAGCGCATCGAGGGCGGCCATCACACGGTTGAGGGAAACGTCGTCTCCGACAACGGCCTCGTGGGCATCGAAGGCTGGCACCACAATGGCGTGGTCATCCGCAACAACATCGTCGAACGCAATTTCATGGGCGATTTCGTTCAGGGGGGCGGTGCCGAGTGGGAAGAGTGGGGCGGCATCAAGCTTCACGGCCAAGGCGCGATCATCGAGGGGAACCTTATCCGCGACAACGAAGCCTTCGGCGTGTGGCTCGATAACGATGTCTCCGGCTCGCGCATCACCCGCAACGTGGTCCTGAACAACCGCATGGCCGGCGTCTTCGTCGAGCTGAGCCAGGGGGGCGTGCTGATCGACAACAACATCATCGTCGGCACCCGTTCCCGCGGCGAATTCTACGACGGCATGGGCGTCTATACGCACGATGCGTGCGACGTGACCGTGGCGCACAATCTCATCCTGGAAAACGCCGGCTCCGGCGTCGTCATGCGCACGGTCAGCGACCGCACGTATGACGTTTACAAGGACGGACGCCTGGTTGGCAGCGACCCCGTCGCGAGCAGCCGGGGACGGGTACTGAACAACATCATTTGGGGCAACAGCAAGCCGGCCATCAACCTGCCGTTCGAAAATCCTCGGGGCACGGGCAACGTTTCCGACTACAATCTGCTCTGCGGCCAGTCCGATTACCATCAGGGGTTTCGTCCCTATCGGCAGCTCTTTGCCGTTAATATATTCAAGAGTGTTCGGCCCGTTGCCGAGGCGATGGACGAGCTCAAGGCGAAGCTCGCCGCCGCCGCCGTTCCCGCGTCCCAGCGGCCCGACTTTGAAACCTGGCGCTGGCAGCCCTTTCTCGGTCTCGCGCAGTGGCGCGTGTTCACCGGGAAGGATGCGCACAGTCGCGAACTTTGGCATGGCGTTCAGGTGCTGGTGCGCGCGCGAGACCTCACGATGAAGGCCGAGATCGATCCGTCTGTGCGAGGCATGAACTGCCCTGCGGTCGAAGGAGTCGGCGCTGATTTCTTCGGGCATCCCCTTGTTTCCGGCCACATCATTCCCGGCCCCGTTCAGGGGCTTGGGGCGGAGGCCGCCGAGTTCGTCATATACCCGGTCAATCCGTCCACCGCGGCGACATCGCTCCCGATGCCATCCCCCCGCCAGTAAACCCTGCCAGCCATATCCCATGAATCGTTCCTCCCCATTTTTCCATGTGTTGCTGTTGATCGCTTTTTTCGTTCCCGCCATGCGAGCTGCCGAGGTCGATTGGGAGGCGGAAAAAAACGTCGCCACCAACATGTCCACCGACGGTCCCTATATACCCAGGAACCCCGAGCAGGAGGCGGTGCTGTCCGCGGGCGTCTGGCTGAACGGGAAATATAACGAGACGTCGGGGCTATATGCCGACTACGCCGTGAAGGTGCCGACAGAAGGAGTTTACCAGCTCTTCGTGAGGAAATTTTGGCAGCATGGGCCGATGCGTTGGCGGTTCGACAAGGATGAATGGCGCACGCTTGCGCAGGGCAAGCTGCTCAGCAGCGACCTGCTCATGGAATATGTCCCGCTCAACTGGGTGAAACTGGGCGAGGTGCGGCTGTCTGCCGGGACGCATGCCTTCCGCGTGGAGATAATCAAGGATCCGGGCTATCAGTTTTCCGGCTCCTACGGTCTCGACGCGTTCAAGCTCACGACCGGGCCTTTTCTTGGCGAATCGATCACCCCCGGTCCGCGCGGCTGATCCGGCGCATGGCGAGCCCTTCGAGACCACCCCGCTCTCATACCCCATGGATTTCCTTTCTTCCACTGATGTTCGTTGTTCGTCCTCGCGGTTGCGTTGCAGGAAAGCCCGCGCCTTCACGTTGGTCGAGTTGCTGGCCGTCATCGCCATCATTGGCGTTTTGATCGCCATCCTGATTCCGGTTCTGGGTTCGATCCGGGAATCGGCACGGGCGACCGAGGACGGCAGCCGGTTGCGCGCCTGTTACGGGGCGCTTTCGGTGTTTGCGGCGGAACACAAAGGCCGCATGAAATCTACGGCTCAATGGGTGACTCCGTCCACCGGTGCATGGCAGGCCGACAGCGGCGGCGGCGGCGTGTTCATGACCTGGTCCAACTGGCTTGCCGGACAGGATTCCTCGAATACGGGAACCATGGTCAGGGGGCTGACCGTTTACGCCACCGACTGGAATATTTTTATAAGTCCGTCCGTATTGCCGGCCAGTTATCGTCCTAACGGGGCTTCGCCGGTGCCGATTTATCGCACCTTCGGCATGTTTCTCGGCGGCACCGTGGCGGGCTTTAGCTCGGCTGATTGGATTCAAGGAGGGGAGCATATCCTGTCGCTGGTTCCCATGCCCGCGCGTATTCCATTGCTGGCCGACACGGTGACCAACGATCAGGGCGGAGTCATCAGCGGCTGGGGGTATTATGGTTTCCGCCCCGCCGGCCTGTACGAAAACTCCGGCATTCATCTGCGTTACGACGACAGGGCGAATGTCGTTTTCTACGACGGCCACACGGCCCGGCTCGACCGCCGGCAACTTGCCGACCTGGGCTTTACCCAGGCGGTGGACAAGGACCTCAAGACGGTGAGCCTGCCCTGATTTTTCATTCAATTCCGAATCACTCTCACAAAATCCAAATACCCATGAAAACACGCCCCAAAAACATGATCTCCGCGTCGGCCCTCCGGTTGCTGGCGCTTGCTCTTGTCTCGACCGCATTCCTCGGCTCCCCGCCCGCCGCCCAGGCGACGGCCTATTATTGGGACACCAACGGCACTTCCACGGGCTCTGGCGCGGCGACCGGCACATGGGGCACGGACACGTTTTGGAGCACTTCCTCCACCGGCGTCCTCACTCCTTCGGTGGTCACCACGACGACGGCGGATTCCCTGACCTTTTCGGCCAGCACCAATGGCACGACGGGGACGATCACGGTTAGCGGCACGCAAAACGCCTCGACCGTGACGCTCAATCAGAACGGGCTGACGTTCTCCGGCGGAACGATCAATATCGCGACTTCGGGCGGGTTGCTCATGAATTCCGCAACCTCTGCGCAGATCGACAGTGCCCTGACGCTCAGCGGCAGCATTAACTTCAACGGAGGTTCCGCCCAGACACTCACCTTGGGCGGCGGAGAAACGGGGGCCCAAACCGTGGTCGGGGGGAGCACGGCAAAGGCCCTTGTCTCCACGCTTCGGTTGAATGGGAGCGGAGCGACGAACTATCAGTTCAGCCAATATAATATAGGGAATGCCTCTGCGGGAACCGCTGGTGCGGTGCTTAATACGGGAGCCAAGATCAGCTACAGCGCTGGGACCACGCTGGGGATCGGCAACGCCGCCGTCGGACTGTTGACTATCAACGGCGGCAGTCTTGGCGGAGACACGAACACGAGTGTCGCTGTCGGTCGAACCAGTGGCACGGGTCGTCTGATCATCAACAGCGGCTCCGTTTCCATCGGGACAGGGAAAATTTTTGAAATAGACAAAGGTGATACCGCGGGCGGGAGCGGTGTCGTGGATATGAACGGCGGAACGCTTACCGTGGTCGGCAACATGAATGTCGGCCAGGCGCAGACTGGCACGGGCGGCACGGCCACGCTCAACATTACCAACGGCACGGTTACGGCCGGCACCATAAATTTTGGCAATGCATCCACGGCGGGAAGCGGCTCTCTCGCCATGACCGGCGGCACGCTTTACGCCGGTTCGGGCGGACTCGTTAAGCTGGGGACCGGCACTTTCACCTCGTCCATCACCCTCTCCGGTGGGGTCGTCGGCGCCGCCGCCGCTTGGTCTAGCTCAATGGACATGGCGTTGGGCACGACCAACGGCAGCGTCACTTTCAAGGCCGCCGACGCTTCCAGCGCAGCCTTCAACATCACGCTCTCCGGCGCGCTCTCCGGCGCGGGCGGGCTCATCAAGACCGGCGCGGGCGCCCTCTTCCTGACCGGCACCAAGTCCTTCACCGGTGACGTGCACCTGAACGCCGGCACCCTCAGCTCCAGCAGCGCCTTCATCGACGACTCCGCCAGCCTTTACTTGCTCACCGGCGGCACGCTCAATCTCGCCTTCAGCGGCACCGACTCCATCTCGAAGCTGTTCATCGACGGCGTCCAGCAAAACGCCGGGACCTACGATGCCGCAAATCTGGCCGCCTTCATCACGGGCGCCGGTTCGCTCAACGTCCTGACCGCCATCCCCGAGCCCGGAGCCTACGCCGCGCTGCTGGGCGTGATCGGTCTCGGGGGCGCCGTCTTTGGCCGGCGTCGTCGGTAAAGCTACCTCTCCGGTCATCCGCAGTGGCTTCCGGCCTAGTATGCCGTATCACGTTTTATTTCGGATCGTCGGTAGGGCGGGACCGCTGGGCCCGCCACGAAGTCATCCGGCTTACATAAGCTGAAGCGGACGGCCCAGCGGTCCGTCCCTACCTAAAATCCCGGCGAAAGATACGAATCTTTTGATGTTACATCATACTAGCGCCCCGGTGCCGATTTCTGGGAAGTATATCTCGACGGCCGGGCGATCCCGACCCTTGGGCTGCATCCTGAAAACGAGCTTCACACCGTCGTGAAAAATCCGGCGCTGGGCATGCATGTGATCGAATTGCTCAAACGTGTGGAATTCCACATCGGGACCACGCAGATGGAGACAGAGGGGGTAATGACATTGCCCCTTTGTAGATTTTTTGACGATTTTTGCCGGACAATGTGTCCAGGGGCCTTGCAGTGCACATTCTCAAATCTTTGAACTCCAAGAGCCGGTTTTAATCCCTCCGTGTGCAAGGCGGTGCGCGTTGATGCATGGTTCCGACACTTTTGCCCATACGGTTGAGCGCCCCGCTCTGGGCACCATTTAAGCTAGGGGAGGGGATGCTTCTGCAGTTACCATGAATATCAAAACCGATGGAACCCCCCTATCTGTGACGATTTCCGATACGGAAATCGCCCGCCTGACTCGTCTTTGCCGTTACGTCCGTCCTTGGTATCCGGGGCTCAAGCCCCACTCGACGGATCCGGTTCCCTCTGGTCATGAACAGGAACTCCGGGCCAAGCTCATCCGCCAGATATTGACCGATGCCAGCATGGCGCTTGAGGAAAAGATCGCGGGCCTGTCGTTGGAGGATGCGACCGCCTTTGTGAGGCAGTTCCGCGTGGAAGTGAAGGCCGGCATCAGCAGGCAGGTGGCACGCGAGAAGGAAGACCGCTCCGCCGTCGAAAAGCTGCTTCAGGATCTGCCCGATGTCTGAGCACGCGCAGGGTGTGTGGCTGGGGAATGGAACAACGGCTAAAAAAACCGCTTGCTTCTGCCGCGGGCGTCCTGCTTTCTGACCCTCCTGTTTCGGGTTGTAGCGTAGCCTGGTAGCGCGCTTGCATGGGGTGCAAGAGGTCGTGAGTTCGAATCTCACCAGCCCGACCATTTTCCCCGACCGCATGATGGCGACGTCATGCGGTTTTTTGTGCCTGTGTTAATAGGCCTGTTTTCACCGGTTTATCGCTCGATTTGTAACATACAGGGAGGATTTTAGTGAGTAAAAATTCATTAAATTATTGTTTAATAGGTTGATGTGAGTAATGAATGAATTAGATTGAGGTATAGGGGATAACCCCTATGTCTGGTTGGCGATGAAACCACTGGGTATGCGAACTCTGACCGTTTTGATGGTTCTGGCCGTTTGGCTGGGATTGGAGGCGCGTGCGGGTTCGGCAACGAATATCGGCGGGCTTTATTACACGGGGTTGAACAGCAGCGGCGGCCTGCAATCGGGCGGCGGGCGCGACTCCAACTGGGATGTCACTTATGCGTATGTGAACGGCACGCGCTACCGGAATTCGAGCACCTACACCAGTTCGGCCGGCGCCTATGTGTTGAGCAGTTCCTACATTGATTACGCCTATGTGCCCAATACGAGTTCCGCCCAGTGGATCACCGCGCCGGGCGCGATGACGGCAATTTCGGGAGGCACGGTCAACATCGGCGGCGATTATCTTCCCGGCAACGGCACCACGGGCTCGAACATGGCGATCTACGTGTATCAGCTGGCCTTTACCATCACCGGCACGGGCACCGGTGTGGTGACCAATGCGATTTCCATGAGCCTGACGGTGGCGGCTGACGATGCGTATGAAATTTACGTCACGGCAAACCCGGTGACGCTGAATTCCAGCGGTGTGGTCAGCGCGCAGTATGCCGCCTCTGCGTCCGGCACCAATGCTTGGGGCAACACGACCTCTCAAACGCTCACCAACACCGGGGGCGGGGCCAACACGACTTTCAATATCGGCACCAACTACCTCACGGTGGTCGTGCACAACACGAACAGCCAGACGGGGGATAATGGTTCCACCGCGCTCAACCCCAGCGGATTGCTGATGTATCAGGTGGGTGCGGTGGCGACGATCGACGGACAGCCTGTTCCTGAAGTCGGCACATGGCTGCCCTTGCTCGGCGCCGTGGGCCTGTATGGAGCGTTTATGTGGCGGCGCGGACGCGCGCGCCGTTCGATCCTCGCGTCCTGAGTTTGGCGGTCGGGATCAGTTCAGGGCTTTTTTGATCAGGGCGGCTTCCTGCGGAGTCAGGGTTTCTGGCGCGATGGATGAGAGCACCGTGCGGGCTTCGTCTTTTTGACGGGTGCCGGCGAGCGCGAGTCCGTAGGGCAGGGCGATGACCGGGGACTGTTTCCAATCGGTGGTCGCGGACTTGAGGAGGGCCAGGGCTTCGTCGGCGCGGTTTTGCGTGCAGAGCACGAGCGCGTAGGTCGAGCGATAGGCGAGGTTGTCCGGGAATGCCCGGAAGTTTTGTGCGGCGAGTTGCTCGGCGATGGCGGGATCGTTTCCGGTGATGGTCGCGAAGAACGCGTAGTTGTTGGCAATGGACCGGTCCTGGGCGCGGAGGGAATGGAGGCGCTTGAAGACCCGGTATTGGCCGGTGGCATCCATCGACACCTGATAGTGGCGGGCGAGGGTTCCGAGGGCCTGCATGGTGATTTCGGGCTGGTCGGAGGCGGTCCAAAGCAGAGCGACGGCCTCGTCGAGCATGCCCCAGCTGTAGAAAAGGTCGGCGGTGAAGAGGGCGCGGCCGCTGTCGGTGTTGGCGCGGGACTGGAGCGTTTTCCAAAGTTCCTGGGCAAGGGAGGTCTCTCCGCCTTTGCGGGCGGCCTGCAGTTCATACGCGAGGCGGATGGGCTCGAGGTCGCTTCCCCAGTCGGAGTCTTTGGTCCAATCGAGCAGGGCCCTCCAGTCGGCGAGCTGACGCAGGGACTCGGCGACGCCGGCCGCGGCGGGAGGCAGGCTTGTCCGCGCGGGCGGAAGGGTTTTCACCCACTGGACGGCCTCGCGGCTTCGGCCGATCTGGTTGAGCCAGCCGATGAGCAGCGCTATGTTGGGGGAATCGACCGCGTGGTTTTTTTCCATGATGGCGAGAACCTCGGCAAAGCGGGCCTCGTCGGTCTTGGAAAGGGCGAGCAGGCAGTTGGGAATGTCTCCCAGGGTGCAACGGGGATGGGCGCGGAGGGCGTCGGCCCAGCGGAGCATGGCCGGGCGGTCGTCATGGATGACCGCGTCGGAAAGGAGGATGCGCAGGGCGTTGGCGCCCCATTCGCGGTCGGGGCTCCATTTGGCGAGGAGATCCAGGCCGCGCTGGCGTTCGGTTTTGTCACGGGCGTTGAGGAGAACGATGCCAAAGGGCACTTCGTTGATCGGAAGCGGCCCGTCGAGTTTAAGGGCCGACTCAAAGTGGGCGCGGGCGGGCGAGAGATCCCCGCGGAGCCGGGCGATTTCGCCCAGCATGCGCAGGGCGTGGGGCGATGCGGCGAGCGTGGCTTCGGGCAGGGTGGCGAGGGCTTTTTCAGCCTCTTCGGGTTGGTTGTCTTTAAGGGCGTCGGCCGCCCACTCGAGGGTGAGGTCGCGATTGCCGGGGCTGAGGGTCGCCGCGTGCCGCGAGCAATCCACCGCGCGTGATTTGTTTCCGCCCAGGCGGGCCAGGGCGGCCGCCAGTTGCCAAGACTCGGGATTGGCAGGGGCGACATCGAGGGCGTCTTTCACGGCGGCGGCGGCGTGGTCCAGCCGGCCGGCCACGAGCCATCCCCGGGCGATGCTGATGGCGTTGCGCTGATGCCACCACGGATAAACCCACACCGCGGCTACCGCGCCCAGAACGACCGCCGAGATCACCGCGTATAGGGTCCAGCGCAGGCGACGTTTCTCCTCGATCAGATCCAGCAGGCGCCACCATTGCTCGCGCGCATCGAAGGCCGCGCGGCGTTTCATCCAACCCAGCAGCCGGTCCGTTCGCGAGGGAACCGGGGCGGAATCGGGATCGGGTCTTTTGCTTCCGTCGGGATGGCTCATGAGGGGAAAAACAACGGATCATCATGCGCCATCCGGTCTTCATAAAACAAGCACGATACCGCCGGTGAATTTGCCATGATTGCCGTCTTGGATTCCGCCGACGGGCCTACCAACATGAGGCCGCTCCCCTCATGTCGCCAAACGAAGTCCAGTCCCGCATCGCCGCCCTGCGCACCGAGTTGGCTCATCACGACGAACGCTATTACCGGCAGGCGAAGCCGGAGATCGGCGACTTTGAATATGACGGGCTCAAGAAAGAGCTGGCCGATCTGGAGGCGCGGTTTCCGGAACTGGCCGCCGCCGAATCGCCGACGCAACGCGTGGGCGACGACCGCAGCGAGGGTTTTGTGCGCGTGAAGCACCGGCTGGCGATGACCACGCTGGACAACACTTATGATGAAACGGAGCTGCGGGAATTTCACGCGCGGCTCGTCAAGGCCATGGGCACCGAGGATCTCGCCTACACGGTCGAGCCTAAGATAGACGGCGTCGCCGTCAGCCTGACCTACGAAAAAGGGAAACTCACTCGCGCGGTGACCCGCGGCGACGGCGAAGAAGGCGATGATGTCACGGCCAACGTTAAGACGATCCGGGGTCTACCGCATGTATTGAAGCCGGCTGATGATTTGCTGGCCCCGCCCGTGCCCGAGGTGATCGAGATTCGAGGGGAGATTTTTTTGCGGGACGAGGAATTCCGCCGTATCAACCAGCTTCAGGAAGAAACCGGCGAGGCGCTCTACGCCAACCCGCGCAACCTCGCGGCGGGCACGCTCAAGCAGCTCGATTCGAAACTGGTGGCGGCACGCCGACTGGAGATCGTGCTCTATGGGCTCGGCGTGTGCGAGCCGGCGCCGATGGGCTTGGATTCGCAGTCGTCGTTTCAGGCGCAACTGAGGGACTGGGGCCTACCGGTGGTGGAAAAATTCTGGTCGGTGCGCGGTATCGACGCGGTTTGGACGGCCATCAAAGAGCTCGACGCGATCCGTCGCGGATTCGCCTACGCGACGGACGGCGCGGTGGTGAAGCTGGACTCCTTTTCGCAGCAGCTTGTAGTGGGTTATCGCGGGGCGGGACAGGCGGCGCGCAAGCTGTCGCCGCGTTGGGCGTGTGCCTACAAGTTTGCGCCGGACCGGGCGGAGACGCGCATCAACGCGATCTCGTTGCAGGTCGGCCGCACGGGCGCGGTGACGCCGGTCGCGGAGTTGGAGCCGGTGTTGTTGGCGGGCACCACGGTGAAGCGGGCGACGTTGCAC
Organism: Opitutaceae bacterium; assembly: GCA_041662485.1. Classification (GTDB taxonomy): domain Bacteria; phylum Verrucomicrobiota; class Verrucomicrobiia; order Opitutales; family Opitutaceae; genus Rariglobus. Next base: position 52,953 of record JBAZSJ010000016.1, on the reverse strand, counting down.
AATGCCGACGAGATCGCGCGCAAGGACGTGCGCGTGGGCGACACGGTGCTCGTGGAGAAGGCGGGCGAGATCATCCCGGCGGTGATCGAGGTGGTCTTGGCGAAGCGCACGCCGGAGTGCGTGGCGTATGTTTTCCCGACGAAGTGTCCGGTCTGTGCGACCGCGCTCCTGCGCGAGGAAGGCGGCGTGAAATGGATGTGTCCGAATCCGGAGTGTCCGGAAAAGGTGCGGCGCAAGATCGAGCACTTCGCGTCGAAGGCGAGTCTCGACATCGACGGGCTGGGCGAGGAGGTCGTGGACCTGCTGCTCACGCGGGGATTGATTAAGACGATTCCTGATATCTTTCGGTTGAAGGTGGAGGATTTGTTGCCGCTAAAAAAATCGGGCGAGGTGTGGGCGGGGAATTTGGTCAGCGGCATCGCGGCGCGGCGCACGGCGGACTTGTGGCGGGTGATCCACGGGCTGGGAATTCCTCAGGTGGGCGCGGCGTCGGCCAAGGATCTGGCGCGGAGGTTCCGTTCGCTGGATGCGCTGGCGGCGGCGGGGCTCAACGATCTGGTGCAGATCGAAGGGTTTGGCGAAAAGACGGCCGAGGCGGTGCGCACGTGGTTCAATCAACCGGTGAATCGCGCACTGGTGGAGGAACTGCACGCGGCGGGCGTGGTGCCTACGCCTCCGGTTGAAGCGGCGGCGGGTGCGGTGCTGGCGGGCAAGACGGTGGTGCTCACAGGAACGCTGCCGACGTTGTCGCGTGAGCAGGCGACGGAGATGATCGAGGCGGCGGGCGGCAAGGTGAGCGGCAGTGTGTCGCGAAAAACCCACTATGTGCTGGCGGGCGAGGAAGCCGGCTCGAAGCTGGAAAAAGCGAAGACGCTCGGCGTGGCGGTGCTGGATGAGGCTGAATTTCTAAAACTGATCGGAGTCTCCAGGTAGGGCGAACCGTCCCGGTGAGCCGCGGCTCGGCGGGACGCCTCGCCCTACCTTTGCGAACATCAAAATTTATGAAATACCCCAACGATGATGCGTTTTTGGAGGATTTGGGCCGACGGGCGTTTCGATATTTTTTTGACACGGCACATGCGCACACGGGGTTGGTTCCCGACCGGGCGAAGGCCGATGGCTCCAAGCCGGGCGACATGGCGAGCATCGCGGCGGTGGGATTCGGGCTGACGGCTCTCGCCATCGGCGCGGAACGCGGGTGGGAATCGAAGGCCGAGTGCCGGGCGTGTGCCGAGCGGGTGCTGCGCACGCTGTGGCGCGATGTGCAGCATGAGCACGGATTTTTTTATCATTTTGTGGATATGCGCACGGGTGTGCGGGGGTGGAATTGCGAGGCGTCCACCATCGACACGGGGCTGGCGATTTTTGGGGCGTTGTCGGCGGGGAGGTGTTTTGGCGGGGCGGTGGCCGAGTTGGCGCAGGCGATCGAGGCGCGCGTTGATTGGCCGTGGATGGTCGATGAGGGCGGCCGCATCCGGCATGGCTGGACGCCGGAGAACGGGTTCATGCCGTGGAGCTGGGACCAGTATTCCGAGCATTACGGGATGACGTGGTTCGCGGTGAACGGGGCGACGCAGCGCGCACCGGCGTCAACGTGGACGGCGTGGCGGCGCGAGCCGTGGTGCGACTATGCGGGCGAGCGGTTTTTGCAGCATGCGCCGCTCTTTGTGCATCAGTTTCCGCAGGCGTGGATGGACTGGCGCGGGTTTACGGACGAAGTGAGCGACGTGAATTTTTTTGCCAACGCGTGCGCGGCGACGCGGGCGCAGAAGCAGTTTTGCCTCGATCTGCGCGGGCGTTTCCCCAGCTACGAGGAAAACGTGTGGGGGCTGACGTCGTCGGACGGCGCGGCGGGCTACGTGGACTGGGGTGGTCCGCCGGTGAAGGCGGGCGAGGTGGACGCGCGGATCGACGGGACGGTGGTGCCATGCGCGGCGGCGGGATCGCTGCCGTTCGTGCCGGGGGGCTGCACGGCGGCGTTGCGCGAGATGCACGCCCGTTGGGGCGACACAATTTATGGGCCGTATGGGTTCGCCGATGCGTTTAACCCGGTGACGGGCTGGGTAGGCACGGATGTGATTGGCATCGATCAAGGCATCACGCTGCTGATGGCCGAAAACATGCGGACGGGCTTCGTGTGGAAGTTGATGGAGCCGTGGCGTCCGGAGTGAGCTTGCCTCTCACCTGAGAATGGGTATGCCTTTTTGTGATGAAAACGGTATATACCATCAAGGAGGCCCAGCGGGGGATGGCGCAGTTGGTAAGGACGGCGGAGAGCGGGCGGATGGCGACGATCACCCGTCACGATAAGACCGTGGCCTATGTTCTCGGCGAGGAACAGCTGACGGGGTTACTGGAGACGATGGAGATTTTGGCCGATCCGAAGGCGATGAAGGCGATCCGTGACGCGGAGGCGGGGAAGGGCACATACATTTCCGTCGATGAGCTTCCGGACTGATTTTTAACCGGCCAATCTAACGTAGACTCTTTTCAGATGAGTTACCGCGTCCGCGTTGAAATGCAGATCAAGGAGTTTGTGATGTCGCTTGGCATGGAGCATCGGCGTGCACTCAAACGAGGGCTCAAGCAGCTCGAATCGGAACAGGGCGACATCAAGGCGCTGGGCGATGATCTTGAGGGCTTTTACCGGCTGCGGGTCGGGCCGTTTCGGATTATTTTCCGGTATCGCGAGGGCAAGGTGATCGAGTGCGTTTATATGAACCGGCGCGCGCTGGTGTATGAGGTGTTTGAGCGCGAAGTGATCGGGCAGTTGAAGGAAGCGTCGGGCACAAAAAAGACGACGACCGGAGGTCGCCGTCCATCTGACTGACATGGGGCGGGCAAGCCAACGCGGCAGGATGCCGCGTCTACTTTGATTTAAAGACCCTTCTTCTGAAGCTCGGCTTCGAGCAGTTGCATGAAGGCCTGGCCGTCTTCGGGGGTGGGGCGGTAGCCGGGCTTGCTGATTTTGGTGAAACCGGGGCGGCCCTGATTATCAATCACCCACTTGCCGGTCACGCCGTCGCTGAAAGTCACATCGCCGCTGGCGATGGCGCCGGGGATCAGGGTCACGCCGTCGACGTTGAGGCTTACGCTGCCAGGGCCGGCGGGAGGGAGTTCGCCGTCGGCGGGGAGGGCTTCGCCACCGGCGGCGGGCGCGGGCTGGGCTTTGCTGACGTCGCTCGCGTCGACCTTCTTGGGCGGGTCTTTGAGCTGGAGGTTGAGGTCGTCCACGAGGAAACGGACGTCCATGTAGGTCATGGCGACGTTGAACTGTTCGCGGAGCTTTTTTTGGATGACGGAGAGGTTGTCTCCGGCGGCGACCCAACTGGAAACGGCGGCGGTTTGTTCGGGAGTAAGGCTCATGGGGATCAGGATTTCCCGCAGATTACGCGGATACGCGCGGATTCAAACCTTTTATCCGCGTTTATCCGTGGAATCCGCGGGAAGGTTTTTACTCAGCGTGAAAGCTGATTGCGGAGGAACTCGATGCTGCCGCGGGCGGTGGTGTCCTGCTCCATCATGTTGTCCACGGCCTTGCAGGCGTGGATGACGGTGCCGTGGTCGCGTCCGCCGAAGGCGTCACCGATGTCCTGGAGGGAATGCTTGGTGAGCGTGCGGGAGAGATACATGGCGATCTGGCGGGGGATCGCGATGTTGTTGGGCCGGCGCTTGCTCGTCATGTCGCTGTGGCGGATCTGGTAGTGATCGGCGACTTTCTTCTGGATGATCTCGATGGTGAGCTGGTTCTGCGCCTGCTCCATGAGGACGTCCTGAAGGAGCATTTCGGTGGCGGCGAGGTCGATGGTCTTGCCGGTGAGGGTGGCGTAGCTGGCGACCTTGATCAGCGCGCCTTCGAGGCGGCGGATGTTCTTGGAGATGTGCTGGGCGATGAAGTTGGCGACATCGGCGGGAATGTTGAACTTCAGGGTGGCGGCCTTGGTGCGGAGGATCGCGAGACGGGTCTCGAAATCGGGGGCCTGGATGTCGGCGGGGAGTCCCCATTCGAAGCGGGAGACGAGGCGGGCTTCGAGTTTCTGGATCTCGGAGGCGCGGCGGTCGCTGGAGAGGATGATCTGCTTGGACGACTCGAAGAGGTCGTTGAAGGTGTGGAAGAATTCTTCCTGGATGCGCTCTTTGCCGCTGAGGAACTGGACGTCGTCGATGAGGAGGACGTCGACGTGGCGGTAGCGCTGGCGGAACTTGGTGAGGGCGTTTTCCTGGAGGGCCTGGATGAACTCGTTGGTGAACTTCTCCGTGGAGAGGTAGGCGACCTTGGTGTCGGGGTTGTTGCGCAGGATGGCGTGGCCGATGGCGTGCATCAGGTGCGTCTTGCCGAGGCCGGTGTCGCCGTAGAGGAAAAGGGGGTTGTAGGCCTGCGCGGGGGCTTGGGCGACCGCCATGGCGGCGGCGTGTGCCATCTGGTTGTTGGAGCCGACGACGAAGGTTTCGAAAGTGTTACGCGGGTTGAGCGTGCCGGTGTGGGCGCCGCCGCGTTCGTCGTTGCGGGCGGTGCGGCGGGCGGGCTTGGTGCGGGGCGCGGGGACGTCGGTCTCGGAACGGGAGGCTGAAGTCGAGGCGCCGGCGGCGCCGGATTTCTTGAGTTTGACGGTGATCTGGCGGCCTGAGGTGAGGCGCAGGCGCTGGACGATCAGGTCGAGGTAGTTGTCGTTGATCCAGATGGCGGCAAAATCGTTGGGCACGCCGAGGGTCAGGGTGTCTTCCGTGGCTTCGAGGCACACCACGGGCTCGAACCAGAGCTGGTAGACGTCTTCAGGGAAAAGCCCCTTGAAATCGCTTTTGACGGTTTCCCAGAGGGGCGGAGAGGTAACGGCTGAAGACATGGACAAAATATGAGGCGTGGCTTGGGATTATTCACACTCCACAGTCGGAGGGCGGTCAGAGGCACATCCTAGCTAGCAGGGTCCATGCACCAAGGCCTGTCAAAAGAGGGTGGCGGATCATCGGGAAAATGGGCGGAATGGGAAATATAGGTAAGGAAGTGATGATCAGCGGGTTGTTTTAACGAAAACAGGGGGGCTGAACGCAAACTCGCAGAGGAGGTGATAAAGAACCGCCGAAACTGTTCGGCTGAAGAGGACGAGGACGAACTAACAGCGAAGCGGAAAAGGGTTTCAAGAGCAACTTTCTGACAAGTTATTCACCGGAAGTTTGCGGATAAGTTTTTGAGTTTTTTTGTTGCCACAAAAACGTCTGTTTCGGGTTGGTGTCAAAAATGTGACGATTGTGTAGCGAAGGTGGAATTACAGGGCGGAAACTCCCTCTGAAAAGACGTCAGGCCGAAGTCACTACGCGACGAGGGGAGGCTATGGGGCCGGCCCGATGCGGGTGGCTTGCAGCAGGGTTACGGGCCGGTGACGGGGCCGGGTTCGACCCATTTGCCGTGTTCCTTGATCAGGGCGATAAGCCGGCCGTCTGCTTCGGCCTGGGGGATGTTGTATTGGACGCAGGTTTTGCCGACGTAGAGGTTGATCTTGCCGGGGGCGCCGCCGACGTAGCCGAAGTCGGCGTCGGCCATCTCGCCGGGGCCGTTTACGATGCAACCCATGATGGCGAGCTTCACGCCCTTGAGGTGGCCGGTCTGGGCGCGGATGCGCTGGGTGGTGGTCTGAAGGTCGAAGAGCGTGCGTCCGCAGGAGGGGCAGGCGACGAACTCGGTCTTGGAGATGCGGGCGCCGGCGCCTTGGAGAACGTTGTAGGAAAGTTTCGTGGCGCGGGTGAAGTCGCTCTCGGTTTCGATAGAGACGAGGTCGCCGAGACCGTCGCAGAGGAGCGAGCCGGTGAGGATCGAGGAGTCGATGAGGCGGGAGAGGAAACTGGGATCACCAGCGACGGTGGTGGCGGAGGTGTTGCGAATCCACACGGGTGCGCGGGAGCCGATGGAGGCGAGGGCGTCGACCAAGGCGCGGTAGCGGCCGGTGGGGTGGTCGTGAATACCAGAGGACGGAGGACGGAGGACGGACAAGGTGAAGAGGAGGCGGTCGTCGCCGAGTTCGCGGAGCGCGGGCGCGAGGAGGGCGAGGTCGTCGTCGGTCGTGGCGATGGCGAGGTGGTGGCCGTGGGGGCGGACGAGGGTGGCGAAGGCGGCGAGGTCGGCGGATTGATCGGCGGTGAAGGTGCGGAGGAGGACGAGGGAGGCGCGGCGGGCGGACCACTCGCTCACGCTCGCGGCTACGTCGGAGGCGGTGAAGGTGGCCGGGAGGTCGAGCACGAGGAAGCGGCCGGCGGTTGTCGAAGCGCGAGCAAGCTCGCGGCCTACATCCTGAAGTTCCGTAACGGTGGTGATCGGCACGAGCAGGCCCTCGGCGGGCGTGTCGATTAATTTGGGGTTTTCGATTTCGGATTTCGGATTCGAAAGTTCGGCGAGCGTGGTGCGGACGATGACGCGGGGCGGTTGCTCGGGGCCGACGACGCAGCCTTCGGCGAGCGTGAGCATGGTGGTTTCGCGTTTCGTGAAATGGAACGGATCAATGCGGTCGGGCTGGGCGTGGGCCGCGGTGGCGTCGGCCTCCGGTTTCCAGAGGGACATCGCTTTTTTCACGAGGGCCTGGGCGACGGGGATTTCGTAGACGCTGTCTTCGGTGAGGGAGACGCGGATGGTGTCGCCGAGTCCGTCGTAGAGGAGGCTGCCGATGCCGATGGCGCTCTTGATGCGGCCGTCCTCGCCGTCGCCGGCCTCGGTCACGCCGAGGTGAAGCGGGTAGCGCATGCCGGCCCGGTTCATGTGCTCCACGAGGAGGCGGTAGGCCTCGATCATGACCTTCGGGTTGGAGGACTTCATCGAGAGGATCATCTGGTTGAACCCGTGCGATTCTCCGATGCGGAGGAACTCGAGGGCGCTCTCGACCATGCCGAGAGGGGTGTCGCCGTAGCGGTTCATGATGCGGTCGGAGAGGGAGCCGTGATTGGTGCCGATGCGGAGGGAACGGCCGAGGGTCTTGGCGCGGAGGACGAGCGGGGAAAACGATTCGTGGAGGCGCTGGAGTTCGCGGTCGTAATCGGTGTCGGTGTATTCCTTGACGGCGAATTTCTTTTTGTCGGCGTAGTTGCCCGGGTTGACGCGGACTTTTTCGACGTGCTCGACGGCTTCCATCGCGGCGGCGGGGAGGAAGTGGATGTCGGCGACGAGAGGGATGTGGGCGAAGCCGGCGGCGGAGAACCGGGCGCGGATGTCCGCGAGGCATTTGGCGGCGGGGACGTTGGGCGCGGTGATACGGATGATTTCGCAGCCGACCTCGGCGAGGGCGATGGACTGCTTGACCGTGGCGGCGACGTCCTGGGTGTCGCTGGTGGTCATCGACTGGACGCGGACGGGGTTGGAGCCGCCGACGCCGACTTGGCCGACTTTTACTTCGTGGGTGGAACGTCGGACGGTGCGAAAACGGGAGGCGCAGTAGGACATGGCGAGCCAAGGCTCGAATGACTAATGTCCAATGTCCAGTGACCAATGGCGAACTGCGGCGGGCGCTGGTGGGGGGCTTGGGTGGGAGCGAGCTTGCTCGCGAGGGTTGAAGAATCGCGAGCGAGCTCGCTCCCACGTCGATCTTCGGAGACGGCGCCCGGAGGTCGCCGTCCACCTTGGCTGCATCCCGGCTACTTGGCGGGGGCGGTGGCGGGCGGGGTCGCTGTCTGGGCGGCGGCTTCGGCTTTCACGGCGCGGTCGTCGCGGATCCAGCGGCGGCTGTCAAAATAGCTCACATAGATCATCATCGAGAACAGCAGCACCATGAAGACGCTCTGGGTGGTGGCGATGAACTGGGCGGGCAGGGCGCGTCCGCGCAAGCGCGAGATGGTCGCAAAGAGCATGTGGCCGCCGTCGAGCACAGGGATGGGGAGCAGGTTGAAGATGGCGAGATTCACGTTGATGAGGATCGTGAACCAGAGGACGAGGCGGATGTCGGCCTGCGAGGCCATGTGGAAAACACGGACGATGCCGACCGGACCGCTGAGCTTGGAAAGGCCGATGTCGGAGTGTGGGTTGAGCAGGCTCAGGAACGTGTTGTAGGTCTTGCTCACGTCGTCGCCGATCTGGGCGAGCGGGGAAGGATAAATGAGGCTGGAGTCGGTGCTGATGGCGAGGCCGAGGTCGGCGGCGTCCTTCAAGGTGGCGCGGGCGGGGATCGTGAGCGTGACGACGTCATCGCCGCGTTTGACGTTGGCGGAGACCGTGGCGGCGGGGGTTTTCGAGAGGACGTCGATGTAGGTCTGGACGTTAAGGATGGCGGTGCCGTCGAGAGCCATGATCCGGTCGCCGGGTTTGAAACCGGCGGCGGAGCCCAAGCCCTTGGAGTCGATTTCCTGGACGATCAATTCGTAGGCGGGGGAGATGCCGACCTTGCGGATCTTGTCGTCTCCGGAGAGGCGTGGATGGACGGTGACGTCGACCATCTTGCCGTCGCGCTCAATGGTGAGAATGGCTTCGCGGCGTCCGTCGCTGGCGTGTTCGGAACCGGTCAGGAGATACTGCATGATGTCCTGCCAGTTTTTCACCTTGTGGCCGTCGATGGCGCGCAAGGTGTCGCCGATGCGCAGGCCGGCTTCGACGGCTGGGCTGGTGACCTTGGTGCCGTCGGCGAGCTTGATCTCGGGGACGATGTAGCCGATGCGGGTGGTGGTCTGGTCGCTGGTGGTGGGCAGGCCGACGCCCCAGACGATGCAGGCGAGGACGAAGGCGAAGATGATGTTAAACACCGCGCCGGCGACGGAGACGATCATCTTGGTCGAGTAGCTGGGCGGCGGCAGTTTTTGGATGTCGGTTTTGGTTTCGCCCTCGATGCCGCGCATGTCGGCGAGCTGGGGAAGGGCGACGTAGCCGCCGAGCGGGAGCCAGGAGATGCGGTATTCGACGCCGTCCTTGCCCTTCCACGAAAAGATTTTCGGGCCGAAGCCGATGGAGAAGCGCTCAACCACCATGCCGCGGCGGCGGGCGGCGAGGAAGTGGCCGAGTTCGTGGACGAAGATGGAGCCGCCGAAAAAGATGACGATGAGCAGGACCGACCAGAGATTGGAGAAGAGAGTTGGCAGGAGGTCCATGGAGAGCGGGCGAAAGGCGATGGGCTAAGGGCGAAGGGAAGATAGGGAGGACGTGGCGATGCGGCGGGCTTCGGCATCGACGGCTAGGACAGCGGTCAGGTCGGAGGGTTCAAAAGAAGTGATCGTCTGCAAAGCCTTATCCACGACCTGCGGAATCGCAAGGAAGGGGATTTTCCCGGCGAGGAACGCGGCGACGGCGATCTCGTTGGCGGCGTTGTAAACCGCCGGAGACGAACCGCCTGCGTGCATGACCTCGCGGGCCAGCCGCAACATGGGAAAACGGGCTTCGTCCACGGGACGGAACTCCAGAGAGAGGAGTTTGGTGAGATCGAGCGGTGCGTCCACGCCGACCGCGCGCGCCGGGTAAAGCAGGGCGTGCTGGATGGGGAACGTCATCGACGGCGGGCAGAGCTGGGCGAGCATGGCGCCGTCGGTGAACTCGACCAGCGCGTGGACGATGCTTTGCGGGTGAAGCACGGCGTGGCACTGATCGGCGCGGAGGCCGAAGAGGCACTGCGCCTCGATGAGCTCGAGGCCCTTGTTGGCGAGGGTGGCGGAATCGACGGTGATCTTGGGGCCCATCGACCAGTTGGGGTGTTTGAGTGCGTCGGCCACGGTGACGTGGGCGAGTCTTTCGGCAGGCCAGTCGCGGAAGGCGCCGCCGCTGGCGGTGAGGATGATGCGCGACACGTCGGCCGACGGGTGGCCTTGGATGCACTGGAAGACGGCGTTGTGCTCGCTGTCGACGGGAAGGAGTTTCGCTCCACTCGCGCGGGCGGCGGCCATGACGAACTTGCCGGCGAGGACGAGGATTTCCTTGGAGGCGAGCGCGAGGTTTTTGCCGGAGGCGAGGGCGGCGAGGGCGGGCTCGAGACCTGCGGTGCCGACGACGGCGACGAGAACGGTGTCGGCCTCGGGGAGCTGGGCGAGGAAGTTGAGGCCGGCGAGGCCGCCGTGGAGGGAGACGCCGGAGGGGAAGGCGTTGGCTGACTTGGCGGAGGCAAAGGCGGCGGAGTCGAAGACGGCGGCGTGGCGGATGCCGGGATGGGCGCGGGCGATCTCGGCGAGGCGGACGTGATTTGAGTGGGCGGCGATGCCGACGAGTTCGAGCTTGTCGGGATGCGCGGCGATGACGCGCAGGGTGTTTTCGCCGATGGAGCCGGTGGCGCCGAGCAGGACGATGCGTTTGCGGGGAGTGGTCAAAGGAGGGAAGTCGGAGGATTGGCCACAAAAAGCACAAAAGGACGCAAAAAAAGGCGTGGACAGACAGAGAAGATTTTAACCACGAAACACACGAAATACACGAAAGTCAGACGGGCGGATTAGGAGAGCAGGCTGAACACCAGAAAGCCGATCGGCGCGGTGAGGATCAGGCTGTCGGAAAGGTCGAACATGCCGCCGATACCCGGGATGGTCGCGCCGGAGTCCTTGGTGTTGGCGCGGCGTTTGATGACCGACTCGACGAGGTCCGACACGATGCCAAAAACGGCGACGGGCGCGGCGACGGCGGCGGCGAGCAGGGGCGTGAAGGAAACCGGCAGGTAGTCGCGGCAGAACCAGGCGATGCCGGCGCCGAGGGCGGCGGAGGTGATCACGCCGCCGATGGCGCCTTCCCAGGTTTTCTTGGGGCTGATGACGGGGGCCATCTTGTGTTTGCCGAAGGCCATGCCGGAAAGGAGGGCGCCGACGTCGCAGAACTTCGAGACGGCGATCAGCCAGAGGGCGAGGGCGAGGCCGGTGTGCGCGTGGGGGCCGTTGATCAGCAGGATGCGCACGAGGAACTGGAGCATGAACGGCACGTAGATGAGGCCGAAGAGGGTCCAGGCGAGCGACTCGACGCGGTTCTCGGGGTTGCGCTCGCCAACGATGCGGATGGCGAAGACGACGGCGGCGACGGCCAGGATGGTTTCGGGTGTGACCATCGGATACCGCGCCACGGGGGCGAGCATGATGGCCGCGCCGAAGAGCAGACCAAGGCGGTCAAAGGGTTCGCAGCCCATGCGGCGGACCATCTGGTAAAGTTCGCGCAGGGTGAGCGTTCCCACGAGCACTGTGAGCACGATGCCTCCCTGCTCCTGGAAGAAATACATCGTGGCAAAAATGATGAGCCACAGGAGGACGGTGCTGAAGATGCGTTTGGCCACGGTGGGTAAGCGAGAGGCGAAGGGCGATGGGAGAAAAGGGGATCAGCTGGTCGCGGCGGGTTTGAGCTGGTCGCTGGTCTGGCCGAAGCGGCGTTCGCGCTTGGCGTAGGTTTCGACGGCGGCGACGAGGTCGGCCTTGGTGAAATCGGGCCAGAACACGGGGGTAAAAACGAACTCGGCGTAGGCGGCCTGCATGAGGAGGAAGTTGCTGATGCGCATCTCGCCCGAGGTGCGGATGACGAGATCGGGGTCGGGGATGTCGGCGGTGTAGAGGTAGCGGCTGAACGACTCCCACGACGTGTCGTTGAGCTTAACTTCGCCGGCGGCGACGGCCTTGGCGTAGGCGCGGGCGGCGTCGACGACCTCGGTGCGGGCGCCATAGTTGAGGGCGAGCACCAACGTGAGGTCGGAGAACGACGAGGTGGCCTCGACGGCCTTTTCCATGAGCGTGCGCACGTTTTCGGGCATCTCGTGGATGCGGCCGATGGTGAGCAGGCGGACCTTGTCCTTCACGAGGTTGTCCAGCTCGCGCTTGAGGAAGTATTCGAGCAGGCCCATGAGCGCACCGACCTCGTCCTGGGGGCGTTTCCAATTTTCGACCGAGAAGGCGTAAAGCGTGATGGTGCGGATGCCCAGTTCGCGGCCGGCCTTGATGACGTTGCGGACGGTTTCGACGCCGCGCCGGTGGCCCTCGATGCGGGGCAGACCGCGTTGTTTGGCCCAGCGGCCGTTGCCGTCCATGATGATGGCGACGTGGGCGGGAATGGAGGCGGACGGTGATGACATGCGCGGAAAGAGTGAGTTAGGGCGGCGCGGAGGGCTTTGACAAGCCGCCAGCGCGACCGCCGGAGCGGTTGACGCAACCGGCCTGTGCGGAGACAATAAGCCCATGAGCACAAAACCCCTGACTCACGAAGAAATCAGCCATGCGCTGCAAACCCTTCCCGGCTGGACCTTGTTTGGAGACGCGCTGGCCAAGAGCTACACGTTTGGCAGCTTTCGCGAGGCGATGAGCTTCATGGTGCGCGTGGGCTTCGAGGCCGAGGCGATCGACCATCATCCTGAGTGGACGAACGTATACAGTCGCGTCGCCATCCGCCTCAGCACGCACGACGCGGGCGGCAAGGTGACCGCGAAGGACGTGAAACTGGCCCGTCGCATCCAGGAGATTTCCTGGGTGACGTAGGGTAGGGCGGGTTATCCTTAACCCGCCCGTTTGGCATTCGCGGTCTGCTCGACCCGGCGCGTTAAGGATAACGCGCCCTACCTCTACAGCCCGAGCATGAAGTTGAAGGTGCGGTCGCCTTCGCCCGGCAGGCCTTCGTGGCCGAAGTCGGGGTAGATCACGACGTCCTTCTTCGAGGTGATTTTGTTGTAGGCGGCGAACTGCGAGCTGGGCGGGCAGATCGTGTCCATGAGGCCGGTGAACATGAGGATCTCGGCCTTGATGCGCGGGGCGAGATACTGGAGGTCGATGTAGCCGAGCTTGGTGAAAATCTCCGTCTCGCGCTCGTGGCGCGGATCGAAAAGGCGGAAGTAGTTTTTCAGCTCCTGGTAGGCGTCCTTGGCCAGGTCCATTTCCCATACGCGCTGGTAGTCGCAGAGGAAGGGGAACACGGGCGCGGCGCGTTTGATGCGGGGCTCGAGCGAAGCGCAGGCGATGGTGAGGGCGCCGCCCTGCGAGCCGCCCATGGCGCCGACGCGGGTGGCGTCGACTTCGGGCAGGCTCATGACGGCGCGCGCGAGCTGAGCGGTATCGAGAAAGATATTCCGGAAAAGGAGATTGTGGGGATTGGGATCGTCGAGGCCGCGGATGATGTGGCCGTTAAGGGTGTTGCCGAGGACGCCACCCTTGTCCTGGGATTTGCCGCCCTGGCCGCGGCAGTCCATCGAGGCGACGCAGAAGCCCTGGCCGGCGTAGTTGAGCTTGCCGGCCCAGTCGCCGCCGTTGCCGGAGTAGCCGTGGAACTGGAGGACGGCGGGGGACTTCTTCGCGCCGACGGGGCGGAGGTATTTGGCGTAGATGCGCGCGCCTCCCGCGCCGGTGAACCAGAGGTCGAAGCACTCGATTCCTTTGGCGGTGATTTCCTTGCTGGGAACCAGCTCGGGCTTGGGATCGGTCGCGTCCAGTTCGCGGAGCGCTTCGGCCCAGTAGGCGTCGAAGTCGGCGGGGCGAGGGTTGCGGCCCTGATAGGTGCGGAGTTCAGATAGCGGTTTGTCAACGAGGGGCATGGCGGAAGGAGGAAAAAGAATCGGGCGGCTTTAGAAAAGCCGAATCAATGACCGCGGGCCGACATCAACGTGGTCGCGGTTTTGGCCCCATCGGAGGGGGATGGCGCGCACCAGATTGCCTTTGAGGTTGAACACGCCGATGGCGGACTCGTCTTGAAGCGGGACGTAGAATTCGCGCGCGACCGAGTCGAAGGCGAGGGAGGTGAGCAGGACGTTGCGGTCGAGGCCCACGGCACCCAGACGTTTGCCATCGAGGGAGTAGGCGGTGACTTTTGACAAATCACCGCCGGTAAGAATGAAGAGGCGGTCGAGCTTCTGGTCGTAGGCGACGCCGGAGGGCGATTGGTAAAGGCTCTCCAGTTTTATATCGCGGATATGTTTTCCACGCAGGGTCGTCTCGACGAGCACCGGCTCGGTGGGGTGGACAAAAAACAGGTGCCGGTCGCGGGAGCGGATCGCCAGATCGCCGCCGCCCTTGGCGGGCAGGCCCTCGGCGGTGAAATCGTATTTGATCGCGCGGGCGGGGCGGTCGATCACGCGGATGAAGTTGCCCGGCGCCACGCGCAGGAAGAGGTGGTCGGTGAACGGGTCGTAGGCGATGCCGTAGAGTTCGTTGACGGAAAAAAGATAGCTGGGAATCCTCGCGATGGGCGCGCCATCCGACAGATCGAGGATGGGCTCGTCGCCCGTGGCGGCGACGTAGGTGTGGTTGGGGCCGGGTGTGGAGCAACCTCCTGCGCCCAAGGCCACGCAGCCCAGGGCCGCCGCCAGCAGGACTGCATGCGACCGAGGATTTCGCGTTGTCACGCGGGCGGTCCGGTCTGTTAGTCGCGGCATATGAAAGTGGCGTTCATCAGTGGCACAAGCATCGTAAACTCGACGCAGTTCTCAGGGTGGGCGGTGCGCAGCGTCGAGACAAAACACGGCGCCGTCACCTTCAAGTCACAGGGAGAACATGTTTTGCTCAACCGCCACGGCACCGGCGCGCCGCTGCCGCCGCACGCGATCAACCACCGCGCCAACATCCGCGCTCTCGCCGATCTCGGCTTCAAAGATGTGGTGTCGCTCAACTCGGTCGGCTCGCTCAAGCCGGACCTTCCGCCGGGCACGTTGGTGTCGTGCGGCGACTACGTGGGACTCCAGCAGGGTCCGGCCACGTTTTTCGATGATGAGTTGAAAGGCGGCGCGCCGGGAATCGACAACAACCTCATCCCCCGGATCGTCGCGGAGCTCGCGCCGGAGTTCACGATCCACGCGGGCAAGATATACGTGCAGACGCGCGGACCGCGCTTTGAGACCAAGGCGGAGATCCTCATCATCAAGGACTGGGGGGACGTCGTCGGCATGACGGCAGCGCACGAGGCCGACCTGTGCCGCGAGCTTGGGCTGCGCTACAACAGCCTCGCCATCGTGGACAACTACGCGAACGGCCTCGAAGGCACGGAGATTGATTTCGTGAAATTCAAGGACCTCGTGAAATCAAACCAGGCGAAGGTGGACCGGCTTTTTGCGCGGCTGCTGGAGATTTTGGGAAAGTAGACGCGGCATCTTGCCGCGTTTAAGCAGCGGGCACGGCAAACGCGGCAGGATGCCGCGTCTACTTTGTCTAAAAACGGCGGACGTGTTGCATCGGCGTCTGGGATGTGTTCCGTGGGAAATCCTATGAAAATTGGCGTCATCGGTCTGGGCATCATTGGCGGGGTTTGGGCGCGGCATTACGAGGCCGCCGGCGTGCTGGCGGGCGCGTGGAATCGCACGGCGCAGCCGGAGTTTTCTCAGTGGAAGGAAACGCCCCAGGCGGTCGCCTCGACTGCCGATGTCGTGCAGATCGTCGTTGCCGATCCGCCGGCGGTGCGGGCGGTGATCGGGCGCATTCTCCCCGCGCTGGGCGCGGGCAAAATTGTCGTGCAATCGAGCACCATTGATCCGAAGAGCAGCGAGGAATTTCGTTTGGCGGTGACCGCGACCGGGGCGCGTTATCTGGAAGCCCCGTTTACCGGCAGCAAGCCGGCGGCAGAGCAGAAACAGAGCGTGTTTTATCTGGGTGGAGACGCCGCGCTCATCGCCGAGTTGGAGCCGGTGCTGTCGCTCGTGTCACAGGCGAGGTTTCATATCGGAGACAACCGGCAGGCCGCCACACTCAAGCTGGCGATGAACCTCAACATTGCCGCGCAGATGCAGGCGTTGTCCGAGGCGCTCACGCTGGCGCGGCGCGCGGGGATTTCGGACGACGTGTTTTTCGGCGCGCTGGGCAAAAACGTCGGCTATTCCGGTCTGGTGAAGCTCAAGGAGCCGAAGCTCCGCGCGGGCGACTTCGCGCCGCAGTTTTCGGTCAAGCACATGCTCAAGGACATGCGCCTGGCCTCGGGCATCAACGGCTGCGAGGACTTCCCGGTGCTCGACACCGTGCGCGACCGCCTGGCCGCCGCCGACCGGGCGGGGATGGGAGACGAGGATTTCTCGGCGGTGATCAAGCTGCTGGGGTGAAAGCGTGGAGAGTCGGAATCGGAGTGATTGACCACTAATGGAATCGCCCAATGGGGCGATTGTTTCTGCCGTCGCCCAATGGGCGCCCGCCGTCAGTCACCCACTGCGCTGCTGCTTCGGGGCTACATGCTGTAGCCATCTACGCGCTGCCGCGCTCCGTCTCTGGGAGCGGCTCCGGCCAATGGCCTCCACGATTGGGCGGAGGGGCGGCTGATGCCGCCGGGGAGAAGACGGCGAGACGAGAAGATCGGAAGCTCCAGAAGGACTTAACCACTTACGGGCACTGATTATCACTGATGGCGGACGGGATAACGGAACTCCTGAAATCAGGTTCATCACGCCGCCTCTTCCTGCCCGTGTAGGGCTGGCGCTTGCGCCATGCCTCGGCAGGCCCGACAACCTCGAACCGGCACGGCGCAAGCGCCGTCCCTATGGTGGGTGATTCATCCACACGCCAGCACTTGTATCCAAGGACGTGACATGTGGGCTTGTAGACCTGATCATATACTTCGCGGTAAGTCTTGGCTAAGGGCATTAAGACCAAGCACGTTTTACTAGCTTCGCTATTCATCATGGGTGACGGCTTTGGAAGTCGTTTTTTCGACGAGGGCGATTTCTTCGGGGGTGAGCCCGTAGAGTTGATAGACGAGGGCGTCGATCTGGCGGTCGGTGGCGGTGATTTGGTTGGCGAGGGCGTCTTTTTCGTGGGGCGTCTGTGTGGCGGCTTGGACGCGGTGCAGGGATATAAGCGTGTCGACGGCGCTGAGGATTTTGTCGGACGTTTTCTTGTCCGGCTTGATAATCGGCAGTGAACGGATGAAGCGGGCTTCGAAACTATAATAGCCGCCGCGCATCTGGGTAGCCGTTTGGGCGATGATCCAGCCGAGGATGCGACTGTTTAGGAGGGCCAGGATCACCTTGGGGTTGATGCCCGGTTTGAACAAAAGGCCGTAACCGCCCGAAACACCGCCGGTGAAAAAGGCGTCGCCTTTGTCATCATAGCTGAACGCGGGCAATGGGGCGATGTCGGGAGTAAACACCTTGGGCAGCGGCATGACGTCGAGTGCTTGGCCACGGCCGAATTGATACCATGCCGGTCCCTTGAAGCGTTCATCTTCTCTTGCCTCCAAATATGCTTTGTTCGCGTTCAGGTAGGCCCACGTTTTGGGGTAATTGGCCGAGAGCTTCGCAGCGTCGATGAGTTTGGTATTGCCGCTGGTGTCGGGAGCGTAGGGGAAGAGAATCAGACGATTCGTGCGCGACAGGCAGTAGCGGCGACTGTCGCCGCCTTTGATGAGTGGGTGCAGCAGGCTGGCTTCCAGCACCACGTCTTTTTCGAGTTGAGGCGAGTAGGCGGTGACGAGACTTTTGTTACGGCTCTTCTCTTCGAGGATATAGATTTTATCGGCGCTGGTTTTGAGGCCTTGGAAAATACGGGTGGTGACATCTTCGAGTTTGGTCGGGATGGCGCAGAGTCGGTCGAGCAACGCACCGCCCGAGCCGGCAACAAAGACCCAATCGTCTGACGTGGCTTTGGTCGCTGAGACTTCGCCAGCGGGAGCAGCGGCACCTTGCCGCCACGCATCAAGGTCTTCGATGGTTTGATACTGGAATGTCTTCGCGGGGGCCTTTTGCAGAAAGAGCAGGCAGGTGTAGGTCGTAGCGCCGGCGAAGATTTGTTGATGCCCGAAGTGGATGATTTCGCGCAGATTTTTCCCAGCGGCGGCTAACTCACGGAGGGGTTGCCCATATTGGGCGTTGAAGAATTTATGCGGCAGGATGTAGCCGGTGAGTCCGTGCTTGTTGAGCAAGGCGAGGGCACGCTCCACAAAGCAGACGTAGATGTCGTAATTTCCGGCAGCGGCGGATTTATACAGTTTCGATAGGTAACCGACACTGTCCGGCGACGTTTCCAGCATCGTTTGGATGCGGATATACGGCGGATTGCCGATCACGGCGTCGAAGCCGCCGCGTTTCATCACCTCGGGGAAGCCGTCTTTCCACTCGAAGGTGTTCAGCTTGTATTTGGCCTCGGCGTCGAGGGTGGGCAGGTCGGGTTGTTGATAAAAATCGTGGCCGATGAGGCTGTTGCCGCACCGGATGTTTTGACTGAGGTCGGGCAGCACGGCGCTCATCTCGCGGGTGCGGCCCTGGAACTCGCGGCGTTCGCCTTCGAGGACTTTGAGCAGGAGCGAGAGTTTCGTCACCTCGACGGCCTGGCTGTCGATATCCACCCCGTGAATGTGGGCGAGGAGGATGCGTTTGCGCTCGGCGGTCGTCAGGGACCAGGAGCGGGCGGGGGTGGTTGGTTTAGGACCCTGACCAGCGGTCAGGGCTACATGGGCGTTCGGGGCGGTTTCGTAGAGGCGGGCTTGCTTGGCCCACTTTTCCGGGGTGTTGGCGCTGTAATAGTCGAGATACCACTTGAGCAGGTAATCATACGCGCCGAGGAGGAAGGTGCCGGAGCCGCACGCGGGATCGAGCACGGCGAGGGTTTCGAGCTGCTTGGGCGTCTTGCCATCCACGAGCGGGCCGACGGTTTTCTGGACGATGTAGTCCACGATATATTGGGGCGTGTAGTAAACGCCGCCGGCTTTGCGCACCTCGGGTTTTTCCTCGACCTTGGCCTGGTGACCGTCGGTGAGGCGGATGACCTTGCCGAGGAACTGCTCATAAACGTGACCGAGGATGTAGGCAGGGAGGTAGCCGAACGCGTAGGAACTCTTGGGGTAATAGAGGGAGCCGAGGATTTCCTTGAGGACGGCATCGTCGATGTGGAGGCCGGGGGTGAGGGTGTCGGGCGTCTCGGCGCAGTCGGTGTCTTTGGCGAAGTGGAAGAGGCCGGAGTTGTAGCGGTAGTCGGCCTTTTCAAAAATCTGGACGAGGCGCGGGTAGATGGTGGGCGGGCGCTTGGGCTTGCCGCCACCACCGTAGGCGGCGGGATCTTCGTCCAGCGTGTCGTCGTTGTCCTTGGCGGAAAGGGCACCGAGGAGGGCCTGGAGTTGGCCAAACGGTTCGTTGCCGCGATCCTCGGCGATGCGGAGGAAGACGATGCGGTCGATGGTGCGCTGGACTGCGAAGTTGAGGCCGCGGGTATCGAGAGCGGGGTTGCGCAGGGCGAGGTTGCGGGCAAGGAGGTCGCGCCAGTTCTCGATCTCTTTGAGGAAGGCTTCGTCCACCGTGATGGAGCCGCGTTTGCCCTTGGTGGCGGCGGCGTATTTGTCGAAGGAGCCCTTGAGGACGGCTTCCTTGGAGAAGGTGTCGACGATGAAGTCCCAGTGTTTCTCCAGTTCGTCGTAGCGGCAGTAAAAGAGGCGGGCGACGGAGGTTTTGTCGGAGGCGACGGGTTTTACGCGGGTGTCGTAGATCGCGAACTCCTGAAAATCGGTGAGGATGCCGAGGGGGAGTTTAACCGTCCATGAGTAGCGACGGAGCTGGAAGGCGGGCTCGGGATTGTCCTTGAGGGAAACGGAGGGTTTTTTGGCCTCGACGAAAAACTTGCGGTTGCCGCCGATGCGGAAGGAGTAGTCGGGGGCCTTGGTCTCGCCACCGATCTTGATGGCATCCTCGTGGATGACCTCCTTGTAGGCTTCGGCGTAACCGGCGGTGTTGGCGACATCCCAGCCGAGCGCGGCGAAGAACGGATCAATGAACTGCTGGCGGACCTGGGCCTCTTTGAATTCGGGGGCCGTGTAGTCGGCCTCGTTGGCGGCGAAGGTTTCGATGAGGGCGGCGATCTCGGCGGGTAGGGCCATGTGCAAACGGTTGTGAGCAAGCGGCGGGCGGGGCGCAACGCTGGTTTCGGAGAAAGCGCGACGGATGCGGTTGCCGATGGGTTGGACGAGTATGGCGAGGCGGCGTTGATTTCATAAATCACGTTTGCGCGTCGAGTCCCGGTGCTCCTAGTCTTGCCGCGCTGTCCTCGGAGGGCTCCCGAGGCCCGCGCCAGAATCGCACGCCTTAACGTTGAACCTATGACAACCCCCGAAAAAAAAGAGTTTCTTGCGCGTATCGAATTCCACGGTGAAACCGCATCCACCCTATACGAAGGGCTCAACGACCTCATGGCCGAGGGGGGCTTTTCGCGGACGATTACCAGCGCCGAGCCGGCCACCTACTACCTGCCCACGGCCGAATATTTCATCGAGACCGAACTCAATCGGGACGAGGTGATCGCCGCGGCGATGAGAATCGCGAACAAGCTGAAGAGAAAATACTCGATCATAGTTTCGGAATCGAAGGGCATCACCTGGGGCGGGCTCACAAAAAGAGAAGAATAAGGCTCCTTGGAGCCAGAGTTCCGTATCGGTAGTCCTCCGATGGCAGGCGGCTTTACAGTTTACCCCGACAAGTCGGGGCCGCGATTCCGATCATCGCGAGCAAGTGGTCGACGGGGCGCAACGCTGGTTTCGGAGAAAGCGCGAGGAAATGCTGTTTGCCGATGGGCTGGCCGATTGTGGAGAGGTGGCGTTTATGGAGGCGTCAGGGGGCGACGACTTTGACGCGGAGGAAGGCTTTGGGCTGGTCGGCGCCGGAGGTGGCGGAGCGCACGGTGATGAGCCGGCTGGAATCGCTCCGGGTCGTGTCCGAAACTTCCACGGTGGGGAGGGCGCCGGTGTTGTCCGCGCCGGAGCCGTAGGAGTGGCCGTTGCTCCAGGTAGAGAGATCGGTCGAGAGCTGGACTTGGTAGGCGAGCGTGTCGCGGCCGGAGGGAATGGCGAAGGTGAGCGCGAGGTAGCCGACATCGCCGACGGTCACGAGGCTGGCGGCGGGCAGCCCGGAGGTGTCGGCGGAGGCGGGATCGAGGCCGAAGGCGTATTCGAGGAGGCTGGAGACGTGGTCGCCGTCGGCGTCGGAAGAGAGGTCGGTGATGCCTTGTTCGCTCATCCAGGCGGCGAGCGCGGTCTGGATGGTCAGGGCGAGGGTGGCGGTGCCGGTGCCGCCGGTATTGGTGGCGGAGAGCGTGATGGAGAATTCACCCGAGACGGCGGGCGTGCCGCTGATGACGCCGGTGGAGGTTTCGAGCGCGAGTCCGGAGGGAAGCGAGGTGGCGGCGAAGGCGGTCGGGGTGTTGTCGGCGGTGATCGTGTAGGTGAAGGAGGAGCCGACGGCGCCGGTGGCGGTGAGGGCGCTGGTGATGACGGGGGCGAGCACGGCGGCGCCGGTGATTTCGTAGCGGCCGATGCTGCCGTAGTTGGAGTAACCGCTGGCGTAGTAGCCTGAGGTGGTGGAACCTTCGCCGGCTCCCGTGACTTTCAGGTAGTAGGTGCCGGAGGAAAGCGTCGCGGTGAGCGAGGGAAGCAGGGAGGATTGCGGGTCGGCGGAGGAGAGCAGGGCACCGGAGGCGTCGTAGAGGGCGAGGGAGGTGTCGGCGTTTTGAAGAGCGGCGATCAAGGAGTCCTCGGAGACCAGGCTGAAGGTGTAGGCGCCGGGGGAGGCGGTGAATTTATATATGTCGATGTCCCCGGTTTTCTCGATGAGCCCGATGGTGTCGATGGCGGTGGCGGAGGTGAAGGTGAGGGCGGTCGCGGAGGCGGTGGTGGAGGAGACGGCGTCCGTCAGATAGGAAACGTGGTTGGAGTAGCGGCCGCTGTTGGTGGCGATGATGGACAGGTCGTTTTCGGTGTTGTTGGCGTAGAGGATGGAGCCGCTGGAGTCGTCGGAGTATTCGCCCTTGCTGAACTGGACCAGGTTCTTGTAGTAGCCGACGCCCATGATGGGGGCCCAGCCGGTGTTGCCGCTGCCCCGGCCGTAGTAATACGCATCGGTGGTCGCGCCGGAGGAGTTTTTCAACCCGTCGTGGGAGAGGCCGAGGGTGTGGCCGACTTCGTGGGAGGCGGCCTCGGCGACATAGCGGGCGGTGGAGGCGAGGTTGCCGGCGAAGACCCAGCAGGGGATCGTGCCGCTGAAGACATAGGCGGTGCCGTTGCTGTATTGGGTCGAGCCGGCGTATTTCCATGAGCCCACATAGGCGACACCGCCGACCGACTGGCCATAGGCGGTGTAATACCAGTCGTCGCCGGTGACGATGCAGCGCATGCGATAGGTGGCGGAGACGGCGTTGTAGCGGGAGAGGTCGGTGGTGACGTCGATGTTGAAGGACTTGTAGTCCTCGGCGACGCGGCGCCAGACCTCGGTGATCTGCGCGCTGGAGAGGCCGCTGGCGGCGGCGGTGATGGTGGTGCCGCCGTTCCAGAGAGCGTCGGTCACGGTCTCGCCGTCGAAGTCCAGATAGATGACCGTGGTCGCGGAGGGGCGGCTGCTGAGCACGGGAACGGTCGCCGTGGCGGTCGATGCCGCGGTCGCGGTCGCCTCGGCGGTCGCGGGCGGGGCGGCGGCGGCGCGAGCAAGGTCGAGGGGCGGAAGATTGACGCAAAGCAGGGCGTCGGTCGCTTTTTCGAGGAGGTAGGTTTTGCCGTCGGAACCGCGGGCCAGCACGTAGGCGACCGACGACTTTTTCGGGATGATCAGGCCGGTGAGCGAGGAGCCTTGCGCCACCAGGGCAAACGAACCGCCTTCGTCGAGAGAGCCGGCCAGGCGCACGCCGCCGTCCGCAACCGGTTCCGCGAGGTGGATGCGGCCGACGACGGTTCGTCCCTCCATGAGCGGCAAGAGCATGATATCGTCCGCGACGAACTTGGCGGGGAGGCGGAGATCGGTGATCGTCGCCCAGCGTTTGACCAGGTCGGCCTTGGCGGGTTCGCCGCCTTCCGAGGGGAGCGGTGGTTGTCCCTCGCCGGGCGCGGACACGGCATAGAGAGGGGCGCCGGGAGAGACTGCCCGGGCATCGGCGGGGAGGGCGACGGATGGGATGGAGGGCGGCGCACTGTGACTCGTGGCGGAGGGCCGGGGAAGGAGCCAGGCGGCGGCCAAGCCGCCCAGCATGAGCGCTGGGAGAAGATAGCGGAGGGATTTCATTCAGAGGGCCGCACGAAAGCGGCGGCGCTCAGCGCCGAGAGCCGAGGCGGCGACGGCGACAGAGGGCCGCGCCCAAGGTGGCGAATCCGGCCAGGGCCGCGCAGGAGGCCGGTTCGGGCACGGCGGCCGAGTCGAACGTGAGCGAACCGAGGGTGATGTTGAGAGCGGCGGTGCTGCCGCCGCCGTAGATGGCGATGGTGGAGACGACGCCGTCGAAAACACCGCCGCCGCCAAGATCGTAGCCGGCGAGTGTGAGTGACACGCTGGAAAGACTGTCGGTGAACGAAGACCAGTTTCCCGTGTATTTGACGCCGTCGCCATCGGCATCAAACAGCTCAAGGGTAAAATTGTAGTCGCTGGTGGAGGTGGTGGACGCGGTCAGCGCGACCGAGAGGCCGGAGCCGGACACATAGGCGCTCAAGTCGATGGAATTGATCAGAGAGCCGTAGAGGTCGGACTGGGCCGAGCCGGACAGGGTGAGCGAGGTGGCGTTCTGGGAGGAGATGGAAAAGGTGCTCGCGTTGGTATCAACGACGTAGTCGTCGGTCCCGAAGGTGATCGTGGCGCAATGGGCGGTGCCTGAAAAAACAAGGAGGCAGGCGATGAGGGAGAGGCGGAGGGTGTTCATAGGTTAAAGATCGTAGGGAACGGATTGGACCAAGGTGGACGCGGAGGCGGTCGCGGTGATTTTATCGAGGAGGACGCCGGAGCCTGCGGGGATGACGAGGGTGTCGGCGACGGTGTTGGGGCCGACCCGTCTCCAGCTGGCGCCGTCGTAATAGTAGCGCAGCCACGCTCCGGAGACCAAGATCCAGACGCGGTCCGCGCCGGCGACATCGCTCGCGGCGTTCCATCCGGGTATGGACTGGAGGGCGGAGCCTGCGAGTGTGCCGGAGACCGGCCAGCCGGACGCGAGGGCGGTTATGCCGCCTGGGCGGACGATCGCCCGGCGGGTGATTTCGGATGCGGCCCCGAGGAGCGGAATGCTCATGTCGGTGGTGCCGCGCCGGGTGTAGAGGATGAGCGTGTCCGGTCGCAGCGGGATATTGGCCGCGGCGGTGTCGGGGCCCACGCGCCGCCAGGATGCGTAGGTGCTGCTGTAATAGTAGCGCAGCCAGGTGCCTTCGGAGAGGATCTGGATGTTGTCGGCGGTATCCGGCGCGCTCGCAGCCTTTACGCCGGTGGTTTCGGGCGTGCCGAACACCGAGGAAATCGTGTCACAGGCGAGGATACGGTAGGTGTCGCCGGTTTCCACGCCGGTGGCGATGCCGAGGGTGGTGAGGTCGATCAAGCCGGCCTCCTCCGCGTTTAGGGTGACGGTGGTCGCGGTATTGGCCGTCGTGGTGGAGAGGAGGAAGGTGCGGCCGAGGGCGGGGCCGCTCGTGATCTGGATGAGGCAGGGGGCGGCCGCCGCGGAGAGTTCGCCGGCGGTCCAGCCGGCCGCGGAGTTGGAAAGGCCCGATGCGGTCACGCCGGTGATGCGTCCGGTCATCGCTCCGGAGAAACCGGCGGCGATGGCGAGGGGGAACGAAACGGTCGAAACGGTCGCGCCCGTGCCGGTGCCGGCGGCGATCGTCACGGTGAAGACGCCGACGGGCGTGGTCGCGGCGCTGGTGGAGGCCGAGACATCCATGCAGGTCAAAAACAGGCTGAAAAGGATCGCTCCGGCGGAAGCCAAGTGGAAGCCGGCGCGCGGAAAAGAGGGCGGCCGGGTCGGGCAAAGGAGAGGCGCGTGGTTCATTGTGGAGGACGATGCGGCCGCATTATGCGCCCAAATGTCGGCGGAGTCCCGTTAAGGAGTGTTAAGGATGCGCCTCGGGTATTGTCGGACGGATGCGATGTGGTATTTCGGAGGCTCTTGAAAACATCCCTTCAACAAAAACAGAGCGGGCTCGAATGGGTGTTCCTGGGATTGCTGATCACGGTCAGCAGCGTGCTGACCGTGCTGCAGTTTAGCTGGACCGGGGAACTGGCGGAGGCGGAACGGGTGCGCAGGGATGGCGCCTTGCAGGAGCAGGCGGAGCGGCTGGTGACGGAGGCTGGAAGGGAATGGAGCGAAACCTTTCGCCGGCTTCGCCCGTCGGCCGAGGACGCGGCGGGCACGGGGGAGGCGTGGGTGACGCAGCTGCGAAAGGCCAGGGACGCCGGGGTGCGTCCGCTTTTCAAATGGCTGGGGCTGGTCAGATTGAGCGACGACGAGCCTGTCCTGTTCGTGCCCGATCTGGAGTCGGGGGTGCTCAAGCCGGCCGCGTCGGGCGAGGCGTGGGAGGCGGTGAAGCGTCGGGTTTGGATGAAACCGGGCGGATTCGGCAGTCCGCTTGCGGCAGGGGACGCGATGGAGGATTCATTGCTGGAGTGGCCGTTGATGCGCGAGCGGGATGCTTCGAGGCTTGAGGATCAACATCCGCTCCGGACCGGGTTCGGCGATCTGCGCGATCCGCGGAACGCGCCCGGCCTGGTGGTCATGCAGGTCGATGCGGACTATGTGCGCCGCACGTGGATCCCCGAATTGATGGAGCGTTACCTGGGGCGCTCCGGCGAGTTCGTGCAAGGGGTCGTCGTGCGGTCCGGCGCGGGGGCTTCGGGACGGGTGCTTTACATGAGTGCCGCCGTTCCCAAGGGTGCCGCGCCGGTCTTTACCGCGCCCGTCGAACTGAACATGGCTCCGCAGAGCGGGCGGGGGTTCCCCGGGCGCGGTCCGCGGATGCCGGCCTGGATTCTGGAGGTCTACCGGAAACCCGGGGCGCTGGAGGCCGTGGTCGCGGCCACGCGGCGAAAGAATCTGCTGGCGGCATTTTTGCTCAACGGGCTGATCCTCGCGGCCGGCGGGCTGCTGGTGCGGCAGACCCGGAGGTCGCGCCGGCTCGCCGAGACGCAGATGCAGTTCGTGGCCGGCGTGTCTCATGAATTGCGGACGCCGTTGACCGTGATCCGCGGCGCGGCGCACAACATCAAGCGCGGCATCGTGCACGACCCCGAGCGGATCGTTCATTACGCCGGACTGGTGGAGGACCACGCGGCGCAATTGACGCGGATGGTGGAGCAGGTGCTGGAGTTTTCCCGCGCGGGCAAAACCGACGCGAGGCAGGCGTTCAAGCCGTTGAATCTCGACGACGTGTTGCGGCAGGCGGTGTCCGCAACGGTTGCGGAGACGCAGGCGGCGCATTGCACGGTGGAACTCCAACTGCCGCCGGTGGCGATCCGCATCAGCGGGGATGGCGAGGCGCTGCTGCATGCCTTCCAGAATCTGATCGTGAACGCCGCCAAGCACGGTGGCTCGGGCGGTTGGATCGGAGTGACGGCCGCCGAGGCCGTGCGCGAACGGCGGCGCATGGCGGAAGTGCGCGTGATGGACCGCGGGCCGGGTATTCCGGAGCATGAGCGCGTGGATGTGTTCAAACCCTTTTATCGGGGAGAACGCGCCCGCAGCACGCAGACGCGCGGCAGCGGGCTGGGCCTGAGTCTGGTGAAGACGACGGTCGAGGACCACGGAGGCGGCATCCGCATCGCCGGCGAGGCCGGCGGCGGCGCGACGTTTGTCATCGAACTGCCGGTGGCGGAGGAGCAGCGTTCCTGAACCATGGCCTCGCGCATACTGCTGGTGGAAGACGAGCCGGCCATCGTCGAAGTCATCTCCGACCTCCTGCGGGCGGAAGGGCACGACGTGGCCTCGGCGGGCGACGGGCGCGCGGGGTTGCATCGGGCGACGCATGAAGCGTTCGACCTGCTCATCCTGGACGTGATGCTGCCCGGCGTGGACGGCTTCACCATCTGCCACCAGGCGCGCGAGCAGGGATTTGACGGGGCGATTCTCATGCTCACGGCCCGGGGAGAGACGCGCGACCGCGTGGAAGGGCTCGGCATCGGCGCCGACGATTACCTGGTGAAGCCGTTTAATTCCGACGAACTGGTCGCGCGGGTCGCCGCCCTGCTGCGTCGTATCCACAAAGTCGATCTTACGCCGGTGATGCGCATTGATTTCGGAGGAGTGAGGGCGGACTTCGCGCGTCACGAATTCATGCGCGCGGGCGCGCCGATCGCGCTGGCCGCGAAGGAGGCCGAGTTGTTGCGCTTTTTGGTGAACCATCGCGGACAAGTGGTCGGCAGAGACCAGATACTCCGGCACGTCTGGTGCGAGCAACCGGCGATCACTCCCCGCACGGTGGACGTTCACGTCGCGTGGCTTCGTCAAAAACTGGAGGATTCCCCCCAGTCGCCCCGTCATATCCTCACGGTGCGTGGCGAAGGATATCGGTTCGAAGTCTGACAAGGCCGGCCGGATTTTATCTCACGGGGCCTGTTGTGTCCGTTGACGCAGCGGGTCTTGTCCGCATAGTGGGGCCATGAGCGACTTTGTTTCCGGCCCCGTTGTCTCTGACGCCCGCATTATCCTGAATCGTCTGCGCACCAACATGCGTCTGATGATCAAGGGCAAGGACGACGTTATCGAACAGGTGCTCGTGTGCCTCGTGGCCGGCGGGCATCTGCTCATCGAGGACATGCCGGGCGTGGGCAAGACCACGCTGGCCTATTCGCTCGCTCGTTCGATGGACTGCGTGTTTTCCCGCATCCAGTTCACCAGCGACCTGCTGCCGAGCGACGTCACGGGCGTGTCCGTCTACGACGAGCACGAGAAACGCTTCATTTTCAAAAAGGGTCCGGTCTTCGCCAATGTCGTTCTGGCCGACGAGATCAACCGCGCGACGCCGAAAACCCAGTCGGCGCTGCTGGAGGTGATGGATCGCGCGCGCGTCACGGTGGACGGCGAGGGGCATGCGGTGGGCTCTCCCTTCCTTGTTTTTGCCACGCAGAATCCGGTGGATTACGAGGGGACGTTTCCGCTGCCGGAGAGCCAGCTCGACCGTTTTCTGATGCGGCTGCACATGGGTTATCCGGAGGCGGTTGACGAAATGGAGATCCTGCGCGCGCCGCGTTCGAGCTACGACGGCATCGCGATCGACGCCGTGGCCCACGGTGACGACATCCTGAGGCTCCAAGGCGTCGCCCAGCAGGTGTTCATCGAGGACTCGGTGCTGGATTACATTTTGAAACTCGTGGCGGCGACCCGCACCGAGGCCGAGTTCAAGGCGGGCGTGTCGGTGCGCGGCGGCCTTGCGCTCAAGCACGCGGCGCAGGCGCGCGCGCTTCTGCAGGGGCGGGACTTTGTGACGCCGGACGATGTGCAGGCGCTCATCGTGCCGGTGTTCGCCCACCGGCTTGCGCTGGTGCGCCAGAGTCCCGACGCGCTGGAGGAGCGCCGGGCGATCACCGCCAGCCTGCGCCGCATCACGGCGTCGATCTCGGCGCCGGTCTGACCTCGTGCAAAGCACAAACACCAAAGCTCCCATCGTTTCATGTTGTTAGTCTTCGAAAAGGTGGGGACGGACCGCCGGGCCGTCCGATTGGGGGTGGGAGCGAGCTTGCTCGCGAGGATCAATCCTCGCGAGCAAGCTCGCTCCCACGTTCAAGGCATTCGCGGCGGTCCCGCCCTGTCTCGGAGGGGAGGAGCCTGCCGATGACCGCGGCCGAACCCGTTTATTCCACCGGCTCCGCCGGGACCGACTGGCACGGGGTGAATTTCCATGGGGCCACGGGGAAATCCCAACGCTGGCGGCGGCTGCTCTGGTCGCTGGTCTATCCGCATCGGGGGCAGCGCGTCCTGCCCACGGTGTCGGGCACGCTGCTGATCGTGGTCGCGCTGGGCATCGGCCTGGCCGCCTACAACACGGCGAGCAACATTCTCTTCATCACGCTTTCGCTGCTGCTGGCGTGCCTGGTTTTCAGCGGGATTTTTTCGTGGTTCAACCTCAAGGGCGTGACGTGGCGGCTGCGGGTGACGCCGCCGTTGCGCGTAGGCAGGGACCACACCGTCGTGCTCGAGCTGCGCAACCGCAAGCGGGTGCTGCCGACCTACGGCCTGTGGTTTGAATGTCAGACGCCGGAGCTGGCCAAGCCCGTGCGACTCGTGCTTTCCGGCAGGCTCGATCCGCTGGGGGAGACGGGGCTGGAGTGGACGCTGCGCCCGGCGAAGCGCGGGCTGCTCGTGGTGGAGCTGGTGGCGGTTGGCTCGCTTTTCCCCTTTGGGTTTTTGAAGAAGATCATCGGGCTGGAGCTCCGGCGCGAGGTGCTGGTGTGGCCGGCACCGGTGGAATACAGGCGTTTCCCCCTGGCCTCGTGGCGGCAGGCGGGGCAGGGCGCGCGGAAAGCGATCGTGGGGCAGGGAGGCGATCTGCTGGCGCTTCGCCCCTACGCCCAGGGGGACTCGCAGCGCATGGTGCATTGGAAGGCGAGCGCGCGGTTGCGCCGGCTGATGGTGCGGCAGTTCGCCGCGGAGATGCAGGAGGGGTTTTCCCTGTGGATGCAGACCTCGGCGGAAGTATGGCCGCGACCGGAGCAGTTCGAGCTGCTGTGCAGTTTTGCCGCGACGCTGGCGGAGGATCTTTTTCGCGCGGGTCGGCTGACGTCGGTCGTGTTCAACGACGAGCCCGCGCATCCCGTGCGCAGCGTGCGCGACCTGGAATTGTTTCTCGACCGGCTGGCGCTGGCCGCCGTCGTGTCCCGACCCTATCAGCCCTCCACGAGCGCGGGCGCGGGCCGAAACCTCAACCTGCTCACCTTCGCGCCCGACGGGGCGCGGGGCGTGATCGCCCATGTCGATGGAAAACCGGCGGCCTCAACTTAACCTCGCCGAGCTGCACCAGCTCAAGTGGCTGCTGGGCGGCCTGCTCGCGCTGATCTCCGCGTGGACGGTGGTCTACATGGACGTGGAGGCGTGGGGCCTGCTCACGCTCATCACGCTCGCGGTGCCGGTCATGACGGCGAAGCCCGTGCTGACGACGCGCATCCCCCGCTGGGCGCACCGGCTGGCCTTTCCGGTCCTGTTCGCGTTTTTCGCGATCGACATGGCGGCACACGTGAAGGAGCCGCTGCCTCCGGTGATCCGGCTGGCGCTGATGCTGGTGCTCTACCGGGTCATCACGCCGCGCCAGCGGCGCGACGATCTGCAACTCATCTTGCTGGGGCTTTTTCTCGTGGTGGTGGGCGGGGTGCTTTCGGTGTCGATCGTGTTTGCGGCGCAGATCGTGGTGTTCACGGCGTTTGCACTGCTGTTTCTGCTGATCATCACGCTGGCCGACGGGATGGAGCAGGGACTGCCGCCACCGTCGCAGACGGGCACCCCGCCCGTGTGGATGCACGTCGGCTGGAGGCGGCTGGCGGGCCGGCTGCGCGAGTGCGTGGACTGGCGCGTGGCCGTGCTGGGCGGCCTGCTCTTCGGAGGCGTGGTGGGGCTGTCGGTGGTGCTGTTCATGGCGATCCCGCGCTTCGACCTGGGGAGCAGCCTGTTTCTGGACAGCATGATCTCGCGCAAGGCGAAGACGGGCTTCAGCGAGAACATCCAGTTTGGGGGCGTGGTGAACATCCAGCAGGACACGGGCGTGGCGTTGAGCGTGGATGTGTCGGACCGCTCGCAGGTGCCGGCGGAACTTTATTGGCGGATGCTCGTGCTGGACGAGTATTCGGGGGGGAGTTTTCGCATGTCGGCGCTGGCGAAGAGCAGCATCGACAGGGTTTCGGAAAAGACCGCGCGGGTGCAGGGCGACATGCGGTTGCGCGCGAACATGCCGGTGTGGACGTTTTACATGGAGACGGGCACCAGCCGGTTCCTGCCGCTGCTCGGCGGATTCAACCAGCTTGCCTTTGACGGGCAGCAGAACGCGGCGTTCAGCCATGAGCTGAGCCTGGTGCTGCTTCGTCAAATGCCGGCCAAGATGCTCGCCTATCGCGTGGAGGGGATGCAGATCGGGTCGTCCTTCCGGCTGCCGGAGGAGAGCGGCCTCGCCGATGAATTCATGACGGAAGGCGTGATGAAGAGGGCCGCGTTCAATGCGTTGAGTTTGCCGCCGGAAGAGCATGCGAAACTGGCCGCCTGGGTGGCCGAGCTCGGCGCGCCGCCCAACAACCCGGCGGAGTTTGCCCGGCGGGCGAGCCGGTGGCTGGCGGGGCGTCATGGGTATTCTTTGCAGAGCGAGATAGATGCGGGTGAATCGGATCCGCTGGTCTTCTGGCTGGGCTCGAACGTGCCGGGGCATTGCGAGCTGTTCGCCGGAGCCTTCGCGCTGCTGGCGCGCACGGCGGGGTATCCGACGCGCGTGGTGCTCGGGTTCAAGGGAGGCTCGTGGAACGCGCGCAGCGAAAGCATCACCGTGCGCAATTCCGACGCCCATGCGTGGTGCGAGATTTTCGACCGTGCGGAGGGCGCGTGGCTGCGGGCGGACCCGACGCCCGGATCGGTGCCGGTGGGCGAGGCGACGAACGCGCCCCTTGGCGAGGCGGCGCTGGCGCGCATTCTCGACGACAGCTGGGGGGCGCGCTTCGAGAGCCTGCGCATCTTCTGGTATAGGCGCATCGTCAACTTCGACCAGAAGTCGCAGGTGGAGCTGGTGCGGGACGTGAAGAAGCTGGCCGACGAGCGACTGCGCGCGTTCAAAAAAACGCTGAGGCGCGAGCTTGAGGCGTTGAAGGAGTGGCTCGCGAGTCCGTGGGATGCGGGGCGGGTGACGGCCTGGACGGCGGCGGTGCTGGTGATTGTCGGAAGCTTTTTTGCCTGGAGGCTGGCCGGGCGCGGGGCGTGGATGCGCTGGCGAAGCGGGCGAGGAAAGGGGAAGATGGATCCGGTGCGACGGGAAGCGGGCCGTTGGCTCAGGAAGATTTCGGATTCCGGATCGGGGAATGCGGATTTGGCGGATGTGCGGACCGAGCTGGAGAAGCTGCGCTACGGCCCGCAGGCGCGGTGGCCGGAACCGATGGGGGTGTTCCGGAGGGCGAAGCGGACGCTGAAGAGGAAGCTAGAGCATTTCAAATAAAGCTGTGGCTGTAATCGTCTGAGAGGAGGACGGACCTCCAGGTCCGTCCTGATATTTTTCGAGGACGTCCAATCGGGTCGGACCGGGAGGTCCGACCTCCTTGACGAGCGACCAGGATTTTGACCAACCGCGCCGATCACTTTCCCGGGATGATGATGAGGGGCGCGGGCGGGCGGGACTGCGTCTCCTGCCATTTTTTGAGGATGGCCTGGGCCACGGGGCCGGCGGTGCGGCCGCCGCCGGTTTCCTCGCCGATGTTGCCTTCCAGCACCACGGCGATGGCGATCTTGGGATTCTCGACCGGGGCGAAGCAGATGAACCAGGCGATGTTGAGGTTGCCGTCCTTGCCGTGAACCTGCGCGGTGCCGGTCTTGCCGGCGATGGTCAGGCCGGGGATTCGCATGGACGGGATCGTGGTGAGGATTTTCGCGGTGCCGTGGTCCACGCAGCCGACCATGCCCGCCACGATGGCGGCGTGTTGCGCGGGGGTGAGCCCGATGCGCTCGGTGTGCTGCGCGGGCCGGGCCGGGTCGTGCACGAGATAAGGTTTTGTGAACGTCTCGCCGCGGGCGAACGAGGCCGTGAAGCAGGCCATCTGGAGCGGGGTGACGCCGATGAAGCCCTGGCCGATGGACATGTTGGCGGTGTCGCCGGGGAACCAGGCCTCGTCGCGCCGGGATTTTTTCCAGGCGGCGTCGGGGATGAGCATGCTCTTCGTCTCGTAGGGCAGGTCGATGCCGGTGGGCCGGTCGAGGTGGAAGCGGTCGGCCATCGCGGAGATTTTTTCCGCGCCGGTGGCGAGGCCGAACTGGTAGAAAAAGGAGTCGCAGCTCTCGGCGATCGCCTCGGTGAGGGTGATGACGCCGTGGATGCCGTGGCCGTTTTCGCAGGTGAAGCGGCGGGCGCCGACCATGACGCCTCCGGTGCATTCCACGGAGAAAGTTTCGAGGTCGATGCCCGAGGCGAGGCCGGCGCTTGCGGTGATGATCTTGAAGGTTGATCCGGGCGGGTAGATGCCGCTGACGGCGCGGTTGAGCCAGGCGCCCTGCTCGTTGATTTCCTTGGCCTTGTCGTGGTTGAGGCGGGGGATGAAATCGGCGAGATTGTAGTCGGGCTTGCTGGCGAGGGCGAGGACCTCGCCGGTGCGGATGTCGATGGCGACGGCGGCGCCGTTGAGCTCGGTTTCGACGATGGCTTTTTCGGCGACGATCTGGAGCTCGGCGTCCAGCGAGGTATGCAGGTCGTGGCCGTGGACGGGCTGGCGCTTGGAGAGCGGCGGATTGACGCGGTAGCCGGAGGGATCGACGCGGTAGATGGCGCCGCCGGTCTCGCCCTGAAGTTGGGCGTCGAACCGGGCTTCGATGCCCTCGCGCCCGACGGTGCCCTTCATCTTGAAGGTGGTGAGGTCGGCGCCGGGGAAATCCTCGGCGGGCTCGATGTCGTCGTTGCCGGTGACGTAGCCGAGGGTCTGGGCGGCGATGGAACCGAGCGGATACGAGCGGATGCTGGAGGTATATACCTGAAGGGGCGAGTTGACCGGAAGGTGTTCGATGAGGCGCGCGTATTCCCCGGGCTTCAGGTCGTCGAGGAGGATGTAGGGCAGGAGGAGTTGCTGGCGGAAGTGTTTGTTGAGTTCGTCGGCATCGAGCTCCTCGTGACGGCCGAGGACGCGGTTCACCTCGTCGAGATAGCGTTGGACGACGGTGAAGCGGGCGATGCGCTGCATCTGGTCGATGGTGGGCAGGGCCTTGTCGTCGGCCTCGCGGTAGGCCTTGCGGATCTTGATGTATTCGGTGCGGAAATCCTGGCGCAGCTGGTCGAGGTAGAGCGTGACGGCGAAGCGGGGGCGGTTGCCCACGAGCACGCGGCCGGTGCGGTCGTAGATGGTGCCGCGGGGGCCGGGGACGAGGATGCGCCGCTGGTTTTGTTTTTTCTCGGCCTCGTGGTAGCGGTCGTTGCCGAAGAGCTGGCGGTAGGCGAGGCCGCCGCCGAGCGTGAGCAGGATGGCGGCGATGAAAAAATAAAAGAAGAGGATGCGGGGGTTGTAGCCCTTGTGGGTTTCGACCAGTCCGCCGGGGCGCTCTGTGGCTTGGTTCGCCATGCGGGAGCCTTAGAGCGCGCCGCTGCGGGAGGCGTCGCGGAGCTGGGTGCCGCCAAGCTGGAGAAGGCGCGTCTGCACGGCGAAAAACCAGGGGGCGACAAGGACGAGGACGAGTTGGGAGACGAGCAGGTCGGCGAAGTTGCGCATCCAGGCCCCGCCCGTATCCGGGCCCAGATCGACGCGCAGGAAAGACAACGCGACAAAGAGGCCGAGGTTGGCGAGCAGCGCGGCGATCACTCCGATGATGGTCTCGTCGCGGGGGACGCGGGCGCGGACGTTGAAGATCACGGCATGGGCGGCGAGGAAGAGCAGGGCGTGCGTGCCGAAGGCGACCGGGGCTCCCGCGTCGAGCAGGAGGCCGCCGACGAACGCCGCCGCCGCGCCGGTGCGGAAATCGAGCCGCAGCGCGGCAAACGCGACGAAGAGGCCGCCGCACCACACATGAAGCTGCCAGGGACCGAGGGTGTGGTTGAGCTGGGCGAGCAGCGTCACGAGAAGCAGCGAAGCGAGCGAGAGGATGAGGACGCGGAGCTTCATGTCAGTTGGCGGCGGGCGTCTCTTCGGGCACGAGCACGGTCACCTCGGAAAGGGCGGAGAGGGCGGCGTCGAGTTGCACGCCGCCGCTTTTGAAAAGGCCGTCGGTGCTCGGTTCGACGTTGACGAGGGTGCCGATGGTCAGGCCGCCGGGAAACACGCCGCCAAGACCCGAGGTTACGAGCCGGCGGGGGGCGGCGGGCGTGACAAACACATCGACGGGCACGTATTCGACTTCGCCGCGCGCGGGGGCGAGGGAGGGGTTGATGCCGCCCTGGAAGCTGATCGGGCGGGTGTCGCCCTCGAGGCAGGCGGCGATGCGCACGCCGGGGCTGCTGATCAACTCGACGACGGAGGTGTAGGCATGGACTTCGCGTATGCGGCCGACCACTCCGCCCGCGTAGATGACGGGCGAGCCCACCGTGATGCCGTAGTTGGAGCCCTTGCGGATGACGAGCTGCTGCCACCAGCCGGAGAAGTCGCGGCGGACGACGCGGGCGGGTTCGGCGCGGTAGCCCTCGGGGGCGGGAAGCTTCAGAAGCTTGTCGAGGCGTTCGAGCCGCGCGCGCAGGTCGTCGTCTTTCTGGAGACGGATTTCGTAGTAGTTGCTGAGGTGGACGAGATCGCGTCCGGCCTCGATGAGCTCGTCTTTGGAGCGGGTTTTAAGCGCCCAGAATTCCTGCAGGTCGCGGATGTAGGAGGCGGTCACCTCCACGGGGGCCTGCATCTCGAAGAAGCCGGCGCGCATCACCCGCTTCACGGCGGTCGGTACCACCAGCCAGGCCGCAAACACGAGGGCGAGCGTGAGAAAGGGTCTGTTTTGGTCGAAGCGTTTGGGCACGGGACGCGGCGGAACTTATGATTTTGAATTCCTGAGTTCCGATTTGAGGGGCGTCCGAGGGTAAAGGAATCCGAAAATCGAAAACCCAAAATCCGAGGAGGCTCAGACGTTCTGCAACACCCAGTTGAGGTCGTTGAGGACGGCGCCGGTGCCGTTGGCGACGGCGGAGAGCGGGTCGTCGGCCACGGTGACGGGCAGGCCGGTCTTTTCGCTGAGGAGGCGGTCGATGCCGCGGATGAGCGCGCCGCCGCCGGCCATCACGAAGCCGCGGTCAACGAGGTCGGCGGAAAGCTCGGGCGGGCAGCGTTCAAGGGTGGCGCGAACGGCGTCCACGATGGCGGAGATGGGATCGCTGAGGGCCTCGCGCACTTCCTGAGAGGTGATGTGGATGGTCTTGGGCAGGCCGGCGACGGAATCGCGGCCCTTGACCTCCATGGTGAGTTCTTCCTCGAGCGGATAGGCGGAGCCGATGCGGACCTTGATCTCCTCGGCGGTGCGCTCACCGATGAGCAGGTTGTAGGCGCGCTTCATGTAGTTGACGATGGCGGCGTCGAGCTCGTCACCGGCCACGCGGATGGACTTGGAAAACACGATGCCCGAGAGGGAGATGATGGCGATCTCGGTGGTGCCGCCGCCGATGTCCACGATCATGTTGGCGGCGGGTTCGTCGATGGGCAGGCCCACGCCGATGGCGGCGGCCATGGGTTCGGGAATGGTGATGACGTCGCGGGCGCCGGCATGGGTTGCGGAGTCCTTCACGGCGCGTTTCTCGACCTCGGTGATGCCGGAGGGGATGGCGATGACGACGCGGGGGGCGACGCGCAGGGCGTTGTTGTGAACCTTGCGGATGAAGTAGCGCAGCATCGCCTCGGTGACGTCGAAGTCGGCGATGACGCCGTCCTTCATCGGGCGGATGGCGGTGATGTTACCGGGGGTGCGGCCGAGCATCTTCTTGGCCTCTTCGCCGACGGCGCGGACCTTGCGGGTGACGGTGTCGAGGGCGACCACGCTGGGTTCGCGGAGAACGATGCCTTTGTCCTTTACGTAGACGAGCGTGTTGGCGGTGCCGAGGTCGATTCCGATGTCGTTGGAGAAGTAGCCAAAAAGGTTTGTAGCCATGTTGCTTGGGTAATGAAACGACGCCTGCGCCGCTGAGATTACAAACGGGCGAAGTGAACGAGTGTCAAAGGGGAAAACGAGTCTCTGTGCGGGGATGGGGAAATCCGGGGCGGCGGCAGTCTGATCTGAAGCCGTAGTCTGGTAGCACCTCACGGGCTTTTCTCGGCGCTCGCTCTCGTTCGCGGTCTTGCCACGCCGGGCAATCGCCGCACATTCTGCTGGTATGAGCACGCTAACCAAGACCAAGAAGCCCGCTCCACGCGGCCGCGCCGTCGTCAAAGCTCCCGCCAAGATCGGAAGCTATAAATTCACACCACGCACGCCGCCGCCTGCCAAAACCACCGCCGCCGACCTTCTTAAAATCAAGGATTTTGGCAAAGGTCTCGACGGCGCTCTCGTCGAGCAAATAGTGGCCGACCGTCGCCGCTGAGCATGCTCTACGACACCAATTTTTTGGTTTCTCTTGCCGGGCAAAACAAGCGCATCCCCAGGGACCGCGCCCTTTCGTTTCTTTCGAGCCATCCCGAGACACCGTCTTACGTCTCGCGCGTTTCCGTGGCGGAGTTTTCGGCGGGCTTTGATTCCCATGCGCACGCCCAAAAACACCTCTCCCCCTTTGCCGTCCTCCCCGTTGACGAACGGGTTTGGGATACGGCCGCAGAGATTTTCCGTGAACTGCGACGCGCCGGTTTCCGCATCGGACTTCCGGACACCCTGATTGCCGCGACCGCTCTTGATTACGGCCTGCCCGTCGTCACCGACAACACGGAGCACTTCCGCCGTGTGCGCGGCCTGAAAGTTCACGCCTTTTAACAAAACTCGCCGCGAGTCCTTCGGATCGCCCCGCCACTGTTCCGGGCTCAAAACTAGAATGAGTCTCGAAGCTTACATAGATACATTACAAGAGTGCTTCACGCGTTGCCTTCATAACGGCGAAAGGGTGAGCGGCAATCTTCCGCTCGCTGGCGCTTGCGGCTACACGAATCGCCCGTAAACGGGCTCCTACGTCGGAAACGATCCGGGGTGTTGATTTGATCAAGATCGCCGAAGTACGCGGCCGGACTGTTAGCCGTGCAAAACCGACCTCCGCGCTTGACGCAGGTTGGTCGCGCGAACGTTGTATAAACTTACCCATGGCTGGCATCGATTTTATCCAAAACCTCGCAGTGATTTTGGTCGTGGCTGCGCTGGTGGGGTGGGTCTGCCAGCGGATTGGGTTGTCCGTGGTGGTGGGCTTTCTTGTGGCCGGCATCGTGGTGGGGCCGCATACGCCGCCGTTTTCACTCGTTACGGACGAGGCCAGCATCGAGATGGCGGCCCAGGTGGGCCTCGTGTTCCTGATGTTTTCCGTCGGGTTGAAGCTGAGCATCCGCAAGCTCCGCCGGCTGGGTCTGTCGCTCATGCTGGGGGTGTTCGTGAGCGCGGGGCTGATTTATTTCATGACGCGGCTGGCGGGGGTCGTGATCGGCTTTGACGCCACGCAAAGCCTGTTTTTGGCGGGCATGCTGATGATTTCGTCGTCGTCCATCATCAGCAAGGTGCTGCAGGAGGTGGGCTCGACCCACGAACGCGCCGGACAACTGGCGATGGGCGTATCGGTGCTGGAAGACGTGGTCGCCGTGGTGATGCTGACGGTGCTTTCGTCGGTCGTGCAACTCGGCGGCCATGGCGGCGCGCATATCGGCCAGACGATCGGACTGTTTGGCGCCTTCGTGGTGCTGACGGGCATCGCGGGCCTGCTGGTCGTGCCCTGGTTGCTGCGCAAGATGAGCGTCTCGGTGGACGACGAGTTGCAGACGCTCGGCATGGCCGGGCTGCTTTTCGGCCTCGCGATCCTCGCCAATCGCGCGGGGTATTCGCTGGCCTTGGGCGCGTTTTTGCTGGGGACGATCGTGGCGGAGACGCCGCACCGGCATCAGATCGACCGGACGTTCGCGGGCATGCGCGATGTGTTCAGCGCGGTGTTTTTCGTGGCGATCGGGCTGCAGATCGACCTGCGCGTGCTCGGGGCGGAATGGGCGCTCATCCTCGGGGTGGCGGCGTTCACGCTGGTCGCGCGCACGGTGGCGGTGAGCACCGGGCTGACGTTCATCGGCACGCCGGCGAAGGACGCGTTCCGGGTGGGGCTTACGGCGCTGCCCATCGGTGAATTTTCGTTCGTCATCGCGCAACTGGGAGTCACGGCGGCGGTGGTGCCGCCCAAGTTTTATCCGCTGGCGGTGGGCGTGTCGCTGCTGACGACGCTGGTGTCGCCGGTGCTCACGCGACGGTCGCAGGCGATCAGCGAATGGGTGTTCGCGCGCCAGCCGCGCTGGCTGGAGGCGTGGCTGGCCTATTATTCCGGCTGGCTGGACCGCATTCATGCCCTGCAAAAGCGCAACCTGCTCTGGCAGCTCAGCAAGAAGCGCCTCATCCAGATCGGCGTGGAGGCGCTGTTTGTCACCGGCCTGCTGGTGTTTTCCGAGCAGATGTTCGCGGCGGTGCAGGACTGGCTCGGGCGCGACTGGCTGTTTCCCAACGGGCCGGTGGTGATCTTCTGGCTGGTGCTGGGCGTGCTGATTCTCATTCCGCTGGTGGCGATCTGGAGGAATCTTTCCGCGATGGCGCTGCTCTATGCGCAGGTCTCGACGCAGGGAAATCCGCGCGCCGCCCGGCTTGCGCCGCTCATGGAAACGGGGCTGAAGACGGTCGCGGCCGTGGGGGGTTTTGTGTGGCTGGCCTCGTTTCTGCCGACGGGCGGATCGGTGAAATGGCTGCTGGTGGGGACGCTTCTGGTGATGACCGGCGCGATGTTTTTGCTAAAACGTAAAATCGTCTACTGGCACAGCGAACTGGAAGTGGAGTTGCAGGGGTTGCTGACCGGCGGCGACGAGCGTCTGAGCGCGACGGCCGCGCCGTGGCTGCGTCCGCACGAGGACTGGAAGCTGAGCGTGGGCGAATGCGTGCTGCCCGATCTGGCGGACTGTCAGGGCAAGAGCATCGCGGCTCTCGGGTTGAGGTCCAAACTGGGCTGCACGGTGGTGGGCATCGAGCGGCAGGGCTACATGATCTCGCTGCCCGCGCCGGACGCGGTGCTGTATCCGCGCGACAAGCTGCTGCTCATGGGCACGACGGCGCAGCTTGCGGCGGGAAAACATTTTCTCACGGAGGTCTCGGGCCTGCCGCCCGCTCCGTCGGAGTTTGACGACGTGCGGATGGAATCCCTTCCGGTGTCGGTGAGCAGTCCCGCGGCGGGGCATACGCTGAGGGAGCTTTCGCCGGCCCAGACGCACCATGTGCAGATCGCGGGGGTAAATCGCCAGGGCTTCCGTATCCTGAATCCCGGGCCGGACGAGAAGGTGCGCGCGGGCGACGAGCTTCTCACGATCGGCACGCCGGCCCAGTTGAGGGCGTTCAAGGTCTGGCTCGCCGAGGCGACGGTGTCGGTCGAGGACTGAGAGCGGGGTGACTTCGGAGGCGCGCGGAGCGCGTCATCGCGACGTAAAGTCGCTCCTACATGGCGAATTCCGGACACGAAAAAGGCGCGCCGACATGGGCGCGCCTCAAAATTGGGAAACGGAAGCTGCTCAGTTTGAGCCGTGGGTCTTGGTTGATTCGGACTTGGAGGCTTCCACCGATTTCTGGGCGGGTTTGACCTCGATCTCTTCTTCTTCGCCGGAGGCTTTCTTGAATTCCTTGATGGATTTGCCGAGACCCTTGGCCAGTTCGGGCAGTTTTTTGGCTCCGAAAAGAAGCAGGACGACCGCGAGGAGGAGGATGACTTCCCAGCCACCAAACATACCGGCAAGCACGGGATTAAAAGGACTGTTCATGATCCGTGGAGCGTTAGCTTCGGTCCGAGGAGTGGCAAGGGGGAAAGCGTGCGACCTGCGGCCGTCTCAGCGCTCCGCAGGGGGCAGGACCACTTCGTCTCCGATGTTGGGCCGGCCGGCCAGCAGGTGGGCGCCGAGAATGTGTCCGCGCAGATAGGGAGAGGCTTCGAGTTTGGCGGTCGGGCGCAGATCCGCTTC
Organism: Opitutaceae bacterium; assembly: GCA_041662485.1. Lineage (GTDB taxonomy): Bacteria > Verrucomicrobiota > Verrucomicrobiia > Opitutales > Opitutaceae > Rariglobus. Next base: position 12,649 of record JBAZSJ010000016.1, on the reverse strand, counting down.
CGTGCGGGTGAGCATGATCTTGCCGGAAAAATCAGCGGGCAGAACGGTGTAAGGGGCGACGTCGATGATGATGTTGCCCGTGTTCGCATCCACATCGAGAACGTGACCGACGACCGCAAAGGGACTCGGAATCACGCCGCCCGACTTAACGACAGGAGAGGGCGGCTTATCTCCGGTGCGGGTTGCGCAGCCGGCGAGCAGCAGGCAACCCAGCATGAGGATGAAGGCGCGGCGCATGGCCGGAAGGATCAGCGGGCCGGAGGAACGACCGGCTTGGCGGCGTTGGCCTGAACCTGCTTGAGAAGGTTCTGCGCGTTGTCGATCTGCTCGGCGTCGAAGAAGCCGTGCAGCTGGCGGATGCGCGTCGGGTGGCGCATCTTGCGGAGAGCCTTGGCCTCGATCTGGCGGATGCGTTCGCGGGTGACCTTGAACTGCTTGCCGACCTCCTCGAGCGTGCGGCTGTAGCCGTCGACGAGACCGAAGCGGAGGGAGAGCACGCGGCGTTCGCGTTCGGTGAGGGAGTCGAGCACATCGATGATCTTTTCGCGGAGGAGCGAATAGGCCGTCATGTCGTAGGGATTCTCGGCGGACTTGTCCTCGATGAAATCACCGAAGGACGTGTCGTCGCCGTCGCCCACGGGCGACTGGAGGGAGATGGGCTGCTGCGCCATCTTCATGATCTGCTGCACGCGCTCGACGGGCAGGTTCATCTCGTCGGCGACCTCCTCGGGCGTGGGCTCGTGGCCGAATTCCTGGAGGAGCTGCTTCTGCACCTGCATGACCTTGTTCAAGGTCTCGATCATGTGGACCGGGATGCGGATGGTGCGGGCCTGGTCGGCGATGGAGCGGGTGATGGCCTGGCGGATCCACCACGTGGCGTAGGTGGAGAACTTGTAGCCGCGGCGGTATTCGAATTTTTCGACGGCCTTCATGAGGCCCATGTTGCCCTCCTGGATGAGGTCGAGGAAGGAGAGGCCGCGGTTTGTGTATTTTTTCGCGATGGAGATCACGAGGCGCAGGTTGGCCTCGACCATCTCGGTCTTGGCCTTGTGGGCCTCGCGGACGTGGACGTTGGTCTGCGCGACGACGCGGAGGAGGTTGACCGGTGAAATGCGCTGCTCGCCCTCGAGCTGCTTGAGGCGGGCGTTGATCGCCTTCGAATCGATGGCGGCGTCCTTCTTGGTCTTCGGATGCTTGGCGCGGTCGAGCTGGTGGTTGAGCTGCTCGATCTCGCTGAGGACGGGCTGGAGGGCTTCGAGCCACTCCTCGTAAACCTTCAGCTTGAAAAAGAACTTGGAGAAATTCGCGCGGAGGGTCGCCTCGCGCTTGGTGTGCTTGGCGAGGACCTTTTTCTTGGCGTCTTCGCCCTTGGCGGCGAGGAACTCGGCCCAGGATTCGGCGACGGAATCCTCGTTTTTCTGGGTGAGCTCGACGAGCTTGGGGAGGCCCTTGAAGTAGGCGTCGCGGCTCTCGATTTTCTTGTCGATGACGATGCGGTCGAAGCGTTCCTCGCGGTTGAGGAGCTTGGCGCCGAGGGTGGCGATGTAGCTGCCGACGACGGCGGCCTCGAAGAGCGCGGTCTGGGCCTTGAGCTCGGCGTTTTCGATGCGCTTGGAAATCTCGACTTCCTGTTCGCGGGTGAGCAGGGGGACCTGGCCCATCTGCTTGAGATACATGCGGACGGGGTCGTCGAGGATGTCGTGCTGCGAGGAGCGCGACTCTTCTTCCTCGGCCTCTTCCTGGCGCTGCTTGTAGTCCTCGACCTGATCGGGCTCGAGGATCTCGATTTCGAGATTCTGGAGAATGGAGAGGACGTTATCGATTTCCTCCTGGTTTTCGACGGAGTCGGGGAGGGCCTCGTTGATGTCGTCGAACGTGAGGTAACCCTGCTCCTTCGAGAGACGGATCAGGTTGCGGATCTTGTCGTTGATGCCGCCGGCCGGAAGATCGACGGTCGGGCCGCCGTCGGCGGTCGTGGTCTTGGTGCGTTCAAGAGCCGTCTCTACGGCTTCGGAATGGGAGGAGGTGTCGGCGGACTTGGCTTTGCGCGGCATGGTTGGGACAGGGATACGGGAAAAGTTATTCGACAACGGGCAGCCGGAGTGGCGCACGCAGCTGTCGTTTAATATCTAGGAGTTCTTTAAATAGAGAATTTGCGTCAACGTTACTGTCCGCATGGGTATTGGCTAGAGCAAGTTCTATTTGGCGAACGCGGGGCTCAAGAATACGGGCCTGAATCTGGCGCAGAGCTTCGTTGGCAACCTTTTCGGGATCATCGACTTTAGGGGATTCAAAGAGCATGGACGCGACGAGCGCGCGCTCCTCTTGGGACTCCAATAAAGGTTCGAGATGATCACGGCCCGGCCAGGAATCCTGCTCAAATTCGGCGAGGAAGCGGTTGAGGAGCACGCCCGCGGGGTGGGTTTGGTCGATCCACTCGTGCGGCAAAGTGACGCTCAAGGGGCGTCCCAAACGCTCAAAATGAAGGATGAACAAAAGCAGGTGATGCTCGGATGTGTCCTTGGTGATGACCAATGGCGTGTCCGAAACGGGCGTGCCTTCGGATGCCGAAGGCGCGGCGGGTCGGGCGGCCTGCTGGCGGCTCAGGCGGATGCGCTGGGCCTCGAAGTCGTGTTGCAGCGCGGAGAGCGGCAGGCGCAAAAGTTGCGCTGCCTCGGCGAGGAATTGCGAACGGGCGACCTCGGATTCGGCGTTGAGGATGAGCGCGTGAAGCTCCTGGGCGATGCGGGCTTTTTGCTCGGGCGTGGCCGTCTCGGGCGAGGGCAGGAGGGCGCGGCAGGCGAAGGCCATCGCGGAAAGCGCGCCTTTGCGCACCTCTTCGTAACCGGCGAGGCCGCGTTCAAGGAAGAGCAGGTCGGGGTCGATTTTGGTGTCGGTCGCGCCTCCGAGGAAACGCACTTCAAGGCCGGCTTTGAGCGCCATCGGCAGAAAACGCAGCGCGGCTTTCTGGCCCGCGCTGTCGCCGTCGAAGAAACACTCCACCTGGGTGTGGTAGCGGCGCAGGAGCACGAGCTGGCCCTCGGTGATCGAGGTGCCCTGCGGGGCGATGGCGGTCTTGAGGCCCACGCTCCAACTGCGCAGCGCGTCGAGCTGGCCTTCGACGAGGACGAAGGGTTTGCCTTCGCCGACGCTTGTGCGGGCGCGGTCGAGGTTGAATAGGAGATTTCCCTTCGTGAAAATCGGCGTCTCGGGGGAGTTGACGTATTTGGCCTCGCGGGCCGGATCGTCCTGCGGGGTGAGATCGGTCTGGCGGGCGGTGAACGCCACCACGCGGCCCTGGTGGTCGCGGATGGGAATCATCAGGCGTCCGCGGAAACGCGGCTTGAGCGAGCCGAGTCCGAGGATCGCGCCGTCGCGCACGAAAAAAAGGCCGCACTGGCGCAGGGCTTCCTCGGAGTATTTTTTTTTCAACAACGCGGCGGCGAGGGCGGAGTCGGCGGGTTCGGCGGCACCGATCTTGAACTCGTCGGCGAGCTCCATGGTGAAGCGGCGCTTGTCGGTCCAGTAGGCGCGCATCCATTCGCCGGTGGCGGACGAGCCCTTGAAAACCTGATGGTAGTGCTCGGCGGCGGTCTCGTGGATGTCGAAAATTTCCTGGCGCAGCGAACGTTCCTCGCGGCTCGGGCCGCCGGAGCCTTCCTCGTATTCGATGGGGACGTTGAAGCGTTTGCCGAGGGTCTCGATGGCCTCGGTAAAGGACAACTGCTCGGTTTCACGGACGAAGGTGATGACGTCGCCGGCCTTGCCGCAGCCGAAGCACTTGTAGAAGCCCTTGTCGGGATCGACGTGGAAGGACGGCGATTTTTCGTTGTGGAAGGGGCAGAGGCCCTTGAAGCGCGCGCCGGCTTTCCTGAGGGTGGCGACCCGGGAAACCACGTCCACGATGTTCACGCGCGCCTTCAGGTCTCGAAGGCAGGTGGGTTTGATGACGGGCATGGGGCGGCGACTCGGTGAGTAGAACGAAGTTTGCACTTTTACCCTAGTGCGGGGTCTGTCAAGAACTGCGGGCTGGTCTGCTCGCATCCGTCCACTTTTTCAACCGGCCTTCCTTCATGTTCACGTTCCGTTCGGTGTTCACATTCATGGTTTTCGCCCTGCTTGCCGGGCGGTTGGCGGCTGCGACGGCACCGGCCAAGGTTTCGGAGCCGGTTTCGCCGGTGATCTGGGAGGCGAAGATGCCGGATTTTTCCGATGCCACTTACGCGGCCGACGTCGAGGCGTTGATCAAGCATTTCGAGGCGTCCATCGGCCAAAAGCTAGTGCCGGGCGAGAAGCACCGGGTGGGTTTGAAAATCTACACGGATTCCGGACCCGGGCTCGCCACGCCTCTCGGCTTGACGAAGGCGGTGATCGCCGCGCTGGAACGGCGCGGGTATGCGAAGGGCGATATTTTTCTGGTGGGGCTGAACCAGCAGCGTCTGCGGTTTTGCGGCTACCTGCCTTCTATCGTGACGGGCCAATCGCCTTTCGAGGGGCACAAGGTCTATGTGCTCGAATCGGGCCGCTACTTTGATCCGGTCTGGTTTTACGACAGTCCGTTGCCCTCGCGCTTCGATCCCATCCTCGCGCAAAAAAGCGTGGAGAACTACGATGCCGAGACGACCGTGGAGGAGGATCGCAAGAGCTTCCTCGCCACGCCGCTGTTTGTGGACGCGGATTTCTGGATCAACCTGCCGGTCTACACCGATCATGCGGTGCTTGGGGTCAACGGTGCGCTCGTCAACGCGACCCTTTGGAACGCCTCCAACACGGCTCGTTTCTTCCGCAGTCCGGCCAGCGCTCCGGCCGCCGTCGCCGAGATGAGCGCGATCCCCGAACTCCGCCACACGTGGATGTTTACCCTCGTGAGTCTGGAGCGTTATCAATTCATCGGCGGGCCGTGGTTCAACTCGCTCTACACGGAATCCGAGCCCCGGCTCTGGCTGGGCACCGACCCGGTGCTGCTCGATGCGCTCATGCTGGAAAAGATCAACGGCTGGCGCAAGAAGACCGGCTTCAAGCCGGTCTCCGACGACATCCGCACGCTGGAGTTTGCCTCCGTGCTGGGGGTGGGGTCGCGCAAGACAGCCGACGCCAAGTTCGTGCCGGTGGGGAAATAGTTCTACTTTGTTTTCGATCACGGGTCGCTCACGCTCCCCGCTACGGGAGGAGGGCTCACGAAAGTGGGGCGCTATGCTCTTTCATCCATGCCCGGACCACTCGCTGGCGCTCGTAGCCACTGAAAACAGCGAGGGCCCATGTAAATTCCCCTTGTCTCGCCCGCGTTCCTGAGCCCATTTCTAGGACTGCCATGCTGTCCGCCGCGTATCTGCCCATCTTCATTCAAATCATCCTGGCCGCCGGTCTGGCCGCTTTCATCGTTGGCTTCAGCCATCTGATGGGTGAGCGCGCCAAGAAGAAGACCGCCATCACGGACACCCCCTACGAGTGCGGCGTGAAGGGCGAGGGCATGGTCCATACGCGTTTTTCGGTGAAATTCTACGTCACCGTCATGCTCTTCATCCTTTTCGACATCGAGGTGGTGTTCCTGATTCCCTGGTCGTTCATCTACCGCGATTTTCTGGCGAACAACATCAGCATCCTGTCCCCGATCCTGTTCTTCTTGGGCGTGCTGGTGCTCGGTCTTTTCTACGAAGTCAAAAAAGGCGCGCTCGAGTGGGAAAAGTAAACCACCCGGCCGCGAGCTAGGCGACGCGAACTCAGATGAGACTCGAAAAAATCGTCGCCCGCAGCCGGATCGTGGACCTGCGCAGCACCGACATGAAAGGTGCGCTTGGCGAGTTGCTGGCGGCCTGCGGCGGCAGTTTTCCCGATCTTAAGCAGGATGTGTTGCTCCGCGGGCTTTTGCAGCGGGAGAGCACGATGACGACCTACCTCGGCGATGGTGTCGCCCTGCCTCACGTCCGGGTGAAGATGGGGCGTCGTTACATCCTGGCCATCGGTCGCAGTCGCGGAGGCATCAGCAACGAGAGCGCCGCCGCCGGGGAAAAAATCCACCTGATCTTCATGTTGCTGGCCGACGAGAAGGCCCGCGATTACCTGCAGCTTCTCGCTTCCATCGCGCGCCTGCTCAAGGATACGGACTTGGTGCGCGAGCTTCTTAACGCGGCCACGACCGGCGACGTGTTCGACCGGTTGGTGGCCGGTTTCGGCGGCATTATTTCCAAGCCGGTTCAAGCGCAGCAAAACCGCATCAACCGGCTCATGATCCGCGAGGCTGACCGCGTGGCCAAGGGCGCGGCGTGCGGCGCCATCATGGTCTTTGGCGACACCTTTGTCGGAGGCATCGAGCCGGGCGCGTGGTTTCCCAAGAGCAAAACCATCCTGGTGACGCGCAACATGGTGGACATCGACGAGGACGACAAGGACGCCCCCGAGGTGATCCAGGTGCGCTCCTACTCGACGCGGCGGCTGGCCCAGCTGCGCAGCGCGATGTTCGTGGCGCTGACGCGCGGCATGATTTCCTTCAGCGACCGCGTGTGCTGCGTGGGCGGCATCGCGGGCAGCAACCAGTTCGACACGGTCGTCATCGTGGACGTGGAGCGCGAGTTCCAGACGCTGCTCACCGGCCACACCGACCTGGTGCCGGGCGACGTGAAGCCCGAGGTGCTGGAGCGTGTCATCGCCATCGCGACCGAGCTCGCGGTCGAGGGGCGCGAGGGCAAGCCGGTGGGCTGTCTCTTCGTCGTGGGCGACGCCGCGAAGGTGGAGAAGCTGATCAAGCCGCTCGTGCTCAATCCGTTTTACGGATACAAGGAGGAGGACCGCAACATCCTGAGCCCCTTCATGGACGAGACGGTGAAGGAGTTTTCCTCGATCGACGGCGCCTTTGTCATTCGCGGAGACGGCGTGGTGTCGTCGGCGGGCAGCCTGATCCAGGCGGCCGACAGCGACCACGTCCTGCCGAGCGGGCTGGGCAGCCGCCATGCGGCGGCGGCGGCGATCTCGGTCGCCTCGGAGTGCATCTCGATCGTCGTCTCGTCGAGCACGGGGCAGGTGACGCTTTTCCGGCGCGGGGTCATGCTGCCGCTGACGGAAAAGAAGATGGGCGCGGCCGGTTGAGATACGCCGGACGGGAAACGCGGCGGGACGCCGCGTCTACGTTGGCGGAAAGTTTGGGGTTGCACCGGGCGGGGCACAGGCTTTTGTCTGACCCTTCAACCTTTTAAAACCATGGCACAAGAAGTCGTCACCCTAGAATGCACCGAGGCCCGTAAAGAGGGCAAACCCGTCTCCCGTTACCTCACCAAGCGTAACAAGAAGACGGTCACGGAGCGCATCGAGAAGAAGAAGTATAATCCCTTTCTTAAGCGTCACACGCTTCACAAAGAGATCAAGTAACGCGTCTTAGGCGTTTTCAATTTTCGTAAGCCGATCCTATGGGATCGGCTTTCTTTTTGGCCGAATCCGTGGGTTTTGTTGTAGCCCCGACCGGTGGTCGGGGTGTTTGGGATTCGGAAGCCCGACCAACGGTCGGGCCTACATCTTGTGTGGGATATTGCCGGCGGACGGGCGGCGGGAGGCGCGCCAGCTTTCACGATGCTTCCTGATCCAATCGAGCAGGGCGCGTTCAAACCCGATATCGTAGCCCAAACGTTCCGACTCGATCCACTTGTGACGAAGAATCTCTTCACGCTCGGCAAGGAACTCTTGGTAGAGACTCGATTGCTTCACGAACTCATGGGAGGACTTGTCGGACTCGAGTTGGGAAGATGAAGACATGGCGACCACGGCGGTGTTTGCGGCGACGATTTATAGGGAATGGGAAGCGGTGTATCTTCCCCTATTATAAACCACTAAGCGGCGACCGAAAGTTTCGCCTTTGGCGGCGAGACTTGGGGAGGCTTCGATACCTTGGCACAGGCGAAGGGAATCGAAGGCCTCTTCATTCGTTGGCACCATGGTGTCGATGAACCAACGCTAAGTCTGACGGCGGGTCTGTCAATGCCCGCGGTTGGGGACGGGCTACTTGCGGATGGTTTACAATGAGCGGTTTCGGAGGCGGAAAGCGCCCGTTCTTGGTCCGACCGTTCAGGGCGTTGCCGGGGCGGTTTTGCGGGCGAGCTGGGCGAGGATATTTTCGCCGATGGCGCGAAAAATCCCGGCGGCTTCGCTGTCGGGCGAGCTGATGACGACCGGCTTGCCCGCGTCGCCACCGGCGCGGATTTCCTGGATGAGCGGGACCTGGCCGATGAGCGCGGTGCCGAGGGAGTCGGCGGTTTTCTGGCCACCACCTTCGCCGAAGAGGGAGTGTTTCTGGCCGGAGGGGTCGAGGAAGTAGCTCATGTTTTCCGCCACGCCGAGGAGGGGGACGTTGACCTTCTGGAACATGAGGCCGCCCTTGCGGGCGACATTGGTCGCGGCGGGCTGGGGCGTGGTCACGAGGACGGCACCATCAAGCGGGAGGGTTTGAACGAGGGAAAGCTGGGCGTCGCCGGTGCCGGGAGGGAGGTCGACGATGAGGATGTCCAGCTCGCCCCATTTCACGTTTTGCACGAATTGCTGGATGGTCTTCATGATCATCGGGCCGCGCCAGACGACGGGCGTGTTGTCATCCACGAGAAAGCCCATGCTCATGACCTTCACGCCGTGTTTTTCCATGGGCAGAAGGTTGTCGCCTTCGACCATGGGGCGGCCTTCCAAGCCGATCATGAGGGGGACCGAGGGGCCGTAGATGTCGCAGTCCATCAGGCCGACGCGGCCGGGGCGTCCTTGCGCGGTGAGAAGCTGGGCGAGGCCGCAGGCGAGGTTGACGGCGAAAGTGCTCTTGCCGACGCCACCTTTGCCCGAGGCGATGGCGACGGCGTATTTGATGGTCTTGGAGGCGGAGGCGTTGCCGCCGAGATTGCCACCGGGTGCGGCCTTGGCGGCGGGGGCCACGGCGATGTCCACCACGGTGGATTTAACGCCGGGGAGAGACAGGAGGCACTTTTCGACCTCCTGCTTCAGGTGCAGGGGAATTTTGGGATCGGAGGTGGTGAGTGCGAGGGACACCTTGGCGGTGCCATCCACGAGCGCGGCGGAGCGGACCAGGCCGAACGAGACGATGTCACGGCTGAAGCCGGGATATTTAACTTGTTTCAGGGCTTCCTTGATCTGGTCGGGTGTCACGGTGAGTAGAAAATTTGGAACGGAAAGGGTTTTACGTTGTTAAGGGGGGCGGGGCTGTAAATAGAAATGGACTGCGCCCCCGCAACTATCACCGCACTTTTTGCCATGCACAACTTGCTTCGTATTCTGGCTCTCGCCTTGGCGATGACGTCGCTCACCGCCTTTGCGGCCCGTGATCTCGGCGATGTCGTCATCTCCGCCGATCTCAAGACAATCGCCGTTCATGTCTCCGGCAGTCCGGCCGAGATCGACAGTCTCGCCCGGCAGGCTTTCGGAGCCCACGGGCGCTACCGGCTTTCGCCCACGGGCGGCTCCTTTGACATCAAGTTCACCCAAGTGGCGGGCGCACAAGTGCAGGTCAACGTGACCAAGGCAGGTGCCCCGGTTCTTTCCCAAGTCGTCTCCGGCACGAGCGCACGTAACGCGCTCTTCCGTGCGGCCGATCTCGCGGTGACAGCCACCAGCGGGCTGAAGGGGTTCTTTGCCAACCGGCTGACGTATATCAGCACCTACTCGGGTCATCAGGAGGTGTTCACCAGCGATCTTTTTTTCGGGGAAGTGAAGCAGATCACGCGGGACAACAAGCAGGCGATCACGCCGCGGTGGGCGCCTGACGGCCGCAGGATTCTTTACACCAGTTTCTACAAGTCGGGGTTTCCCGATATTTTCCTCATCGATCTGAACAGCCTTCAGCGCACGTTGTTCGTGAGCGTCAAGGGCACCAACAGCGGCGCGCGATTCAGCCCGGACGGTTCGCAGGTCGCGATGGTGCTTTCGGGCGAGGGCAACCCGGAGATTTACGTGAGCAATGCGCAGGGCCGCCAGATCGCGCGGCGCACGCGCTCGGCCTCGGTGGAGGCCTCGCCCTGCTGGTCGCCCGACGGTTCGAGACTCCTGTTCACCTCGGATGCGGCCGGCGGCCCGCAGCTTTACATGATGCCGGCGGGCGGCGGCACGATCCAGCGGGTGCCGACCGCGATCAGCGGCTACTGCGCGGAGCCCGATTGGAGCAAGGCCGACCCGACGAAGGTCGCCTTCACGATGCGCGCCGGCGGGAGCGGCTACCAGATCGCGGTGTATGATCTGTCGCGCAAGATGCCGACGAAGGTCGTGTCGAAGGCGGCGGGCGACGCGGTCGAGCCGTCGTGGCTCGGCGACGGCCGTCACCTGGTTTACACGGCGCGCGGGGCCAACACCCGCAGTCTCACCATTCTCGATACGGAGACGGGCAAGAGCACCCGCATCAGTCCGGCAACCATGCGCGAGGTTTCGCAGTGCAGCGTGTGGGCGCCCTGAGCCACCGGGCTTCTCGATTTCTAATTTTCAAAGGCACCTCGTTTTGAGGTGCCTTTTTTGTGCGGGGTAGCGGGCGGGTAGGCGTAAAAAAGCCGCCCGGTGCGCGGGCGGCTTTGGGAGGATGAAGGCGGACGACGGACTCAGGCGAGGGCCTTGAGGTATTTGGCCTCGGCGGCGTCCCAGTCGACCACGTTCCAGAAGGCGGCGATATAGTCGGGGCGGCGGTTCTGGTAGTTGAGGTAGTAGGCGTGTTCCCAGACGTCGAGGGCGATGACGGGTTTGCCTTCGATGCCGGCGACGGCCTTGCCCATGACGGGGCTGTCCTGGTTGGCGGTGGAGCCGATGGCGAGTGTCTTGTCGGCGGTGACGACGAGCCAGGCCCAGCCGGAGCCGAAGCGGGTGGCGCCGGCGGCGGCGAAGGCGGCCTTGAACTTGTCGAAGTCGCCGAACGTGGCGTTGATGGCCTCGGCGAGCTTGCCCTTGGGAGCGCCGCCCTTGCCCGGGCCGATGATCTTCCAGAAGAAGGAGTGGTTGGCGTGGCCACCGCCGTTGTTGCGCACCGCGCCGCGAATGGCCTCGGGCAGCTTGGAGAGATCGGAGATGAGGTCGCACACGCAGTCGGGGGCGGCGACACCGGCATCGGCGAGGGCCTTGTTCACGTTGGTGATGTAGGCTTGGTGATGCTTGGAGTGATGGATTTCCATCGTCTTGGCATCGATGTGGGGGACGAGGGCGTCGTAAGCGTAGGCGAGTTTAGGGAGTTCGTAGGCCATGGTGGGTGATTTTGGATGAATGAACGGTTGCGGAGACAAAAGCGTGTTCGCGTCGGCAAAAGCGTCAACCTTGCAGGAAGTATTGATGGGGCGCGCCTTCAACGGGAGGATGAGGAGGTTGATCGTCAGCAAGGGCGCGGAAAAGTTCGCTTAATAACATATAATAGGACGTTAGTTTTATTGTCTGGGTAGAATTACCTAGTTGCGGTAATGAACCTGCTTTGTAATTAAGATGTAAAAGCCATGATGCGGTCCTTTAAACTTTCCGAGGCGGCGCAGATTATTCCGGAGGAGGTGGAGGATTTGCTGGTGCGGGGAGCCTACTTGGAGCACAGCGCGAATGAATTGAAGCGCATGCATCGGGAGCAGACGATCCGGCTGGAGACGGTGCGCGCCACGCAACCTCCCTTTATGTTCCTGCGGGCGAAGGATACGCGGGAGGCCTACAAGGAGGCGACCACGGGCACGACGCAGGATCTTTCGACGATCGAACGCGCGCTTTTTGTGAACGACAGGCTGACCACCCACATACACAAGCTTTCCAAGGACCGGCTTGAAAAATGGATGCGCACCCACTGCGTCGAATATCGCGTGGGCCTGGCGGCCGAACATTATGCGGTGGACTGGGAGCAGTCGCTGGATCGCTTCATCGAACATGCGCGGACGTTTGTGCGTGTGCTCGGTTCGGCCCGGAACACCGCGCCGGCCGGCTACAACCACGCCAAGAACACCTTTTCGCCGGCCGCCTACGAGGCCATCAAGCTGGCGCATACCGTCGCGCTGCGGGTTGAGTCGGAGATCAGCGCGACCAACGCGATCGCCGATGAGCATGACCGCATGCTGGGAAAGACCGTTTTCAACGATCCGATGCCTCGTCTCGTGCAGGAGCCTTACGCCTCGGTGGTGGGCCAGATAGCGGGGCTTTCGCCGACCGCAGCCCAGGCGGAGTTCACCCGGGTGATCGAGGCGGTTGATGATTTGATTGATCGCGAACTGGGCGCCTTGGTCAGCCGGGTCCGGAATTCCGGCCGGGAGCTTGTGGGGCGCACGCAGGGATACATTGATGATGCGTGGAGGCAGTTTCATGACCATGCGGTCGCGCACAGCGTGGACCGACAACAGATCGAGGCCGTCGTGTCCCAGACCGAGCGGGCCTACATGAGCGAAATGCAGATGATGTCGGTCTGAGGCCGGCGTAGCGCCGGCCGTCTGCAGAACGCGCCCGGAGATCGCGTTCCACCTTAGAGCATTTCAAATAAAACTATGGCCGAAAAGGAGGTCGGGCCTCCCGGTCCGACTACAGTGGACTCCCGCTAACGACCATCATGACGGACCGGGAGCAACCGTGTCAGTCGGCAAGAACAAAGTTGGGATCTGCGAGTAGGCGATTGAGCAGGACGATGAGTTTGCGCATGACGGCGGTGAGGGCGACTTTGACGGGTTTGCCG
>JBAZSJ010000015.1:0-97764 GCA_041662485.1 Opitutaceae bacterium | reverse complement strand
GTCTCGCAATCACCCCAAACCACTCGAAAAATGACGATTCCCTGCCGGTTTTTCCGTTTCTCTCCCGCTCAAAAACCCGTCGTGCTCATCGCACGGCAATAACGGATCGTTTTTCAGAGGCTCCTTAGCAGCATCATCCTGCCCGCTTCCGGTGCTGCTGCTGACGTCTCCGGTAGCCGGCGGCGGAGAGGCCGGTTTCGGCCATGAAGACTTGGCGCATGTTTTCGATGCTGCCGAAGCCGGCGAGGGTGACGATGGTCTTGATCGGCAGGTCGGTCTCGCTCAGCAGGCGTTCGGCGCGGCGGAAACGGCATTGGATGATCTCGTCGAGCACCGTGTGGCCGAGCTTCGCGGCGAAACGGCGTTCGAGCGTGCGGCGTTCGACACCGAGCACCGCCACCACGTCGGCCACGGAGAGCACCTTGTGGCTGCGCGTCCAGATGATGTCGCGCGCGGCGGCGATCATCGGGTCGGTGTTTGATTCGGTGGCGGGCGTCTTGATGGCCGGCGGCGGTTGGTCGGCGGGACCGATGACGGCGGTGAGCGCACCCAGCGCCATCAGTGAAACAAGCAGGGAGTTGGATGTGGGCGCTCCTCTCACATGATCGATCAGGTGGTCGAAGGCTCGCTCGGCGGGGACGGAATCGGACAGCGGAATCACCGGCTTGTCGGGCGAGATGACGCCTTGCTCCAGCAGGCGGTGGGCGAGTTCGCCGTTGAAATGCACCCATTTTTCCGTCCAACCGGTTTCCGGTGCCGGGGCGTAGCGGTGCCAGACGTCGGGAAACAGCAGGATGGCGGTGCCCGCCTGCACGTTGGTTTGACCGGTTTCCCGTGATTCAAAAACGCCGCTTCCGGCCGTCAGGAGCATCAAGGAGAATTCCGGCAAAACCCGGCCTTGAGCCCAATTGAAATGATAGAGCGCCGGGTGTTTTTTTGGCGGATAACTCTCTTGGGGTTCGGTTGTTCCGTGACCAACGCTTGTTACGTAGATGCCGCCGTGAAACACCTCGTCCGGGATCGGCAGGTAGCAGTGAAATGCGGTCGCTTGGCCGAATACCTTGTCTGGAGTCCGTGCGGAAGGCGTCATGGCGGACAACGGGAAAAACCTCTCTGGTCGGGGCGATAGGATTCGAACCTACGACCTCCTGGTCCCAAACCAGGCGCTCTACCAGACTAAGCTACACCCCGCGACGAGAGGGGGACAGGCTTTCGTCTCATCTCACAGTGTCAATGCAATCTCTTCCATGTTACGTTGCCGTGAAAGTCTCCATAATCTCGGCTTGCTTAGCTTTTGGTTTCCGCGCAATTCTCAGGTTCAAATCTTTTTTATCTAAATGGATACCATCTCTCGTGAGAATAACAGCTACCTGCCGGTCGCCGGTGTGATCGTCGGCGTGCTTGCAATCATCCTTTCCGGCGTAGCGCTGGCCAAGATCTCGACCGCCAAAACCGAGCTTAACGCCAAGGTTGAAGCCCAAGTCACAGCCATCGGCGAGGCCGAGACCCAGGCCCGCAATGCCGCCGCCGCCGCCGACAAGGCCAACGCCAGCATCGGCAAGCTCGCGAGCGACACGCAGGCCGCCTTCACTTCCGTCGCCCAGGAAATGGGCAACATCCGCGGTGAAATCACCAAGGTTCAGGAATCCGCCAAGGCCCCCGTCAAGGCGGGCAAGGCCGGTCCCGCCGCCCCCGCCGTCGCCGGTCCCGACGAGTATATCATCAAGTCTGGCGACACGTTCGCCAAGATCGCCCGCGCCACCGGCGTTTCCCCGGCTGACATCGTGACGGTCAATCCCGGCGTGAATCCCTCCAAGCTCCACGTCGGCCAGAAGATCAAGCTGCCCGCCAAGAGGTAAGCGGTTGTTGATTTCCTGATACTTTAGCCTCCCAGCCTTCACCGGTCGGGAGGCTTTTTTTGCCCATGAACTCCGATTCCGCGCAACCCTCCCCTTGGGAAAAAGGCGCCTCTCGCCCGCTGGCGAGCACCCGCATCTTCGATGTGCGCGGGGTGGGCTACCGTCATCCGGTGCGCGGAACCGAGCGGGAGTTTATCGTCATCGATACGCCCGATTGGGTGAACGTCGTCGCGCTCACGCCCGATCACCACCTCGTCCTCGTGAACCAGTTTCGTTTCGGCATCGATGGATTTTCGTGGGAAATCCCGGGCGGGGTGATCGAGCGCGGGGAAGACCCGGTCGCGGCCGGCCTGCGCGAGTTGCAGGAGGAGACGGGCTTTGTCGGGAAGACGGCGCGACTGCTCGGCTCGGTGAATCCCAATCCCGCCATCATGAACAACCGCTGTCATCTGGTGCTCGTCGAAGACGCGGTGCGCACGGCTGCGCTGGAGTGGGATGCGGACGAAGAGATCGCGGTCGGCATGCTGCCGGTCGACGAGGTTTACGCCTGGGCGCACTCGGGACGCATCACCCATTCGCTCGTTTTGAACGCGTTGTTGTTGTTCGCTCCGCGCTGGGCCGAGTTGAAGGCCGCTCGCTGAGCGTTGAAACAGGCGCAGGTTTTCCTGTCCGCGTCGTTTGACAGGGTGGGGCGGGAGACTACGGTCTTGGCTTCAAGCAATGTCGTCCGCGCCCACGTTTGCCAATTTACCCGCCGTTCTGGAGTCTGTTTCTGGAGAGCGGCTGCCCGTCAGCCTTGAGTCGGAAATCCGCAAGATCTACAGGCGCAGTCCGCTTTATGCGCAGCGGTTCCCGCTTCACTCCGAGCCTTTGCAGTGGTCGTGCTACCGGGAGATTCCCGCGCTTTCCAAGAAGGAGATCGTCGAGCGGGGACATCAGGCGTTTTTCGCGGATTACGCGGTGATCGAGCGCGGTCTTGTTGATCGCAAGTTCGAATACGAATCGACCGGCGGAACGACGCAGTCGCCGATGACGGTCATCATGGAGGACGGGTGGTGGAACGCCCAGACCGCGCGCGCCTACCGTGCGCATCCGCTGCTCGCGCCCTACGCCGACCGGCCCTACCGCAAGTGCGTGTTGGCCCCGGTGGGATGTTCGAGCAACATCTGTCCCTACGAGGATCATCCGTTTCCGCACCGCTATTTCGACGGCACGGTTTACCTCAACCTCACCAGCGATCCGTTCGTGTTTCCGGAGAGCGAGTGGGATCGCATCGTCACCGAGGTGCAGGCGGTGCAGCCCGAGGTGCTCGAAGGCGAGCCGGTTTATCTTTCGTTGCTGGCCCGCGCGGTGAAAAAGCGCGGGGTCACGGTGCCGAGCGTCAAGGTGGTCATCCTCACCTACGGCAAGGCGAGCCTTCAGCACAGCCGCCGGATCGCCGAGGTGTTTCCCTGTTCGTCGCAGGTGGATCTCTACGGTTCGACCGAGGCGGGTTATATTTTTATCGGCGGCGCGTTTAAGGACGATTCGCGCGTGATTGACGACAACGTCTTCGTCGAGCTTGCGCCTTATCGCGACCTGCCCGAGGTGTTTCAGATTTTTGTGACCACGCGCGACCGCGAGGCGATGCCGCTTCTGCGTTACCACACGGGCGACATCGTGCGCCGCACGCCGACGGGCTATCGTCTGCTGGGCCGCGAAGGCGGGCTCTACTTCCGTGCGGATGGCTCCTTGGTGTCGCCGTCGGAGATCGATGCGGCGCTGCCGGCGGACTTCAGCTGCTGGCACTACAGTTTGGTGCAGACGACGGAGAACCGGTGGGATTTTCACTACGTGGCCGACGAGGTTGCCCCGAAGTCGGTCGAGGCGGCGCTGGCCGCGATGCTCGGGCCGGACGCCCGGGTGGTGGCGTTTCGCAAGCGCCTGATCGCGCCGGCCGCGAGCGGAAAGTTCGCGCTGCTGAAGCCGCTGACCAAGTAAGCAAGCGCGAGTCCGCCCGCTGGGATTAGCGCGCGGTTTGTTTTTTTCGGCGCCACACCCAGAAGGCTCCGCACAGGCCCATGAAGATCATGCCGTAGGTCGAGGGCTCGGGCACGGGACGGGCGAGCTGGGCACCGAATGCGGCGAAGTCCACGTTGCCAAAATCGGCGTCGGGATTGGTGCCGGCGTTGGTGGTGTTGAGATAGACGCCGGTATTGGTGTAATCCACCAGGTCGCTGGAGGAGGAGGCGGTGACGTCGCCCGCCATGAGGGAGTAGCCGTAGATCGTCTGGCCCACGGTGAGACCCAGATCCGAAAGACGGATGATGATGCCTACGATCGACAGATCGCTGCTACCCAGGCCTCCCGACGTATCAGAGTCGATGGTTACGACGGTCTGGCCGCTGGCGATGTTGTCTCCGTTGGTCGTCGAGGAGCGGATGTAGCCCGTGTTGCCGCCGCCGGGGACCGCGACCGCGTCGCCATAGGAGCCGGGGTCCACCATCAGTCCGGTGCTGGTGTAGCTGGTGGGTTTGGCGGTGCCGGTGTCCCATGCGTCGATGGCGGCGATGCGAAAGCCGTCGCCATGGTTGCCGTAGTTTTCCAAATCAAAAAAAGCGAGGGCGTCGCCCTCTTGCACGGTGTAGCCGCTTGCTCCGAAGTAAAAATCGATGCGTTCGATGTTCGAGGTGGGTCCGATGGAGCTGGAACTGACGGTGTTGGCGAAGGGATTGCGCAGACCTTCGGAGAGATTGCTGGTGCGCATGAGCTCGCTCAACGTGGGGCTGGTGTCGCCTTGGCCGTAAACCTGATAGCCGCCGCTCGAATTAAAATCGGTGCCCTGATACCATGCGGTCGCGCCGTTGGTGCCGGTGCCGCCACGGCGGAAATAGACGTTGCTGGCGACCGGGCCGTTGAACACGTAATCCTCGGTGGCCGTGGAAATGTTGGTCACCGCCTGACTCTTGTTCAGGTATACGATATTGCCCGCGGTACGGTTGGTTCCATCCGCTGCGGTGCCGTAGGTTAAGCTTGTTACGGCCTCCTGTGCATGAAGGACCGGGGCGCAGAAAGAAACGGTCAGCAACAAGCAGACGCGAACCAAGCAAACGATGGAATTTTTTGCGACCGCGCTCATCTGAATAGGCTTGATTCAATGGGTATGGTCGGGTGGTGTCAAATAGGTATTTACCCCTAGTCAAGGAGAGCCTAAGTCAGAGCTGAAAAATCATTGCGAATATGCCTCAATAAAGAGATGAAGGTTTTTTGAGGACGATGAAATTAGCATTAGTATCACGTTATCATAATTTTAAATTTAAATGAGCTTGTGGCATTTTCCTTGGTCTCGGTTTCCCAATGACGCGGATCACAAGGATGCGGCTATTCGGAAAAGGCTTTTGATCAGATCGGTAGTAGGGGGTGGGGTGGCGGTCATTTTTGTGCTTACGGTTGCGGTGTTCGGCTGGCGGTGGGCGGGCCGCAAAATCAATGAGCGCTCATTCAAGCAGGCGGCTGAGTTCATGTCTTCGCGTGATTTTCGCAGTGCTCAGCTGACTTTGGAGCAGATGGTGCAGGGCAACCCTCAAAACCAAGAGGCCCGGCGGGCGTTGGCGGAATTTTATACGCAATTGGGGAATCCTCGCGCGTTGACCTTGTGGGATGAGTTGCTGGCGCGAGAGCCGGATAATGATGCCTACGTGATCGGGAAGGCGGGCATCGCCCTGCAGTTGAAAAGATACGACATCGTGGAGAGCTCGCTTGCCCGGGTGTCACCGGCCGGACGCGCGGAGGCGGTCTACAAGCGGCATCGGGCCGCGTTGGCTTTGGTGACGGGAGACCAGGCGGCGCTCGCGTCGGAGTTGGGCGCGCTGGCGGTTCTCGAGCCGGATGATGCCCGCATGCAATTCAACTCGGCGGCGGCGGCCGCATATAGTCAGGACCGGGTCACGGCGTCGGCGGCCCGGGTGAAGTTGTTGGCGTTGGCGCAAACAGGGTCTTTGCGCATCCGTGCCACCTTGCAGCTCATCCGGCTCGCGGAAAGTCAGCCCAACCCCGGACGGGCGATGGCCGATCTGGCGGGTGCCGTCCTGAAACTCTCCCCGGCGAGAAAAGCGGGTTTTTTTGAACTCGCGGAGCATATGAAGGCCGATGCTTTGCCGATGCCGGCGGACGCGGCCGATCTTGTCGAATGGATGGCGGGGCGGGGATTGGCGCGAGAGGCGTTGCTGTGGGTTTCGGGCCTGTCCGCGGCCACTCAAAATTCCCCCCAGGTGCTGCGCGCGCGCGCGGTTTGCGCGGTGCAACTGCAGGATTGGGTGAGGTTGCAACAACTGCTCCAGTCGGGCGCATGGGGAGCGATCCCTTCGGGGGCGCTTGAACTGGCGTTTGCGGCCCGCGTGCAAAAAGACGGGACGAGCAGGCTGCGGGCGATGGAAACATGGGAGGATGCGCTCACGCTGGCGGCGAAGAACGGCGGAGCCCCGGCGTTCCATGGGCTTGAAAGGTTGGCGGGTCTGTGGGGATGGCCGGAGGCCCGGGCGAAAACCTTGTGGACGGCCCACAAAAGTTCGCCGCGGGATCTGGCTTATTTGCGCAAACTTGCGGCCGATGCGGAGGAGAAGGGGGATGTCGAACAGCTGGGGAGGATTTATGACGAATGGATGGCCGCGTATCCCGATGATCGTTTTGCCGGGGCGAGCCGGTTGTATCTCAAGGTGCTCAACGGAGGCATGGACGCAGCCGCCCGCAAACAGGCGGCTTCGTTGATCGACCGTCCCGACGTTTTGCCCGAGGAAGCGGTGATCTGGGCATGGGCCGAGACGCGTGATGGCGGCGGGGCGGCTGCGCTTGCGCGTCTGGTTCCGATGATCCCCGGCATACGGCTGCGGCCCAGGGCGGCGTTGGTTTACGGTGCATTGTTGGCCGAGGAGGGGCGTTCGGCCGAGGCGTTGGAATTCCTGTCCATCTCGGCCTCCCAAAAAATGCTGCCGGAAGAACGCGCCTTGTTGCAGCGATCCAAGGATCGCCTGGATCAAAAATGAAGGGAGGCGGGCGCCCTCTTGTTCTACCTAACTCTTGCCCGTGATGGGGCGTTTTTTGGGATTAGGCCAAAGCTTCCTTCTTCAGGAAGTTAGGGGGGCTAATAGCACGTGACTCATTCCCGTCCTCGTCCAGCCTTCCCTTTACAAGGGAGGGTGGTGCCCCATAGGTTGGCCTTTCGCGGTCTTGCCGGACACCCGGCGACCGTTCCTCCCTGATCACTTTGACCACGACCTACCTGCGATGAGCCTTATCGGAAACCTCTTAAAATCCTCCATCGGACGGAAATTTCTCATGGCCGTGTCCGGCCTGATTCTCGTCGGCTTTGTGACCGGCCATCTGGTGGGCAACCTCCAGATCTTCGGTTCGCCCGACATGATCAACGGCTATGCCCACTTCCTCCAGTCGCTCGGGCCGGCCCTGTGGCTCGTGCGCCTCGTGATGCTTGGCGCCGTCGCCGTCCACATCTGGGCCGCCGTGGTGCTCACCCTTGAAAACCGCAAGGCCAACGGCCCGACCGGCTATGGCGTCAACAAGGTCATCCAGGCCACCCTCGCGTCGCGCACCATGCGCATGACCGGCATCGTGGTGTTCGCCTTTATCGTCTACCACATCGCCCAATTCACCCTCGGCGTGGCCAGCCACGACACGTTCAAGAGCAGCCTGCCCGGCTGGACGATGCTCGAAGACGCCCACGAGTTTGGCGTGCCGCTGGCCGCCAAGGGCACCGAAGTCCACGACGTTTACAGCATGGTGTTTCTCGGCTTCGCGAATCCCATCGTTTCGGTCTTCTACATCATCGCCACCAGCCTGCTCGCGTTTCACATGCTGCACGGCATCGACTCGCTGTTCCAGACGATCGGCTGGCGCAATCACCGCTGGTCCTGCTGCCTGCGCAGGGCCGCCGCGGCTTTCTGCTTCCTCTACTTCCTCGGCAATCTGCTGATCCCCGGCGCCATCGTGACCGGTCTGCTCAAGCCCGCCGACGGCACCTACGCCGCCAAGGTGCTCGCCGCTCCTGCCGCCCCCGCTTCCGTAGCCCAACGCTAACCCATCTTCCCCGCCATGGCCCAACTCTCCTCCAACATCCCCTCCGGTCCGCTTGCCGACAAGTGGCGCAAATACAAAACGGAGATCAAGCTGGTCAATCCCGCCAACAAGCGGAAATACAAGGTCATCGTCGTCGGTGCCGGCCTCGCCGGTTCCTCCGCCTCGGCCACCCTTGCCGAGCTCGGCTATCAGGTGGAGACCTTTGTGTTTCATGACAGCCCCCGCCGCGCGCACTCGATCGCCGCGCAGGGTGGCATCAACGCCGCCAAGAACTACCAGAACGACGGCGACAGCGTTCACCGCCTCTTCTATGACACTCTCAAAGGCGGCGACTACCGCGCCCGCGAGTCCAACGTCCACCGCCTCGCCGAGGTGTCCGTCAACATCATCGACCAGTGCGTCGCGCAGGGCGTGCCCTTCGCCCGCGAATACGGCGGACTTCTCGCCAACCGCTCCTTCGGCGGCGCGCAGGTTTCCCGCACGTTCTACGCCCGCGGCCAGACCGGCCAGCAGCTCCTTCTCGGCGCCTACTCGGCCCTCTCCAAGATGGTCGGCCAGGGCGGCGTGAAACTCCACGTCAACTCCGAGATGCTCGACCTCGTCGTCATTGATGGCGTGACCAAGGGTATCATCGTCCGCGACCTCGTCTCCGGCGCGATCACCCGTCACTCGGCCGACGCGGTCATCCTCGCCACCGGCGGCTACGGCAACGTCTTCAATCTCTCCACCTACGCGCGCGGCTCCAACGCCACCGCGATCTGGCGCGCCTACAAGCGCGGCGCCTGCTTCGCCAACCCTTGCTACACGCAGATCCACCCGACCTGCATTCCCGTCTCCGGCGACTACCAGTCCAAGCTCACCCTCATGTCGGAGTCCCTCCGCAACGACGGACGCATCTGGGTCCCGAAGAAAAAGGAAGACTGCAAAAAGCCCCCGGCTGACATCGCCGAGGAAGATCGCGACTACTACCTCGAGCGCATCTACCCGAGCTTCGGCAACCTCGCGCCCCGCGACGTCTCCTCCCGCGCCGCCAAGCGCATGTGCGACGAAGGCCGCGGCGTTGGCGAAACTGGTCTGGGCGTTTACCTTGATTTCGCCGAGGCCATCCAGCGCTACGGCAAGCAGGTCGCCAACCGCAACCACCTCCAGAATCCCTCCAAGGAAAAGATCCTCGAGCTCGGCGAAGCCGCCGTGAAGGAGCGCTACGGCAATCTCTTCGACATCTACCACGAGATCACCAACGAGAGCGCCTACAAGCAGCCCATGCGCATCTACCCCGCCGTGCACTACACGATGGGCGGCCTGTGGGTGGACTATAACCTCATGTCGAACGTCCCGGGCCTCTTCGTGCTCGGCGAGGCCAACTTCTCCGACCACGGCGCCAACCGCCTCGGCGCCTCCGCGCTCATGCAGGGTCTGGCCGACGGCTACTTCGTCGTTCCCTACACCATCGGCAACTACCTCGCCGGCATCAAGCCCGGCACCTGCCCGTCGGCCGACGCGCCCGAGTTCAAGTCCGCCGAACAGGGCATCCGCGATTTCAACAACCGCCTCCTCAAGGCCAAGGGCAAGGAGCCGGTGAACTTCTTCCACAAGAAGCTCGGCAAGATCATGTGGGACTACTGCGGCATGGCCCGCACCAAGGAAGGCCTCGAAAAGGCCCTCGTCGAAATCCCCAAGCTCCGCGAGGAATTCCTGGCCAACGTCAACGTCCCCGGCTCCGGCGACACGCTCAACCAGGCGCTCGAACGCGCCGGCCGCGTGGCCGACTTCATCGAGCTCGGCGAACTCATGTGCCGCGACGCCCTCACCCGCGAGGAAAGCTGCGGCGGCCACTTCCGCGAGGAATACCAATGGCCGGACGGCGAGTGCAAACGCGACGACGAGAAGTTCGCCCATGTCGCCGCCTGGGAGTTCCAGGGCGCCGGCAAGACCCCGCTTCGCAACATCGAGCCGCTCAACTACGAGTTCACCAAGATGTCCGTGCGCTCCTACAAGTGATCCGCCGCCGCTGATCCAACGAACCACCTAACGCACACCACCATGGTCGCCGAAAAATCTTCCACCCAAAACATCTCCATCACCCTTCGCGTCTGGCGCCAGGACGGACCCGCCAAACCCGGCCGGTTCGTCGATTATCCGGCGAAGGATCTGAGTCCCAACATGTCCTTCCTTGAGATGCTCGACGTCGTGAACGACGAGCTCGAGCGCAAGGGCGATGATCCGATCTCCTTCGCGCACGACTGCCGCGAGGGCATCTGCGGCACCTGCTCGCTCGTCATCAACGGCAAGCCCCACGGCCCCAACAAGTCCATCGCGAGCTGCCAGACCTACATGCGCTCGTTCTCCGACGGCGAGGTCATCGTCGTCGAGCCGTTCCGCGCCACGCCCTTTCCGGTCGTCAAGGACCTGATCACCGACCGCTCCGCCTTCGACAAGATCCAGCAGGCCGGCGGCTTTATCTCCATCCGCACCGGCGCTCCCTGCGATGCCAACGCCATTCCTGTTCCCAAGGAAATCGCCGACCTCGCGATGGACGCCGCCCAGTGCATCGGCTGCGGTGCCTGTGTCGCCGCCTGCAAAAATTCATCCGCCATGCTCTTCGTCTCGGCGAAGGTCTCGCAGCTCGGCCTCCTCCCGCAGGGCCAGCCCGAGCGTGACAGCCGCGTGCTCAACATGGTTGCCGCGATGGACTCCCTCGGCTTCGGCAGCTGCACCAACCAATACGAGTGCAGCGCCGCGTGCCCGAAGGCCGTCAGCCACGACTTCATCGCCCGCATGAACCGCGACTACATCGCCGCGAGCTTCCGCTCGTCCTTCCGCCCGAAGAGCGCCGCCGCCGGCGACGGCGCCTGATCGGGTTTGCTTCTCAAAAAAGCCGCGTCGTAAAGGACGCGGCTTTTTTGTGGCTTAAAATTGATCTGGAAAATGTAGACCCGACCGGTGGTCGGGTTTCGGTGGATTGGCGTCGGAAGCCCGTTGGTCGGGCTGCCTTGGGTGAATCGGCCGAACCGCCCGACCAGCGGTCGGGCCTACATGGACCTCGAACTCACTTCACCGCCGCCCAGACGCGCTGGACGTCCTCGTGCTCCTCGAGGGCCTGGAGAAACTCGCCGACGTCGCCGCGGAACTCGTCGGACAGCTCGGGGAACATCTTGGCGACGTAGCCGATTTCGCTCGTGACCACCGTCCAGCCGTTGGCGCTCAACCACACGGTGGCGGCGTGGACCTGCGTGCGATCCGTGTGGAAACGCGCGCCGGTCACGCCCAAGGGGATGTCGTCGTTCTGCTCGTGGCTGATCGCCTCGAAATCATTCGCGCCCGCCTCGATGGCGGCGGCTTCGAGGTCGACTTCGGTCGCGGGCGTATGGGCTTCCACGATACCGACATGCTCGAAGAGAAACTTGTTGCTGCCCGTGGTGCCGAGGATGCCCTTCTTGAAGAGCACGCGCATCTCGGGGGTCGTGCGCTGCACGTTGTCCGTGTAAACCTCGACGATGATCGGCACCTTGTGGGGCGCGTAGCCCTCGAAGACGACGTGGTCCATAACCATCTTCTCTCCGCCGATGCCGGCGCCCTTGTTGATGGCGCGCTCGATCACGTCGCGGGTGACGCTCGCTTTCTTCGCCTTTTCGACGGCGGCGAACAATCGGGCGTTGGCGGCCATGTCGGCGCCTCCGATTTTGGCGGCGACGGTGATTTCCTTCACCATCTTGCCGACAAACTGACCCTTTTTGTTGTTAACGATCGCGCGTTTCGCGTGGAGCCATTGACGTCCCATAAGGGTTTAGAGGTTGGAGGGTTGGGATGCCGGCGGCAATACGTAAGCTTGGGGGCGCCAGGCCAGCCAGCCGATGAACCCAAGCCCGATCCACAGCATGATCGTGCCGATCACCTCGTGCATGGCGTGGTAGTGGCCGGGGAAGCGGGGCGCGAGCTGCGTGATGGCGAGGATGCGCAGCAGGTTGACGACAAATCCCGTGAGCAACGCGAGCAGCATGAGGCATGCGATGATCCAGCGCGGACGTTTGCTGATTTCGCCCGCGAGCAGGGCGAGCAGCGCGCCCGAGGTGATAAGGCCGAAACCGTTGCACTCGGTCGCGACGAGGAACGCCTGCTTGCCGACCATGAGGACCAGTTGCGGATTGTGCGGGTCGTTGGAGACGGCGAGCTGCGGGGCAAGTCCGAGCGCGCTCAACACGCGCGCGGCCTCGATGCCCGCGAGTTGGCGCAGCGGCCAGTCGAGCAAGGGGAACATCAGGATAATGACGACCAGCGCGACGACGCCCGCGACCAGCGGTTTTAAAAACCGGTAGCCGGTCGTGCCCAGAATCATCTGGAGCGAGCCGGCCAGCCCGAGCGTCATGCCCGGCAGCAGCAGGAGCGACCAGCCCGTGGTGCCGGCCAGGCCGACGCAGGCAAACGCGCCGGCCAGCAGGACGAGCGCCTGGTTGCTGAGGTTGGGCGAGGGGCGCAGCTCGCGGGAATTTTTCCAGATGATGAGCGCGGCGGCGCAGAGCAGCAGCACCATGCCCTGCTTGATCTGTTCGCGGGCGACAGCCTCGGTTACGATCCAGCGTGTGACCGGCCAGAAGAGGATGCCCGTGATCGCGACCAGACCCCAGGCCAGCCAGCGTCCGCTGGTTTCCGGTGGAGATGAAGGCTTGGTTTCAGGCATTGGCATATATTTGTGCAATGCCGCCGCGCAAACAAGTGCGCCGATGACTTTCTTGCGCGGGGTCTGGCGGGCTTGGCCGGTTTATTGCCTATCGACCGGCAAACGCGATGATGTCCGGCGATGCATCGGCAAACGTATAGGCGATTCCGTCATCATCCAAATCGCGGCGCACTTGGTCAAAAGCGCTCGTGTGCTCGGCTGCTTTACCCTGCGGGCCTTGCAGAATGAAGAGCAGGTCGTCGGGGGCGGTGCCATAGCCGGCCAGACGGGCGACATCATTTCTCCAAGCATCCGCATGGCGCAGAATATCGGTTGGCTCGTCGCGGTCGAGATGGAGGGCTTTGAGCGCACGACGGGCGTGCGTAGTCCCGACATCGACATGGACGAAGGGGAAGCGCACGCGATAATGCACGTCGCCCACCGGCTCGTTGAGGCGATAGCGCTGCAAGAGATGCTGCTCCCGCAGGAGGGTTTCGAGACGCTTGCACATGACACGCTCCTGATACTCTGTGGCGTGAGCAAAGCGTCGCTCGACGTAGGCGGAAAACAAATCTTCCAGCGCCGTTGCCGGGCTGTCGGAAAGAATCACGCGAGGTTCGCTGAAATAGAGGATGGACTCACGTGGACGCACGAAGGCCAGAAACGCGTCACGATGACGTCGCTGATCGGGATCGGTGAGCAATTGGCCGTCGGCTGGGATTTGGCGATGGGCCATGAGCGTATCCTCAAAGGCGTTGACGGTCGCTTTGTAGATGGCGGGATCGAGTTCTGGAAAAAAACCTCCCACGCGACCGCGTTTGCGCAGGTCGGCACGCATGCCGTCGAAGTAACCCAGTGCAGGACATGCTAGGACCACGCCCACATTGGCAAACTCATCGGTTTCAGGATAGGGGCAGAAGCGAACGACGGAATAATGGCAGGCTAGTCGTTTATTCATAATTCCTCCAATCCGGGTGCGGTGTTGTGGCGATGCTGTGTTCGAGTTGTTTAAAGAACCAATCTACTCCATCGGTGCCGGTTGTCCACGTCGAAGGCAGTTCGGCAAGAATGTTTGGCTTAAGTAGCAAGGCGACCTGCATTTCTGAGCGTAAATCGGCAGGCAGCCAAGGTGTGGGTGTCGCATTGGCGAAGAGGTGATCGCGCCAGAAGGCATCCGCGCCGTCGGTTTGGCCCGCTTGTTCGTGGTCGATCACATAGGGACGCGCTTCGCCGTAACTCCACAGCAGGTTGGGGTTTTTGAGTATGCGATCCCGATTGCGAATCCACCAGTCGAAGGCTCGCAGGCGATGGGTCAGCGTAGGCTCAATGCGGACAAGCAAAGCCTCGTCGCATTCCGACGCTCCCTCCACAAATTGAGACCCAAAGCCGAGACCCGGTTCAACCTGGCGGGCGTTGGTCGCGTTCCAGGCATCGGCCAATTCCTCCCCGATCATAATTTGCCGGTAATTGGGAATGGGCAGCCCCAAAGACCGTCCCAGCCGGGCGCATACCCATTCCAATACTTGTGGCCACGCACCACCCGAGGAAAACGGCTTTACGACATAGCGGGCATTATCGTCGGCGGTGCAAAGAAGGGGCTGCATCCCACCATGACGGACCGTGCGCAGGATTTGCACGCATTCTACCGTGCCGAATTCCTGGGTGATTGGTGGCGGTATGGGCACGGTTGGTTTTATACCGGCTGAGCCGGGTGTTGGCGGGCGAGCCAAGCGTCGCGGGCGGCAGGACTGAGGGTTCGGACGGCTTCCTCGACGGCTTCGCGGTCCTTGGTTTCCATCTGACGACAGAGGCAGGCGTGGACGAAGGCGTTATCCTCGCCGTTGTAGGTATTGAATGACCAGCGAAGGCCCGCTTTGCAACCCGGCCAGCGGGCAACGTAACCGGGGTAGTCGGCCACGGTGCCGGAGGGGAGAGTGCGGCGCCCACTGTCAAAATGCACGCCGACGACACCGGAGTGGTTGCGCGGGGTCATGCGATTCTTGCTGGTGATAATGGCAGGGAGGGTGGGTAGAACGGAGTCGATCCAGGTGTGGGCAGCGGTCTCGGCGGCTTCCCACGAGCCGTAGTGTTTAAGGCTGAAATTCTGCTGACGTCGCACCCGCTGACGCTGCACCCGAGCCATGACACAGCGTTCGCGTTCGTTACGGGTGAGGTGGCTGTTCATGGTGGAAATCGAGGGAGTTTTTAAAGTTAGCGGCTAACCGCTAGGACCATGTGCAAATGGTTGTGAGCAAGGGGCGGGCGATGGGCAAGGAATAGTGAGGAGATACGAGGGGATCATCGCGGGCTGGGGGACGCGGGGCTTGTCAGCGAGGGGGACTGGCTTCCTTGTGGGCGAGATGTCTTTGCCGTCTGCACCCGCTCCGCTTGCGCCTCTTTCCGGAAAACCGGATGCGGATGCCGTGCTTGATCGGTTTTTGACGGTCATCAAGGAGCGGAGGCTCGAACTCTACGCGGAGCAGGAGGAGGCGATCATCGAGCTGTTTGCCGGGCGCAATGTGATTCTCAACACACCTACCGGTTCGGGGAAATCGCTCGTGGCGGCGGCGTTTCACTTCAAGGCGCTGTGCGCGGGGGAGCGGTCGGTTTATACGTGCCCCATCAAGGCGCTGGTGAACGAGAAATTCCTTTCGCTTTGCCGCGACTTCGGGCCGGAGCACGTGGGGATGATGACAGGCGACGCGAGCGTGAATCCGCAGGCGCCGATCTTGTGCTGCACCGCCGAGATCCTGGCCAACATCGCGCTGGCGCGAGGCGACCGCAGCGACATCCGCGCGGTCATCATGGACGAGTTTCACTACTACTCGGACGGCGAGCGCGGCTACGCCTGGCAGGTGCCGTTGCTCACGATGCCGCAGAGCCGGTTTTTGCTGATGTCGGCGACGTTGGGCGCGACGGAGTTTTTTGAGAAGGACATGACGCGTCTCACGGGCGCTCCAAGCGTGACGGTGCGTAGCGACCGGCGGCCGGTGCCGCTGGAGTTCGAGTATTGCGAGACGCCGCTGGTTGAGCGGCTGGCGGCGGCGCTGGAGGACAACCGCGCGCCGATCTACCTCGTGCATTTCACGCAGCGGGCGGCGTCGGAGGCGGCACAGAGCCTGATGAGCCTCAATGTGTGCTCGAAGGACGAAAAGGCCGTGCTGGCAAAGGCGCTGGAGGGCGTGCGGTTCACGAGTCCGTATGGCAAGGAAGTGAAGCGCTGGCTGCGTCACGGCATCGGCGTGCATCACGCGGGACTGCTGCCGAAGTATCGTATCCTTGTGGAGCAGCTTGCGCAGAAGGGACTGCTCAAACTCATCTGCGGCACGGACACGCTGGGGGTGGGCATCAACGTGCCGATCCGCACGGTGGTGTTCACGCAGCTGTGGAAATACGACGGCAAGAAGGCGGCGATCCTGAGCGTGCGGGATTTCCGGCAGGTCGCGGGGCGTGCGGGGCGCAAGGGCTACGACGACAAGGGCTACGTGGTCGTGCAGGCGCCGGAGCACATCATAGAAAACAAGCGCGCCGAGGAGAAGGCCGCGCGCGATCCGTCGAAGAAAAAGAAGGTCGTGAAGCGCGCCGCGCCCGAGGGCGAAGTGAGCTGGGATGCGAAGACGTTTGAGAAGCTGATGGTGGCGCCGTCGGAGCCGCTCGTGTCGCGGTTCGACGTGTCGCACGGGATGCTGCTGCTGGTGCTGGGACGCGAGACGGACGGGTGCCGGGCGATGCGGCAGATCATCGCGGACTGTCACGAGACGCCGCATAAAAAACGGGCGCTGCGGAAGCGGGCGTTTCAACTGTTCCGGGCGTTGCTGGACCGGAAGATCGTGGAGTGGATCACGCCGGAGCCGTCGGGGCGGAAGCTGCGGGTGAACGTGGCGTTGCAGGAGGATTTTTCGCTGCACCAGGCGTTGTCGCTCTACCTGCTCGACACGGTGAAGCTGCTGGACCGGGCGTCTCCGGATTATCCGTATGATGTGCTGACGTTGTGCGAGGCCATCGTGGAGGATCCGGACCAGATTTTGCGTCAGCAGATCAGCCGCTTGAAGGGCGACGCGGTCGAGCAGATGAAGGCGGAGGGAATTCCTTACGAGGAGCGGATGGAAAAGCTGGAGACGATCGAGCATCCGAAGCCGTTGCGGGAGTTTTTATACGACACGTTCAACGCATTTGCGGCGGCGCATCCGTGGATTGATCAGGAGAACGTGCGTCCCAAGTCCATCGCGCGTGAGATGTATGAGCGCTATATGTCGTTCGCGGATTACGTGCGCGACTACGGGCTGCAACGCGGCGAGGGGCTGCTGCTGCGGCATCTTTCGCAGGTGTGGAAAGTTTTGAGCCAGACGGTGCCGGACGAGGCGAAGACGGAGGAAGTCGTCGAGATGGAGACGTATTTTCGCGAGCTGATCCGGGGCATTGATTCGAGTCTGCTGGAAGAGTGGGAGCGGCTGCGGAATCCGGACTACGTGGCGGCGGAGCTGGCTGGCGACAAGCCGGCGCGGCCGTCGAGCTACGACATCACGCGGGACGCGGCCGGTTTCCGGCGGCTGGTGCGCACGGTGATCTTTGGCTTTTTGCAGGAGGTGGCGGCGCGCGACTGGGAGAGTGCGGCGTCGCGGCTGGCGACGGGCGAGGCGGTGGCGGAGGGTGAGGGGCTGATGTCACCCGAGGCGAAGCGGATCGAGAAGGCGTTCGCGGCCTACTTCGACGCGCACGGACGTTTCCGGCTCGATCCCGAGGGGCGGGCGGCGAAGCACACGCATTTTGACGAAGCGGGCGAAGCGGTGGCGCAGGTGCTCGTGGACAAGGATGAGCTCAACGACTGGGAGGCGCGTTTCACCGTGTCGCTGGTCGAGTCGCGCGCGCAGGCGCGAGCGGTGGTGCGATTTGAAGACGCGATGCTGATCGGAGAAATTGGTGAAGGCGGCTCAGAGGGAAATTAAGAGCTCCTTGGGGGCGGCACCCGGTATCGGGCGGTTCAGGGTTATCTCACGAGTCTGGGTGGTTGAGCCGTGCTGAAACGTGATGTGGTAACGGCCTTGAAAGCCGCGGAAGCTGTGGCGGCCGTTGGCATCGGTCTGGCCGATGTTTTGAGTGCGCCACTCCTTGTGGATGAGATTGTGGAGCGCGAGGTAGGAGGGCTTGGGGGTGAGGTCGCGGTTGAGAAGGCCGGAGGCGACCTTGTCTTCGCCCGGAGCGGCGCCGCCGTCGGGGACGTTCCACCAGGTAATGCTGTCCACGGAGGGATGGCTGAACCAGAGACGATAGAAATTGCGGGCGACTTCCGCCTGGGCGGCTTGTCCGGCGGCATCGTTGCCGGGCGAGGTGAGGGTGATCTCGCTGATGTGAAGGGGGAGTCCGAGCGGGGCGAGTGTGTCGAGCGTGCGGAAAAAATCGCCTGGGCGGTGGGCCTTGCCCTCAAGCACCTCCACGAGGTTGGCGTCGGCAAAAAGGTGAAACTGAAGTCCGGCGCCGCCGATGCGGGTACCGCGGTTGAGCAGGCCGCGTATCTGGGCGGCGTAGTCGAGGATTCCCTGGGGGGACCAGACGTGGGTGGTTTCATTGATGTCCAGGCGCGTGTCGGCGGGAACCGATTCTTCGGCCCATTTGAAGGCGGCGCGCTCGTAGTCTGCGGGCATGGGGCAGCTCAAGCCCTTGGCGACGCGATCGGGCGTGCAGAGGGATTCGTTAAGGGCGTCCCAGCGGTGGATGCGTTTGCCGTAGCGGGTGGCGACCTCGCGGACATGGGCCTCCCACAGCCGGGAGTTTTCGGCGGCATCCGTTTTCGACAGCCAGTCGGGGGCGGACCATTGGAAAAAATCCCACAGCAGCGTATGCCCGTGCATGCGCAGTCCGTGGCGTTCGCAGAAAGCGATCACGGCGTCGGGCGGCGGTCGGCGGGGAAACGGGGCGCTGTCGGCGGCGTAACGGGGTTTTCCGCGTTCGAGTTCAAGTCCGCGCCAGTAAAACGGGACGGTGGCGCCGTTGAAGAGGGCGAGGTAGGCCTCCTCGTAGCGCGCGTTGAGTTCGGGAGTCGGATAGCCGCCGAGCATGAAGATGTTGGCGCCAAAATGGAAATCGGCGTCCGTCTGGATGCTTTCGATGCGGACGCCGGGAACGGGTTTTCCGGAGGCATCGACCACGCGCAGGGCGAGGTTGGCTTTGCGGTGGCGCTCGATGTCGGCGTCGATACGGGAGCTGACGGCGGGGTCGGACCAGAGGGAGCGAAAGGCTTCGGTGTTGAGGGAGGACATGGGTGGGTGAGTTAAAGGGATGGTTAGGCCCTTTTTTGGGAAATAAACGGTTGGGCCTGTTTCACGCAGGTAGGCCGCCTGCTTGCAGGCGCGGTTCGGAGCGCGAGCAAGCTCGCGGCCTACGGTAAGGATTTATTGCAAAAACACGTGTCAGATTCCGCCGACGATGGGATACCAGTCGGGACGCTTTGGGTCTTGGTGGAAGCGGGCGTAGTAGTCGCCGCGCTTTTCGAATTCGCGTTCGTATTTGGCCATCTTGTCCTCGTCGAGCTGGACGCCGAGACCGGGGCCCTTCGGAATGGGGAGACAACCGTCCTTATACTGCATGAGGCCTCCGACGATGATGTCGTCGGTGAGATAATGGTAGTGGGCGTCGCCGGCGAACGTCATCTCGGGGATGGTGCTCGCGGTGTGAAGCATGGCGGCGAGTTCGATGCCGAATTCCGCGCCGGAATGCATGGCGACGCCGAGATTGAAGGTGCGGCAGATGGCGGCGAGGTCCTTCACTCCGCGCGGACCTTCCCAATAATGGATGTCGGTGAGGACGATATCGACGGCGTCCATCTTGATGGCGGGGGCGAGGTCGTCGAAGCGCGCGGGATACATGTTGGTCGCGATGGGAATGCGGATTTGTTTGCGCACCTCGGCGTTGCCGTTGAGGCCCCAGGACGGATCTTCGAAATACTCGATGCCGAGCGGTTCGAGACGGCGTCCGATGCGGACGGCGGTGGGCACGGACCAGACGCCGTTGGGATCGATGCGCAGGCCGAAGCGGGGCCCGAGCCGTTCGCGGCAGAGTTCAAGGACGCGGGCTTCTTCATCGGGGTCCATCACGCCGGCTTTGAGCTTCATGGCGTTGACGCCGAGGGTTTCGTGGAGCTCGACGCACCAGTCGGCGAGATCTTCGGCGCGGGTGTCGTCGCCACCGCGAGGGCGGTCGTAGCGCCAGAACAGGTAGGCGATCATCGGAATGGCGTCGCGCACGGAGCCGCCGAGAAGATCGCTGAGCGAGCGGTTGGTCGCCTTGCCCATGATGTCGAGGCAGGCCATTTCGATGGCGGCGTAGAGGCGAGCGTTCGACATGTAGTAGATCGAGCGCAGCACTTTCAATTTGATCGTCTCCAGATGGAAGGGATCGAGGCCGACGATGCGCGGCTTGAGCTTGAGCAAGGCGCCGCGTTGGTCGCCGCCGCCGACCTCTCCGAGGCCGACGATGCCTTCGTCAGTGATCAGCTCCAGGATGGTCCGGAGAAAGTAGCCGGGATGGACGCCGGTATTGTGGCGGAGCTGGCAGGTCAGCGGAATGGCGACGGTGCGGACTTTGAGGTCGATGATTTTCATGGACGGGTGATTTGGGAGGTGGTTTTTCCGGGTTCGAGAGTGATGGCGGATGGGGGGCCGGAGTCTTGGTTGCCGGACTCGGTGCGGATCAGGTAGGTGCCGTGGAAGCCGCGGAACCGGAAACAGCCGTCGGCGTCGGTCACTCCCTCGGTCTGCGTGCGCCATTCGCGGTGGATGAGATCCCGCAACGCGAGGTAGGCGGGCTTGGGCTGGAGGTTCTGATCGATGATGCCCGCGAACCGTTTCCCGGGTTCATTCGCCGCATGCCCTCCATCCGGGACATTCCACCAGGTGATGCCGGTGACGGCGGGATGGCTGAACCAAAGACGATAAAAATTATACGCGACTTGCGCCTGCCGCTTCTGTCCGGCGGCGTCGTTGGTGGGCGGCGGCACGGTGATCTCGCTGATGTGAACGGGCACGCCAAAGGCCGCGGCTGCATCAAGGACCGCCAGGATGTCGCAGGGGCGGTAGCGTTTGCCGGCGAGAGTGGCGGTGACTTCGTCACCGGAGAGGTGACATTGCAGCCCGATGCCGCCGACACGTGCGCCGTCGGCGACGAGGTGACGGATCAAATCGACGTAGCGGGGCATGAGGCCGTGCCAGACGTCGCTGAGTTCGTTGATGTCGAGCTGGCAGTCGGCCGGCAGGTGACGTTCGGCCCAGGCGAAGGCGGTGCGGGCGTAGCCGGCGGGCATGGGGCGCGAGATGGGCATGCCACGGTCGGGAACGACCTCGTTGACGACATCCCAGCGTTTGATCGCGCAGCCGTAGCGTTCGCCGATTTCGCGGACATGGTTTTCCCACAAGACCATCATCCCGTGGAGATCGTCCGGCATCCATGAGGGGATGCTGAATTGCGCATGGTCCCACACGAGGACGTGCCCGTGCATGCGCAGTCCGTGTTCTTGGCAGAATGCGACCGACCGGTCGGGAGGCGGGCGGCGAGTGACCGGAGGGCTGTCCGCGGAAAAGCGGCGCACCCCTTTTTCCGGTTCGATCCCCTCCCAGTAAAAGGGCACGGTGGCGGCGTTGAAGAGGTCGAGAAAGCGTTGTTCGTAGCGGGTGTTCAGCTCGCGCGAAGGATAGCCGTCGAGCATGAAGAGGTTGGCTCCAAAGTGAAATGAGGAGCCGGTTTGCCGGACGTGAACCCCGACTCCCGGCACGGGGGAGCCCTCGGCATTCACAATGCGGACGAGGAAGTCCGTCTTGCGGGTGCGCTCGATGCGCCGGTCGATGATTTTGTTGAGCTCCGGATCGTCCCATGAGACGGGGACATGTGGGGTGAAGGGCATGTTTTTGAGGAACACAGCCATGATCGGATGGATCCCGGCCGTTGGAAGCCTTGCCTTACTGAACCTATTCAGTAAACATGCGCGGATGGCGAATACATCGCGCAAGAGCAGGGTCGGTCCGGCGGCGAACGCGGTGACGCTGGCCGATGTGGCAAGCCGGGCCGGCGTGAGCCGGGCGGCGGCGAGCAT
The DNA here is from genome assembly GCA_041662485.1 of Opitutaceae bacterium. Taxonomy (GTDB): domain Bacteria; phylum Verrucomicrobiota; class Verrucomicrobiia; order Opitutales; family Opitutaceae; genus Rariglobus. The sequence goes on along the minus strand of JBAZSJ010000015.1, from coordinate 76,097 downwards.
GGGACTGCGCGGGAGCCCCGAGATATCCCTCGCCACTCAAAAGCGACTCAGGGACGCGGCCGCGGAGCTGAATTACCGGCCGGATCCCGTGCTGGCGGCGCTGGTCGCGCGGCGCAGTCAACGGCGGGCTTCGGCAAACCTGGGCGTGATCATTGACGAGCGTTGGGGAGATACGAAAACGTCGGGATGGCTGCGAGCCTGTCTTGACGGGATGCGGGCGGCGGCGGTGCGTTTTGGGTATGTGCTGGTCGAGTTGAAATTGGAGCGGGATCTGACCGCGTGGAAAACCCCGGACCGGGTGCTGGCGGGGAGGGGGGTAAGCGGACTGATCGTGCTGCCGTTTGACGGAGACAAGCCGCCGGGGATGCCGCTGCTGGACTGGTCGCGTTATTCCATGGTGGCGGTGGGGAATCCGCCGTTCAAAGAAGGCTGGCATCGGGCGGGCACGGATGCGTTCGCGGCGATGAATCTGGTGTGCGAGCAGTTGCGCTTGCGCGGCGTGAGAAAAGTGGGGCTGGTCCAGAATATGGAGACGGAGCGCCGGTTGCGCTTCGAGTGGCTGGGGGCGCTGGCCAAGGAGTGGCACATGCCGAAAGCCTGGTTCGAAGCGGTGCGTCCCTGTTTGCCCGATGTGTTGGACGAGCGGGGATTTGCGGCCTGGTTCAGGCGCGAACGTCCCGAGGTGGTCGTGAGCAACGACGCCCGCGTGATCGAGTGGCTGGCGTCGATTCGTGTGCGCGTCCCCGGGGAGGCCGGCGTGGTTTTGTTAAACCGGGATTTTTCGACGGAGCCGGAGGCGACGGGGATTTCGCAGCATCTTGACGAGGTGGGGCACGCGGCGGTGGAGCTGATGCACGGGTTGATGCTGCGAGGGGAGCGCGGCACGCCGGCGGTGCGCCGGGAAGTGCTGGTGCTTCCGCACTGGTCGGAAGGAACGACGCTGCGCGGGGTGTGAGGCGGGCAGGGCGGATTATCCTTAATCCGCCGGATTGAATGGCCTGTGCCGGCTGGCGCGGCGCGTTAGGGATAACGCGCCCTCCCTTATGTCCCGTAGAGGCGGTCGCCGAAATCGCCGAGGCCGGGGAGGATGTATTTTTTCGCGTTGAGCTCGCGGTCGAGCGCGGCGGTCAAGATCGGCACGGAAGGGTGGGCGGCCTCGACGGCGCGCACGCCTTCGGGGGAGCTGACGATGCAGACGAGAACCATTTCCTCGGCGCCCTGGGCGCGAAGGACGTCGAGCGCCTGCACGGCGGAGCCGCCGGTCGCGAGCATGGGATCGACGACGATCACTCGTTTGCCGGCGAGGGGCGGGAGTTTTTGATAGTAGCTGCGGGCGACGGCGGTGACGTGGTCGCGCTCCAGCCCGACGTAGCCCACGCTCACGTCGGGAAACAAATCGGTGAAGGGCTGCACCATGCCGAGGCCGGCGCGGAGGATGGGCACGACCGCGAGGGGGCGGGCGAGCACGCGGCCGACAGTGGCTTCAAGCGGGGTGTCGATGAGGTGGTCGCGGGTGGCGAGATCGCGGGTGGTTTCCAGCGCGAGGAGCAGGCTGACCTGGTAGGCGAGAGTGCGGAACGTCGCCGGGTGGGTCGTGCGGTCGCGCAGGTGGGTGAGGATGTGCGCGCCGAGCGGATGATTCAGGACGTGCAGCATGGGGCCTCCGTTCAGAGCAGATCGCGCTCCACCTTGCGTTCTAGGATGTCTTCCATCTTGCGGCGGAGCTCCTTGAGCTTGCCCTTGGCGCCGGGCATGAGGGCGAGCCAGTGGTAAACTTCCTCGCGCACGTAGCGCGGCATGACGGGTTCGGTCGCGACGACCTTGTCGAGCGCGCGCACGCAGGCGGCGGCGATCTGTTCGCACATGGCCTGGGCGTCGGCCGAGCTGTGCTGGGCGGCGAGGCGCACGACCTCGTCGAGCGGTTTGCGGCGGGCGGCGCTTTGGCGGCGCTGCATCGAGCCCTTGTAGAGGCCGATGCTGTTGACCACGACGTTGGCGGTGCGCGGATAAAAGCTCGTCATGAGATTCCACGGGTCGCCCGCCTGGTCGCCGCCGTTGCGGAAATCGCTGCGAAGGATGACCGAGGGGATGTCGGCGAACTTGGCGAACATGAACTCGACGACGGTGCCGGAATCGAGCTCGGTGCCGTCGTAGTTGAAGAGGCCAAGGTCGCATTCCAGAAGCGTGCGCAGGTCGTGGTCGCGGATGGCGCGGGCGGTGGTGCGGCGCTGCTCGATGTTTTGCGGCAGGACGCAGAGGTATTTGCCGTGGGATTTCTCGTAGATGGCCTCGGCCAGATAGGCGTTGCCGATGAGATGCTTCAAGCTGAAGAGCTCGCTGGCGAAATAAACGGTGTAGCTCTTCTTTTTCTTGGGTTTCATGCCGTGCGTGAACTGTCAGGGAGCAAGTGGAAGGCCATGCGTTCGCACAACGTATTTTTCACCTTCCCAGCCAGCCTTTCTTGGCGGGTGCGACGGGCGGCGGGGGGAAGGCGGCGGGGTCGTTTGCGGCAAGCAGCGCCTCCTCGCGGGTGATCTCGCCGGAGTTCAGGAGGAGCTGCAGGTGGTGGTCGAGGGTGTTCATGCCGTCCTTCATGCCGGTCTCGATGAGCGACTGGATCTGGTGAACGGCTCCGGTGCGGATGAGGTTGCCGATGGGCGTGGTGTTTTTGAGGACTTCCATCGCGAGGATGCGACCGCCGCCGACGCGCGAGAGGAGCCGGCCGCACATGACGCTGTGGAGGCTCAGGGAAAGCTGGGTGGCGACCTCCTTGGTGCGCTCGGCGGGAAACATGTCGATGATGCGGGTGACGGCGCTGCGGGTGTCTCGGGTATGGAGGGTGGAGAAAACGAGGTGTCCGGTTTCGGCGGCAGTGAGGGCGAGGGCGGCGGTCTCGGGGTCGCGCATTTCGCCGACGTAGATGATGTCGGGGTCTTCGCGCAGGGCGCTGCGGAGGCCTTGGGCGAAGCTGCCGACGTGACGGTTGACCTCGCGCTGGGAGAAGAGAGCCTGGTCGCTTTTCAGGATGTATTCGATCGGGTCTTCGAGCGTGATGACGCGCACGCGGCGGGTGCGGTTGATCTGCTTGAGCATCGCGGCGATGGTGGTGGACTTGCCGGTGCCGGTCTGGCCGGTGACAAGCACGAGACCCTGGCTGAGGCCGCAGATTTCCTGCCAGACGCGGTCGTTGGGAAAGCCGATCTGGTCCACCTCGGGGATGTTGGTGGGCAACACGCGCAACACGGCCGAGAGGCCGTCGCGGTCATGGAACACGTTCAGGCGGAAATTGGTTTTGTGCTCCGGCCATTCCCAGGAGGCGTCTATGTCGGTGGGAGGATCGGCCTGGATCAGCTCGATCTGCTTGGGGTTGAGGAGGGGAAAAACCAGCCGCTCGCACATTTCGCGGGTCAGGGGGACGGCACCCAGAATGGGCGCGAGGTCGCCGTCGTAACGGTAGGTGACGAGTTCTCCTGTTTTGAGATGCAGGTCGGAGAAGCGTGAAAGACCGTTGATGTGGTGTTCGGGATCAACGAAGCGGGTCAGAAGATCGCGCGTTGAGAGAAGCTGGTCGTTCACCGGGTAAACGGCGGCGGTATAGTCGTGCATGGGGTGGCGAAAGCGGGAGGTTGTAGGATCAGCGTGGCGGGCACAGGCCGTAGGTGCGACCGATTAATGCGGCGATTTCTCCGGGAGATTGCGTGATGTCGGCGACCAGCGCGTAGGCGGGCGACTCGAGATCGGCGAGCTGGCTGTCGAGCAGGGCCGGCTTCATGAAATGATTAGGGCGTTGCAGCAGGCGTGCGCGGAGCAGTTCGCGCGAACCGTGGAGGTGGACGAGTTTTACGCAGCCGGGGTCCGTGATGAGCGTGTCGCGATAGGCTTGTTTGAGGGCGGAGCAGGCGATGATCGTGTTTTCGCCGTCGGCGAGGCGGGCGTCGATGTGGGCGCGGAGGGCGGCGAGCCACGGCGCGCGGTCTTCATCGGTGAGGGGTTGGCCGGCGGACATCTTGGCGACGTTGGCCGGCGGGTGGAAATCGTCCGCGTCGGTGAACCGCCAGCCGAGGGTTTGCGAGAGCAGGCGGCCGACGGTGGTTTTACCGCTGCCGGACACGCCCATGAGAAGGATGACGCGCGGTTCCCTGAGTTCCCATGCACGGGTCGCCACGGGATCGCGGCCTTCGTCGAATTCGTTGATGTCGAAAAAGGTCTCGATGGGCTTTCCGGCGAGGCCGTAGGCGGCGATGCGGTCATGTAGGACGGGCGTGCGGTCGTCGCGCCAGCCGATCTTCATCATGAAACGATTCCAGCGGTAGCGGTCGTCGTCGGAGCGCGGGCCGCCTTGTTGATAAGCCCAGGCGAGGACGTCCTCGTCACAGCCGCCGGCCAGCACGCGTGTTTTAAGGGAATCATAACTGATGCCGAGGAAGCCGCAGGTGCGGCCGTCGAAGCCAATGCCGAGGTTCGCGTGGTAATCGGTGGGGAGCTTGCCGGAGGCGTGAAGGCGGATCTTGTCGAGCATCCGCCCGAAATAAACAAGGCCGCCTACCATGGAGTAACAACTACGGAGACCGGGAGCGAAAGGCATGATGCCGTGAGGGTTTTGCGATGAACGAGGCCCTAGTCAACGGTTCTGCAACTCCTCAATCCATCGGGGCTTGGATGCTCCAGTGCCGGGGCGGTCAAATGCGGATGTCGCGATTTTTCTTGCGTTTAGGCAGTTAGCGGTCGTTGTTGGCGACTTCATCGTCAGAGAAACGTTAGATGACAGGAACTGGTGAGTCGTCAGTGGGGCATTGGTCCCGGGATGATTTGAAACCCGATAGTCGGGAACGGACTGGCAGCAGACGGGGATCGACGAATCATCACTATGAGTTCCAAACTCTACGTTGGCAACATGTCCTTCAAGACCTCCGAAGACGAGCTCCGCTCGGCTTTCGGTCAATTCGGTAACGTGACCGACGTTTACGTCGCCATGGACAAAATGACCGGCCGCCCCCGCGGTTTCGCTTTTGTCACCTTTAGCTCGCCCGAAGAGGCGAAAGTCGCTGCTGAGAAGCTGAACGGCGCCGATCTCGGCGGTCGCGCTCTCACGGTTAACGAAGCCCGTCCGAAAGAGGAAGGCGCTGGCCGTTCCTTCGGCGGCGGCGGTGGCGGCGGTCGCGGCTTCGGCGGCGGCGGCGGCGATCGCCGTGGCGGTTTCGGTGGTGGCGGCCGCTCCGGCGGCGGCGATCGCCGTTACTAATCTGACTTCGGCCTAAACGGCTGATCTGATTTTCGAGGGCGAAGCGCCTAATCGCGCTTCGCCCTTTTTCATTTTTACGAATTTGCACGTTCAGGAAGCGCCCGCATGCGGGTTTTGCTTCCGGGCGGGCCTTGGGCCGTTCGAAGACCGGCCCCTACCGACACTTGGTCGGATTCCTTCTTCGCAACGATTCATTCCCATGCCTTTTAATGCACTCAATCTTTCCGCGTCCGTGATGCGCGGTGTCGTCGCCGCCGGTTACACCGACCCGACTCCCATCCAGCTCCGCGCCATTCCCGTGGTGCTCTCCGGCCGCGATCTCATCGCATCCGCCCAGACCGGCACCGGCAAAACCGCCGCTTTCGCCCTTCCCATTCTTTCCAAACTCGGCGCCCATGCCCGCGCGCCCCGCGTGCTCATCCTTGAGCCCACCCGCGAACTCGCCGCGCAGGTCGAAACCGCTTTCCGCGACTTCGCCCGTTTCACCGATCTCCGCACGGTCGCCCTTTTCGGCGGCGTCGGCTACGGTGCCCAGCGCAACGAGCTCAAAAAAGGCGTCGATGTGATTTCCGCCACGCCCGGCCGCTTGATGGACTACATCAAGGGCGGCGAGCTTTCGCTCGGAACCATCGAGATACTCGTCCTCGACGAAGTGGACCGCATGCTCGACATGGGCTTCCTGCCCGTCGTCAAGGACATCATCGCCCGCTGCCCGAAGGCCCGCCAGACCTTGTTTTTCTCCGCGACCGTTCCGCCCGAGATCGCCGCCGTCGCCTCGTTTGCCCTGAAGAATCCCGAGCGCGTCGAGTGCGGCGTCAACCGCTCCGTCAACCAGTCGGTCAACCACGCGCTCTATCCGGTCGCCTGGGCGCAGAAGTTCGACCTGCTCGTCGCCCTTCTCGAAAAAACCGACTTCCAAAGCGTGCTCATTTTCAGCCGCACCAAGCACGGCGCCGACAAGATTGCCGCGCGTCTCAAGTCGGCCAAGCACACCGTTGCCGTCCTGCACGCGAATCGTTCGCAGAACCAGCGCATCGAGGCGCTCGCCGGCTTCAAGAGCGGTAAATACGAGGTGATGGTCGCGACCGATATCGCCGCGCGCGGTATTGATGTCGCCGGCGTGACGCATGTCATCAACTACGACGTTCCGGAGAATCCGGAAGATTATGTGCATCGTATCGGCCGCACCGGCCGCGCGATGGCCGTGGGCGACGCGTTCACGCTCGTCTCGCCGGAAAACGCCGACGACATCCGTGACATCCAGCGCTTCATCGGCGCGAAGATTCCCGAGCTGCGCCTCGAAGGTTTCCCTTACCAGCCGTTCGTGGTGAATCCCTCCTATCCCAAGAAGGGCCAGAATCAGCGTGGCGGCGGTCGTCCGCAGCAAGGCCGCTCATTTGGCGGCGGCGGTGGTGGCGGAGGTGGCGGACGTCAGGGTGGCGGAGGAAATCGTAGCGGGGGCGGCGGTTTTCGCGGCCAACGTTAACCCTATCGGGGCGGCGAAGAAGTTTTGACCGCCTCGTCTCTTCGTGGAGAACTGCTCGCGTCTTTCTCATTCAATCCATGCGTTTCCTTCGCCTTCCTCTCTGGGGCCTTCTGTTGATCGCTCCGCTTGCGCTGCACGCGCAGCGGGAGAAATTTCCCATGGAGGATCTCGAAATCATCACGAAGCAGTGGCCCGACGTGCAGCGCACGTCCACCGGGCTGCGCACGCTGGTGCTCAGTCCCGGCACGGGTGCCATGCCCAAGCCGGGCGACAGTGTGGTGGTGCGTTACAAGGGATCGCTGCTCAATGGCAGGGTGTTCGACCAGAACCTCAATCGTGCCCCTTTTACGTTTCGTGTCGGACGGCATGAAGTCATCGAGGGCTGGGACGAGGGCCTGCAATTGATGAAAGTAGGGGAGAAGCGCCTGCTGGTGATCCCGAGCGAGCTCGCCTACGGCGCCCGCGGACAGCCGCCGGTGATCCCGCGCAATGCCACCCTGGTCTTCGAGGTCGAATTGCTCGAAATCAAGCCGCCTCGCGTGTCCGCCGGAGGCAACTAAAGCCGGGGTATCCGGTTTTAGGTGAAAATATGGTTTCGCCTTTGGGAAAAGTTGCTATCGACGAGACACCCTATGAGCGACGAGCCCCAGCCTCCTCCCCTGCGTCTTCGGCCACGCGCACGAAGCGAAGAGGCTGCTGCGTCTCCACCGCCGGCCGCTCCGGTCACTCCACCCCCGCCGGTCGTTCCCGTGGCGCCCGTTGAGTCCGAGCCGGCGATGCGGTTGCGCCTCAAACCGAAGCTCACGGTTGAAGCCGAACCTGAAACGGCGACGCCGGCGCTTTCGCCCGAGCTCCCGTCTGCGCCGGTCGTGCAACCATTCCCGGTCTTGGCACCGCCCGACCCTGTGGCGGACAATGGCGAAATTCCACGGCTGAAGCTCAAGCCGTTGGCAGCCTCCGGCACTCTTTCGGCTGAACCGGTGCCCATGCCCGCAGCGCCGGCTCCCGTTCCGGTTTCCGATCTTAAGGATGTTGTCCCGGCTCCCCCTCCGTTGCCACCACCTGTTCCGCCGGCGGAAATGGGCGACGCGTCGGTTGCTTCGGTGCCGCTGCTAAAGCCTCTGGCGGTCCTGAAAACGGATACCCCGGGTGAGGGAGGAATTTTGGGGGAAATTCTGGTTGCCCCGCCGGGTGTGCCTTTCAAACCGCCGGAGCGGGCATCCGGCCTGAGCATAGGTCGTCTTGTGGGTTTGGGTGTCGTGTTCCTGTTGGTGCTGGGAGGCGGTTACTATGCGTTTCGCATGCTCACGGCGCCCCCGCCTGCGGCACCGGCACCTGTTCTCGTTGCCCCCAGGGAGCCTGCGCCTGGCGTGGTTGCGCCACCCGTGCCGAAAGCTCCCGTAGTGCCGGTAACGCCCGTCGTTCAAACCCCGCCCGCACCGCTGCCGGTGGTTCAGCCCCCTCCCGTCGCGGTGCCGGTCAAGCCGCAGCCCGCTCCGGTCCGCGTGGCGCCCCAGCCGAGCACGGATTTTCTTGTCTGGGTAGATGCGGTTAAAATTTCGGGTGTGATCAACAGTTCTCCCCCCCGCGCCATCGTCAATGGACTGCTCGTGCGTCCCGGGGACACGATTGATTCCGCCCGCGGCATCGTCTTCGACCACTTGGATGTCGAGCAGAAGCAGTTTTTCTTCCGGGATCGGTCCGGGGCTATAACGGGCAAATCTTACTAGGCCGCCGGTCTGCGGTTCTCTTCGTCGGCGCGGGTCTACCACGTTTCCACCGGGCCCTTGGGAACCGGTATGGATTCCCGTGAGAAAACCGGATCGTCGGGATCGCGCATGAACGACGCCACCATCGGGCCGGGCCGGTATTGCGGACGCAGTTCTCCGCGCTCGTCGCAGAATTGCCTGCGCCATTCCAGATACTCAGCGACCGCCGCCTCGAAATCCGCGCGCGAGGTGATGGTGATGATCTTGACCTTGAACGGCCGCGCGGGGCCGAACCGTTTCGCATACCACGGCGCGACCTTCCTGAAATGTTTCGCGCCGTTTTCCTCGCCGTAAAATTCGCAATACCGCTCGAAATGCCGGCGCATCACGCGCACGCGTTCCTCGAACGCCGGTTCGGGCAGCAGCTCGCCTGTGCGCAGGTAGTGGTCGGAGCGGCGGAAAATCCACGGATCGTAAAACGCTCCTCGACCGATGGAGACGCCCGTGCAGCCGGTCTCGTCGAGCATGTGTTTTACGGCTTCGGGCGTGGTCACATCGCCGTTGCCGATCACGGGAATGGTCTTTACCGCCTGCACCACGGAACGGATGCCGGCGAGGTTGACCTGTCCGGCAAAACCCTGGGCCCGCGTGCGCCCGTGCACAAAAATCGCGGCGACACCCACGTCCTCCAGCACGCGCGCGAGATCGGGCGCGGTGAGGTTGTCGTCGTCCCAGCCGAGGCGCATCTTTGCGGTGACCGGGATTTTCACCGCGTCGATCATGCCGCGCACGAGGGCGGCTGTCTTGTCCAGTTCGGTCATCATCGCCGAGCCGCCGCCGACCTTGACGACCTTCTTCACGGGACAGCCCATGTTGATGTCGACGGACTGTGCGCCCATCGCCTCGCACTTCACGGCGGCGTCGCGCATTTCTTCCGGAACCGAGCCGAAGAGTTGAATGGCCAGCGGCCGGTCCTCCGCGCAGCTCTCGACAAGCTTGAGGGCGGTGCGGTTGCTCTCGATCAGGGAGCGGGCGTTGACGAGGTCGGTCGTGGCCCAGCCGAGGCCGCCGAGTTCGCGCAACGTCAGCCGCATGGGCAGGTTGGTGTAACCGGCCAGTGGAGACAGGAAGAGGTTTGACGAGAGCGTATGCGGACCGATGCGCATGGCGGTTGACGTCAAGTCATAGGCCGGGAGCCGCTTCCCGCAAGCGGCGATCATGTCTCGCCATGCTTGCAATTTTCCCGCCAAACGAAAGCCTGTCCCCAGTGAGCGACGCCAACCCCCCAAGTTCCTCCAAGTCGCTGCTGGTGGTGGATGATGATCCCGACATCCGCGAGATCACGACGTTTGTGCTGGAGGCGGCCGGTTACCGTGTGGTGTGCGCAGCCGATGGGCAGGAGGCCATCAAAATTCTGGCCGGACAGCCATTTGATCTCGTCATCACCGACATGCTCATGCCGGGAGGCGACGGACTGGAGCTTTTGGCCGCCGTCAAAAAGAGCCGCTCCAACTGCCGTGTGCTCGTGATGTCAGGCGGAGGCATGATCGGAGTCGGCGACTATCTGACGGTCGCCAAAAAACTCGGCGCCCACGGCGTCCTTGAAAAGCCGTTTTCCGGCGAGGTGCTGCTCGCGACCGTGGCGGACCTGCTGAAAAAGGCGGATTGATCAACGCGCGGCGAGCGCGGCTTTCATCCGCCGCAAGGCCTCGATCAGCGTGGCGCGGGGGCAACCGAAGTTGATCCGCACGTGACGGCCGCGCGGCGAGCCGAAGAACGCACCATCGCTCAGCCCTACGCCGTGTTTTTCAAAGTGGGCGATGGGATCGGCGAGGCCGAGTTTCTCGACGTTGAGCCACGCGAGGTAGGTGGCCTCAACGGGAGCTTCGACGCTGACGCCGGGAAGCTCACGGGCGATGAAATCGAGAAGGAAATCGCGGTTGCCGCGCAGGGTGGCGAGCAGTTCCTGCCGCCATGATTCGCTGTCGCGGTAGGCGGCCTCGCAGGCGGCGAAGCCGAGCGTGGTGACCTCGGCCACGATGCCGGCGGTGGCGCGCACGAAGCGGGTGCGCAACGCGGAGTCCGGGATGATGGCGAACGAGGTGCCGAGGCCGGGGACGTTGTAGGTCTTGCTCGGCGCCATGAGCGTGATGGTGCGCGCGGCGTGGGAAGGCGCGACGAGCGCGGTGGGCAGATGGGGCAAGGCCGGATCAAGGATCAGGTCGCAGTGGATCTCGTCGGAACAAAGGATCAGGTCGTGGCGGGCGCAGAACTCCGCGAGGCGCACCAGTTCTTCGCGGCGGAAGACGCGGGCCAGCGGGTTGTGCGGATTGCACAGGAAAAACAGTTTGGTGCGCGGGGTGACGGCCTTTTCCAGCGCGTCCCAATCGATCTCCCATCGACGGGCGGCGGAGTTGAGCGCGAAGGGCACGGAGACGGAGATTCGTCCGCTGTTCTTCGGAGCGGTCATGAACGGCGGATAAACCGGCGTGAGGCAGATCACTTCCTCGCCGGGCTGGGCGAAGGCCTGAGAGGTGACATTGAGGCCGCATACGAGGCCGGGAAGCCAGACGAGCCACGCCGGATCAATGGTCCAGCCATAGCGCGCGGCGAGGGCGTCGACCACGGCGGAAACGGTGGCTTTCGTCGGGCGGGCGTAGCCGAAGATGCCGTGCTCCACGCGGTCGTGCAGCGCCTTTAAAATGGCGGGCGACGAACGGAAATCCATGTCGGCCACCCAGAGCGGTAGGATGTCTTGGCCGGCGTATTTCTGCCACTTTTGCGAGTCGGTGCCGAGGCGCTGCGGGATGGTGTCGAAATCGAAGCTCATGGATGGGTTTGCGGACGAATATGCCAGCATGGAACGAATTCACCGGCGAGCGCGACGGTTTTTCCCGGTTGAGACGTCACACCGGCGGCCAAAATTTCCCAACGGATCGGAACGCGGAATCTTAAGTGGCCGTCTTTTGCCGACTTATCTCGAGGCCGAGGTCCGGCATCCGTCATGCGAATGGGGATTAAGTCAGGCATTCCCATCATCAACCCAATCCAAAGGAGAACATCACCATGAGAATCGTTCGTTACAACTATCCGTCCTATCGCAGTGTCGTCCCTTCGCGCAGCCCGTGGTCGGGTTTGGAGGGCGAGATCGACAGGCTGTTCGCATCCGCGCTTGGCGACTTCGCGGGCGCCTCGCCCACCGGCCGGTTTCCGGTCGATCTTTACGAGGACAAGGACAACACCTACGTCCGCGCCGAGCTGCCGGGCATCGACCGCGCCGACATCGGCGTCGAACTGGTCGATGGCTACCTCAACATCCGTGCCGCCCGCAAAACCCGTGAAGGCGAGCGCGAGGAGTCCTTTGCGCTCAACCGCTCGGTGAGCGTGCCGGATGCCGCCGTCCAAACCGAGAAAATCAGCGCCGCCTACGAAAACGGCGTCCTCACCGTCACCCTGCCCAAGCGCGAGGAAACCAAGCCGCGCAAGGTCACCGTCGCGGTCAACTAAGCACCCAACCTCAACCTAGGAGATCATCACCATGTCACTGTTAACTTCCCTTGTCCCCTCGTTCACCCGCTCCGCGGCGCCGGTCGCCCCGCGCGAGTCCGCTTCGACGCTGAAGCCCGTCCATGACCTTGCCGAGACCGACGAAGGCTACGCCCTTACGGTCTATCTTCCCGGCGTCGCCAAGGACGGACTTGAACTCTCGGCCGAGTCCGGCGCGATCACCATCACCGGTCGCCGCGAGTGGAAACAGCCCGAGGCGTGGACCGCGCTTTACCGCGAGTCGTCCGACGCCGCCTACGAACTGGTGCTCATGCACGACAACGCCGTGGACATCGACAAGATCAAGGCCGAGCTCCGCGACGGCGTCCTGCGTGTCGCGCTGCCCAAGGCCGAGGCGCTCAAGCCGCGCAGGATCGCCGTGGGTTGAACGAGGTTTGATGCACGGTCCGGTGTAGGAGCGCATTTATGCGCGATGCGTGAAACAGGAAACGCGGCAGCCATCGCCCATAAATGGGCTCCTACATCGCAAGGCCTCGGATTCGGTCCGGGGCCTTTTCTTTTGCGCCCGACGAAGGGCTGGGCGATGGTGTCCCGCCCCGTCGTTTTCTCATGACAACCTTGCCGCCCGCTCCCGCCACCGATGATGGCCGAGGGCCGGTGCTGTTTTTCGACGCGGAGTGCGGGTTGTGCAACCGGTGCGTGCGGCTGCTGCTGTGGCTCGACCGGCGGGCACGGTTGCGTTTCGCGCCTTTGCAGGGGCCGACGGCGCAGGCCTATCTGCGCATGCATGGACTGCCGACGGATGATTTTGACAGCATGGTGCTGGTGCCGGACTGGACGAGCCGCGCTCAGGGCGGCCATCTGCTCCGGACCGATGCGGTGCTCGCGGCGCTCCGTGAAGTGGGCGGAGTCGGGCGGGTTTTAAGCGGCCTGCGCGTGCTGCCGACGGGATGGCGCGATCCGTTTTATCGCGGCGTCGCGCGTTGCCGCTATGCGATCTTCGGGCGATGGAAACCAAGGCCGCTGTCGCGCCCCGAGTGGACGACGCGTTTTTTGCCGTAAGGCGGGTCGATCAGCGTTTTTTGACCGGCTTCTTTTTGGTGATGGGCACGACGATGACCGGGCAAGGCGCCTTTTTCAGCACCATGTGGGTGGTGCTGCCGACAAGGAGATCATAGAAGGCGGTATGGCCGTGCGAGCCGAGGATGATGTAGTCGGCACCCAGGCTGACGGCCTGGTCGATGATATTGGGCGCGGCCAGTCCGTTGACGAGCAGGGTGTCGGCCACGAGGCCTTTGGCCGTGAGCAATTTTTTAAGATGCTCGAGCTGACGGACGGCGGCTTTCTCGTTTATGGCGAGCGTCTCATGCAGGACCTCGATGCCGATGCCGTAGTCGGTGGTGATCAGCGGCGGCTGGAGACTGTGGAGGAGCAGGACATGGGCGCCGAGGGGGGAAGCGAGGTTGACGGTCGCCTGAACGACATCGCGCGTGGCCTGGGAAAAATCGACAGGGGTGAGTATCGTTTTCATGGAAAAACCCTATCACAAATACCCGGATTTAGCCTCCCATATTTTGCTAAAAATACGTTTGGACGGAATTGGCCCGAAATCGCTCGGGAAAGGTGAAAACGCCGAAAACTAGAAGCCTGCGTTCACCTCGTGCTGGTGACCGGGTTCCAAAGTGAGCGTGCCGACCGAGGTGCATTCGGTCTGGTCGTTTTTATAGAGCTTGGCGCTGATGGGTGCGGTGGCGTCGGCGGTTTCCCAGCGCCATTTGCCGATGGAGACAAACTGGAGGGGGACGCCTTTTTCCCAACTCAGGCCGGGGCCTTCGCCGCGGATGAAGAGTTTGTTGCCGATGCCGATGTAGGCGGTGGCGACGAGGCGGGTGAAGCCGTCGGAGGTGATGGCGCTTTCGGCTTCGGGGGCGTCGACGGCGAGTCCCAGGTCAAATCCTGTGTCGGAGGGGGAGGGCTTGGGTTGGCGGGGCGCGCGCGGCTTGGGCGGTTCGGAAACGGGCACTTCCTCGGGCGAAGGGTTGGCGGGTGCTGAAAGCGTTTCTTCCGTGGCGGGAGCGGTGGCGGGTGTCGGCGCGGGTTCGACGGAGGGTTCTGCGGCGACGGGTGTTTCTTCGGATGCGGTGGTGGCGACGGATTCTTCGACGGGGGCAGACGTGGGCGCGGGCGATTCTGCCGGTGAAGCGGGCGCGGGCGTTTCGGCCGCGAGGGTTTCCTCGGTGGAGGGCGTCTCCTCGTGGGCGTGTTTGGTGCGTTTGCGCCGGGGGGATTCCGTTTGGGCGTGCTCGGTTTGGGCGGTCGCGCGGGTCATGGAGGCGGCGAGGTGCAGCTCGAAGTCGGCGAGGGCGGACGCCACGGCTGCGGAAACCTGCTGTCCGGCCCTGGCGGCGGCCTTTTCGGAGTGGGAGGGAAATTGGGCGAGCGCGTCGTTTACGGCGGCGAGGTGCTGGCGCGTGGACGTTTCGAGTTTGGCGAGATCGGCGACGGCCCGGGTGATGCGTTCGGAGGCCGCGTCAATGCGGGTGGCTTCCTCCTTGGCCGAGGCGGAGGCGGACTTCGCGGTCTCGGTGAGCTGCTTTTGGAGGCCTTTGACGTGATCCTGAAGCTGCGCGGGCAGTTGCTCGATGAGCTTGAGATTGCCGGAGGAGGCCTCGGCGATGCCGTGAAGGCTGGCGGCCGCGATGCTGAGCTGCTCGGCCGATTCGGCGGTGGTGCGGGCGAGGGCGGCGATCTGGTTCTGGCGTTCCGTGAGCTCGGCGTCCTGGCGTTTGGCGTAGTTGACGACAAAGGGGATGGCGGCGAGCACGGCGCCGGCGATCACGCAGAGGGAGATGGCGAGGAGCGGCCACGGGCCGATGGGGGCGGCGCAATACCGGCCGACAAAAACGGCGGTGGCGATGAGGGCGGCATCGCCGACGAGGAAGGGGGCGAGGGGCAATTTCGGAGCTTCTTCAGGGAGGTTCATAGGGTGAGCACCGCGACGGGGCGTTTGTGGCGTGCGCGGCGCGAATTCTCAAGGCGGAAGATGAAAGGCTTCCGATTCGAAAGCCGATTTTTTCATTTTGTCCGGCCCGCTTTAGGCTACGTTGGGCATACCGAAATGGATTTCGCGCACTTCATGCGGATCGAGCGGGAGGTGGACGGGGGCACGCGGCATTATGTCGTGCATACCCATGATCCCAAGTTTTCCGTCGAGCTGGTGCCGGACCGCGACGCTCCGGACCACATCGGAAAGGGCGTGATCAAGGCGCTGCGGCTGCCGAATTCATGGGCGGGCAACTACTCGCAATGCGGCAAGCTGATCGGGGCGGCGCAGGAGTTTTTTCGCCAGTCGTTCGCCGAGCCCGCGCCGAAGGGCGAGACGCGGCGGTTTCAGGCGTGAGGAAATTTTTCTCGGATGGCGGCGATGAGTCGCGTCCACTCGGACGGATCAAGGTCGTCCTTGCGTCCGGGGGCGATCTGACGGTGGTCGGTCATCCATGCGGATGTCCAGCCGTGGAGCGACCAGCGCGGGGCGAGCCAGTCGAGCGCGCTGGCGAGTTGCTCGTTGGTGAGCGGAGTTGAACGGGTATCGCCCGCGAACGACACGCCGAGGAGGAAGTCATTGCAGCGGGTGCGGCCTTGAAAGCTCGACGCGCCGGCGTGCCAGGCGATGTGCTGGTCGGCCACGAGGCGGGCGCGGGTGCCGTCGGGCGCGATGAGTATGTGGTAACTCACCTGGCTTTCGGGGCGCAGCATGTGCGCGATGGTCTCCTCGAACGGCATCACGCTGTGGTGAAAACACACGCCCAGGCGTTCGTGCGCGGGGGCGGCGGCGAAGTTGGGCGATGGTCGCGTGAACTCGGGGAAAGGCATGGGCGGACGGGCGCGTGGAGGAGCCTACAGTTTTCCCCACGCCTCACGGAGGATGGAGATCATCAAGCCGATGCGGAGGGCGCCTTCGAGGGTGAGGATCACGAGAATCCATTTGAGGGGGGAGTTCCGGCGCAGCGAATATCCCAGCAGGGAAATGCCGAGCATGCACACGATCTGAATGCGCCCGGACGCGGGGATGAGCATGAGGATCATCCACGCCCAGTAGAGAAAGATGCCCGTGCTCCAAAGGAAAGCCACCGGCTCACTGGGGCCGCGCGAACGCGGGTCGACGCCTTGTTCGATCTGTTTGATGCCGAGGTAGCGCTCGGCGACGACCAGTTGCCAGGCCTCAAAGACGATCCACAGCGGGGAAAGATAAAGCAGGAGTTCCATGGAGGCGAAGGCGTTGACCTTTCTAAGCAGGACCGCCGGCGGGCCAATGCTGAAAATAGGCGAGTGGCGGGGGCGGCTTCCGCGATTGCGTCGCGGAGCGGCTCCCCTAGGGTGCCGGGCGCATGAACCTCCTTGTCGGCTGCACGCTTTCGTATGACGTGCTCACGCCAACCGCGAATTTTACTTTCAACATCCTCGCCAACCGCGACCCGTATCAGCATCTGGGCGAGGAAACCATCAGCGTCTTGCCCGAGGTGGCATTGGAGCGCACGGCCACGTCCAAGGGCAACCGGGTGTTCCGGATCGAGGCGCCGGCGGGGCCGTTCCGGGTCGAGTATCGGGCCACGGTGGAGGTGTCGCGTCCGTTTGCGCCGCCGGAGGTGAAGCCGGACAATCCGGGCCGCCTGCCGCTTACGACGCTGACCTACATGTTGCCCAGCCGCTACTGCGAGAGCGACCGGTTCACGCAGATCGCCTGGGATTTGTTCGGGAAAATTTCCAATCGGGTCGAGCAGGTGCGCGAGATCTGCCGCTGGGTGGACGCCAATCTCGTCTACACGCCGGGTGCGACGGATTCGCGGACTTCGGCTTGGGACGTGTGGCAGTTGAAGAAGGGCGTGTGCCGTGACTACGCGCATCTTTGCATCGCGTTGTGCCGGGCGCTTTCGATCCCGGCGCGATATGTCGGCGGGTATGCGGTCGGGCTGGAGCCGATGGATTTTCACGCGTGCTTCGAGGCCTATCTCGGCGGGCAATGGTATCTCTTTGATCCGACCGACGGGATCGCGCCGGACCACATCGTGGTGATCGCGCGGGGCCGCGACGCCGCGAACTCGGCGCTGACCACGATCTTCGGTCGCGTGAACGCCGGCCCTGTGAAGGTAGAGTGCATGCTCGCACCGCCGCCGATGTCTGATCCGGTCGTCCTAGAGCAGGCCGCCGAGTGAGGCCGTTGGCCTGTGCGCGCAGGGCGGAGATTCGCCTTATTTGTCGGCTGGAACTGGAATCAGGCGTGAGACGCGGTCGGGCAGCAGCACGTAGAGAGCGCCGTCGGGACCGGTGATGGCATCGCGCAGACGGCCGATTCCCTTGAAAATGATTTCCTGATGCACGACCTTGCCGTCCTTGACCTCGATGCGGCGCAGTTCCTGGGCGGCGAGCGAGGCGGCGAAGAGGTTGCCCTTCCACTTCGGGAAAAGATTTCCCTCGTAAACGTTGAGGCTGCTCACGGCGATCGAGGGCACCCAATAGGTGGCGGGCGGCTCGATGTCTTCCTTGGTGGTCACGGAGGGGATGAGCTGTCCCTTGGCGTCCCGGTAGGTGAAGGGCCTGCCGTCGTAGTCGATGCCGTAGGTGGTGATCGGCCAGCCGTAGTTCAGGCCCTTGCGGATGAGGTTGAGCTCGTCGCCGCCGCGCGGTCCGTGTTCGGTTTCCCAGAGTTTGCCGGTCGCCTTGTCGTAGACGAGGCCCTGCGGATTTCGATGGCCGTAGCTCCAGATGGATTTGTCGGCGCCGGGCGTGTTGACGAAGGGATTGTCGGCGGGGATTTTGCCGTCGTCGGCGAGGCGGTGGATCTTGCCGTTGGGCCGGGCGAGGTCCTGTGCGTGTTCCTTGGCGCCACGTTCGCCGATGGAAAAGAAGACGTGGCCTTTACCGTCAAACGTGATGCGTCCGCCGAAGTGGGGGCCGCCGGAGGGGCGGTAGGTTTCGAGCGGGGCCTGAAAAATAGTTTCCTGGTCCACCAACGCACCGTCGCGGAGATGGCTGCGGATGATGCGGGTCATCGAGATATTGCGGCCCTCGGGGCTTTTTTGCGGATCGGCGAAGGAGAGGTAGATCCAGCCGTTGCGGGCGAAGTCGGGATGGGTGACGACGTCGAACAGGCCCGCCTGGCCGTTGGTGTCCACGGAAGGGACGCCGTCCACGGGCTTTTCGAGCAGCTTGCCGTTTTCGATGATCCGGAGCGCGCCTTTTTTCTCGGTGACGAGCGCGCGTCCGTCGGGAAGGAAAGCGAGGGACCAGGGTTCGTTCAGATTCCCGGCCACGGTTTCAAGGCGGTAGGGGTAGAGTTCACTCTGGGCCGTGATGGAATTTGCGGGCTTGGCGAAGACGGTGCGGTTGCGCTCATAAGCGGCGCCTTGCTCGCGGATATAAACGACCAGTCCTCGAATATCCGCATCGGAGAGCACGGCACCCCAGGCGGGCATGGCGGCAAGAGGGTAGCCGTCGCGGATGCTTTGGGTGAGGCCGGCGTCGTCGCCGCCATGTTTCCATTTGCCGATGATGAGCGAGGAGCCGGAGCCGCCCTCCAGGGAGGCGCCGTGGCAGTTGGCGCAGAGTTCGGCGTAGATTTTTTTGACGTCGCGCGTCTGGCCGAGGGCCGAGGCGGTCGCGAGAAGGCTGGCGATGAGCAAGGCGGGCAGGCGGGGGAGGGTGGGCATACCGGAGGCGACTGTGGGGATTGTGCCGCGCGGGGCAAGGGGACGTCGCGCAATCTGCGGGAGATTTGTCGGGCGGGCGCAGCGTTGACCACGGCGGGCGGGCGTGTCCAAGCTGCGGGCTGGTTTGGCCCCTGTGGTGGAATGGTAGACACTTGAGACTTAAAATCTCCTGTCCGTAAGGACGTGCCGGTTCGAGTCCGGCCGGGGGCACCAATTAATACTTCGTGAGAATCCGTCGCCGTGAGGCAACGGGTTTTCGGCGAGGGCGGGCCGCACAGCGGCCAAGAGCTGAGAGGTAAAATCGTAGGGCGGGGCAAAATCCAGGGTGACTTTCTTTCGCGAAATCAGGCGGTTCGTTCCGATTTTTTGAACCAGTGACGAAATCTCCAGTGGAGATTTCGAACTTTGGATTCTTGTGGCTGATTCTAAGGTATTTACGACTTCCTTAGCTGGTTCGATCCAGTAACTCGCGCCTGTTTTCTGGAGACGTGTTTTTTCCTGCTTCAAGGCCGCCTTTTCGGTGACGAGATCGGCCTTGGCGGCCTGGAAGCTTTCTTCGTCGAGCACTTCGTTGAGATAGGCCCGCGTGAGCTTATTGAGTTTGTTTTGAATGGTTGTGAGCCTTTCGCCGACCTCGGACGCGGCAGCTTCAACGGCTTCGCCGTTTTTCGCTGCGTCCCGGTCGATGAGGTCGCGCAGAAAGGCTGCATCCTCCGGAGAGATGGCGAGCGCGGACAATATTTCGGCGCACTGGTCCGCGACGATTTTTTCCTGAACATACGGCTCGGAGCAGTCAGTGAGGGCGCTTTTGCGCACGCAGCGGTAGTAGCGGTAGAGGCCGCCGTTTCCCTTGGCCCATTGCGCGGTCATCATGGAATTGCAGGTGCAGCGGAAGAGGCCGCAAAAGGGAAAGTTGTGCCCCACGCGCGTTCTGCGCGGTTTGCTCCTCACCTTGAGAGCTGCCGCGACCTTGGCAAAAAGCTCGGGGGAGACGATGGGGCGATACTTGCCCTCAAACACCTCTCCGTTCCACACCATCACTCCCATGTAGAGCCGATTGCTGAGAAAGCTGTGAACCTGCGATTTCGACCATGGTTTCCCGCTTGCGGCCAAGACGCCCAACTGGGCCAGCCGTTCGGAAACCTTTGTTAAGCCGTCCCTGCCGCCGCTGAATTCTTGGAAAATCTTCGCGACGATTTTTGCCTGTTTTGGATGAGGGACGATGTTGTGTTGGTCGTGGTCGTAGATGTAGCCGAAAGCCTTTGTCCCGGCAGGCCACGCGCCGCCGAGCAATTTTTCCCGCACGCCACGCGCAACGTCGCGCTTGTGGTGGATAATGAAGTCAGTCGCCCGCCCGCCCTCAACCGCAATGAGAAGCCCGGCATCAGCGGGAGAATAACTGCGGTTCG
Organism: Opitutaceae bacterium; assembly: GCA_041662485.1. GTDB lineage: Bacteria > Verrucomicrobiota > Verrucomicrobiia > Opitutales > Opitutaceae > Rariglobus. The sequence goes on along the minus strand of JBAZSJ010000015.1, from coordinate 56,037 downwards.
GGGTTCGGATGGATGCGATGATGCCGCGCTGTAACATCCAGCGAACACGACCCTCATCGACGGGATTGCGATACAGGCGGTCGATGTCCCAACAGAGCAGTCCGTTGGCTTCACCGTTTTCAATGCGTGCAAGCACGCTGTTGAAAAGGGGGCGGCCCGGCTCTTTTGCCGTCCTGCACTCCTCGACCTCTTCCACGATGACAAGCCGCTCACGCTTCGCAAAATCGCGTAGTTCCCGCCGCTGGGCGTCGAGGCTCATGATTTGGCGCTTCGTTTCGTCGGTGCTCTTTCGGATGTAGATGATGTATCGGCTCATGGTATTTGTATCCCAATTATGATACTACTAATTATACCTGACCGCTCACGTATAAGCAAGTATTTATGCCTCGAAAAAAACAGGTGAGGTTTAGGTGCGCTCTTTCCCGTGCCAGCGGGCATTGACGGCCTTGCGCGCCGCCTCGCTGCGCTCTTCCGCTGTGAGGCTTTGCGCACGAGCCTTGCCGCCTTTAAGGCCACCCATCCGCCCCAACGCCACGGCAGCGGGATTCTTTACCTTACCGACAGGTTTACGGGTGCGTTTTGGCATAGGTGTAACTCGATTCGTGAGAGGATGGCTCTGATGTTTCAATGTGAATTCATCTTATCAAAAAATCGGAACAAGGCCAATGTGAGTGGCCTGTCGGCGTGAGCAGTGCCCGCCTGATTTCGCGAAAGAAAGTCACCCTGGATTTTGCCCCGCCCTACGATTTTACCTCTCAGCTCTTGGCCGCTGTGCGGCCCGCCCTCGCCGAAAACCCGTTGCCTCACGGCGACGGATTCTCACGAAGTATTAATTGGTGCACGCTAGTGGACTATCTTCGAACCCATTTTTCGAATGCGAATTGTCCTTGATTGGGGTTCCCCACACCCTTCCCCACAGTGGGGATGCCCTGCGGTGCCAGATTAACCTTGTGCCGCAAGGACTTCGCTGCGGTTCCGCCGTTTTCTTCCACCCCCGACTTCGGTCGGTTTCTGGAGAGCACAGCTCACGCATGTGGTGCTCTCCAGAAACCTCCCTCAACCGTCGCTCAGGCGACGGTGCCGGCTGCTGCCGGCGGGCACGGGTTCACACACACGGTCGGAGTCTTGAACGGGTTCGCGCGACAAGGAGCAACGCGTATGTCGCGCCGGTTTGGCTGTGATATAATGTCCCCAATTACTGAAACGTCCCTAATTCGTGTCCAGCCGAGCCTCTATTACCTTGGCGGCTCGTTACAAGCGTATGTCGCCAATATAAAACTACACGCCGCCATGAAGAAGCCGGCGCGTAGTTTAGGGATTTGTTGATCCCTGCCGGAGTAGAGGCCCGATTGGAATATGAGCGAGCACGTTGTCTTAGGCATAGGCGAGCGGTTGGGGCACGAAATGCCTCTTGTTCTTTCCTGTGAGGATAGGCGACATCATCTCTACGCCGTCGGAAAAAGCGGGACGGGCAAGACAACCCTGCTACGAAATATGCTTCTGCAAGACATTGAGGCAGGGCGCGGGGTTGGTATCATCGACCCGCACGGAGATTTGGCGCTCGATATCCTTGACCACATCCCCCGATGGCGCACCGAGGACGTGGTCTATTTCGACCCGTCCGACCTGGAACATCCCATCGGCATCAATCTTGTTGGGCAGGTGCCGGCGGATAGGAGGCATCTCGTCGCCTCCGGCATCGTGAGTGCGTTCAAAGGCATCTGGGGTGATTCGTGGGGGCCGCGCTTGGAATATATTTTGTATGCCGCCGTCGCGGCCATTCTCGATTGTGAGAACGTGAGTTTGCTTGGCATCCAGCGGATGCTGTCGGACGAGAAATACCGGGCATGGGTGGTGCGGCAAATCAAAGATCCGATGGTTCATTCTTTTTGGGTCAATGAATTCGAACGATATGACAGCCGGTTTCTTCAAGAGGCGGTCGCCCCAATCCAGAACAAGGTGGGCCAACTCCTCATGTCGCCACACCTGCGCAACATCTTCGGCCAAGTGCGCAGTCGCATTGATGCCCGGCACATGATGGATAACGGGAAAATTTTCATCGCCAATCTCTCCAAGGGAAAGCTCGGCGCGGACAAGGCAAACCTCCTGGGCGCGCTCCTCGTGACTCAATTCCAGCTTGCCGCCATGGCCCGCGCCGATGTGCCGGAGGGCGACCGTCGAGATTTTTTCCTCTCAGTCGATGAATTCCAGTCATTCGTCTCGGATTCGTTCGCCTCCATTCTTTCGGAGGCCCGAAAATATCGCCTCTGCCTCACGCTGTCGCATCAATACCTGAATCAGTTGAAGCCTGTCATTGCCGATGCGGTCATGGGCAATGTGGGGTCACTGGTCGTCTTTCGGGTGGGCCATGAGGATGCCAAGGCGTTTGAACAGGCGTTTGGGGAGACGCATAACGCCAGTCAGTTTTCGGGCCTGAGTAACGGTGAAATCTGTGCAAAGCTTCTTTCCGATGGACAGGATACGGAACCTGTTATAGGCAGGACATTCCCACAACAGGGCACCCGACATGGCAGACGAGATGCTATTATTCTCAGGTCCCGCGAAAAATATTCGACCCCACGTTCAAAAATTGAAGGGAAAGTTGAACAATGGATGAAAATCAATCCCTGAGAGGCAGACGTGAATTCAAAGAGCGGCTGAACCGTGGCTTGGTTACGCGCCCGGTTTTTGAATCCTGCGAATATTGCCGGAAAGAAACGTCGAGCGAAATGGCGTGGCGGTGTGGTTATTGCAGTTACGAAAATCGGCGCACTACGATTTATTCGTTTCTCAATAAATGCCAAAAGTGCGACCGCGCACCCAAGTCCTACGTTTGCCCCTATTGCGAGAGGACGAGCATCCTTGACGGTGACGGCGACCGGACCCGTCCGGCTTGTCGTATAGTCGCCCGGCCAGAAAAGAAGAAAGTGGAGGCACCAAAGGAAGATCCTCGGATGCAGCGGAAAAAGAACTTTGAGGAACGCAAGGAGGCGCTCGAACAAGAAATAGAAATAACTACGCTCACGACCAAGCTCGCTCAGGCAAAAGAACCAATCAGCACCCCTAAAAAGGATACTGTGATGATGAAGATCGAGAAAGACCTCTCAGAATACTTCGAACGTTATATGGGCGGCTATCTCACGGCCAAAGAATTTCGTGTCAAAATCGCCGAACGCTATAAGGACGATGCAGACCTTTTAGAGCGAGCAAATGAAGTGGTGAATGGGTGGTTGGAGAGTCGTATGGGGTGAAAAAATGAACCTATGATCCCAACTAGAACAGATTATATAGAAACGATTCGTCTGGGGGATGAACTGAGTCGGCATATTCACGACGAAATCCAAGAAGCCGAAAAAAATGGTTGGTCTGAGGAGTTTTTAAACCCGGTTCAGGATGGGGTGAGAAAATATTTCAAACTGACCTCCCGCATCTTCCGCTGGCTTGGAGCATTCGCGTTTGCTCCTCTACCGGCCTTAATCATTTTCTTGGTTTCTACGCACAGTAATAGTCGATTGCTGCTGAATTGCTATATTATTTGGATCGTTGGACTAAGCTTGCTAGCCGCACGCCTGTTCATATCGCTCAGTCCTATTGTTCAAGGTATTCGCAAGCTGCCACCTGAGATTTATCGGAGCCTGCTCGGCCCACTTTGGGCAAATCTGGATGCATTCCATGTGGCCGTCAGTATCGGTCTGTTTTTTTATATCCTCACGGGTTGGAATATCACAACGTCTTTCCCAATCATCATTCTTATTGTTTTGATCTGGATCGCCTCACCGTGGTGTCTTTATTTACTCAAGAAAGATCGAGAATTTATAATCATAAAGTTATCTCAACTAGGGGTTCTGATCGTGTTTGCGCTGCTTTCGGCTGTATCGCCGGTGCCTATGAGCCATTATCAGAGATGGATTCAGCACGGGATGGCCGAAAAATTGCGCCCCGAAGAACAGCGAGAGGTGACCTCTGATTGGGCGCGGTTGCAATGGTTCACGCAGGAAGGCGCGGTAAACGTCTGGTATTCCGCGAACACGGAGCATGGTTATCGACTTTTTTCTGCACCGGGGCATGATCCTAATACAAATCAGGTATTGATTCCCGTTTCCGATCAAGCGACTCGGGATACAATCATAAACTGGTTTCATCAAGCGGAAGATATTCGACAAAAGCAGGCCCAACAAGAACGCGAAACGCGGTTGGCGGTTGCTCACGCACAAGCGGAAGCCGAAACGCAGAGGAGACTGACTGAATCCAAGATTCAGGATGAGCGCGCAAAAGCCCATGTGGCGGAAATGCGAGAAAAACTGATTCGAGAATATGTTTCAAAAAATACCGATCAGGCCAAGGCGCCGGAGAGTCTAACCGCACTCATTGTATTGAATGCACAAGGTCAACATGACGCGGCACTTACTGCCCGTATTACCCGATTACTGGATTCGGCGGGAATGCCGAATATTGTTCCGGTTTTTACTCCCGCGTTTTTTGAATCATCATATTTTCGCTCCCTCCTTGGTGCTAAGGCACCCGCAGACGAACTATTTCATCCAGAAAAATTCGCAGCTCGCCTCTTGGTTATCAAAACAGCCACGGTTTTCGGAACGCGACAGCCTATCGAGTCGGTTGAGATGCGCGCGGCTGATACGGTCTGGGACGTAGTATTGATTTCGGCGCTGAATGGCGCGGTTGGGCATAGCGTCAAGGTCGCAACGCGCGGAATTGGATTCAAAGACATTGATGCCGTCACCATGGCGACAGAGCGTGCAGAAATCAGGCTGAAAGAGGAACTGCCGACTTTAGCATCAAAGATTTCTTCTACTAAATAGAAACACCTATGAAACGTTCCTTACCTTGGGTGATTGGACTGATTTTTACACTCAATGGCTACGCGGCTGCCGGTTATGAACAGGAGATAACAACCGTCTCCCACTCCGTCTCTGTGGCAGTGACCAAAGCTGAAAAAAAGAAGATTTCGGTTTTGGATTTTACGGATCTTCAAGGACGGCCAAGTGAGTTGGGGCGCTTTCTGGCCGAAGAACTGTCGGTCACCCTGGTGATGGAGGCCAAGGGATTCTCGGTTCTTGATCGCGCGAATCTCAAGAGCATTCTCGCTGAACACAAATTGACCTCCGAAGGACTCGTTAACCCGGAAAATGCGAAGAAATTAGGCCAGTTTGCGGGCGTGGATGCTATTGTCTTGGGGAATATAACGTCACTAAAAGATGAATTGGTTATATCTATCAAGATCATCGCTACCGATACGGCGGAAATCGTCGGTGCTGCCCGTGCAAAGATTCTCAAGACCGCCGAAATTCAGCAATTGCTTGAGACGGGCATCACAGAGAATAACGGGGCTGGTTCGCTTAGCCAGCTTGGCGGTGAATCGGAGAAAAAAGAGTTTTCAATCCCAAATAAAATACAAAAACTTTCTGATTTTAACGTCGAACTCGTGTCATTTCGTGTAATCAAGGGGAATGTTATTTTCTCTGCACTTGGAATCACTAATACCAACAAGCAGACGCCTATCTTGGTGGGAGCAAATTCGGAATGGGACTCTCAATATGGTCAATTGGTCCGGGCTAAAGTCGTTGATGATGGTGGGAATGTCATCCAAAGAGCTAAGGTCGATGGTATTTATATTTTTGGAAACAATGGGTTTGCGGGGATACAGCAACGCATCTCGATGTCCAAGTGGTCCAATGTTGATGGATATGATTGGGTTTCTTCTATGGTTAAAATCAAGCCGGGTGAGACATCCCAATTCACTATGGCATTTCCAGCCGATATAAGCGGAATGAAACTCGGGGGAAAATTCAAATTGCAGGTGGAGTTAATTACGGCACTTGCCGGAAGTGATAAGCCGACTCCAAAGCTCGATAATGTTTATTTTGAGAATATCATTCCATTGGCTCGGGTTTCTATTGGCAATTGATGTAATATAAAAAAGAAACCGCCTCGGGGCGGTTTCTGTATTGTCAGATGGCAGGCCTTGTTGCCGAGCAGGCATACATGCATAGCAGGAGAAAAGGAATTGCGATGGAAAACTTGATGACAAGATCCCAAAGCACTTCTTTCTCCAGTCGCTTGTTGCTCCTGTCCAGTCGTTGTTTCTCGGCTCGTGATAATTTCTCTCCGCTCCAAAATTTGCGGAAAAGAGCTGATTCTGATTCTGCCCGTGAATTTACGATTCGCATAAGCGGTTGATGAGGGCCGTCACACCATGTGATGGGCCTCATACAGCCGCCTATGGATTCATTGCTCGGGTAGTGAATCGGTCTGTTTATATAATATCACGATTAAAATATCCGTCAAGTGGTGCTGACGGCTCGTTGGTCTGTATATTGAGCCGACTCAATTGGTGTGGTTAAATAATAAAGGAACATTTCGTTCTTTATATAAACCATAAACCAGAGGATATATCGTGAATAAAAATTCAGGAAGGACTTGGATTAACTTCAAGGAGCTTCGCCAGAAGCTCAAGTTTGAGGACGTGCTTCGGCACTATGACATAGAGGTCAGGCGCAAGGGCGACCAGCATCAGGGGCCGTGCCCGCTGCCAGGTCACAGAGGCAGAAAGAGCGCACCATCATTTTCGGCAAATCTCGAACGGGGCATTTTTCAATGCTTCGGCTGCGGGGCCAAGGGTAACGCCCTTGAATTCGCCGGACTCATGGAGGGCGTCAATTTGGAGGACGGGAACGCCCTTCGTAAGGTGGCGGTCAAACTCCAGCAGGCGTTCTTTCCCGAGGGTGCAAGCACGCACACCAAGGGAAAGTCTGCTCTGCCCTCACGGCCCATCGACGAGCCCAAAAGCTTGCCGGTGGTCGTGAATGCTTCGCTCGATTTTGAGCTGAAGCACTTGGAGCATGTCCACCCATACCTGACGGGACGGGGTTTCGAGCACCGCACCACTGTTCATTTCGGAGTTGGGTTCTGCTCTCGGGGACTGCTCAAAGACAGGATCGCAATTCCGCTCCATGACCAGGACGGCAAGCTCGTGGGTTATGCTGGCCGGGTGATAGACGATGGAGCTGTGAGCGCGGAAACCCCGCGCTACCTGTTTCCATCGGAGCGTGTGCGCGATGGAGTGCGACACGTCTTCGACAGGTCGCTCTTCCTCTACAACGGCTTTCGGATCAAGGCTCCTTGCGATGACCTCGTCATCGTTCATGGATTCACCTCGGTCTGGTGGCTGCGGCAGAACGGCTTTGGCAATGTAGTGGCGCTCATGGACGGAAGGTGCTCGGAGAGACAGGCAGAGCTTATTGTCTCATTGGTGAAGCCGACTGGCCGGGTTTTGGTTATGACAGGCAGGAATGCGCCGGGCAATGAGTTGGCTCAATCCATCTTGATACAGGTATGCACACATCGCTCTGTGCGACAGGTGGCTCTCGAACAGAATCAGCAGCCAACGGATATGACGGGAGAACAGTTAAAAGCACGCTTCAGCGTGTAAATCCAAGCGACCCGAAAGGGTCGCTTTTCATGACATCAGACAATGAAAAGTCCGTGCTTCTTCGCCGCCGTCGCAATCAATTGTTCCCGCTCCGTCTGACGCCGGTATTCGCCCTGTCTTGGCTGTCGTTCAGGGGCAAGCGAGGTTCCTTTTGTTGCCTCTCTATAATCAATTGGACGAATCCAAATCGCGCCCAGTGGGTTTTCGCGCACCTCCTCCAGTGTTGAAAGATACACCTGTGTCAGGATGGGTGGATTGCCCTGGAGCAATCTCTCGGCTGTGTTATTCCTCCGTTCAACCGTTTTGAACACCATGAGGACGCGGAAGGGGTAATCTTTAAAATCGGAGCGAGGAGCCCCGTTTTTCACGGCGAAGCCACCGGCTTTGTAGTAATTAAGATAGCAATACGCGCGGGGGACGAGAACGTCTTGAGCTTCAGTTGACATATCGACTTCAAGATAAAATGCATGCTCCGAGAGTCCGCCATCCGGCTCTTTTTCGTGGATGCGGATAAAGCCATCTGGTCGCACGATAACATCCGCAGCACCATGCTTGCCGGATACTGCCTCGAACTGATGCAGGCGTGGCCAGGTGCTAAACTCGACGATGGAGAATTTCTCCGTCTTTTTTAAGGTAACATGGAAAGCTACCTTCACATTCATCACTTCCAATTCGTGACGGATGGTAAGGTCACTCACACGTCCACGTTTTTCGAGGGCCGCTCCACTCAGTGTCGGGTATTCGGTGAGAATCCCATGCTCACGAAGGATGGACGTCCCCTTGGGCGTGAGGGTTAGCAGAGCCGGCTCAAAGACCCTCGTTCGCCGCGCACCGACGATGCCGGCGGCCTTTAACTTCTGGAGCCGCTTTTTGGCAGCTTCCTTGCTGCCGTCGAAATAGAGCGCGGCCGCGTGTGCTGCCGTCATGGTGCGGCACTCAAAGAGTCCTCGTAGCAAGGCCATGTCGCGCTCCTGCAAAATGACGGGATCAGTCTTTTTTGAATCTGGACGCATGTGCATAACTATACCGCATGTATCGCGCGCTGCATGCGTCGGAAGCCTGATGGGCGCAGTATTGTGATGTCAACGCCCTGCCACAAGCAGAGCGTGAGCTGAATCAATTAGATGTGGGCGCGTAGCGTCCGCTCACTCCCTCGCGCCGGAGGCGCAACCTGTCCGAGCACGGAAGAGTCGGCGCAAAATCCCATTTTGTGCCGTCTCTGACGGCGAGGCTTTTGGTTCTTTTCCCAAAAGAAGGGAGGAGCAGTCTGCCCCCCGTTCTGGCTTTCGTGAAACGAAGCGCAGCGGGAATGCAGGCGGGCTTGTGGCGGCTCCGCGCCGCTGGCCGCCGGAATGGAGCGGGGCGCAGTAAGCGGAAGCCAGAACGGGGGCTGTCTGCGGGCGGGAAACCGGTTATCCATTATTTTGCAATCTGCTCGACCTTCGTTGGTTCTCATGCCTTTTATTTCTAATCGAGATTCGCGCCCGCATTTTTGATCCGATGATCTCCCGGCTCAGAAATTCTAGAATCACGATTTAGGAGAAAGCTTATACTCACCTGCACACCAAAACTAGCTACGGTTCATCTATAATCGTCGATCCAGAGAAGATGAAATTCCCATCTTTAGCCATTGATGAAATCGCGCTTCGCGAAGCCTGTAACTATCCATCGGCATGTAAACACTCTGATAAGCGGCTTCGTCGTCGAGAAGATATAAATGGAAGGCCATGGCTTTTTAATCAGTGCCAGGACTGCGGCCAGAAAGTTGGCGGGAGGGTAAGTGCAAAGGGCATGACGAATAAGGAGGTGAATGATCTTATAAAATTCGACGAAGAGTTCTCTAGGGATGTCTGGGTTAGCTACCACAAGCGATATACGGAAGCTCGTGAGATTGAGCGCGCACGAATCAAAGAGAATTGGCGTAAATGTTATGACATTTATATAGTATCAACGGAGTGGCGCATCAAGCGACTATTAGTTCTGAATAGGGCAAAACATATTTGCGAAGGCTGCGGAACCGCTACAGCCGAAGAGGTTCATCATACTACTTACGAAAATGTAGGGGAGGAATTTCTATTCGAGTTGGTCGCGCTTTGTAAGCCTTGCCATGATAGATTCCATTCCAAGATACTGCCGCGATTCCTGGAGGATTTATTTGTGCGAGGTTTTTCTGGGCCTTCAGTCGATATTGAAGTGCCTGTTGTTTGAATTTAGTGCCCATATGAATGCAATTAGTAAACCCCGAACCATGCTAAATACGGGTCTTTGTTATCACGTGTTGCGTCGCGTGAATATGGGTAAAGGTAAATATTAACCTGACGCAATTCAGTCTATAAAATGAAAAAAGGTGTCATAAGTTTATACCGGTATTATCTGATGATGCGGCATATGCAGTCTCGCTTTCTGCACGAGCTTGGCTCCGGTGATTGGCACACTCTCGCGGAAAAAAATCCGAAATATCTCGGATTCCTCATGACGGTTGACCCACCGGCAATTTTTCTGAGCCTGTGGCAGGCGAATTTATATGTAGTAATTGAGGGCTGGCATAAGCTAGGGCTATCAAATCCAAAGGTGGACGCATTGCTCCTTTCGCCAAATGTTGAAGCGCTGAAATTACATCGCCACGGGACTTTTCATTATCATGAAGAATTGATACCTCGATTATATCGGAAATTATTGGTATCCGCCGACGCTGTCGATTGGACGCACAACCTCTCCGAGGCATTCAAGCAATTTTTTGATGCGGCGCTGCTTGATCCTGAATTCGCAAAATCAGCATTAAATGAAGAGGTGTAGCATCCGCCCTATAGTCGCATCTAATCCAGTCCTTGATTAACAACTCATCCCATGAATGACGATAGAAAGAGTGAACTCCAACAGCGACTAAGAAACCGAATCGCCTTCGATAAAAAATGGGATCTAATAAATTCCATCACATCACAGATATTAATCGGAATATCCATTTTAGCTAGTTTCGGTGCCGCGATTGTGGCGGCAGCGAATCTAGCATCTTCTCTTGTGGTTGCATTTCTGGCATCCGTTCCGGGGACGGTAATCACAGTAGATCGTAGCTTTCGCTTTGCGGCTCGCTGGCGCTGGCACTGCACTTTGGTCGCGCGAGTTTCGGCTTTGGAGCAGAAGCTTACTTTTCAAAACGGAAGTGTTGAGGACATATCTCGTGAATTATCGGAGTATCTCGAAGAAATGGAGAAAAAATATCCGTCTGGAGCCTTGGAGTGGCATTCCAGAAAGGAATCTCATTAAAAATTGGAGTATATAGTAATGATAAATTTATGGAGAAATTAATACAGGCCATAATTGACAGGCCGGGTGAGGCCAACGCCGTGATTGCATTTGCTGCGCTCGTCACATCTCTTTTGTCTTTCTATCTTACCTTTCGCGGTCTTCAGCTTCAAAAAAAGCATAACTTTAATACGGTAAAACCTATCGGATGGATTTCCCTCGCGGATTATGAAAATCTGCTAAGCGTGAAGATTCAAAATAATGGCGTTGGCCCAATGCTTATTAAAAGCGTCTCGGTCCTCTCTGGTGGGCAAAAGAAAGGTAGTATTATTGAATGGATGCCGAAGGGAATTGAATGGGACACATTCATTGGCGTCTTTGAGGATCGTTGTCTCTCCGCAGGTCAGGAGTTGACTGTGATACAACTTAGCGGAAATGCCGATGATCCCAAATTTGTTGCTCTTCGGGACAGTTGCAGAGTGGCGCTCGGCGCATTGACAGTCGAGGTTGCATACCGAGATATATATGATCGAAAAATGCCTCTAGCTCGAAGGCCTTTGGATTGGTTTGAAAGAAACCTAAAATGAAAAAGGGAAAGGTAATTACCGCCACCATAGGATTAAATGGGAATGTCGAGATCACTGCGTATTGCCTCGCAACGGACTCTTGGCAGGATCATCAGTATTTCTTGGCGGAAGCTATTAAATTGGAGCATGCTGATAAAAGAGGTTCGAATCGCTCATTACGGGCGGCTCTTCTCATTTTATTTTCACATTTCGAGGGAGTAATTAATCAGATATATCTCGAAAAAAACTATACCGTAACCAGGCGGGATTCACTGGCTGAAAAGGCAGAATACATTCATAAGCGTGCCAGCCCCAAGCTGGCCCGGCTTAATATTAAATTATGGAAGGGATTGCGTGATATTATTGCTCATCCTGGAATAGAAAAAACAATTTCAGGCGACGCCCTCACGGAGCGATCTACTTACGAAAGGCTTTCTGCGGATTCTGTGAGGGCAACAAGCGCATTGATTTCTCAGTGGCTTGATGCAGTGTGTCTAGCACTGGCGGTTGAGCGCTTTACTGACACTAAAGCAATGATAGAATCCCTGAGCGAAGGCTTGGGCCAATCGGAAGGTCCAAAGGAAATATAAATATGCCACAAGGACACCTAGTTAGACCACAAAAATGGAACAATGTTATCGACCTGTATGACGATGGAGACAATTCCGCCATATGGGGCAACTACGACGGAAACCCGGTCAGACGCCTAGGAGTAAGATGGAATGATGGATATCCGAGCCAAGGACGCAATCCACTATGGTATGTTGAGCCTGACTTTGTGACGGAAAGTATCTTATTGGAGCTTCTTGGTCAGGTGAACTTAAACGCCCAGAATGGCAACATTCCTAATATACTTTTAGCACTAAAAGAAAATCATGCCTACGAGTTTCCTGCTCATGGGCGCGTAGCGTCCGCTCACTCCCTCGCGCCGGAGGCGCAACCTGTCCGAGCACGGAAGAGTCGGCGCAAAATCCCATTTTGTGCCGTCTCTGACGGCGAGGCTTTTGGTTCTTTTCCCAAAAGAAGGGAGGAGCAGTCCGTGGATGCTGCCGACGGAAGTGGAGCGAAGCGCAACAGACGGAGAAAGCAGCCACGGTCTGCGGGCGGGAAACCGGTTATCATTCGGGCTACTTCGCTCCCTGTGTCTGCGCCACTTCGCCCAAGATGAACCGCTGAACCGTTCGCAGTCCGATATACCGCCTCTGCACCTCATCAGGGAGGGCGTGGAAGTCGCCCACGACGCCGCGACAGGATTCGGTCCCGCACAGACAAGCCATCGTCCACCGGCCCTCGCTCATGGTGGTGGAGTAATCGAAGCGAATTTCAGCGTCTTTCCGTATTTTCCTCAGCGCATACATGTCCGTGTCATCGCGAACGCCGGCATTTGGCTCGCAGGAGTGGTTGGTGAAGACATGGGGAGCCTCCAAATCTAAGTATGAGCGTGGGCCTATCTGGAGCGCGTTGCCCTCCGTCTCTCCCTTCGCGACGACCTGTGCGAAGTCTATCACCGGCCCCGTGAACCGGAAGATGAACTCCCCCTCATCGTAGTCGCGGGCAGCGAACAGCCCTCGGCCAAGGTCACAGTCGGAGACATAAATATTTTGGCGGTGCATGGGGTGACGCCTCACGAAAATTTGCTGAGCAGAGCCAGTGCCGCGATTGCGCATGCGAGCCCGGTGATTTCCCTCGCCGAGAGCGACTCGCGGAACGCGACAACGCCGATGACCGCGAGCAGCAGGGTGAGGACTATGCTGAAGACCGCGCCGATGGTCGCCAGCTTGACGTGACGGAAGACGTAGATCCATCCGTATGCCGATGCCAGGTAGAGGGCAGCGCCGAGGATGAACGCTGGGGATCGAAACGGATGATCGCCCTGGCTCGCCCGCTTCAGGGCGAAGTCAGCGGCGGCGCACATCAGGCTCAGCGTTAGCGTGGCGAGCAGTGGAGCGATGGCTAGTGGCATATCTGGATGCGCGACGGGTAATGCGGGAGTTGAAGGCCGTGCCGCCTAAAGGGCGGGCGGAATGTCAGGCCGGGCAAACACCGGGGTCTTCGCGCCATTCGAGTATGTGTCAGAGCCGAGACAGTGGAGGAATGCGGGGATTTTCGAAGTCATGGCGTCTGATTTACAAGACGCCAAAATGAGGCGTGTTCGTCAAGTCATAAACCCGCCATTATGAGGCGTGCCGCCTCCTCGTAGAAAAGGTGATATCGCTATGCTCCGCCGTCTCGGCGCGAGCATACAGGCGCAGCGTCGCATATGCGGCATCACCCAGGAGCGATTCGCAGAGACTATCGACGTTCATCCGCGCATCGTGCAGAAAATCGAGGCGGGAGAATTGAACCCAAAATCAACGACGTTGATTCGCATTCAATCCGCGCTCGGGTGCCCGTGGGAGCATCTCGTTCCCAAGGCGTAGTGAGGCTAGCGTATCTTACGCTTGGTTGTGGTCGGCTCGTTTCCCGACTCCTCAATTAACGTATCGCCAAGCGTCGCTGCCCGGTTCTCAAGCTGTTTCGTTGCTTCAGCAATAGGGAGAGCGAACGGCAATTTGGCGTAGCGACCGGCGATGTATCGTTTCGTCCGGTCGGCACTGCCAGGCATCTTTGCAACATCGGGAGTCCGGATCGACACCGGCGCGCTCATGCCGACCAGTCGAGCGACACCCTGTCTCTGTTTCTGATCGAAGAGGACGGCCATCGAGCGGAAAAGCTGTTCCTCAAGAGAGCGAAATTGGACATGGGACAGCTCCTTGCCGAGCACGGGGACAATGGTCGGGACGTAGCTTCTGGAGCGAGCCACACTTTCCGACCACGAATCGCTTTCGCTCTCTGAATCGGAAGCGAAGCCGCTTTCAGACTGGCTTATGGAGCTGGGATCGACGGTTGCATCATCGCCCATAAAATTTTGCGTGCCGCCGGCTCCTGCTCCCGTGGCACTGCCGCGCTGGGTGCCGTGGCTCTTTCCTGACGATCTGCTCTCGCCATATGTCTCCTTCAGCTCCTCGCGGTATTCCATGACTTTCGTGGAATACATCTGATGCTTGATCTCGTCCGGATTAATGACGCCCATGAACAGCCATTGCGCCATGACCTTCAGGTTCTCCTCGTGGGTGAGCCTGAACACCACCTTGGACGAGGCGTTTTCCATAATCGAATTATAGACCCGCTTGCCGTTCTCACCCCGGTCGAGGAGCTGGTTCGGGAACTGGTGGGCCATGGTGAGGTGAAGCCCGTAGCCGCGCGCCTCGTCGAGGTTCTCGGCGATGGTCGGCGTCACGAACCGCTGGAACTCGTCGAGATAGACGTAGAACGGCTTGATGTTCTCCCGCTTTCCTCGCTCCTGCGCGGCTGTCCAGAGGTCGGAGAGAAGGAGTGTGGCGAACAGCTCGGCGTTCTCCTTGGACACCTTCGCCTTCTCGGTGGCGAGGGAGACGATGATGATGTGTCCCTCCTCAAGAGCCTTGCCGAGGTCGAGGGATTCACCTCCGAGCCCGAACATTGACCGCATCGTTCGGTTGCGGATGAACCGCTGGAGGCGGTTCACCGTGCTACCTATCTGCGCCTCGAACTGGTGCGGCGTGAGGGTGTTCGCAAAGTGCCAGTCCTGCTGGGCGGACTTGTCCGCCATGTCGTCGGTGAGGAGGTATCGCATCTGCTTCGCCACGCGGTCGGTGAGGTATTCGGATTCGACCAGTGTCAGTTTCTTCTCGTAGAGCGGGCGGATGATGTTGCCGACCCAGCGGGCAAAAAGCGGGGTCTGGTCAGTGCCTCCCTGGCCCCAGACGTATGCCATCGCGTCCGTCAGATTGTCCACGAGCACGGCGGGATCTATCTCCTTGCGCTGGCGTAATAAATTATAGGATACGACCCAATCGTCCTGCCGCAGGTCGATGGGGATGACGGGGCGGTCGATCTTGTGCCACGCCATCCAGTTCATGAGGCTGTCGTAAAGTGAGCCGTGAGGATCGAGAACGAGCATTCCGCATTTGCTCTTCCGCCATGCGAGAATGTCCTGCCGGATGAGGCTCTCTAAAAATTTGCTCTTTCCTGTGCCGGTGCCGCCGCAGACGTAGAGATGCTTGTCCCGCTCTGTGCGAGAAAGGGTGAGCGTCGCGTCCCGCCCCGCGAGGTGCCCTAGGTTGAGGTCGTTGCCGGGAGCGGTGCGCATGTTAAAAAATGGTTATTAACGCTGGCGGTCAGGTAATAAAAATGCCCTAACTGAGGCAAGTTAATGGCTTTCTCCAGAAAAAGAGGCTCTTCGTAATGGAGGCACGCTTCTTTCAGCCAGATGGAATAAATTTCATAAGTCGCCCCCTTCGATTCCAAAACAAACCCAACCTCCCCTCATTTAATGAGCACAGAATCCAAAAGACGCGTCGTTTATTATAAGCGGGCTGTATTCCTCACGCCTCAAACTAAAACTTTGCAGCTCCTCGTGGAAGAGGGCCTCAAAACTTTGCCCAAGCCGGCACAACGGATACAAAAGATAACCCGCGAAGAAGATGAGGTCAGGAGGGTTCTCAATGAACACCGCAAGGTGGGGAATGCCAGAGGCGGTGTTCTTTACCGCTATTCACCGGGGCAGCAGCAGGTCGTGATGGCTCCCGATGCCAACGCGACGGAATGGTCTGTGGGGCAGGTCGAATCGCCCAATCTCTCCGAGAAACAGAAGTCTGAGTTCGTTGATGGCTTGTTGTTTTTTCTCATTTTCGGAAACGACGTGATCGTGTCGCAGTCCGCGTCTCTACGCGCAAATCAGCTCGCAGAATACCTTAACGATCTACTTCAGAAAAAAACGAATTTGGTGGGTGAGAATGAGTTTATAACTCTGGCGGATCATACGTCCGGGAAGTTCAAGGACGTTGGCCTCGCCAAGGTTCGTTCTGTCCGCTTTGGCGTGCCGCTTTCCGACGTGGTGACCATCCCTCCCGCGCCAGACTCTCGAAAGAGTAAACCGAAGACGAAGCACGTTCTGAACGCCAAGAGGATGGGGGCGATTGAAGCGGCTTTGGCTGCCTTCGGCCTGGACCTTCCTTCTGCCGGCTTAACCCATGATGATGCAGAAAGTGTTGAAGCAACCCTTGAGCTTCGAGTCACAGGGCATATGCCGGAAGACCCCAATGATTTTCTGGATGCTGTGGGGAATGTTTTTGCCGAGCACCCCGATCAAGATTTTGAGGTGGAGCTGGCTAATGGCACAACGCTTCGGGGCAGCGAGTTAACGCTCAAGTCCACCGTTACCGTTGAATCGCAGGGGGGAATCCCTAAGCCCCATAGCGTTTGGACGGAAATGCACAAGTTCCTCCTTGGTTTGCACAAGGACGGCTCTCTCATAAGTTGAGAGATGAGAGCCTTGGGCGGAGTCGTCATTTGTGGCTTGGCCGGCGCGATAGGTGCCTGCGCGGGATATTATGCGCCCAATACATCAACCACCGGTGCAGTGTTCGCTGTGCTTACGGGCGTAGCACTCTGGGCGGATCTTTTCTCGAAGGACATTCCCAAGCTACTTCAAGATCACATCAGGGAAGCCCTCAGTCGTGAATCAAATGCCCGAAAAGCAATAAGTCGCTTGTCCCAGAATCGGGAGCGACTGATGAAATTCCAATTAATCGCAATCCTCGCCAAGCTGGTGCCGGGCACAGTTAGCGCCATGCTTTTCCAGGGGAAATCAACCTCGTTCCTTAACTCGCTAGCGGGATTATCCCTCGGAATTTTAATTGTCCTTTCTGTGGTTCTGGCGCTCGCATTCCTCAAGTTATCGTCTGCTTTAGATAGCATTCTACTAGAGAAAACGGAATTGGAAGCAGGCCAAAAGCGCGCCGGAGAAATGGGTGAAGTCAACGCCGTGGAGTTATGCGATTCGATGGTTGAACGACCAACGATCAAGTTGCCGGTAAAGGCCAAGTCAAACCGACCGCCGCCAGAAACGACCGGAAGCTAACGATTATTTTAGCCCGAAGAGCATGGAGGGGCTCATGGATGTCTTGGCAACGGATGTCCTCGGGAAGCCATAGCAGGATCTTATTCTGCCCATTTTATTCCCGTGCGGCCAAGGTGAACAATTGCCGCCAATCGAACGGCGCGCGTTTTAGCCTTCAGACGAAGACGCATCATCGGATATTTTTCGCCCACGGCGTCGAGGTTCCAGAGCGAGGCGCTCGACGAACTTGGTCAGATGGCGGATTGGAAACTCCAGCCCACCGTCGCCTCGCTCAAGCCCGAGGGCATGACCTATCGGTCCATGGAAGGCGATTTCGCATCCAATCATGAGTGCTCTGTGGGCCGCGTGAATCCGTGCCATCTTGCCGGATTTCATGGCGCTCACCAGCGGCATTCCTAGCTCATAGAACCATGGCACGTCCTCCCGAAACATAGAAAGGACTATGGTAAGGGCGATGGCCTGCTCATTCGCATCGCCGGCCCGGTGGCCATAAGAAAGCATTTCTTCCAGCATCATCGGGTGGAAGCGCTTGGACATCCGCCTGCGCATGGGGCTCGATTCTTGCACTTGCGAGCCGACCCTGTCCGGCAGATCGCGGACCAAGACCTTCACCTCCTCAAACATCTTGGCTATGGCGTTATCGTCAACCTTCGCGGGATGTGCGGGAGTCTTCGCCCGCTTCTCCACGGTGCCCTTGATGGATGCCTGGAACGCCTGAACTTGCAGTTTTACCGCCTGCTCGCGCGGCTGGGCGTTCGGGTTGCGGCGTATGAGCTGGAGCACGAGCTTGGTGATGGAATCCTCGTCCTCGGCGCAGTTCTGGAACTGCGCGAACGGGCCACTGTTGGCCTGCTCAAGCTGAATGCCGAGAGTGAGCCCGAGGACGGTAGCGTCCAGCTTGCCTTTCGCAACGCCGGTTTCGTAGAGAATCCAAGGGCGGTCGAGACTGTGGGGAGTGAGCAGCGCAACTACGTCGGTTGCTTGGTCGAGCTTCGACATGATGGTTGTATACCACTCCGCGCCGAACTCTATCCCCGAAGTGCCCTTGCGGTCTGAGGAACGGAAGCTCTGGAGGAACCCGCCGCTGGCGTCGGTTAGGAGATTTCCGAACGCTTCCGCCAAATCGGCGTCTCGCGTGTCATGGCTGATGAAGACAAGTGGGGCTTCGCGCGTGAGGGCACTGGTCGATGGATTATGTTGCGACGCGGGAGCACTTTTTTTGCGAGATTTTTTTGGGGCCATGGTGAATGTATTGCATGTCACTATATATCAGCGCGCTGTGGTGGGCAAGCGCTACCACTTGCAGCGTTTTGGGCGATAGGGGGGATTTTAATGTCGTTCGGTGCTTCCTCCTGTTGATTGAGGTGCCGTGTTTCCGCTGTTGTGATTGATGGTGCTGGCGAGAACCGCGAGCCCAACGAAGAAACTGAGGATGAGGATGGCTTGTCCGATAGCTTTTGTGAGTTTCATGGTATTGATCAGATGACAGGTCAGCCCGTGCTGGTTTACCAAGGTCGCTAGTTTCGCCCGGCCCTCCGTCAATTTTCTCGTGGTTTTTTCTTTGGGACTCCAGGTGCTCGAAACGTCAGGGTGTTGGAAAGCTTACCAAAGTTGCCCGCGTTTTGCTAGTATGTGCCCACCCCTTGCCCTGGCGCTCTCTGGACGAATGCCGTCCATCTCGGACGGCAACGGGTCTTCCCCGTAGCGGGCGATAGTCCGCAATTCGTCCACGCGCCAAGGTGACGCCAGCGCGTCACCCGTTAAATCAGCATGGGCAGATGCAAGGCCGGGCGTGAGTTTTCCGATAGGAAAGCTCTCGCCGGGCCGCTGCCCATTCCGAGGCGGTCAAAGTGTCGCGGGGTTCGGAGCCACAAAAAGCGGAGAACTTGGCGACGCTTTGCCCGCCCTCCCGCCTATGGCGGGAACAGGTTCCCAAACCCGTTCGGTTCGGTGGTATCGTAAAGGACAGGTGTGTCCTTTACCTGGTCTTGCTCCGACCGTGTGTGTGAACCCGTGCCCGCCGGCAGCAGCCGGCACCGTCGCCTGAGCGACGGTTGAGGGAGGTTTCTGGAGAGCACCACATGCGTGAGCTGTGCTCTCCAGAAACCGACCGAAGTCGGGGGTGGAAGAAAACGGCGGAACCGCAGCGAAGTCCTTGCGGCACAAGGTTAATCTGGCACCGCAGGGCATCCCCACTGTGGGGAAGGGTGTGGGGAACCCCAATCAAGGACAATTCGCATTCGAAAAATGGGTTCGAAGATAGTCCACTAGCGTGCACCATCGCGACCTTGCGTGGCCGGAGCGGGCGCGTTTGGCTGGGCGCGTGAAAATCGGTTTCCTCGGCGGGAGTTTTGATCCCGTGCATTTTGGTCATCTCATGGCGGCGCAGGACGCGCTGGAACGCGGGGGGCTGGACCGGTTGATTTTCGTGCCCGCCGCCCAGGCGCCGTTGAAGCCGGATGTGGTGCAGGCGTCGGCCGAGCATCGGTTGGCCATGCTGTGGACGGCCTTGGCGGGAGATGGTCGTTTTGGGATATCGGACCACGAACTGCGGCGCGGCGGGCTGAGCTACACGATTGATACGGTGAGGCATTTCCGCGCGGAGTTTGCCGGAGATGAGCTTCACTGGGTCATCGGAGCAGATCAGTTGCCAGGGATGCATCGCTGGAAGGAGGTCGCCGAGCTGGTTCGGTTGGTTGAGTTTATCGTGCTGGCCCGGCCCGGACATGAAGGCGCGGAGCGTGCAGATATCCCGGGGCTGAGGATGCGCCGCTGCGAAGGACATCTGCTGGAGATCAGTTCGACGGAGATTCGCGAACGGGCTCGGCGGGGGTTGGGCCTCGATTATTTTATGCCTCACAAGACGGTTGAGTATGTTCGGGAAACCCACCTCTATCTTTAAAAATGTCCACCAAGTCCTCCAGCGATTCCGTCCTTCCCCTGCTCAAGCAGATCGTCCTGGCCCTCGAAGAAAAGAAGGCCGGCGACCTCCGTGTGCTCAATGTGTCCGCGAAATCCACGATCACCGATTATCTCGTGCTGGCGACCGGCACCTCGGAGCCGCATTTGCGTGCGTTGCGCGTTGAACTTGAGAAAGTCCTCGATGCGGCGAAGGCTCCGATCGCCGGCATGGATGCGGGCACCTACGGCAGTGGTTGGACGGTGGTGGACGCCTACCAGATCATGATGCACCTGTTTACGCCCGAACAGCGGCAGAACTATGCTTTGGAGAAACTTTGGAAAGATGCCGAAGAGGTGAATTTCGGGAAACTCCTTGCTGAACCCAAGCTTCTGAAGAAGAAGGTATTGAAGGCAAAGGCGTCCAAGGTGGCTGAAACAAAAGGAAGCGGAAAAAAATCCAGGGTGGCGGCTAAGGCAGGTGAAAAACCGTCTGTTAAAAAGAAGCTTAAGTAAGGGTATGTTCAGGCTCATCGAATAGGTGAGCTCATGCCCTCATTTTAGCGGTTTATTTACAGATTATCACTTGCTTAGGAGATTGTTGGTAATTTTCATTACTAGCACTGCTCGCATTTGAGCCTTACCATAAATTGTCGGAGAAATTAATATGAAACAGATCAAATCATCCAAGGGCTTCACCCTCGTTGAAATCATGATTGTCGTGGTCATCATCGGCCTGCTTGCCGCGATGGCCATTCCTGCGTTCCAGAAGGTGCGCACCGCGTCCCAGGACAAGGCTGTCACGAACAACATCCGCCAGCTCGGTGCCGCCGCCGACCAATACTTCTTGGAAAACGGTGTTTCGAGCGCGGACGTGACGTCGCTGGTCGGTTCCTCGGCCTACATCAAGGCGCTCACCACGGTTGCCAACGAAACCTATCCGGCGTCCTACACGCAGGGCACGCCGATCTCGGTGTCCGGCATCGCCGGTGCCCGCACGATCACCTATCAGCAATAAACTGAATTTAAGGTTTTCAGTGTCATCGACCGTCCGCATAGCCTGCGGACGGTTTTTTTATGTCCGCTCCACTAAGGTGGGACCGCCCGAAGTATTTTCGCCGGGCCCTGAGTGCGGATACCTTTGGTAACTTCAAGCTAGTATCCTGTAACATAGCATATTTCGTATTTATTTCGGGGGTGGCAAACGGTTATGTCCGGCATGGCGAACCGATACAAAGTCACGCTTACGCAAGCGGAGAGGGAACAGTTAACGGAGCTTGCCCGAAGCGGTAAATCCACGGGATTTACTGAGTCTAGCGTAATAGGGTGACAGGTAGGGACGGACCGCTGGGCCGTCCGTTGCGCGGTGCCCAGTGGTAAATCGCGGCGGGCCCAGCGGTCCCGCCCTACCTGGAAATCGTCACTCTATTATGCAAGGCTCAGTAGGTTCATTTACGCCCGGGCGTTGCTGCTGTGTGACGCGGGCGAGTTTGGCGATCAATGGAAGGTGGCGGATGTGGCGTCTGCTTTGGGTGTGAGCACGCGCACCGTCGAGCACCTCAAGCAGCGCTTCGTCGAAGAGGGATTATCGGCGGCGCTCGCGCGCAAGCCGCACCGCAAGCCGAGGGCGGCTGCTTTTGACGGTGAGTTCGACGCCCGTCTGACCGCCTTGGCCTGCTCGCAAGCTCCGAGCGGATACCAACGGTGGACCGTGCGGCTTTTGGCCGACAAGCTGGTCGAGCTGAAGATCGCCGATTCGGTTTCCGCCATGACCGTGCAGCGGTCGCTAAAAAAAACGAACTGCGGCCTCACCTGAGCAAGTATTGGAAGATACCGCCGGACCATAACGCGGCTTTTGTGGCCGCCATGGAAGACGTGCTGGAGGTGTATCGGCTGCCGCACGATCCACGCTTTCCGGTCGTTTGCATGGACGAGTCGAGCAAACAGATGGTCGGCGAGGTAAGCGCGCCGATCCCCGCCGCGCCCGGGCACGGCCAGATCATGGATCACGAGTATGTGCGCAACGGCGTCGCCATGCTTTTGGTGGAAGTCGAGCCGTTGACCGGACGCCGCCACGTCGAGGCGGCCGAACGTCGCACCCAGCAGGACTGGGCCGGCTTTATCAAGGGCATGCTTGATGAACGATACCCCCAGGCGAGCAAGGTGCGCCTGGTGGTGGACAACCTCAACATCCACAGTATCGCCTCGCTCTATGAAGCCTTCCCGCCGGCCGAGGCGCGCCGCCTGGCCGAAAAACTGGAAATCCATTACACCCCCAAGCACGGCAGTTGGTTGAACATCGCCGAGATCGAACTAAGCGCCCTGAGCCGTCAGTGCCTGGATCGACGCATCCCCGGCATCGCCTCCATGCGCCGCGAAGTCGCCGCATGGCAACGGCACCGCAACCAGCGCGGCGCCCCCATCAACTGGCGCTTCACCACCGAGGACGCCCGCATCAAACTCATCCGTCTCTATCCGAAACTTTAACAGTTACTAGATACTAGCAACGCCCCGGTCACGCCTTGTCCATTTCGGGCTGGGCGAGCGGCGGCATGAAGTTGTCTTTGCCTCCGAGCTTTTTCCATTCGCGGTAGAGCAGGATCAGGAAGAAGGCGGAGCAGGCCTGAAACGCGCCATTCCAGACGGAGAGGAAGCGGTAACAATATTCCGGCGCGGGGTTCAGTTGTTTTACCGCATCGAGGAACGCGCCGCAGGCCACGCCGCCGACGATGAGGGCGAGCGAGCGCACAAGGGCGTTGGCGGAGCAAAACTGGCCGTAGCGGCTCTTCGGGAACAAAGTCATCAAGGTGGGCAGCTCGGCGGCGGCATACAGCGTGCCGAGGGGCAGGCCGATGGTGCTGAGACCAATAAATATCCAGGTGACCGTCTCCATGGACATCCCGGGTCTCATCATGGCGAACGCGATGCCGAGCGGCGCCATGCAGGCCTGGATGCAGGTGACGAGGAGCAGCACCCGAACGGGGCGCACGCGGTCGGCCAGGATGCCCGCCGGATAGAGAAGGATCATGCTGATCACGCCGCATGCGGCGCCAACCTTGCCCAGGAAATCGAAGCTCAGTCCCAGATACTTGGTGTGGTAGAGCAACGTGTAGGAGCCGGTGACCCAGGTCATGGCGACGCTGGCGTTGGCAAGAAAAAGGAACCAATAAAACCGATGGGTGAAACACTCGTCTGCGTAGGTTCTCAGGGCGGCCACGAAGCCCTTCTTTTCGCCGACATAGGGGGGCGGCGGCGGGTAGTTGCCCTCCTTGACCTTCCAGCACATCATGGTGAAGGCGACGAAGTAGAGCAGGCCGGCCGCGAGGAAGATTTCCTGCATATGGCTCGTCGCATACTTCAGCAGGAAAAAGTTGAAGCCGGCGCCGGCGGCGCCTCCCACGATGCGGAACAACGCCATGAACCGGGCGAGGAAGGCCTGCGGCACCACGTCGTTGAAGAGGTAGTAGTAGGCCGTGACGATGAAGAGATTGAAGAACTGGAAGCAGACCATGAAAATGCCGATCATCACGATCAGCACGGTCGTCTCCGAAAATCGTCCGGCGAGGACCGAGGACTGGACCCAGCGGCCGATGGGCTCGACGTAACCCAGCAGGACCAGAAAAAACACGAGGAACGGCGTGGCGCCCGCGAGGAAGGGGATGCGCCGGCCCCATTTGCTGCGGAAGCGGTCGCTGCGAACGCTGATGATCGGATTGATCATCGAGTTCATGATGTTGGGGATCGTCGTCATGATCAGCCCGAGGGCCCAGTTGGGCGCGCCGATGGCGTCGAACTTCAGCGGCAGGATCACGGGCCCCACCATCTCCATGAGGGCGAAGCAAAAGTCGCCCCACAGCAGGAAGAGGAAAACCATGAGCAGGCTCGCCTTGGTGTAGGTGAGCGTGCCGACCTTGAAACGGTTTGGATCAAGGGATGGGTCAAGTCCGGAAGCAGGTGTGGCCGTGAATGGATGGCTCATCTAGGATGGAGGGCGGGCGGTAAAAGGGGTGAAAGGCCGATGCTCGGGGAAAAGGGGCGGATAACGATATTTTATTCGGTGGACAGTTCACCGGCGGGCGGCGGCGGCCGATGAAGCGGCCGGTCACGGCACGTTTTACGAGGGCAGGCCCAATGCGCGCACAAGGTCGCGGTCGGGAACGCGGGCGTCGTTTTCCTTGAGGACCACCGCGAAGTCGCCGGCGTAGTCCCACATGGTCCAGCCGATGCCGTTGGCGGACAGGGTGGCGGAGACGTCGCGGACCCAGGCGAGGCGGGAGGCGCGCGGGCTGAATTTTTTATACACGCCGAATTCGTTGCACGTGAGGCAGAGGCCGTGGCGGCGGCCCCACTCGACGGCGGGCCGGATGAAGTCGTGGTAGGCGCGGGCGTTCCAGTTGGCCTCGGCGTATTCGGCGAGCTGCTTGCGCGCGTCGGCGTCGGTGACGTGGGTGAGGAATTCTGCGACGACCTTCGAATCGGCGGGATAGGCGAGGCCCTTGATGTGGAGAGCCCACGGCGCCACCCAGTGCGCGCCTTGGTGGGTGAAGATGTGCGGGTCGTAGAGGTGGAAGTTGGCGATGAGATTGCGGTCGTCGGGCGGTTCGAGCGCGAGGAGATCGGGAAGCAGGGACCACTGGTCGCAGGTGATGATGATCGTGTGGTGCGGGGCGACGGAGCGGATGGCGGCGACCAGGGAATTTTGAATGCGGTTCCAGCGGGCGGCGTTGTGGATGCACGGCTCGTTAAGCACTTCGAAAAACGTGCGCTCGGGATCGAAGTGCGCGAGGGCGGCGGCGAGCTGACGCCAGAAATCGGTGAACGTGGCGACGGCATCGTCCGAGGTCGCGAGTTGTTTTTTGAAGGGATCCTCGGGGTGGATGTCCACGATGACGGAGAGGCCGTGGTCGTGGAGTTCGGCGATGCGCGCGCGGATGAGTTCGACGTAGTCGGCGGGCAGCCTGCCGCCGGTGGCGGCGGCGAGGATGGGCTCGCAATTGATTGGGAAGCGCACGTGGTCGAAGCCCATGTCGCGGATGAGCGCGAAGTCGGCGGTGCGGATGTAGCTGTCGAAGTGCGCGGGGACGTAGCCGGGCTCGACGTAGACCTGCGAGAACCAGTGGCTGAGATTGATGCCGCGGCGGAGGCGGGCGGCGCGGGCGGCGGCGAGCGGAAGGGGGGCGGGGGTGTTCATGGATCAGGCGGGGACGGTCGCGGCGTCTGCGACGGCCGCGGAGGCCGGGGCGGCGGCGACCGGCTCCGGGGACTTGAAGTTTTCCTTTCCGCCCAGGCGTTTCCATTCGCGGTAGAGCAGGAACGTGAAGACGGCCGAGGCGATTTGAAACGAGACGTTCCACACGGGCAGGAAGCGGTAGCAATACTCCGGCGAGGGATGGAGGCTCTTGGCGAGATCGAGAAATGCCCCGCAGGCGATGCCGCCGACGATGAGGGCGCAGGAGCGCACGAGGGCGTTGGCGGAGCAGAACTGGCCGTAACGATCCATGGGGAACAGTTTCATGAGCGTGGGCAGCTCGGCGGCGTTGTAGAGGGTGTGGATCGGCAGGCCGATGACGGTCAGTCCGAGGTAAATCCACTGAACCATTTCGACGGCAAGCGTGGGCTTGCTCATGGCAAAGATGATCGAGAGCGGGCCGAGGAGGGCCTGGAGAATCGTGGCGATGAGCAGCACGCGCAGCGGGTGCAGTCGGTCGGCGAGGATGCCGGCCGGATACAGGAGGATAATGCTGACCACGCCGCTGACGCCGGCGACCTTGCCGATGAAGCCGAAGTCGAGCCCGAGGTATTGGGTCTGGTAGATGAGCGAATAGGAGCCGGAGGCCCAGGTCATCGCGATGCAGGCGTTGGCCAGGAAAATATACCAGTAGAAGCGGTGGGTGAAGCACTCGGTGGCGTAGGTGCGGAGCGCGCCGCGGAAGCCTTTGTGCTTACCTACGTAGGGAGCGGGCGGAGGGTAGCCGCCTTCGCGGACCTTCCAGCACATCATGATGAACGCGACCAGGTAGAGGAGGCCCGCCACGAGGAAGATCTCCTGCATGTGGGTCTTGGCGTATTTGAGGACGAAGAAGTTGTAGCCGGCGCCGGCGCCGGTCCCGACGACGCGAAAGAGCGCCATGAACCGCGCGAGGAAGGCGTGCGGCACGACGTCGTTGAAGAGGTAGTAGTAGACAGAGGTGATGAAGAGGTTGAAGAACTGGAAGCAGACCATGAACACGCCGATGACGACGATCATGACGGTCATCTGGGAAAACCGTCCGCCGAGCAGGGAGGCGTGCACCCAGCGTCCGATGGGATCGGCGTAACCGAGCACGACGAGGAAGAAGACGAGGAAGGGAGTCGCGCCGATGAGGAAGGGGATGCGCCGGCCCCATTTGCTGCGGAAGCGGTCGCTGCGGAAGCTGATCCACGGGTTGATGCCCGCGGCCATGATGCTGGGGATCGTGACCATGATGAGCCCGAGGGCCCAGTTGGGCGCGCCGATGGCGTTGAACTTCAACGGGAGGATGCTGGGCACCACGATCTCCATGAGGGTGAAGCAGAAGTCGCCCCAGAGGAGGAAGAGAAAGAGGGTGATCAGCCCGGCCTTCGAGTAGAGGAGGGTGCCGACCTTGAAGCGGTCGGAGTCGAGGCCGGTCGATGGAGAGGTAACGGGAACCGGAGAGGGATTGGCGGACATCAAAGAAAGGGAGGGGGGCTGCGGTTGGTTTCTCGCCGATGTTATTGGACGTGCTGAACGCCTTTATCATCGGTGATGATGGTTTCCCTCATTCGTCGGGCGATGATGCCCTTGGGTTTTTGGTCGAGTTCGGAGGTGGCTATGTCCACGAGAAAGACGGTGGTCCGGGAGTTGGCGCCCACCGGCTG
This sequence comes from Opitutaceae bacterium, assembly GCA_041662485.1. GTDB lineage: Bacteria > Verrucomicrobiota > Verrucomicrobiia > Opitutales > Opitutaceae > Rariglobus. The sequence continues at coordinate 29,057 of JBAZSJ010000015.1, read as the reverse complement.
GGGGCTGCTGCTGACGAGCAGCCATCCGGCCTCGTTTTCATCGGCGGCGACCTGAAGCCAGGCTTTGCGGGTGGCCGGATAAGGCACCTCTTGGGATTGGCCGGATGCTAGCACCAGGTTTTTGTCGGCCAAGCGGACGGCCAGGCGGCGTTTTGAAAAATTAAAAACGCGATAGGTGTTGGCGGGGTAGGACTCCAGCGAGTTGTCTATGACGAGGGTGCTGAATTTGAGTTCGGAGCCGGCCGGGTTTTTTCTGAGAATGATAAGAAAAGGCCCCGGATTATGAGCGGGAAGCACGGCCTTGGAGAGGGGCACCTTGACGGGAGGCAGCTTGGGATCGGCGTTTGGGACTTCCGCGTAAAAAACAACCTCCCTGTTTTTGGGAGCCGGGTAGAGACGGGACAACGACCCGACGCAGGCGTTGAGCTGTTCCTTCTTTTTTCCCACGTCGAAGAAGAAAGTTTCCACCTGGGACATGGAAACCACACGGAACTGCGGCGGCGGCGGTTCCGGCGCGTCGAGGGTTTGCGCGCGAGAAAAGACGGCGGCCAGAGGCAGCAGGGCGGCAAGGACGCGGATCAAATGTCGTTGGGCGAGAGCCATCGGAAGGAGATGATTTTGAATTTGCGGCCAAATTTCTGGTTTTGGGTGGTAAGGGTGGAAACCGCGTCCTCGGGCTTGTTGCCGGAAGTGGCGGTTTGGGGCTCGATGTATTCCGGCAGGCGCTGGACGACGGCCTCGCACCAGGCGCGGCCGGTGATGTAACCGGCGTCCGTCGGGGAGAGCGCGGGGTTCACGGTTTCGCCGTAGGAGCGGATGGTGAAGGTGTCGGAGCGGGCGGAGAGTCCCGCGCCGATCTTGGCGAGGATGTCGGCCTGCGTGATGTATTTCGGGGCGAAGACGCAGCGGTCGCCGTAAGGCGCGACTGCGGCGTCGGCCGTGGCGGTGCTGTTTTTGAACCTGCCTTCCAACTGAGGCTGGCCGAAGCAACCGATGCTGTATTGGGAGGACTGGTTGATGAAGCTGCCGCTCGAGGTGATGAGCGAATCCTGGCTCCAAAAGGTGCCGGCGGCCGCGTCATTGGCCGGATACTGGCCGCTGACGGCGGACGATGTGGTGCTGTCGATGGCGGCCTGGATCGGGCCGCGGAACGTCTCGTCCTCCTCGGTGGTGGCGGCGTTGTCGGTGAGCCGGCGGTTGATGAAGTCGGCGAGCGAAACAAAGGGGCCCCGGGCGCGGATCTGGGCGACGATGTTGCGCGCGAGCTGGGCGATCTGGTTGGCGTCGAGAGTGCGGTAGCCTTTCCAGACGTCGTTGGGGTCGTCGCCGGCGTTGGGGCGGGTGAAGCGGGGGAAGGTGGTCTTGAGTGGCGAGATTGTCGAGGGGGCGTCGGGCTTTTCCGGGTCGAAGACGAGCTGGTTGCTCCCGCCGAGGACGGCGCGCCAAGCCTGCTCGGAGGTGGAGTTGATGTTGAAGCCACCGGCGAGGACGAGACCTGCGGCGGAGCGATCCGGGTTTTGAAGGTCCACGGTCGTGTCGTAGCGGAGATGGCGGGTGTTGGGGAACGTGTCGGTGGGGGCGATGGTGCCAGTGGCGGGGACGGTGGAGAAATAATAGCGGTCCCAAAGCGTGCGGTTGAGCAGGTAGGAGATGTCGTAGTAGCCGTTCATGTCCGACCCGAGATAGTTCATCCCCTGATTGCCGGAGCCAACGTCGACGCGGGCGAGCTGCCAGCCTGCGGGCAGAGGATTATAGGCCGTGCCAGGAACGCCGGGCAGCCGGAAGTCCGCGAGGCTGTTGCCGACGGGATAAGAAGGATAGCTGCCGACGAGGGACAGGTTGGCGTGCTGGAGCTGGCCGATGGATTGCAGGGGCTGGTTGTCGTAGGGGAACTCGAATAAAGTGACATCTGCGGGCGCCAGAGGAGTTCCAATCCAGTCGTGACCCTGTCCGGCGGAGGTGCGGTTGCTGGCCGAGCCCGGGCCGTTGTTGAATTTTTGCCAGGGGAAGGAGTTGCGGGGTTCGCCCATGGTCGCGGTGAAAAGCACGTTGTAGTTGCTGTCGCGGCGGGTGCGGCCGGAGCGGACGCCGCGCATGTTGCCCTGGGCGATCCACCGCGTGGAGAACATATACTGGTTGCCGTTGAGCTGGGCGTTGCTGCCCTGGCCGGCGAAGAGGGCCTGGGCTTGGAAAGCGTAATCGGGCTCGGACGTGACGGTGTCATAGACGAGCGGTCCCGGCTCCTGAAACGGAACCTGGACGGAATACTCACCCGAACTCGTGACGCCGGACCAATCCATCTCCTGGGCGGTGTTATACCAGAGGCGATTGGCGCTGGAGGGGTTGAGCATGGCCCGGTTGGCGGAGCTGTTGGCACCGCCGGTGGTGGTGATGTAGGTGGGGGAGTCCACGGGCTGGCCCAGATAGATGCTGATGCCGCCGCCGCCCTTGAAGCTGGAGCTGTAGTTGGTGCCGGTGGTGGCGGGGGGGACGGGGGTGCCGACGATTTCGTTTACTTGATAGTCGATGTCCGCTTCGCCGGTCTGGATGGTCACGGGGTTGCCGCTTCCGTCCAGAAAAGGGACGGACACATAGGCGCCCGACTCGGGCTCGATGTTCTCCAGAATGTTTTTCTGCGTATAAGCTTGGCCGCTGGAGGCCGGGGGTAGGGAAAAAATCAGGCTTTGCCCGGGAGGGATGTCGGGGCATTTGAGCCGGAAGCGGATGAAGTAGCCGTTGTTCGTCGTCAGGACATGTTGGAAGTCGAACGACGAGATGCGCGTGGTGATGGATTTGGCTGGATCGTTGGGATAGTTAGGATCGGGAGTTATTTTTTCCAGTCCGACCCTGACGTTATATGATGGAAGGACGCCGACCTCGTAGGTGCTGATGCCGTCGGCCGCAGGGGGCGGGGCCTTGAGGGTGAAGTTGTAGGGGTTCCAGATCACGACCAACGGGTAGAGATTCATGTTTATTCTGACTCCGGCGGCGCGGGGGGCGGCGGGGGAGGCGTGCCAGCCCATGGAAAAGTAGGTGATGACGGGGCCGACGCCGACGTCGTCGGCGACGCCGGTCTTGTTGTGGACGGGAAGGCGCGCGGTGACCGTATCCTCGCCGGTGCCGGAGGTGGGAACGCGCGTCTGGTAATAGGTGCGGAGGTGTTTCCAAGTAGGGACCGCGAAGCCGCCGCCGGCGACGAAGCCGCCGGTGTCGCCGGGGTGAAGGACCCACATGCGGTTGGTGTTGGCGGTGGTGGAATCGGTGGCGGCGGCGGTGTTGTAACTTGAATCGAGCAGGATGCTCAGATCGCGTTTGAGGCCGCCGGCGTAGGTGTCGGAGAGGACGGAGACGGATTGGGTGGTGATGTCGTGGAAGCGGTATTTGAGCGCGGCCGACATCGAGGACGGGTTGCTCGACGCGAGCGGCGTCTGGTTCGGAGACATGATGCCCGTGACGGTCTGGTCGGGCGTGTAGAGCGTGTCTATGCGGGCGGCGTTGAGGGCCGGCATGGCGGTCGCCCAGTTCGGAGTGTTGCTCGCCATGAGTTCGATGGCGTCGCGCGTGGAGTTGGAGAAGGCGTTGCGGATTTGCGCTTGTTTGGCCGCTTCCTGGCCGGAGACGTTGAGCGCCGGATCGGTGCCCGCGAGCGGCAGGTTGACGCGGGCCTTCATGCCTTCGTCGCCCACCCACCAGGCGTAGCGACCGATGGTGGGGGTGCCGGTGAGGCCGGGCACTGTCGCGGTGATATCGATGGCGGGGGCGACGACGTAGTCGATGGGTTGGGTGCCGTTGACGGAGGAGGTGACGCTGTTTTGGCCAACGAGGAGGCGGGCGGGCTTGGTGGCACCGGCGGCGTTGGTGATGGTGAGGGTGGTGTCGGTGGCGGCGGTGGTGGCCGTGAGATTGGCGACGGTCCCTGCTGTGGTTAGGGATGTGGTCGGAGCGGGTCTGAATGGAATGGAAGTTGCGTCGGCGGGATCGGGATACGCTGTGATTTGTCCTTTTGCACCGACATTGCCGGTGTTCCACACGGGGTTGAACGCGGTGGGTTCGTTTCCGCTCACGAGCCAGTTGAGCAGACGGGCGGGAGAACCCGTGGTGGTGATGTTGGCGGCGGTGGAAAGATCCGTCGCGACGGTGACCGGCGTGGCGTTGTAATCGGCGGCGACGGAGCTGCCGTAAACGCCGGTCCACTGGGCGTTGGTCTGGCCGGGCGTGTTTTCCAGGTCGGCGCGGGCGGTGGTGCGCTGGTCGGGGCCGGCGTATTTCTGGAGCTGGCCGATGGCGATGTTGAGTGCCATGAGGGCGTTCTGGCGGGCCTGCGCGAGCTGCTGGCTGTTGCTCGCCACCTGCGTCTCCACGCGGGTGAGCGAGGCGAGCGACACGAGCAGCAGCACGAGGAACGCGAGCAGCGTGATCGTGATGAGCAGGGCGAAACCGCCGCGCCGGTCGCGGCGCGGAATGGCCAATGGCGAATGACCAGTGACGAATGGTCGGGTGGCAGACATGGCGAGCGGGGTGGGGTAAGGGGTTGGGGTAACGGGCGGGGCTTGCAGGCGACTTTTGCGGGGTAAAATCGCCTGCAAGCAGGCTCCTCCATTTCGGAGGAGAACACGGTTTTTAGAGGCGGTTCTTGAGCTGCCAGGCGCGGGTGTAGTCCACCTGCATGCTGGCGGGGAGGTTGGCGACATCGACTTCGGAGGTGGCCCAGCCGCCCATCTGGACGTTGAACTTGAGGTAGGCGGGGACGTTGCTGACGCGTTCGTTGATCTGTTCGGCGACTTTTTTGCCGTCGACATACCAGGTGAGCTTGCCCGGCTCCCAGAGGAGGCCGAAGACGTGGTAGCCGTCGGGGGTGGGGCCGAAGTAGATCTGCGAGGTGCCCCATTGCTTGTGGTCGGCGCCGTAGCCGTCCCAGTGGGTGGCTACGCTGTTGCGGCCGGGTCCCCATTCGGAGATGATTTCCATGATGTCGATTTCCATGGCGCCCTTGGCGGTGTCGCGGCGTTTCCACATGTCGAGGCCGGAGGCGGCGCCGCGGTCGGGCATCATCCAGTAGGCGGGCCAGAGGCCGCGCACGTAGGGGACCTTGATGCGGGCTTCAAAGTAGCCGTAGAGCTGGGCCCACTTTCCGTAGCTTTGGATGAGGCCGGAGGTGTAGTCGCGGGTGGGGCGGGTGCTGTCGTTGTTTTCGTGGCCGGCGCGTTTCTCGACCTTGAAGGAGGCGACGCCGTTGGCGACGGTGACGTTTTCGGGGGCGTAGCGTTGGAGCTGGCCGCCTTGCGGGCCGTTCCACGGGAAGCGCGGGGTCCAGAGTTTTTCGTTGAGGGAGGCGCCGTCGAAGTTTTCGTCGAGGGTCTTGATCCACTCGCCGGCGAGTTCCTCGGGCGGGCGCTTGCCAAGCCACTTGGGGAGGATGGCGGGCGTGTTGCGATCATCGGGCTTGGTGAACGAGAGCGAGCTGGCGGCGTCGGCGGGGGTGCCGGAGGCCTTCACGTTGGCGAGGATGAGCGTGGTGTCGGTCTTGGGGCGTTCAAGGAAGAGCTGGATCGCGGAGATGCGGGCGGGGTTGAGCGGGAAGCCGGGGGCGCCGTTTTGCTGGCCGAAGGTGAGCTTGAGGACCTTGGTCTCGCCGGGATTGAACAACAGGCGCTCGGTGTTCCACGGTTCCTTTTTCCAGTCGCCGGGGTTGTCTGCGCGCATGAGAACGTTGACCTTTTTGTCGTTGGCGTTGGTCACGGCGACCTCGATGGCGCCGAAGGCGGAGAGGTTCCAGCCGCCCTTGGGAACGGGGAGCCGGATGTTGGGATAGTTGGAACCGCCTTCGAAGGTGACCTTGATTTTGCCGTCCGCGATGACGGCGGAGGAGTCGGCGTGGTTGAAGCCGGCGAGTTTGTTTTTGGCGAGGTCGAGGAGTTCGCCGCCGATCGAGGGGGAGAAGGTGGCGTCGATGCCGGAGGCGGCGGGAGCGGAGGGGGTCGGGTCGCTCCCGCTCCCCTCCGCGGAGGGAGTGGCGGTGCCGAAGGGGGCGAGGTTTTTGACGAGGAGGGCGGCGTCGGCCTTGGGTTTTTCAACGTAGAGTTTGAGGACGTTTACGCGGGAGGCGTCGAGGGCGTAACCGGGATGTCCATACGACTGGCCGAAGACGACCTTGAGGGTCTTGGTTTCGCCGGGGGCGATCCAGACGTTGCCGGTGTTCCAAGGGGATTTTTGCCAGTCGCCGGGGTTGCCGGCGCGGAGGGCGACGTTGAGGCGGGACTGGCCGGTGTTGGCAACCGTTACCTGGACGCCTGCGAAGGCGGCGAGATTGAGCTGGCCGCCGGCGAGGGGGAAGTCGAAGCCGGGATAATCGCCGCCGTTGGGGAAGGTGACCTTGAGGGCGGGCGTGCCGGTGGAGGTGTCGAGCGCGACGACGGGGTCCTGCTCGGTTTTGAGGTTGGCGATGTTGGCGGCGGTCGGCGTGTAGATCACGGCGGCGGATGCGGCGGCGGGTTTCGGAGTCGGCGCGCTGGCGCTTGCCGCCACGGGAGCGACGGGGGCGGCGGGCGTGCCTGCGCCGAAGGCGCGGATCGACTTGACGATGATGGCGGCGCCTTCCTTGGGGTTGTCGGCGAGAAGCTTCACGCCGGAGACGTCGGCGGGATTAAGGGCGTAACCGGCGCGTCCATACGACTGGCCGAAGGTGACGCGGACCGTCTTGGCCTCGCCGGGGGCGATCCAGACGTTGTTGGTGTTCCAAGGGGATTTTTTCCAGTCGCCGGAGTTGTCCACGCGCAGGCCGATGTTGAGTTTGACCGTGCCCACGTTGGCGATCTCGGCCTCGACGCCGGCGAAGGCGGAGAGGTCCCAGGAGCCGCCGGGAACGGGCAGATTGACGCCGGGGTAGTCGCCTGCGGGGAAATCAACGCGGAGAACCTTGGCGCCGCCGACGTCGGCCAGCGCGAGGACGGGTTCCTTGTCGAGTTTGAAGGAGGCGATGTCGGCCGTGGCCGGTGACATGAGGACGGGCGAGGCGGGGACGGTGCCGGCGTGCGCAGCGAGGGGCGCTGCGAAAACGCACAGGGCGGCGAGCGCGGAACGAAGGGTGTTTATGGGGCGTATCATGAAGAAATGGACGGGGGCGGGAGCGGGTTACTCTTTCGAAAGCGAGGAGGGCAGGCCGGCGTTGGGCATCGGGCCGTCGAGGGGCGAGGCGAGGTCCTTGCGCTGCCAGACGCGGACGTAGTCGATCACGAAATCGTCGGGCAGCTTGGCGTCGTCGAGGGGCAGGTTGTCCCAACCGCCCGAAACCATGTCGAACATGATGAAGGAGGGGACGGTGGAGACGCGGGGACTTTCCCAGCGGAGGACTTCCTTGCCTTGGACGTAGTAGATGGCGATGCCGGGGGCCCAATAAACGCCGGTGGTGATGAAGCCGTCCTTGTCGGGAACCACATAACCGCAGGTGGTGCCGCCGGACTTGTGCTCCTTGCCGTAACCGTCCCAGTGGAAGGCCATGTTGTAGCGGTAGGGGCCCCAGCCGGAGAGAAACTCGAGGATGTCGAACTCCATGCCACCCTTCGCGGTGTCGGAGCGTTTCCACTGGGGGCCGGCGTCGAGGCCGCGGTCGGGCATGAGCCAGAAGGCGGGCCAGAGGCCGGGAGCCTTTGGCAATTTCACGCGGGCTTCGAAGTAGCCGTAAAGCTGGCGCCATTTGCCGTAGGAGTCGGCGTAGCCGCAGGCGTAGTCGGTCTTTTTTCCGGCGGGGTCGTCGTTGTGAAAACCGGTTTTCTTTTCGTAGTGGAGCGTCAGCTTGCCGTCTTTGACGATGGCGTTGTCCTTGGCGAAGTGGGTGCGTTTGTCCCAGAAGTTGTCGGTGTAAATGTTCCAGCGGTGGAGATCGAGGGAGTCGCCGTCGAAGTTTTCGTCCAGCGTCTTGACCCAGTCGCCGTCAACGGGCGGGCGTTTGCCGACCCAGGACGGGAGGTCGGAAGGGGGAGGAGCATTCGCGATGACGGAGCTGACCGTCAGGCTTTGCACCGACGCGTTTTTGTCGGGGAGGATGGTGACGCCCTTGCCGCCGTCGCTGGTGAATTTGGTGCCGGTGCCGGTCTTGGGCGGCCAGTTGTTCTCCGACCACGAGCCCTTGCCGAAGACCTCCTGCTTGGGGTCGGTAGGGACGACGGTGGACACGACCGCGGCGAACGGCACGGTGATCACGGCTTCGCCGCCGGGGGGGATCGGCGCGGCGGCGGCGATGGTGTCGCTGACGCCGCCCTTGCTTTCGAGTCGGATGGAAGGGCTGACCGCGGTCGAGCCGGTGTTCTTGAGTTTGACCTGGACCTGGTAGGCGTCGGTCAAATCCCAGCTGCCCATCGCGGGCTTGAGGATGACGGACTCGTTTTTGCGGCCGGCGAAGTCTATCTTGAGGGCTCCGTTGGCGATGATCTCGGCCTTGGCTCCGTCCTTCGCGACGACCTGCTTGGCCGCGTCCAGTTTCGCGCCGGCGCCGAGGATGACGCCCTTTTCAGGCTTCAGGCGGACGGTGTTGGGATCGACGGGGGGCTTTTCGCCGGTGGAGCCGGTGGCCTGGAGGTCCTCGATGCGGAAGGAGCGGGCGACATCCTTTTTGCCAACGGCAAAAATGAGGACTTGGATGACCGAGCCGGAATTCAACTTGAAGCCCGGCTTGTATCCGTAGGAGTAGCCGAAGATAACCTTGAGGGTTTTAGTCTCGCCCGCCTTGAGGCTGATGCCCTCGCAACTGTTGCTGCTGCCGTCCTTTTTGTTGTCCACGCGCATGCTCAGCTGGAGGCCGGCGGTGCCGAGGTTGGTGACCTTGGCCTCGACGCGTCCCCAAGGGCTGAGATCCCAGGCCGCGCCCGTTTCGGGGCTGATGGCGATGGCGGGATACTGTTCGGGGCCGCCCGCGATGTTGACGGTTACGCCGTCCTTGCCGGCGGTGAACGTCACCTGATCGGTGCTGGGCGTGATCTGGCCCGCCGCCTTGGGGGAAGCGGGATCAATCAGGAACTTCGGGGCGATGCCGCCCACCTGCGCCGAGGCGCTTGCGCCGCAGAAGAAGGCCAGTGCGATGAGAGGGGCATGGAGTTTTTGAAGCATGTTGTCTGGGGGGATTTTCAGGAGAGGGGGATCAGTTCAGGCTCCGGCTGTTGAGAGAGCCGGATGGGCGGCGCCGTGAAGGCTGGCGCCGTTGGAGCGGATGACGTCGCGATACCAGTAGGCGGAGTCCTTGAGGGTGCGCTTCTGGGTCTCGTAGTCTACATGGACGAGGCCGAAGCGGTGCTTGTAGCCCTCGGCCCACTCGAAGTTGTCCATGACGGACCACTGGAAATAGCCGCGCACGTCCACGCCGTCGGCGATGGCCCGGTCGAGACCGAGCAGGTAGCGGTGGAGGAAGTCGATGCGCAGCGGATCATGCACCGCGCCGTCGAGGGAGACCCAGTCGGGAAGGGTGAGGCCGTTTTCGGTGATGACGACGGGGAGCTTGTAGCGCTCGGCGAGGAATTTGGAGCCCCAGTAAAGGGCGTCGTCGGCGCGCTTCCAGAGGAAGTGGGTGTGGGGAAACCCGGCGCCCACGTCGGCGACGACGACTTCGCCGTTGGGGCCCGCCTTGGTGGGCGTGGCGGAGTAGATGTTGCAGCCGTAGAAATCGAGGGGCTGCTTGATGATCTCGAAGTCGGAGTCCTTGAAGCGCGGGGCGTTTTTGCCGTAGGCTTTCAGGCCCTGCTCGGGGTAGGAGCCGAGGACGGGGGCGTCGCCCCACCAGCGGTTGTTCCAGCAATGCCCGTCGTGGACCGCGTCCATGCCGGCGTAGGCGGCGGCGATGTCGGCGGGGGAGTTTGTAACCGGATAATGGATGCCGCCGACGGGCGCCCAGCCGATGACGGGCTTGGTCTTGGCGCGGGCGCGGATCGTCTGCACCGACATGCCGTGGGCGAGCAGGGCGTGGTGGCCGGCCTGGAGGACCTCGTGCAGGCCGAGCTTGAGGCCGGGCGCGTGGTCGCCTTGGAGGTGACCGAGACCGAGGAAGCATTGCGGCTCGTTCAGGGTGATCCAGTGGCCGACGCGGTCGGAGAGGCGGTCGACGACGATGGCGGTGTAGTCGGCGAACCATTTTGGACTTTCGGGGTTCAGCCAGCCGCCGCGCATGAAGAGATCGTAAGGATAGTCCCAGTGGAAGAGCGTCACCCAAGGCTGGATACCGGCGGCGAGGAGTTCGTCGATAAGGCGGTCGTAAAAACCGAGGCCGGCTTCGTTGATCTTGCCGGTGCCGGAGGGGAGGACGCGCGGCCAGGAGACGGAGAGGCGGTAGGCTTGCAGGCCCATGTCCGACATCATGGAGACGTCGTCCTTGTAGCGGTTGTAGTGATCGCAGGCGGTATCGCCGGTGTGGCCTTCCCAGATGCGTCCTTTTTGATGGGAAAGCATGTCCCAGACGGATGCGCCTTTGCCGTCGGCCTGCCAGGCGCCTTCGATTTGGTAGGAGGCCGCGGCGGCGCCCCAGGTGAAGTTGGAGGGAAACGATGAACTCATGGTTAAATGAAGGAAAACGGGAGAAACTGCGGCGCGGCGCGGAGAGGCGGGGTCGATGGATTCGCGATGCGGGGATGGGATAACGACACCAGATTAGCACTCCTTGGCGATTGGGCGTTAGGCCTCTGCTGATGCAAGATATGTCATTTGCCGACGATCCGAGGCGAATTTACGGGCTTTTTTTACTCGATATTGGTCGGTTATAGACTATCCATGACGGCATTCCGTGATATTCGTCGATATCGGCCGGACGAAACGGAGATTCCCCCAATCCCCTTACCCTGCATGCCGTTTCCGGAAAAATTTCACTGGGGTGCCGTGGCGTCCGCCTACCAGATCGAAGGCGCCTGGGACGCCGACGGCAAGGGCCTGTCGGTATGGGACATGTTCACACGGCGGCGCGGGCATGTGTGGGAGGGACAGACCGGACAGGTGGCCTGCGACCACTACAACCGCTACAAGGAAGACGTCGCCCTCATGGCGAAGATCGGGCTCAATTCCTACCGTTTTTCCGTCTCGTGGTCGCGCGTGATGCCCGTGGGCACGGGGGCCGTGAACGAGGCCGGGCTGGCGTTCTACGACCGGCTGGTGGACGAGCTGCTGGCGGCCGGCGTGCAGCCCTGGGTGACGCTCTTCCACTGGGATTTCCCCTACGAACTCTTCCTGCGCGGCGGCTGGCTGAATCCGGACAGTCCGTCGTGGTTTGCCAAATACACCGCGGCGGTGGTGGACCGGCTTTCGGACCGCGTCACGCACTGGGTGACGTTGAACGAGCCGCAGTGTTTCATCGGCCTCGGCCACGAGACCGGCGAGCACGCCCCGGGCCTCAAGCTCGACCTGCCCGAGGTGCTGCTCGCGGGGCATCATGCGCTGCTGGCGCACGGGCGCGCGGTGGCGATGATCCGCGAGAGGGCGAAGAAGACGCCGGTCGTGGGCTGGTCGCCGGCGGGGACGATCTATTATCCGGCGAGCGAGTCGCTGGACGATGTCAACGCGGCGCGGGCGGCCACGAACTCCGTGTGGCCGGGGGTCTGGAACAACCGCTGGTGGGGCGACCCCGTGGTGTTCGGCGCCTATCCCGAGGAAGGCTTGAGGGTTTACGGTTCGGCCGCGCCGAAGGCCACCAAGGCGGATATGAAAATCATCCAGCAGCCGATCGATTTTTACGGCTGCAACATCTTTCAGGGAGAGGCGATCAAGGCCGGGCCGGATGGCGCGCCGGTGCTGGCTCCGCTGTCCCCGGGGCATCCGCGCACGCTTTATCTGTGGAATCAGACGCCGGAGGCGCTGTATTGGGGGCCGAAGTTTTTGGCGGAGACCTACAAGCTCCCGATCATCATCACGGAAAACGGCATGTCGAACTGCGACATGGTCGGTCACGACGGCCATGTGCGCGATCCGGTGCGCGTGGAGTTTATGATCGGTTATCTGCTGCAGCTGCGGCGGGCGCTGGCGGAGGGCATTGATGTGCGCGGGTATTTTGTGTGGTCGCTCATGGACAACTTCGAGTGGGCCGAGGGCTACAAGCACCGCTTCGGGCTCATCCACGTGGATTATGCCACGCAGCGGCGCACGTTGAAGGACTCGGCGCACTGGTATCGCGAGGTCATCCGCTCCAACGGACGCGAACTGGATAAATACGTGCCCGCCGCCGGCCCGCCGCCGCCCTACGTGATCCAGGAGACCATGCGCTATGTCTCCGCGAACGTGGGAAAACTCTTTAACATCAAGGATGTGGCCGCCCATCTGCGCTGCCATCCGGATTTTCTCAGCCGCAAGTTTAAGCAACATGCGGAAGTGGACCTGAGTGTCTATATCCGACGAATCCGCATCGAGCATGCGAGCCGGTTGTTGAAGGAGCCCGCCGCGCTGATCGATGATGTGGCGGAGAAGTCGGGCTTCTCGGACCGCATCCACTTCACGAAAGTGTTTCGCCGCGTGACGGGGCAGACGCCCGGGCAGTTCCAGCGGCAGTTCCGCCCGGGTGGTGATCTGGGCGGGGTGGTGGCGGCCGGCGCGCGTCTGAAGTCCAGGAACCCGCGTTCGAGGACGGTTTGAGGTCAAGGGGGGCGCGCTTGATCGGCAAATGACATATTTCGGGTCGGCAATGCGCTCACTGTCGACCGTGAGTTCTGGTATTCTGATTATTATCAATCCTAGCTCCTTTTTTGTATTTGTGTAATTCCGCTCCCCCCCGGCGCCCTGCCTTGAGCTGCGGAAAGCAACTATCCCTAAATAAAATCCACCCCACTCCACCCCGCATGAATATCTCAAGAATCCAACTCCCGCTGTTTGTCGCCGCTTTTGCTTTTGCCGCGCATACGAGCGCATTCGCCGCCGCCTACTACTGGGACTTCGATGCAGATGCCTCTATCGGAACTCCTGCGGCATCCACAGCAGGTAGTGGCACGTGGAATACCACCATCACCAACACCAACTGGAATCTGGCCGGCAGCGCCGGATCAGACGCGGCTTGGGCGACAAATAATGATGCCGTCTTTGCCGGGAGCGATGGCACCTACGCCATTACGGTCGGCAGTGCTCTTACCGTAGGCAACATCACATTCAACAACTCAGGATACACCTTAAGCGCAGCGAGCGCTTTAAAGCTGTCCCAATTTAATGCGGCCTCTGTTGTGACTGTGGCGACAGGCAAAACGGCCACCATAGGCAACAATGTCACCTACGAAAACACAAACGGCTCGACTTTATCGATAACGGGAACCGCCACTGCTGGCAATCCTGCCGGCACCCTGATCATTGATAATGGCGGCAAAGTGAATACGACACATGCCTCCGCAATTGTTTACGTAGGCAGCACTTCAAATACCACCCTTCGCTCCACAACCGTGCAGGTCAATGCAGGCGGCACCCTTGCGTCCGCCAGTTCATTAGTTACGAACGGATTATTGAAGGTAAATGGTGGCAACGTGAGCGCTGGAGGCTCAGGTCTTATCGGGATCGGAAACTTCCAAGACGCCAATATGGTTGCCAGTGCCATCCTGACCATCGACAGCGGAAGTGTCACTACAGGCACTTCGGGCCTGCGCTTTGGCGCTTCTAGTCCCTCTAATAACACCGCTGGTGGCACCCTTAATCTCAATGGTGGAACGCTTGTTACCCCGAAGATCTTTTCCAATTCTGCTTCTCAAGTTACCAGCACGGTGAACTTCAATGGCGGCACATTGAAGGCCAGTATCACCAACAACACCGATTTCCTTGGCGCCACGATCAACAACGCAATCGTCAAGACGGGTGGTGCCGTCATCGACACCAACACGTTTGACGTCACGATCTCCAAGGCTCTGACCCACGACACGGGCTTGGGTGGCACCGCCGACGGTGGGTTGACAAAGGCCTCAACCGGCAAGCTCACCCTATCTGCCGCGAATACTTATACCGGCGACACGACGATCTCGGGCGGGACGCTGGCTTTGGCTTCCACCGGATCCATTTCGAGCAGCGCGGCGATCAAGGTTGGTGCAAGCGGAATTTTTGATGTCAGTGCCGTCTCCGGCTATACGCTGTCTTCCGGCCAAACGCTGCGTGGCGCAGGATCGGTCACGGGCGCGGTCGTTGCCGGCAGCGGCTCGACGCTTGCTGGTGGCATTGATACCAGCACGGTCGGCACGCTCACCTTTGGCAGCACGCTTGATGTCACTGCAGCTACCGTTTCGCTGAAGCTGAACAGCACTGGTGGCACGTTTGACGTGATTGCCTCGAACGGCCTCACCCTTGGCAACACCGCTATTCTTTCCTTGGCGGATATCGGCCCTGGTGTGTGGAGTGGCACCTCAACTTTCACGTTATTGAACAACACCTCCGGCACTGGCGTCATCGGCACATTCCTCAATCTGGCCCAAGGATCCACGATTAACCTGGGCAGCAATGCCTTTGTCATTAGCTATACGGGTGGAACCGGCAACGATGTGACCCTTACCCTCGCTTCGATTCCCGAGCCCTCGACGTATGCGGTGGCTTTTGGCATATTGGCGCTTGCCGGTGCGTCATTCCAGCGCCGCCGCCGCTCATAAGGTTGGTGCCACTGAGCATTTGATGATGGCGGCGCCCTCCTTTGGGTTGTCGGCGAGGAGCTTCACGGCGGGAAATATCGGCGGCGGGGAAATCAACGCGGCAGGGCCTTGGAGCCCCCGACGTCGGCCAGCGCGAGGACGGGTTCCTTGTCGAGTTTCAAGGAGGCGATGTCGGTCGTGCCGGCTACATGAGCACAGGCGAGGAGGGGTAGTGCCTCCGAGGATCGGGAGTGTGCCAGAGTGGCGTGGCGCGGAACAGGGGAAGCGGATGTATCATGAAAGGGTGTATTTGGGCGATGGTGATGGTCGGCATCAGGTGAGACCAAAGGCCTCGATTTGGACCCTGTTTTTTGGCAAAAACTGGCAGCATCCGCCTGTGATCTATTCTATTGCAGTCGTTGCCAAGGGACGTGCGTTGCGGGCTTACTGAGCCTTGCATAATAGAGTGACGATTTCCAGGTAGGGCGGGACCGCTGGGCCCGCCGCGGTTTACCACTGGTTTACCACTGGGCACCGCGCAACGGACGGCCCAGCGGTCCGTCCCTACCTCGTCACCCTATTACGCTAGACTCAGTAATGCGCCTTGATTCTCGGTGTCGTTGTCGTGGGTAAATTATAAACCCCGGCCTCTTGCGAGAGCCGGGGTTTGTTTTGCCCGAAAAGAGAAGAGGCTTTGCCCGGCAATCAGCGGCGCCTGCGGCGGATGACGAAAGCGAGGCCGAGGGCGACCGCGCCGCCGAGGAGGGCGTAAGTGGAGGGTTCGGGGATGGCGGCAACACCGGTCAGCTGGATGTTGTCGATGGCCTGACTGCCTTGGGTATTGGCAGACGTGTAGGTCATGCGGAGGTAGAAAGTGGATTGATTGTCGAGGGCGAGACCGCTGAGGCTGGAGAGGTCCACAGTCTGTAAGGTTGCGGTGCCGTTGGCGGTGGGGGAGAGTGTGGTGAGAGTGGTGTAAGTCCCATTTAGGGTGGAGCTGAAACTCCATACCTGCTGGGAGGTGACACTGTTAGTCAGGCGGGTCGCGTAGCTGAGGGAGAGCGTATCGTAACCGAGGCTGCTCAAAGAAAAGGTGATGTATTTGGTGCGTATGTTGCCCGCGGTGTTCAAGAGGAGCAAAGAATCGCCGGCGACATCACTGCCGACTGCGTTTACTGTGTAGCCGAGGAATGAGCCGTAGCCAGCAGCACCAGAGGTGGCATTCTGGCTGGTATAGCCGGTAGGGGTTTTGCCGTTGATCGTTGGGCTGGTGATGGTGGCGATATTGGAGAAATCTATGGAGCCGATAAAGACGGCGCTATTGCCTGAATTACTGGCGAGGGTGCCCGGGGCGGAGTTGCTCGACTGTGTGTAGGCCTCGGCGCCGGAGGTATTGAAGGAGCCGAGGAGGCCGCCACCGCTATTGTAGGCGGGGCTGGTGTTATTGAAATTCCAATAGGTGAGCAGCGTCGCATGCGCTGTTTGCGTTGCACCAAGGAAAGAGGCGGCGAGAACGGACGAGAGACCGAGAAGGCGGGGTAGGCTGGTTTTCATGAGAATCTGCGGACAATTTTGGCTCTCATGGAGGTGGACACAACGGGCCAGGCTTCTTAACAGTTAAGTCATGTCCCGTCCCACCATGCGTTCGCTCGCCCGCGAGCTTGGCGTGTCCGTGGCCACGGTGTCGTTTGCGCTGCGCGACGATGCCTGTATCGGAGCGGCCATGACGGCGCGGGTGAAGGCGCTGGCGGCCGAGCGGGGCTACCATGCGGATCCGGTGGTGGCGGAGGGCCTGTCCCGGGCGCGGCGGCGTGATTTCCATCGGGAGACGGTTGCCTGGCTTTTGGATCGTCCGCCGCAGGAGCAGTTTTGGGTCGAAAAGCTGTTCGCGGGCGCGGTCGAGCGGGGCAGGGTGCTCGGCTATCAAATCGAGTTTTTTGTCGTGGATTTCAAGGATCAGCCGGCGCTGAGGCGGGTGGCCCGGGTGTGGCGCGCCCGCGGCATCCGCGGGGTGCTGATGGGGCCGCTCAACCAGGCGCTGACCGATCCGTCGCTGCCGTGGGACGATTTCAGCTGGGTGACGATCGGGCAGAGCCTGATCTCGCCGGCGTTGCACCGGGTGGGGCGCGATTATGACAAGGACATTGATCTGGCGCTGGCGCGCTTGCACGCGCAGGGCTGCAGGCGGCCGGGGTTTGTGGACGACGCGGCGGTGCATCACCTGATGAAGCGACCGCTGTTGCGGGCTTCGCTGGAGTATTACCACGGGCGCCCGGATGCGTTGCCCGACCCATTTCATATGGTGGACACGGCCAAACCCGCCGCGTTGGCGGGTTGGTTGGCGCGCAACCGGCCCGACTCGCTTGTGATGGGTATCGGTTTCAAGGAGCGCGCCGAGGCGATCCACGGACTGATCGCGCGTCTGCCCCAGGTTGCCTTGTCGCCGCCGTATGATGCGGAGCATGCCGAGGAAGGGTTTATTCCCGGTTACGCGGGCATGGGGCAATCCGCGATGGGCGTGTTGCATCGGGTGTTGGCCGCGGGTGAGAAAGGCGTGCCGCTCCACGAGCAAACGGTGGTCGTGAGTTCCGGCTGGGGAGTGGCCTCGGACGGGGCGCGGATGACGGGCGGCCGATGATTTTTTGAGAGGTTGTGCGTTGACGCCGGCTCAGTAACCGGGGCTTGGTCCGTAGAAGGTCACGCTATTGCCGACAAAATAAGTCATGAGATGAGCACCGGTGACCCAGCGGACCGAGCCGTCGGCGCGGACGGCGTTCTGGCCTTGGACCATCACGCTGGAGGAGGGATCGCTATGGCCGTGGTAACTCCCGCCCGAGCCATAGGTCAGGCATGTCCAGAGCGTGAAGCTGGCGGGGACGGTATTGAGGTTTTTCAGGACGGTCTGGCCCAAGGCGAAGGCGGCGGGCGTCCCGCCGGTGCCCAGGTCCATGTTCCCAAAATAGGAGTAGGTGACGTAGAGGCCGGTGGGGGCGTCCTCGTATTGGGGGGTGTCAATGCTGCGCCAGTCCCTGAGCGGCCCGGGGCAATACATGAGGTTGGCCTTGGTGATGTCGCCCAGATAGGGTTTGAGCGCCTCCCAATCGGCCGCCCCAATGCTGTGCGGGAACGGCTGGACGTGGAGGAGGGGAAGCAGGCCCTTGTGGTCGTTCGCGTAGGCAAGACTCCCCAAGGCGATCTGGCGGAGATTGCTGGCGCAGGTGGATCTGGTCGCCGACTGCCTGACTTTGGCCACTGTCGGGATGAGGATGGCCGCGAGGATGCCGACGATGGCGATGACGGTGAGGAGCTCGATCAGGGTAAATCCGCCGCGAGGGGTGGCGGCGGATGGGGATGACTTGGGGTAATGATGTTTCATAAGACGACGGGACTGTCGGGTTGCCCATGTTTATGCGCAGAGCGGGGGCCTGATGCGTATGGATTCCCTGTGTCGTGATCGAATCATAACCCCCGGCCCCTTGCGAGAGCCGGGGTTGGTTTTACCCGAAAGAGAAATCGTTTTCCGGAACGATCAGCGACGCTTGCGGCGGATGCCGAAGGCGAGGCCGAGCGCGCCCGCTCCACCGAGGAGGGCGTAGGTGGAGGACTCGGGGATCGCGGCGGTGGTGATCGAGAGGTTGTCCATGGTGGTGGTGCCGCCCGTGCCAGAAAAGCCCGTGCGGAATCCTATTTCACCTGATGTCGAACTTACGGACAGGCCCGTTGCGGTTGCGCTAAATGAAGAGAGGGTGTTCGAAGGATCGGAAATGGTGAAGACAGCGGTGGCGGTCGATGCGGCCGTATATGTAAGGCTGAACGTAGCGTGATAGGTCGTGCCAGTCACATACGATGGCGAGCTGGTCAGATCGACGACGCCAGCCGAAGCGGTTGCTCCCGAACTTGAGGTGGTGACGCCTGTTGTGATCACGGATCCTGCGCTGGTGGCAACAGCGGCAGTCAGGTTGGAACCTGTAAAGAAGCGCAGGCGGTCGGTGTTGCCCGACACATTCAGATTGAACAAGGCCAGTTTGTCGCTGCCGCGTGATCCGCCAAAATAGACTCCCACCGAGGCGCCTGAAATGGTTGTGGAGAAATCGAAAGATACGGTGACGGTGTTGCCTACGCCAGGAACGAAGTTGGCGACACCGCCGGCAGTTGAACCATTGGTGTCGTAAACGAAGTTGCCGGTGCTCGCAAAGCCTGCGGACCACGTCACCACCCCGGATGCTCCGGTTTGGGCGTAGCCGGGTGTGCCGGCGTCCAAGTTATAAGATTGGAAGTTATTTGTGAAGTCGTTGTCTGCGCTGAAGTCGAAGCTGACGGCGCGACTTTCAACGACGAAGAAGGCGGCTAAGATTGCGGGCAGGGTGAGCAGTCGGGGTAGGTGGGGTTTCATAAGAAGATCAAGTGATTGAAAGTAACGTGGCATCAGATGGGCATAGACACAATGACCCCGGCTGTTTAACAGTTAAAATATGTCGCGCCCCACGATCCGTTCCTTGGCCAAGGAACTCGGCGTTTCCGTTGCCACGGTGTCGTTTGCGTTGCGTGACGATGTGCGGATCGCCGCCGGAACGAGGGCGCGGGTGAAGGCGCTGGCGGTCGAGCGCGGCTACCATGCCGATCCGGTGGTGGCCGAAGGGATGTCGCGGGCGCGTCGGCGTGTTTTTTACCGGGAGACGGTGGCGTGGCTTATGGATCGTCCGCCGCAGGAACAGCCTTGGGTGGAAAAGCTGTTCGAGGGAGCGGCCGAGCGGGGCCGGATACTTGGCTACCGGATCGAGTTCTTCGTCGCGGATTTCAAGGACCGCGAGGCATTGAAACGGTTGGCGCGGGTGTGGAAGGCCCGGGGTATTCGCGGGGTGTTGGTGGGGCCGCTCAATCAGGGACTGGCCGACCCGGCGCTGCCGTGGGAAGATTTCAGCTGGGTGACGATCGGCCAAAGTCTGATCTCGCCGCCGTTGCACCGCGTGGGGCGCGACTACGACAAGGACATCAATCTGGCGTTGGGGCGACTGCATGCGCTGGGTTGCCGCCGTCCGGGGTTCATCAACGAGCCGGCGATGAATCACCTGATGAAGCAGGCGCTCCTGCGGGTGGCGCTGGTGTATTACCATGAGCGCGCGGACCCGTTTGCCGAAGCCTTTTACGCGGTGGAACCGGCCCGGCCCGACGCATTGGCGAGCTGGCTGGAGCGGAACCGGCCGGATTCACTCGTGGTGGGCCTCGGTTTCAAGAGGTGTGAAAAGGCGATTCACGCGCTCATCGCCCATCTGCCCCATGTGGAGTTGTCGCAACCCTACGACGAGGCGCACGTGCAGGAGGGTTTTATCCCCAACTACACGGGGATGGGGCGGTCCGCGATCAGCCTGCTGCATCACGCGCTGATCGAGGAGGAGAAAGGCATCCCACGCTGCGAGCAGACGGTGGTCGTGAGTTCGGGCTGGGGAATGACCGCATCCGAACCGGTGCGCTGAGCGCGGCGTTCATTTCTGCTTTGCGCCTGAGGAAAGGGCGATGAACGCTCTGCCGGACATGTGCGCCGAACCCATTCGTTTTTATAACCGCTACACGCGGGCGACCGAGACCGAGCAGGTTTACGGCGAGAAGTGGCTGCGCTGGACCTACGAGACGGCGTTGGGGCGCTTTGCGGTCGGCGCGTTGATCAAGCGCGCGGTGTTTTCGCACTGGTATGGCTGGCGGATGGACCGCCCCGCGAGCGCGCAAAAAGTGCGGCCGTTCATCGCCGACTACAAACTGGACACGGCGGGCTTCGCCCGCGCGCCGGACGAGTTCAAGACCTTCAACGAATTTTTCTACCGCGGACTGAAACCGTCTGCGCGTCCCATCGCGGCGGGCGATGAGACGGCGGTGTTCGCGGCCGACGGGCGCCACCTGGCGTTTCCCGATGTGGACACGGCGGACGGCTTTTATGTGAAGGGGATGAAGTTCACGCTGGCCGAGCTGTTTGGCGACGCGGCGCTCGCACGGGAGTTTGCCGGCGGGGCGATGGTGATCTCGCGGTTGTGTCCGGTGGACTATCACCGGTTTCATTTTCCGGTGGCGGGCGTTCCGTCGGCGCCGAAGCTGATCAACGGGAATCTGTTTTCGGTGAGCCCGATCGCGCTGCGGCGCAACGCGGGCTACCTCGTGCAAAACAAGCGTGCGCTCACCCTGATCGAAGGAACGCGGTTCGGGCGCGTGGCGATGTTCGAGGTCGGCGCGACCTGCGTGGGCACGATCATCAACGGGTATGCCGCCGGCCAGCCGGTGGCGAAGGGGGCGGAGAAGGGCTATTTCACGTTCGGCGGCTCGTGCGTGATCACGGTTTTTCAGAAGGGTCGCATCCGCTTCGAGGACGACGTGGTGGCGCAGAGCGCGCGGCAGATAGAAACCTACGCGAAGATGGGCGACCGGCTGGGCGTGGCGGCGGGATAGGCCTGCCTTCGGACTTGCCAGAGGGAATCGGGAAACCGCACTGTGGGCGGGCAGACAGTCATGTGCCCGGGTGGTGGAATGGCAGACACGAAGGTCTTAGAAGCCTTTGCCGTAAGGCGTGCAGGTTCGAGTCCTGTCCCGGGCACCAATTTGAGGCGTTGCCTAGCAGCCTGTCGGACTTGGATTGTGGCCTCCGGAGAGATCCGGGAGCCGGACGAGTGGAACGGATGCTTTTTTGAAGGAAAGTCGGAGTAAAAAGGAGGAGAAGTGGGCAGGAAAGTCGGTAAGGGCGGAGCGCCGGGCGGTTTTACGCGGCGTGCAGGTCGGCGCCGAGGCGGTGGAGGCGTTTGAGGTTGTAGGCCAGGCACACCAAGTCCCACTCGAGCGAGACTTTGGCCAGACCGCGTAGCGAGAAGCGACGGAAGCCCATCGCTTCTTTGATTATCCCGAAGACCGGCTCGACGGTCTGCTGCCTGAGTTTGTAGAGCGCCCGGCCTGCGGCGGTGGCGGTTCGGTGACGCAGGCGCTCGGTGAACGCGGCCTCAGGTCCGGGTTCGGGGCGGATCGGCACGGACTTCAAGTTGCGCCACGGTGCGGCCGTGGGCTTCGCGTTGCACTGCGGCGAACACCGTCACCCTGGTGCTCCGGCCTTGCGCATCGCGTTCGACCGCCGTCACCGCCGCTTCACTTACGAAGCCGCTGTCCACCAGCACGGCGGCGGGGTTTACGTGGCGACGCACTTCGGCAAGGGTTGCCACCAGCTCTTGTTTGTCGTTGGGCGCCTGGCTGACTCGCCGGCCCACGATCAGGCGCCTTGGGCTCGCGGCCGCGCGGCGGTTTGCCCGCCGCACGCTGCGCCTCGCGCTTGGCCAGTGCGGCTTCGTGTTCGGCCTGCTCGGCTTGGAAGCGCGCGTAGGCGCGCGCCTCCATCTCGGCCTTCGCCTGCAACAGTCGCGCCTTGCGCTCCTGCCGGCGAGCCACCTCGCCGGGGATCGAGAGTCCGTCTTGCAGCGGCACCGCATCGGCTTGTTCGGCCTTGGCCAAAAGCTGCGCGATCTCCTCGTCGAGATTTTGCAGGGTCTTCTCCGCGTGGCCATAGCTCACCGCCGAGTGCTTGCTGGCGTTGGCCAGCACCTTCGTGCCGTCGATGGCCACGGTGATCCCGCCGAGCTTCAAGACTCCGCAGCCGGCGGCCAGCTCCAGCACCTGCGCGAAAGCCCGGTGCAACAGCGAGCCGTTTTTGCGCCGGAACGTGCAGAGGGTGTCGTGGTCGGGATGGGTGTCGGCGCAGAGCAGGCGCACCGCCACGTTCTCGTGGCTGGCTCGCTCGATCTGCCGGCTCGAAAACACTCCCGTCGCATAACTATACACCAACAGGCCCAACAACAGTCGCGGCGGATACTGCGCGCTGCCCGTGCCTTGCTCGTTCACTCCCGCCTCGCTCACGTCGATCAGATCCGCCGCATCCATTACAAAGTGCACCAGATGATCCGCCGGCACCCAGTCTCTCAGGTTCGGCGGCAGCAGCAGTTCCGTGTCCCGGTCAATGTTGACAAAGTTTGCCATATCACATTATTCAACAACTATTAGGCAATGTTAATGACTAAGTCCGACGGGCTGCCAGCGCAGGACGATTGCTCAGACATGCCTCGATCCCTCGCAAACTCTCCCGGTAGGTCAGTTGAGCAAATATCATCGCCGAAAAGTGGTCGTAAGGGCTCAACGACCGAGATGCCCGAGGCATCGGATACTTCGCCACAGCTCGCGCGATTTCTCGGTGATCTACGCCTGCAAGGATCTGAGAAAAAACGGTCGGGCCAGCTTTCATTGCCGGTCCAGCATGCCTGCTTGCCTAACTTGCCAATCGAAATCGAGGACATCACTTAAATTCCGCTTTTCGCTCCAAATAAATAACTTATGTCATTCTAACGCTCGCTTAACTGGACAGCCGTGACTCGTGAGTCAAAATGAAGACGTTGTCTACTCCGCAGCGCGACGTATGCTCTCCGTTATCTTGCCCCCATGTCTACCCCGCTTCGTTCCATTCATAAGCTGCGGCCATCCTTGATACCGGCGCGCCGGTCGGCCGCCTCTGCAAAAATTGGTGGAACTATGCCACCGACATTCGGAACCCCGCGCCTGACAACTCCCTGCTCAATTCCGGCGACCCCCTCGGGGTCACCACTCTTCCGTCCTGAGTGATCGCTCCGCGTCGCTCTCCTTTCTTCACACGGCTTCCTCTTCAAACCCCACTGCCACATGAAAAACAACCCTCACACCATGAAGACTCCCTTCCATCGCCCGACTTCCACGATCCACCTTGCAAAGACCGCCTTTGCCGCCGGCCTGTTGCTGGCAACAGGCCATCACGCTCAGGCCGCCAACGGGACCTGGACCAATGACGGAGCCGACAACCTCTGGCAAAACTCCATCAACTGGGGCGGAGCGCTTCCGGGGAGCACCAGCGGCTTCGCCAACGCCAACGTGGCGACGTTCGGTGCGTCAGGCAGCGGCACGGTCGATTTGGGCGGAACGATCAATCTTACAAGGATATTCTTCGGTATCAACGGCGGCAACGCGGGCGCATTCACCATCGGCGACTCGGGCGACACCCTGAACCTCACATCCACCACTGCCACAAGTATCGGGGTGACCGGCGGCGTCAGCGCCAATGAAACCATCGGTGCCGCAATCAATCTGTCCACCGCGACCAATGCAGCGGCCGGATTCATCAACAACGGGACCGGCCTTTTGACGATTGGTGGCGCGGTGACATCGAATGAAGCCAGCGGCACGACTACATTGACGGTTGGCGGTGCGGGCAACGGCCTCCTCTCCGGCGTGGTCAGCGGCAGCGGTGCCGGCGGCAACTCGGGCCTCAAGCTGAACAAAATCGGGAGCGGCACCTGGACGCTCTCCGGTGCGAATACCTTCACGGGAGCCACCACGATTTTCGGTGGCACGCTGGCTCTGGATTATGGAACGCACATCCCCTTGGACACGACGGATGCCGTTGTGCTTGTTGGCGGGGGCGCGACTTTCAAGGGCAAGTCAACCGGAACCACCACCGCCACCATTGGGAGCCTCGCATGGAATCAATCCTCAACGAACCTGACGGCCAACACACTAACCCTCGATTCCAACGGCGGCTCGGGGGTGAACCTGACGATCTCAACCCTGACTCAATCACAGACCAGTGCGGTCAGCCAACTGATCGATCTATCAAGCAATGCGGGGAATTCCGTCACCGTCACGACCCTCGATACCACCAAGTTCGCACTGCAAAACGGGGTTTTGGAAACCGTTGTGACAGCAGGATCACAATACCGTGCCAATACGATCCTGAAGGATTCGACCGGCTACGGCTTTGCCACGATCTCCGGTTCCACCAATGCAACTCTCGGGCGTTTGCAAGCCTTCGAGGCGCTGACGGACGTTGTGACAAGCGACAGTGTCAATTACCGGCTCGCGGGCTCCCTGACGCACACGGTTAATGACCTGAGGTTCAACACGCTGACCATCGACTCCTCGGCAGGTGCCATTACCTTGGACATGGGAGCCAAGAACATCAGTCCCAGCGTCAACTCCTCCGGGCGCGGAATCCTCGTGACCGGATCGAACAATGTTCAAATTAACGGAAGCGGAAACTTTGGAACCCTGGGCACCTACGTCTTCAACTACAGCACGGGAGATCTCTCCATCCAACTGGGCTCGTCGGCAACATTCCTGATCGGCGGAACAGGATTTACGAATCTCTCCGGGATTTTCACTATGCCAACCTCAGCCCAGTTTGACGTGGCGGGAGGGATTGCGAGATTGTCCACCGCACAGACTTTCCCGGCAACAGGTGCCATTCAGGTGACCGGGGGCGGGGTGCTGGAGATCGGCGCGGACTTGAATGGAGCCGCTGCGGGAGATTTCACCAACGCCGTCGGCACCAGCACCAATACCGGCCAAATTCGATTTACAGGGGACTCCGGATTAAGCGCGAGCGGTGCCAACCGGGTGGTGAATTTCGGCGGAGCAAGCGCCCAGCTTACCTGGGGGGCGAACGGATTCCTGCAATCAGCGGCAACCCTCGTCACCGGCCTCAGTGACGGCGGCTACACCCTGCTGCTTTCGTCCGCGAAATCCGACGCGACTTTGGAAATCCAGAACCCGATCGCCCTCGGCAACGGTGCGGGCGGCAACGTCGACCGGGTGGTCTCCGTGGCAAACGGCTCTGCATCCACCGACGCCATCCTGAGCGGTGTGCTGAGCGGCCCCGGCGCAAACCTGATCAAGACCGGCGCGGGCACGCTCAGTCTGGACGGTGTCAACACCTATACCGGCGGCACCATCATTTCGGCGGGCAAGCTCGCACTCGGTTCCACGGGGTCGCTTGCCAGCACGACTTACTCCATCGGCAATGGCGCGACTTTCGACGTATCGGCCAAGTCGAGCTATTCGTTGGCCTTGGTGGCCGTCACCATCGATGCCGGCTCCGCCGGCGCCGGTTTTTTCAAAGGCCCGACCGGCGCGCTCGCCCTGGGCAACGCCGCCCTTACGATCAACTTCTCGACCTCCATGCTCACGAACGGACAAACCTATAATCTGTTCGACTATGGGAGCCAGACCGGGGACTTCAGCTCCGTCGCACTCTCCGGCAGCATCACCGGTTCGTTCGTGCTCACCAGCACCGACACATGGACCGGCTCGTTCGACGGCTACGACTTCACATTCTCCGAAGTCACCGGCATACTCTCCCTCGCCGCCGTTCCCGAACCTGCAACCTGCGCCCTGCTCGGTGGATTGGGCATACTCTTCTTCGCTTTTGCACAACGTAGAAGGCGTGCTTTCCGCGCGGCGTGAACCGCACGGAATCAGCTGCATTTCATACGTGGCCCCGGGCGTGAGATCAGGGAATTTTATGCGTAGAGATGGGCTCATCTTGAATGCGACTTGGAATAAGGCGGCCTGTTTCTCTCCAGCCTGTTCGGCAAACCAATACACGACCCAACTACTCCCAATGCCAAAATCAGTTCCCAAGACTATCGACTACGTCGAGGTGCCCTCGCGAGATATCTCTCGTTCTCGCGCCTTCTTCACTGAGCTTCTCGGCTGGACCTTCACTGACTACGGTCCCGACTACAGTTCGTTTGAAGATGGTCGCATCTCGGGAGGGTTCTTCAAATCTGAGAAGGTATCCCGCACGGAGAGTGGAGGAACGCTCGTCGTGATTTATGCTGAGAAGTTAGAAGACACAAAAGCGGACGTCATTCGTCTCGGCGCGACGATCACCAGAGACATCTTCAGCTTTCCCGGTGGTCGGCGGTTCCAGTTCACAGAGCCAGGCGGAAGCGAGTTCTCCGTTTGGTCGGACAAGTGAAGAAGAAGGAGCCGAACCAGGCGCTACAGACAACCCCGGTGACGCGCAGCGTTTACGAAAAGACCATTGAGTTCGGAAGTCCCCAGCGGGGTGTCTGAGCTTCATCATTGTGCCTCACTTTTGTTTTTCTAGGTGTGCACAGGCTGTCGCCGGTTTCGCCAAGGGAATGAAGTGCATAGGTAGATTTGCTTTTTAAATGCCCGATTGCAGTTCTCCGCCTCTTTCTGTCCCGCGTCCACGCTTCAAGCGGAGTCGGCACATGGTAGAGCGGTTTCGGAAAAACTGTAGCCGGGGTCGCTGACCCCGGTTTGGGCCTCTCGCATGCGCCACGCTCGCCTTCTATTGGCTCCCCGCAGCGACGCCGGCTTCTGATTTTCGCCGCCCATGAGTGACTCAAAAAATATGATCGGCCGCTACATCAAGCGCATGGGCGCGGGCTCGATGCTAGCCATCCGGCCGGGAAGAAAACCGCCGCCGAAACAGCGGCCGTCCACGAGAAAATATGCCCCATGTTGCCCATGTCCATGCCGAGGGATTCCTTGATGAACAGGGTTGTGAAGTTCCCGGCGCAGCCAAGCGCCGAGGTGATGAGCAGGCTGGTGAGAAAAAACCAACGGTAGAGGGGAATCTGCAGGCATTCGCGGAAATAAACGACGAAGGTCTTCAGGATGCCCGGAGGATTGTCCACAACCACCGCGGGAGCTGCACGGGCAGATTTCTGAGGAACAGCCGCCCGCCGTTTTGCTCGAAATCCACCTCCGCACCGTCGTCCAGCCACCATGCGCGCGTCACTTTATTTTTCAGCTCCGCCCAACACAGTTCCGAGCCCGTGCCGTTGCGAATGTGCAGGTAGACGCGATTCCCTTTTACCGTGATACGCCTCCAGTTGTTCCAGCTAAACGGACTCCGCTCGGAATTCGCGACCGCCTCGGTTGCGGTGCAACCATGCGCCGGCCTCGCGAAGAATGGGCACCGATTCCGGCGGGATGGTCCCGTCGGGCTTGGGGCCGACATTGAGCAGGAGATTGCCGGCGTCCTTGGACGTTTCGCACAACATCTTGATGACTTCGTAGGCGTTCTTCCAATGCCGGTCGCCCGCATGCCAGCCCCAGCTGTCGTTGAGCGTCATGCACGCCTCCCAGAGCGCGAGTTTGTCCTTTGGGGCGCGGATCGCCTGCTCGCTCACTTTTACGTGGGAAGGAGGGCCGTTGCGCTCGTTGATCAGAAGGTCCGGCTGCAGGCGCAGCAACTCCTCGTTGACCTCGCGCCGCTGAAGATCGTCGGGAATGCACCCGTCGAACCAGAGGTAGTCGATCTTGCCATAATTGGACATCAACTCGACCAATTGCGTGCGATAGTAGGCGATGAATCGTTCGCGCGCCTCGGGACTCGCCCAGTCCTTCTCGGCCGGCCAGTCGCGAAAGGTCGCGCCCGGATAATCCGGATGATGCCAGTCCGCCGGCGAATAATTGAGGCCGACCTTCAACCCCGCCGCGCGCATGGCCTCGACAAAGGGCCCGACCAGGTCGCGCTTCGGGCCGATGCGGCCGGCGTGGAAATCACTGGCCTTGGTCGGCCACAATGCAAAGCCGTCATGATGACGCGTGTGTGTGCCTGCCCCCGATGTTCCTTCTGATGAAAAACGGGCCGCAAATGGAGTCGCGGAGAGGGAAAATACCGGTGGTGCTGTGTCGGTGACGTTGGGAAAACAACCTTACGACACCCATTCAATGTCGATCTGAGCGACCTTTTTCCCGGCTATCCAGTCTGGAACGAGAGTGTCACCCGCATGCCGTTCTCCGTCGATAACCAGTGCCGCGACACGGGAGCCCGCCCCCGGGGGGCGTTGAGCCGCCACGAGGTGAAGATCAGTGCCCCTGTAGCGACGTTTGACTTTGAACCCCGGCCAGTCCGAAGGCACGCAAGGGGCAAGCTTCAATCCTTTGATGGTTGGACGTATCCCGAGGAGATATTGGGTTGCGGCAACATCCATCCAAGCGGCCGTGCCGGTCACATGGGTCAGCGTGGCCTGACCAAACCGAGGATTCTCCGGTCCCAAAATCGAACTGGCATAGGCGTAGGGTTCGCATTGGTAACGGTCCAGGCCTGTCTGTTGAAGGGCCAGGTGTGGCACCAGTTGGCGGAAATATTTCCAGGCGAGTTCGGGACGGCCCAGAAGAGCCTCGGCGATGACCGCCCAGGCATTGGCGTGGCAGAAGATGGCTCCATTTTCCCCGCTGCCGAGAGAATAGCCGGAAAACGCGTCGGCGGCTTCCGGAAAGGTGGGGAAACTCGGATGGATTTTTTTGATACCGCAGGGAGTGTCGAGGATGCGCGAAACGGCATCCATCGAGGCGATTTGCTGTTCTTTGTTTCCACAATCGGCGAGCACGGACCACGTCTGGGTGTTGAGCCAGATCCGGCCATGTGCGGAGTGCCGGGAGCCCAACGGCACTCCATCGTCGTCAAAGCCGCGCACCCACCATTCGGCATCCCAGCAGACCTCTTGGACGGCTCTGCTCTGCCTGCTTAACCGCTCGTCAATTTGTGTTTGCGCCTTTCTGTCACCGAGCAGCTCGGCGAGCTCGCTCATCTGCCGCAGGACAAAAATGTATTGTTGGGCGGCCATGACGCTTTCGCCCTTTCCCTTGCGGGCGAATCGACCGAGACAGTCGTTCCAGTCGCTCTGCAGCGTGAGCGGAATG
>JBAZSJ010000014.1:0-99615 GCA_041662485.1 Opitutaceae bacterium | reverse complement strand
TCTCGCAATCACCCCAAACCACTCGAAAAATGACGATTCCCTGCCGGTTTTTCCGTTTCTCTCCCGCTCAAAAACCCGTCGTGCTCATCGCACGGCAATAACGGATCGTTTTTCAGAGGCTCCTTAACATTGTTTTCCCATGCGCAGGAGGCGGGAAACCCCGTTTTTTCGGACATCAACCGCCCTGCCGCTGTATCCGCCCTCGGAAAATCCCATGCAAACAGCCTGCACTGCCTTGACTCCGCCTGAACGTCGGAACTGTCTCACGGCATGGTGGATGCCCAAACCCCTCCCAGCCTGCCGCGGCGTTATTACGCGCACACGGCGGAGGATGAACAAGGCAACCGCCTCCCCGAAAGCTCCGGCCAATGGCAGCCGCTCGCCGAGCACCTGCAAAACGTAGCCAAGCTCGCCGCCGCCTTCGCCAAGCCCTTCGGTGCCGAACCCGAAGCCCACCTCGCCGGCCTGCTGCATGATCTGGGAAAATACCGCGACGAATTCCAATCCTACCTGCGCGGCGAACGTTCCAGCAGCGCCGAAACTCAACACGCGATTTATGGCGGCGCGATTCTGCACTCCAAATCCGAATCACTCGCCAACCTAATCGCAGGCCATCACGCAGGACTCTTCGACTGGGCGGCTATCGAACCAAAACTTCGTGCTTTGCGTGCAGAGCAACATGAAGTCTTGCAGACATGCTTGCGTCGCTTCCAGAGCGACGTTTCCAGCCTCCCGCCCTCGTTCACTCCGTCGCCGGTTTCCTCAACCGAACAAAGCGAACTACGCACCCGACTTCTACTATCCGCTCTCGTAGATGCGGACCGCCTCGACACCGAATCCCACTCGGCAACCCAATCCGGCCGTCCCGCGATTCGACAACCACATCCGCCTCTCACCGAACTGCGCGACCGCTTACATGCGCACTTGGCCAACTTTCCAGCACCCGCTTCCCCCGAGTCACTCGCAGGATATCGCACGCGAATCACCGCACGGTGCGCCGCCGCTGCCACCGAATATCCACCGGGAGTTTTTTCTCTCACCGTTCCGACTGGCGGAGCCAAAACCCTCGCGTCCGCACAGTTTGCTCTCGATCACGCGATCAAGAACGGCTTCGAGCGAATCATCTACGTGATTCCTTTCACGTCCATCTTGGAGCAAAACGCCGACGTATTCCGCAAAGCGTTCGGCCCTGATACCGTGCTTGAACACCACAGCCTCGCCGAATGGCAGAAAGCCGACGACGAAGAATCCGGCCTCGCCGCCCGCCGCTCGCGCCTTGCCGCCGAAAATTGGGATCACCCGTTTATTCTGACGACCAACGTCCAGTTCTTCGAAAGCCTGCACAACCACCGGCCTTCCGCGTGCCGCAAGCTGCACCGCTTCACCAATGCGGTCGTCATTTTCGACGAATGCCAGACCTTCCCGCCCGAACTCCTCGACCCTTCGCTCCGCCGCCTGCGCGCCTTGGTTGAGATAGGTCGCACCTCGCTCGTTTTCTGCACCGCCACCCAGCCGGCCTTTCTTCGCGGCAATGCTTTCCCAGAAGGGTTTGAAACGGTGACTGAAATCATCCCGCACGACTGGCAACTGCACAACCAGCCGCCATTCGCGCGAACCCGTTATGAACGCCTGCCCCAACCGCTCTCACTGGAACAACTCGTCGCCACCCTCGCCCCGAAGCATCAAGCCCTGACCATCGTCAACACCCGGCGCGCCGCCTGGGAACTCTTCCACCGCCTGCGCAATGAAGGTGTTTACCATCTCTCCACTCTGATGTGTCCGGCCCATCGACTCGACGTGCTGGACGGCGTGCGTCAGCGCCTTCGCACCGGCCAACGCTGTCTCGTTATCTCCACTCAACTCATCGAGGCCGGCGTGGACGTGGATTTTCCTGAAGTCTGGCGCGAATCCGCCCCGCTCGATGCGATCATCCAAGCCGCCGGCCGCTGCAACCGCGAAGGCCGACTCCTGGACGCCGACCAACAGCCGCGCCTCGGCGCCGTCTTCGTTTTTACCTTGGACGGCATGACCAGCCCGCCGGGCACGTATCGGCGCGGTATCGAAATCGCCCGCGGCCTGATGCCCAAGGAACTCGCCGCCAACCTGCCGCCCGACTTAATCTCCACCTACTTCGCCGCACTGTATCAAACCACCACTCGCGACCGCGAAAACATCGCTCAACTCAGCCGCGATTTATCCTACCGCCAGATCGGCGAGCGCTATCGCTGGATCGACTCCGACACCTGCCAGGTGCTCACCGATTGGGGGGAGACGGGACGAGCCCTCCATGCAGAGGTGCAAGAAAACGAATACGCACCGCCCTCCCGCGCCTTCTTCCGCCGAGCCGCCCGTTATTGCGTCAACCTCCGCACCCGCGACGTGGAACGCGCCGCGAACTTTTCCCCAAAAATCCGTCGCCTGCACAACGGCCTCTATCTCACCCAAGGCAGCTACGACTCTGAATGTGGCTACCTCCACTTCAACGAACCGCCACCCGAACTCTTTAGCATCTAAACATCTCATGCACTCCGTTCCCCTCCAACTCAAAGTCTGGGGCGATTTCGCCTGCTTCACCGAACCCTCGATGCGCGTCGAACGCGTGTCCTACCCGGTGATGACGCCGTCCGCCGCACGCGGCATCCTCGAATCCATTTTCTGGAAACCGCAGATCCGCTTTGAAATCGACCGCATCAGCGTTCTGCGCCCTATCCAGTTCGTCTCTGTCCGCCGCAACGAAATCCAAGACACCGTCAGCGTGCGCGGTGCCTCCGGGGTGAATAACTGGATGAAAGACCCAGCCACGTTCACGCCTTATCTCGTCGATTCGGCCGGCCGCGACGATGTGCAGGGCGAGAACCGCACGCAGCGCAACAGCGTGATTCTCCGCGAAGTCGCCTACCTCATCGAGGCCCGCTTGATCGTCCTTAAGCCCACTCCTGAAGACAACGCGCGCAAATATGAGCAGATGTTCAATCGCCGCGCATCGTCCGGTCAATGCTTCCGCCAGCCCTGCCTCGGCATCCGAGAATTCGCCGCACACTTCGCTTTACCCGAAGGCGAAGAAACGCCTACCCCGGACACACGCGACCTCGGCATCATGCTCTATGATCTCGATTACGGCTCCGCTGTCGCGCCCGGCGTTTATCCGAAAAAGGAAGCTCTCTTCGCCCCGGCCCGCCTCGATGCGGGTGTGCTCGATGTCGCCGCCATGCGCACCAACCTCTTCAAACGCGTCTCCACATGATCTTTCCCGCCCTTTATCGCTTCGCCAAAGCGCGGGGCCTCCTCGGTGATACTGCCTTCGAGGAAAAGACCCTGCACTGCGCCTTACTGCTGCGAGCCGATGGCTCTCTGGCCTCGGTCGTCACACTGACCGACAAGACCAACAAGCGAATCGTCAAGGTCGCCAAACTCCCGTTTCGCGGCTCCAAAGCCATCGCCTGCCTCGGTGCCGATACTCTCGGTCGCGTCGTGCCCGGCTTCGATCCCGAAGCCAATAAATTCGCTATCCAGACCCAGCAGCTTTTCCGCGATCAACTCGCCCAAGTTCACGCCGACGCCCCCCATCCCGGCATTCCTCCGGTGCTAACTTTCTTGGAACGCCTCCACACCGACGAAGCGACTCGCGCCGATCTCATCGCCCGTCTCGCCGAGCAAAAACCCTCCGACTGGGTAACATTTATGGTCGAAGGCATCGAAGGCTCGGCCCTCATGCCCGAATGGCCCGCCGTGCAAGCGTGGTGGCGTGAACGCCAGTCCGGAACCGACACCGACATCGAAGAAACTCCCGACGAATCGGCCGCCCTCGTGCCCTGCATGGTAACAGGCAAACTCTGCGTCCCCGTCGCCGCCCATGGCGCACGCATCACCGTCGCCCCCGGTGGCAACCCCACCGGCACGGCCTTGGTTTCAAGCAACAAGCCCGCATTCGGTAGTTACGGTTTCGAATCAGCCACCGTCAGCCCCATGTCCGAAGACGCGGTCGAGGGCTACGTTCGCGCCGTCAACTGGCTCGGTGACAAGCGTAACCCCGACTATCACACGCGCACTGCCGACACGATTTACCTGTTCTGGTCCGACCAACCGCTCGCCACCCTCAATCCCGGAAAAGCTATCGAACTCGGCACGTGGGACGACCTGCTCGCCGAAGACCCGGAAGCACCCGCACCGTCCGCCGTTCCCATCGCCGCCAAGCGGGTCTTCTCCGGCCCGCACACCGGCCAACTCGACGCCGCCCAAGCCGCCGACGCCTCGCGCTTTTACTGTCTCGCCCTCAGCGGCAGCAGTGCCCGCACCGTGGTTCGCTCATGGATCGACCAAGCGCTTCCCGTTGCTCGCACCCATGTCGAACAATGGTTCGCCGATCTCACGGTTCCCCTCGACCGCACCTTGCAGGATCAGAACAAACAAGTAATCGCCGAGGCAGGCGCACTGCACTCCCGCTGGCCGCTTTGGCAGCTCTCGGCTTGCCTTCAGGGCAAAGGAGAGAGCGCAAAAACCGAAATCGCTCAACAGCGCCAACTCCTTTGGGAAGCCGCTCTCACCGGTCGTCCGCTTCCTCTCCATCTGCTTGTCACCGCCGTCTCCCGCATCCCTGCCGCTGGCGACGTTCATCCCGTTCGCGCCGCGCTCATCCGCTGCGCTCTTCTCCGCCTTTCACCCAACTCACCACTCATGAACCCAGAACCCGACCTATCCAAACTCGGCGTCGCTTTCCACTGCGGCCGCCTGCTCCGTGTCCTCCAAGGCATTCAAAACACCGCCCTTGGCGAAACTAACTCCACCGTCGTCTCCAAATTCTATGCCGGGGCCTCCGCCACACCCGGCAGCGTGTTCGGACTCCTCCTTGCCAAGGCGCAGCCACACCTCGGCAAATTCCGGCCCGACAAACCCGGCCTCGCCGGCTGGTTCGAAAACCAGCTCACCGAAATCGTGGCCGCCATCGTCGAACGCGGCGGCTTTCCCTCGACCAACAATCCCGTCGCCCAAGGCGAATTCGCTCTTGGCTTCTATTACCAACGCACCCTGACCCGCCGTCAAAAACCTGACGCCGATACGGAAACCGCCGAGTCCGCCTGATTCCACTCAACATCGTCTATCTTCAACTCATTCCTCCCATGTCTGAAACCATCCAAAATCGTTACGACTTCCTCTATCTCTTCGACGTCACCGACGGTAATCCCAACGGCGATCCCGACGCCGGCAACCTGCCTCGCGTCGATCCCCAAACCTTTCAGGGCCTCGTGACCGACGGTTGCATCAAACGCAAAATCCGCGACTACGTCATCGCGGCCAAGGACACTCCCAACGGACCGGAAGCCGGCTACGCCATCTATTTCCAGACCAAGGGCGGTCCCGAAAAACGCGTGCTCAACGCCATCCACCAGCAGGCCTACGACGCCATCGACAAAAAGCCCAAGGACAAAAAATACGCCGACCAAGTCGCCGCCCGCGCTTGGATGTGCGGCAACTTTTACGACGTCCGCACCTTCGGCGCCGTCATGTCCACCGACATCAACTGCGGCCAGGTGCGCGGCCCCGCGCAAATCACCTTCGCCCGCAGCTATCACCCCATCGCCCAACAGGAAGTCGCCATCTCCCGCAAGGCCGTGACGACCACCAAAGAAGCCGACGAACAAATCAAGAAACACGGCGACATCACCGGCACGCTCGGCCGCAAATCCATCGTTCCCTACGGCCTCTACGCCACTCAAGGATTCATCTCCCCTCAAGAAGCCGCCGGCACCGGATTTACCGAAGCCGATCTCAACCTCCTGCTCCGTGCACTCGCCGGTCGATCCAAACCGGATGAATCAGCCCAAGGCACTCTGTTCGATCTCGACCGTTCAGCTTCACGTGGACTTATGGCCGCGCAAAAACTGTTCGTCTTCAAGCACGAGTCCAAACTAGGCAACGCACCCGCTCACAAACTGTTCAATGCGGTGAAAGTTGAACTCTCCGATGCCTGCAAGGCGGCTGGTGGCATTCCACGCTCATTCAATGACTATACCGTGACTATCGACCGCACGGGCATCCCGGCAAATGTCGAAGTTCTTGAACTGCTCTAAGTCCTAAAATGAGCGGACATCCCCCGGTTGAGCGCACGCCGTCCGTCGCCCGTGAGAGCCTCCCTCTCTCTGCGCTCAACCATCAGCTTTATTGCGAGCGGCGGGCCTACCTCATCCACGCCGAGCGTGTGTTCGTGGACAACGAGCATACCGTCTTAGGCAACCTCGCCCACGAAGCCGTCGATCACCCCGGCTACGAGCACCGAGCGGGATGGGAACTGCTCCGCGTCCTCCCGCTCTTCTCCGACTCCCTCGGTCTTTCCGGCAAGGCCGACCTCGTGGAAATCCGCCGGGCGGATTTCCACGAATCTCAGATCTCAAATTTGAAATCTCAAATTAACGACCGGCCTCCGGTCGTGGAGGCCCGCCCTGTAGAATACAAAAAAGGCCCCGCCCGCCGCTGGTCCAACGATCATGTCCAACTCTGCGCCCAAGCCCTTTGTTTGGAAGAAATGCTTGGCCTGCACATCCCCGCCGGTCTCGTCTTCCATGTGGCCTCCGCCCTACGCACCGAAGTTGTTTTCGACGAAGCCCTCCGTGCCTTGACGCTGGTCACGATCTCAAATCTGAGATCTCAAATTTCAAATCCCGCCGCGCCCCCCGCCGTGCTCAAGCCGCAGTGCGAAGGCTGTTCCCTGCACGGCGTCTGCCTGCCAGAAGCCGCCGCCGCGCCGTCCCGCCGCGCACGCCTCTACGAACCGCGTGAATACTGACATTCAAACCTGAAATTCTAAATCTCAGCACGCCACCTGCTTTTCCGACCAAGCCTCGGGGCCTTTCCCCCGCATCTGAAATCTCAAATCCAAACCACCATGCCCACCTATCAACGATTCGAAGAGCTGCCCGTCTGGCAGGAAGCCATCGTCCTCGCGGAACGCTGCGAGGATTTCATCGAGGAGGCCAAGGACCGCATCACCTGGTCCAAGCGCGACCAGCTCGACCGCGCCTCGCTCTCGGTCTCCAACAACATCGCCGAAGGTTTCGAGCGCGGCACCACCAACGAGCTTCTGGCCTTCCTCTACATCGCGCGCGGTTCCGCCGGAGAAGTGCGCTCCATGCTCTGCTACTTCGAGCGCCGCCCGAAGCTGCGCGATTTCAAATCTGAAATCTCAGATATAAAATTGATCGCCGAAAGCTGCTCCCGGCAACTGGGCGGCTGGGCACAATCCCTTCAAAACTCCGACATCGCCGGTCCTCGCCATCTCAACGACCAGACCCGCGCCAACTACCAGAAACGCAAAGCCGGCAAAACGGGAGCCGCCGACTTTCAACAACTCGTCGCCCAACACCTCCCGCCCGACCACCCGATGCACCCAAAAAACCGCCCCGCCCGCTGATCGCCTCCGGTGAATCTCAAATCTTAGATTTCAAATTTCAAATCACGCTTCGCGTGCAAACCCTCCAAAACGTCCTCTACCTGCTCACCCCCGGCCTGTCGTTGCGTCGCGACGGACTTGCGCTGCGCGTCGAACACGAAAAACAGCTCAAGCTGTCATTGCCGATGCATAACTTGGAGTCGGTCTTCGTCTTCGGGGCCGACATTTACGTCTCACCATCCGCCATGCGCCTGTGCTGGGAAAACGGAGCGAGCGTGTGCTATTTCACGGATTGGGGCCGGCTGGAGGCGCGAGTGGAGGGCGTGCCGCAGGGTTCAATGATGTTGCGGCGCTCCCAACACGCGGCGGCATCCGATCCCGCGCGCATCGCCGCATTGGCGCGGGCGTTCGTCGCCGGAAAGCTGCACAACGTCCGCTGGCTGCTGGCACGCAGCGCGCGTGACGCCGCCACCGATGAGGACCGCGACCTTCTGCGCACGGCAGCCGATGCTCACGCCCACCTGTTGCGCGAACTCGGACGCACCCCCGACGATCCCGACGTGATCCGCGGCGTGGAAGGCCGGGCGGCGGCGCTCCATTTCGAGGTGTTTGCCCGGCACCTGCGACCGGCGTTACGGGCGACGTTTCCCTTCGACGGACGCAACCGCCGCCCACCGCGCGACGCGATCAACGCGTTGCTCTCTTTTTTGTATGCCTTGCTGCGGCACGACTGCGTGTCGGCGCTCACGGCGGTCGGGCTCGATCCTTTTGTCGGCTATCTGCACGCCGACCGACCGGGCCGTGAATCGCTGGCGCTGGACCTGATGGAAGAGTTTCGCCCTTGGGTGGAACGGCTCGGACTCACGTTGCTCAACCGAGGGGAGTTGAAGACCGGGCAGTTTGTGGAACGCGATGGCGGCGCGGTGGAGTTGACCGAGGCGGCCAGAAAAACGCTCGTGGCGGCCTACCAGCAACGAAAGACCGAGGAGGCGGTGCATCCGCTCTTTCAGGAAAAAGTGCATCATGGGCAGCTGGTATTTATTCAGGCGAAACTGCTAGCGAGGGCTCTGCGCTCGGAAGTGGACTACACCCCGCACTTGTTTAGTTAAAAACATCATGTTTTTGGTCATCACCTACGATGTGAGCACACGCGAAGAGCGGGCGGGGGCGCGCCGGTTACGACGAGTGGCCAAGGCCTGCACCTCGTATGGTGTGCGCGTGCAGAAGTCGGTATTCGAGATGCAGCTCGGCCAGAAGGAATGGGTGGAGTTGAAGGCGAGATTGCTATCGGAGATTGATCCCGCGCAGGATTCACTCCGGATTTATTTCCTCGACCAGACAGTGAAAGACAAAATCGAGCACCACGGTGTGCAGACGGCCATGAACGTGGTCGAGGATACGCTGGCCCTTTAAAAAAGGGTGGATGAAAGGCGATGCGAAGCCAATGCCTCGTCGGACAAGGCACCCTTTCGCGGCATGGATAAATCCTTGGCGCACCCTCACACGTGAAGCAGGATCTAAAAAATTGATGCTGCACCTTCCTGTTCTTTGACAGTTTCGCAAAAGACGCCCAGAACCCCTTAGCGATCAACTTTAAAACCTGATCGCGGTCGCCCCGCTCTCCGGAGCGGGGCGCGGATTGAAACACGAGGGCCGCGATTAGTAGGCGCGTTGTGACTTGTCGCCCCGCTCTCCGGAGCGGGGCGCGGATTGAAACTCATTCGCGATGGATTTTAAGGAATCGCGCATACTGTCGCCCCGCTCTCCGGAGCGGGGCGCGGATTGAAACGTTGTGTTTAGTGCTCACGACTTGGGTGCCATGCGAGTCGCCCCGCTCTCCGGAGCGGGGCGCGGATTGAAACACGAACGAGCAAGGGCGTCCGCGCGGGAATGGATGTCGCCCCGCTCTCCGGAGCGGGGCGCGGATTGAAACCTCTGCGCATACCTCGCAGCGCAACCGATACGGAGTCGCCCCGCTCTCCGGAGCGGGGCGCGGATTGAAACATGAATCGGAGTCGGACACGTTGCGCCGTGTGCGGTCGCCCCGCTCTCCGGAGCGGGGCGCGGATTGAAACTTGCCGGATGACGATGTTAAGACAATTCAGCAGCGTCGCCCCGCTCTCCGGAGCGGGGCGCGGATTGAAACTACAAAGCGGGGTTGCTCGTGCCCGAACGCCCCGGTCGCCCCGCTCTCCGGAGCGGGGCGCGGATTGAAACCTAAATGAGGTCATTGACGCGCAGGCCCTCGTCGTCGCCCCGCTCTCCGGAGCGGGGCGCGGATTGAAACACGTTCTCCGTTACGCGGCGCGTTGCGAACGTGTGTCGCCCCGCTCTCCGGAGCGGGGCGCGGATTGAAACATGAATCGGAGTCGGACACGTTGCGCCGTGTGCGGTCGCCCCGCTCTCCGGAGCGGGGCGCGGATTGAAACAAGCGATCGAGGATGGCGCCGGCGGTGGGCACGTGTCGCCCCGCTCTCCGGAGCGGGGCGCGGATTGAAACTCTCACTCCTCCGCGCCGTCAACCTCCTCGCCTGTCGCCCCGCTCTCCGGAGCGGGGCGCGGATTGAAACACTGGACTTCGCGGCGATGTGACCATTCCTCGCGTCGCCCCGCTCTCCGGAGCGGGGCGCGGATTGAAACACTGTCGATACCCTCACGCTCGCCAAGGCGGGCGTCGCCCCGCTCTCCGGAGCGGGGCGCGGATTGAAACTTCTGGACGAGGGTCAGGCCGAGCACGTTGGGCGAGTCGCCCCGCTCTCCGGAGCGGGGCGCGGATTGAAACAGGAACTCACCGACGTTGTGATGGAAGGCGTCACCGTCGCCCCGCTCTCCGGAGCGGGGCGCGGATTGAAACTCCGTCAGCACCGCTGGCACGATGGCCAGCGCGAGTCGCCCCGCTCTCCGGAGCGGGGCGCGGATTGAAACAGATAGACGCTGGCCAAATTGTTATTGGTGTGAAGTCGCCCCGCTCTCATGGGCGAGAATCAAAAAAGAAGGGCCGGACCGATCTGGGTCCGGCCCTTCGCGTTATCTACCGGTCCGCACGGATCACGCGGGCGTCGCGGGCGCGACCGCCTTGCGGCGGGTGAGACCCGAGCGGGCTTCGCTTTTGCGCACGTAACCCATCGTCTCATACAGGTCGCCGTCGTCGCCTTCGTCCTCGTCGGCCACGACCGACTTCACCACGCGGTCGATCACCTTCAGCGATTCCGCGTCGGCCACGTCGCGGCGGTTCTGCGCGGCCTTCGTTTCCGCATCCAGGCGGGCTATTTCCGCCCGGGCGTCGCGGCTCGGTTTCAGCTTCGCTTGAAACTGCTCGAGCGTGAACCCGGCAAACGTCTTGGCCGGGCGCAGCGTCTTCCACGCGTTCTCCACGATGTCGATCTTGTCCAACGATTCCTGCGGCTTGTTCTTTGATGCCATTAATTATCACCTCCTTTCGCCGGCCAAATAGGCAGCCCCCCCGAAGGCGCTCAATCCATTAAATGCAAATTGAAAACATTTCATAACTTGCAGCCTAAAATCACATTAATTCATGAAGACAAGCTTCTTTCGATAGTTTAAAGGCCGTGATTGGTCGCAGAAATGCGTTTCCATGCCTCGGAAATCCATTTCGTGGTCAAAGAAATTCATTTCCCTGCCAGTGAAATGAATTTCCCAAGCCGAGCCGTGCTTTTCCGGCATCAAGCAACGCCCTTCCTGCCGTAAGAAATGCGCAGGACGGATCAAGCTGCGCAGAGGTTGGATCAGGAAACGTAGACGCGGCATCTTGCCGCGTTGGATCGCAACCCTTCAGCAAATCTTCGAACTAACGCGGCGGGACGCCGCGTCTACCTTTTAAGAACCGCCGGGCGCGAGGCCGCGCTCGCTCTTGGCGGCGAAGGCCAGCACGAGCTTCATCTCGTCGCTGCCGGCCTGCGGATGCGCGGCGAGCTTTTCAAAGGCCTGCGTGCGGTTCAGTCCCTCGCGGAAGAGGATCTTGAAAATCTGCTTGATGCGCTCGATCTGATCGGACGTGAAGCCGCGGCGCTCGAGACCTACCTTGTTGAGCACGCGGACGACCGCCGGCGAGCCCTCGGCGATGACGTAGGGAGCCACGTCCTGAACCACGCGGGAGAAACCGCCGATCATGGCGTGCGCCCCGATGCGGCAAAACTGGTGGATTCCCGCCATGCCGCCGATGGTGACGTGGTCTTCGACGACCACGTGTCCGGCCAGCCCGAAATAGTTGCTGGCCACGATGTGGCTGCCGAGCTGGCAGTCGTGGGCGATGTGCCCGTAGGCGAGAAACGTGTTGTCGTCGCCCACGTTGGTGAAGTCACCGTCGTTGGTGGCGGCGTGCACGCTCACATACTCGCGGAAGACGTTGCGCGCGCCGATGCGCACGCCGGGGTTGCCGCCCTTGTATTTCAGATCCTGGGACTTCGCGCCGATGCTCGCGTAGGGGAACACCTCGCAGCCCGGCCCGAGCACGGTGTTGCCCTCCACGGAGGCGTGATGATGGATGCGCGTGCCGTCTCCGATGCGGGCCGTCCCGCCGATGTAGGCGAAGGGGCCGATTTCCACGTCCGCGCCGATCTGCGCGGCGGATTCAATGATCGCGGAGGGGTGGATGCGGGCGGACATGGGCTTCAGTTTCAGTCGATTTCGCTGTTGTCGATGATCGCGAAGAGAAGCTCGGCAGACGAAACGACGGACCCGTCCACGGTGCAATTGCACTCGGCCTGGGCGAGCTTGGAACCGCGGGACTTGGTGAGCTTGGCGTTGATGATGATCTGGTCGCCGGGGCGCACGGGCTTGCGGAATTTCACCTTGTCCGCGCTCATGAAAAAGGACGTCTTCCCCTCGCTGCTGCCGCGGCGGAGCATGAGAATGCCGGCCGCCTGGGCCATCGACTCGAGTTGGAGCACGCCGGGCATCACGGGATTGTTGGGAAAGTGTCCCTGGAAAAACGGTTCGTTGATCGTGACGTTCTTGATGGCGACCAGCTCGTCCTCTCCGATGAACTCGACCACGCGGTCGATCATCACGAACGGGTAGCGGTGCGGCAGCATGTCGAGGACACGGCGGATATCGAGGGAGGTCTCGGAGGGGAGAACCTTCGCGGCGCGGGGCTTTTTCTTCGGGCCTTTGCGCTTCTCCTCCAGCTTCGCGAAGAGGAGTTTCGTGAGCTCGGCGTTGATGGCGTGGCCGGGCCGGGTGGCCACGATGTGGGCCTTGAGCGGCATGCCGAGGAGCACGATGTCGCCGATGATATCGAGGATCTTGTGGCGGACGAACTCGTCTTTGAAGCGCAGCGGCTCCTTGGAGATGATCTTGTCGCCCTTGATGACGACGGCGCAGTCGAGCGAGCCGCCCTTGATCTTGCCGAGCTTGATGAGCTCCTCGATGTCCTCGTAAACGGTGAACGTGCGCGACGCCGCGACTTGCGTGATGTAAACGTCGGGATCGATCGTGAGCGTGAGATGCTGGGTGTGGATGCCGCGGTCATCGGCCGACGTGCAGGTGATCTTCAGCTCGTCGCAAGGCAGCGCGATGATGGAGGAGTTGCCGCGCGTGA
Organism: Opitutaceae bacterium; assembly: GCA_041662485.1. GTDB lineage: Bacteria > Verrucomicrobiota > Verrucomicrobiia > Opitutales > Opitutaceae > Rariglobus. The sequence goes on along the minus strand of JBAZSJ010000014.1, from coordinate 86,671 downwards.
CGGAGACGGCCTCCTCGAGCACAAAATACTCGCGGTCCTTGTCCTGCTCGACCGGTTCGCCCTCGAGGATGAGGTTCACGAAGGGTTTGGCTGAACCGTCCATGATGGGCGGCTCGGCGGAGTCGATCTCGACGAGGACGTTGTCGACGCCGCAGCCGCTGAGGGCGCTGAGGACGTGCTCGACGAGGTGGATCTTCGTATGCCCATCCTGGACGGTGGTGTTGCGCACGAGATCGCCCACAAGCTCGATGCGGGGTTTGACCTCGGGATGCCCGTTGAGGTCCATGCGTTTAAAAACGATGCCGTGGTCGACCGGCGCCGGCTTGAAAGTGACGGTGACGGGATTGCCGGTGTGAAGGCCTGTGCCTTGGATCGATACGGCGCGCGCGAGCGTGCGTTGTTTCATAAGGGTTTGGCGCGAAGTCTCGGAATGGGCGGACAAAGCGCAAGTCCGGATGTGGGCCAAGCCTTGACACTCCCTCTCGCGGCACCTTACACCCTACCCCTTTCACAACTCAAAACCCTCGTCATCGTCATGCCCTCAGCCAACGACATCCGCAAAGGCCAAGTCATCAAATTTAACGGTGAACCCCACCTCGTCATGGAAACCATGCACCGCACCCCGGGCAATCTCCGTGCGTTCGTGCAGGTCAAGATGCGCAATCTCCGCTACGGCAAGGCCCTCGACCAGCGCTTCGCCTCCACCGACACCATCGAGGTTCTCCCCACCGAGAAGAAGACCCTCGAATTCAGCTACGCCGACCGCGAAAATTTCGCGTTCATGGACCCGGAGACCTTCGAGACCATCGAGCTTTCCGCCATCCTCATCGGCGACTCGAAGCACTACCTCACCGCCAACGGCAAGGTTGACGTGCTCTTCGTCGACGAGAAGCCCCTCACCGTCGAACTGCCCTCTTCCGTGAACCTGAAGGTCACCGAGAGCTCCGACGGCATCAAGGGCGACACCGCCTCCAACGTGCAGAAGCCCGCCACCCTCGAGACCGGTCTCGTCGTCAGCGTGCCTCTCTTCATCAAGGAAGGCGAAATCATCCGCATCAGCACCGCCGACGGCAGCTACATGGGCCGCGCCTGATTTCGGAATAAGATTTCAGATCAACAAAAAGCCCGCGGTATAAACCGCGGGCTTTTTTGCGTCCCGAAGACAGATGTAGACCCGACCGGTGGTCGGGTATCCAAAATATCCCGCCCCCCCCCGTCGCCCGACCAGCGGTCGGGCCTACATCTCAGCCCGCGTTGAGCGCGGCGACGGCGGACTTGTAGCTGCGGGCCGCGCCTTCCGCATCGCTGGCGGAACAATGCAGGTCGTGCAGCAAACCGTCCTTCAGGCCGTAGACAAAACCGTGGATGTGCAGCTCCTGCTTTCGCTCCCAGGCGTCGCGCACGATCGAGGTTTTGCAGACGTTGTCCACCTGCTCGATGGTGTTGTATTCGCACAGCTTCATGCTGCGGGCGGCTTCGTCGGTGATTTTGCAGAGGCAGGCGTCGTGTTTTTCCTTCACGTCCTGCACGTGGCGAATCCAGTTGTCGGCGAGGCCGACGCGCTCGCAGCGCAGCGCAACGCCCACGCCGCTGCAACCGTAGTGGCCCACGACCATGATGTGTTTGATCTTCAGCACATCGACGGCGAACTGGATCACGGAAAGGCAGTTCAGATCGGTGTGCACGACCACGTTGGCGATGTTGCGGTGGACAAACACCTCGCCGGGCAGGAGACCGAGGATCTCGTTGGCCGGCACGCGGCTGTCGGAGCAGCCGATCCAGAGGTAATCGGGATTCTGCTGGGCGGCCAGTTTGGCGAAAAACTTCGGATCCTTGGCGTGAATGCCCGCCGCCCACGCTTTGTTTTTCTCAAAGAGATGATCCAAGGATTCCATGCGGTCATTAAGGTTTGGAAGTCGCCACGGTTGTCCACCGAAGAATTCCGGCAAGAGCCGGCGCACCCTTAAGGGAACTCCTGAAATCCGGCCCATCCCGCCGCCTCTGCCTGCCCGTGTAGGGCTGGCGCTTGCGCCATGCCTCGCAGGCCGGACAACTCCGAACCGGCACGGCGCCAGCGCCGGCCCTACAATCGTCATCTCGGACGGATTTTAGGAGTTCCCTTAATTCAGACACCGGACCACAAAAAACCCCGGCGTTTAAGGCCGGGGTTTTGATGGGAAAGCAAACGCCTCAGGCCACGCGCTCGACGACGAGCGGCGGAGGCGTGGGGCGCTTGGGGGCGAGACGGTAGGCGTTCTTGAAGTGGTCGAGCGCCTGCTCGAGCTTCGCCTCGTCGTTGTAGTGGATCATCATGAGCGGCTCGCCCTGCTTGACCTGCGTGCCGACCTTCTTGATCTCGGAAACACCCACGGAGAAGTCGGGCTTCTCGCCATGTTTGGTGACACCGGCGCCGAGGAGGTGAACGCCATGGGCGATCATCGCGGCATTGATGGTGTGCACGTAGCCGCGCTTGGGCGCGGGCAGCTTGCGGATGTGTTTCGCCGAGTGGAATTTTTCGGGATGATCGATGTAGGCGACGTCGCCGCCCTGGGCCTTGACCAGCTCCTTGAACTTCTCGAGGGCCGAGCCATCGGTGAGGTGACGCTGCACGGTCTGCTTGGCCGAAAGGGTCGAGCCCGCGACGCCGGCGAGGCGCACGATTTCCATGCCGAGCTTGAGCACGAGTTCCTTCATGTCCTCCGGACCTTCGCCCTTGAGGAGCGCGATGGCTTCCTTGACTTCGAGGCTGGTGCCGACGGTGTCGCCAAGGGGCTGGTTCATGTCGGTCACGAGCGCGACGCAGCGGCGCTTCATGGAGCGGCCGACACGGGTCATGGAACGGGCGAGCTGCTTGGCCTGCTCGAGGTCCTTGATGAACGAGCCGTTGCCCCACTTGACGTCGATGACGAGGCCTTCGGAGCCTTCGGCGAGCTTCTTGGAGAGAACGCTGCCGGTGATGAGAGGGAGGCTGGGGATGGTGCCGGTTTCCTTGCGGAGCGCGTAGAACTTGGCGTCGGCCGGGGCGAGTTTCTCGTCCTGGGCGACGATCGCGCCGCCGATCTTGCCGAGCTGGGAAACGAACGCGTCGATGGACAGGTGGCCCTTGAAGCCGGGGATCGCCGCAAGCTTGTCGAGCGTGCTGATCACATAGTCGTGCTCGACGCCGCACATCATGGGAACCACGACGCCGCTGGCCATGGCCAACGGAACGAGGACGAGGGAGGTTTTGTCGCCCACGCCGCCGGTCGAGTATTTGTCGATCTTGGGCTTGGCGATGTGTGACAGATCGATGACTTCGCCGGAAAGCATCATTTCCTCGGTCAGGATGGCCGTTTCCTGGGCCGACATCTGTTGGAAGAAAATCGCCATCAACAACGCGGCGAGCTGGTGCTCGGGCATTTCGCCATCCAACGTGGCGTCAATGATATAGCGGATCTCTTCCTGAGTAAACTCCTGACCATCGCGCTTCTTCTCGATGAGGAAATTAAAGGATGGCTTGATGAACCTCCGGGGAGGCAACGTGCGTTTAGTCATTGTATATGTGTAAGTAAATAGAACAGGCCGGCGGAACCGTAAAACGTAACATAAGGAACTCTTCCCCATGAAAAGTCGAGCCAAAATTGCCCGCTTCGGACCCCGGTTTCGCAGGCAAACGGCGGTGACGGCGCCTCAAATCCACGCTTGCGCCGCCCCTCTCCGCACGGGTTGATTCGAGGAATGCACGTTTCGTTTAACCTCGCCGCCCTGTTTGACGCGGCCCTGAAGACCGCCGCCACCGCTTCCGGCCTCGACGCCGCCGACTTCTCCCCCGAGGTCCGCACCGCCGACCCCAAACATGGCGATTTCCAGGCCAACGGCGTGCTGCCCTACGCCAAGCGCACCAAGCAAAACCCGCGAGCCCTTGCGGAAAAACTCGTCGCCGCCCTCCCCTCCGATGTCCGCGACGCCTGCACGATCACCGTGGCTGGCCCGGGTTTCATCAACTTCACCCTTCAACCTGCCGCGTTGCAGGCTTGGCTACGGACATTCTCCACGCGCGAGCAACTCGCCGCCGGCGCCGCCACGGCCTACGCCGGACAGACTTGGGTGGTTGACTACAGCTCCCCCAACACCGCCAAGCAGATGCACGTCGGCCATTTGCGCTCCGCCGTGATCGGCGAGTCCGTCAGCCGCCTGCTCGCCTTCAGCGGCGCAAAGGTCATCCGCGACAACCACATCGGCGACTGGGGCACGCAGTTCGGCAAACTCATCTGGGCCTACAAGCGCCAGCTCGACACCGCCGCCTTCGCCGAAGACCCGCTCGCCGAGTTCGAACGTCTCTATAAGGTGGGCAACTCCGCGTCCGACGCCGACCCCGCCGTCCTCAAGGAAGCCCAGCAGGAGCTCGTCAAACTCCAGTCCGGCGACCCTGAAAACACCGCCATCTGGAAAAAAATCGGCGAAGTCAGCGTCACCGCCTTTCAGCAGATCTACGACCTGCTCGGCATCCGCTTCGACACCACGCTCGGCGAGAGTTTCTACAACGACAAGGTCGGCCGCGTTTATCAGGAACTCACCGACTGCGGTCTCGCCTCCGAAAGCCAGGGCGCGCTCGTCGTCTTCCATCCCGAACACCCGCGCTTCAAGGACCAGCCTTTCCTTATCCGCAAGTCCGACGGCGCCGCCAACTACGCCTCGACCGACCTCGCGACCATCCTCTACCGCAGCGAGCATTTCCACGCCGACGCCGCGATCTACGTGATCGACTCCCGTCAGGGCGACCATTGCCAGCAGCTCTTCCTGACCGCCCAAAAATGGTTCGAGAAAACCGGCCGCAAGGTCCCGCGTCTCGAACACGTCGCCTTCGGCACCGTGCTCGGCGAAGACGGCCGCCCGCTCAAGACCCGCAACGGCGACAATATCAAGTTGAAGGACCTCCTTTCCGAGGCCGTCGAACGCGCCCGCCGCCTCGTCGACGAAAAGAGCACCGATCTCCCCGAGGATGAGCGCCGCGTCATTTCCGAAGTCGTCGGCACCGGCTCCGTGCAATACGCCGACCTTTCCCAAAACCGCTCCAGCGACTACCTGTTCTCGTGGGACAAGATGATCTCCCTCGACGGCAACACCGCCGCCTATCTCCTCTACGCCGTCGCCCGCGTCCGCTCGATCTTCCGCAAGCTCGAGGCCGTCCCCGGCGATCCCGTCGTCGAGTCCGCCGCCAGCCCTCTCGAAACGCCCGAGGAGCTCTCGCTTGCGCGAAAGGTCACCAAGTTCTCCGACGCCGTGGCCCTCGCCAGCGCCAACCTCCGCCCGCACTTCCTCTGCCTCTATCTCTACGAACTCGCCGGCGAGTTCAGCACCTTCTACGCGGCCAACAAGGTCGCCGTCGACGACCCCGCCGTGCGCGCCCGTCGCCTGATGTTGTGCGCCCGCACCCTCCTCATGCTCGAAACCGGGCTGGACTTGCTCGGCCTGCGCACCGTGAACCGCATGTAATCCGCCGCGTCTCGTCGGCCCGGCGCGCCGGAAAACACTCTTGCCGCCCTCTTTCCGTCGGCGCACCTTAGTCCCATCAATCCCATGGCCACGCAGGAATTCTACGTTCGCAGCGCGTCTGAAACCGAAGCCCGCGGGCCCTTCACGCAGGAGCATCTCGTTTCGCTGGCCGAGAACGGCCAGATCACCCAGGAAACGCTGTTCTACGACGCCAACACCGAGCAATGGGTGCGCATCGGCGACAACGCGGAACTCGCCGCCCTGATTTTCCCGGAAAAACAGCACCTCAAGCTCAAGGCGCGGGACAACATCAAGACCCTCAACGTGCGCAAGGACGACGACGCCCCCATTTCGGTCGAGGACATGCTCGCCGCCGCCGAGGGCCGCACCGACGAAACCAAAGGCAAGCTCGACCCCGCCATCGCCCGCGAACGCGCCGCCGCCATCGGCCTCTATTCCGCGACCGCGCTGCTCATCATCAGCGCCGCCTCGTTGATCCTCCCGTCCATCGACGTCGTCATCACGCTCGATCCGGTCGCCATCATTCAGCACCCGCTGGCCATCCTCGGCGCATTTCACGCCGTCCTCGCCCTCCTGCTGATTCTTCAGGTCACGCAGATTTATCCGCTGGTGCGCTTCGCCGCCACCCTCGGCCTGGGCTTCACGGGATTTTTGTTGTGGATCGACGGCCAGCTGGTGCCGCTGGCCGCGCTCGCCGTCGGCTCGACCGGACTCTACTTCTGCACGGTCTTCATCAATTTTGTGGGTGTCGGCCTCGCCGCCGGTCTGGGTTTCGCCGGCATGCTCGGCTACGCGTTTTACGCCCTGACCTGAGCCGCGCGCCGATTCTCCATGGCAAGCCCCGCCCCTTTTTGGATCAAGCTGCTCGCCACCTATAGGCGGGAAATCTGGCAGCCTCAGTATCTCGGCGACAAATCCCTGAAAGGCCGCTTTTACGCGGTGCTGCGCATCATCTCGATCACGATCACCGGCCTGGAGGAAACCAAGTCGGCCAGCCGTGCCGCCGCCCTCAGTTTCAGTTCGTTGCTGGGCCTCGGCCCGCTCGTCGCCATCGCCATGCTCGTCGCCGGCTTCATGCTCGACAAGCAGGACCCCGCCCTCGCCGCCAAGACCCTCAGCGGCATCATCGAAAAAATCGCCCCGCAGCTCAGGCAGCTCCAGAACTCCGGCCAACTGCCCTCGACGCACGCCGCAACGCCCAACACCATCGTCGCCGCCACCACCGAAGTCGCCGCCCCGACCGGCGTGACCCAGTCCGCGCCGGGCGATCCCGAGCTGGTGCAGTTGATCAACGGCTTCATCGCCGGCTCGCGCAACGGCACCGTCGGCACGCTCGGGGCGATCACCCTCATCGTCATCGTCCTTCAGCTTTTCACCTCCGTCGAAACCTCCTTCAACGAGATCTGGGGCGTGCGGCGCGGCCGCTCCTGGCTCATGCGCATCGTGTTTTATTGGACGCTTCTCACTCTCGGTTCGGTGCTTTTTTTCGCGGCCGTCACCGGCCTGTCCGCCGGCGCGCTCTTCAACGCCTTTGAGAAAATCCCCTTCGGCGACGAGATGATGTCCGTCCTCAGGTTCTTCCTGCCGGCCGGTTCCGTCGTCCTGCTCGTCGCGATGCTCACCGTCTTTTACCGCACGATTCCCAACACCCATGTCTGGTGGCGCGCCGCCCTCATCGGGGCCTTGGTCGTGGCCGCGCTGCTCGTGCTGAACAACTTTCTCGCGTTCCTCTACCTCAAGCGCGTCGTCCTCCAGCGCAGCCTCTACGGCTCGCTTGGCATCCTGCCCATCCTGATGTTCGGCCTCTACGTGTTCTGGTTCTTCGTCCTGCTCGGCGGCCAGATCAGCTACGCGGTCCAAAACGTAAACTTCCGCAACAGCCAGGCCGCCTGGAGCAGCCTCGCCGAATCCATGCGCGAACGCCTCTCTCTCGTCGTCCTGCTCACCATCGGCCGCCGCTTCCAAAACTGTTTCCCTCCCTGCACCGCCTCGCAGCTCGGCATCCGCCTCAAGGTGCCCACCCAGATCCTCAACGAGTGCATCAACCGCCTCGTGAAGATGAACCTCGTCACCCCCATTCCCCCCGCCGCCGGCACCGACGCCACCGATTATCTCTTCCAGCCCGCCCGTCCGCTCAGCCGCATCACCCTCGGCGAATTCAAGCGGCTCGACGACGACTTCGGCGGCGACCCCACCGGCCCCCTGCTCGCCGATCTCGACCCCATCGTCCAACGCTACAACGACACCGTCCAGGACATCGAGCGCACCGCCCTTTTCCAAAAACCCCTCGACCAGTTGTTCCTCGAACACCCCGTCGCCTCATAAACCGGATGCCGGAAACCGGAGACCGGAAAGATTCAAGCCACGCCTTTCCGCCAGTCCCCCCTTCCCCGCATGCGTCCGTCCTCTCCGGTTTCCGGTCTCCGCTTTCCTGTTTTTTCCGCTCCGCTCTTCCGTTGACACCCCTGCCTCCCTTCCTAGCTTCAGCCCCTTTACCTCCATGATTTCCTGGATCCAGAAAAACTTCCAACAGCACTTCAAATGGCTGTTCCTTCTCCTGCTCGCGATCACGATCATTTCGTTCGTCTTCATTACGAACGCCTCCTCCGGCATCGGCCAAGGGAGCCGCAAGGTCGCGCAGCGGACCTTCTTCGGCCTGAACCTCGGCTCCCCCGAGGATCAGCAGCGCCTGGTGGATGACGCCGGCCTCAGCGTCCGCCTCGCCGGCGTGCCCATCCGCAGCGAAGCCCAATTCCAGCAATACGCCTTCCAGCGTTACGCCGCGCTGCACCTTGCCGAGCAGCTCCGCCTCCCGGCCCCCACCGATCAGGAAATCACCGCCCATATTCAGACCCTCGGCGCGTTTGCCGATCCGGACGGCAAGTTCGACGCCAAGGCCTACACCTCTTTCCGCGATAGCCTGAAGACCAACCCCCGCCTGAGCGAAAGCGAAGTGCGGCGCATACTCGCCGACGACGTCACCTACGCCACCGTCCAGAAACTCCTCGCCGGCCCCGGCTACGTTCTCCCCGGCGACGTCAAAAACCAGCTTGCGCGCGCCGACTCCCTCTGGACCGTCGCCGCCATCAACGTGGACTACACCACCTTCAACCCCACGCTCGCCCCCTCCGAAACCGAGCTGACAAAATATTTTGACGACAACGCCTTCCGCTACGAGATCGCCCCCAAGGTCAGCCTGAGCTACCTGGATTTCCCCGCCGCCGATTTCATCTCCCAGGTCAAGGTGACCGACGCCGAGGTGCGCGCCTACTACGACGCCAACCCCGCCCGCTTTCCCAAGCCCGCCGCCCCGGCCACGCCGAAACTCCTCGCCACCCCGGCCACCGGCCCCGACGCCGATTTCGCCGCCGTCCGCCCCCAGGTCGAAGCCACCCTCAAGCTCGAAAAAGCCAAGCGCCTCGCCGCCGAAACCTCCTCCGATATTTCCGTCGCCCTCTACGACGGCAAGATCACCGCCGCCGGCCTCGATGCCTTCCTCGCCTCGCACAAGCTCGCCCTCAAGTCAGTCGCCCCCTTCGACCAGGAAAGCGTTCCGGCCGAACTCGCCGGCGGCGCGCAGGTCGCCGAAGAAGCGTTCAAGCTCGGTGCCGATCATCGTTTCTCCGACGTTGTCACCACGAACCGCGGCGCCGCCATCCTCGTCTGGAAAGAAACCATCGCGGCCCGCAAGCCCTCCTTCGCCGAGGTCAAGGCCCGCGTCACCGCCGACTACCTTGAGAACGAAAAGCGCAGCCGCTTCGTCGCTTTCGGCCAGACCCTCCGCAACCTCATCGAGGCCCGCCTGAAGGCCGGAGAAACCCTTGAAAAGGCCGTCGATGCCGCCCGCGCGACCACCGCCACCAAGCTCGCGATCAAGACCTGGCCCGCCTTCACCCTCGCGACGCCCCCCAAGGACATCGACTACTCCCTCTACGGTGCCATCGACACCCTTCAAAAAGGCGGCCTCTCCCAGATGATCATCTCGGGCGACAAGGGCGTCATCGCCTACGCCATCGACAAAAAAGTCCCCGATCTCGACCCCGCCGGCGCGAAATTCACCGAGACCCGCGCCAAGCTCGCCCGCTACACCGCCTCGCGCGACGCCAGCGACTACCTCCGCGAAATGGTCGACCGCGAGCTCGCCAAATCGGCCCCCTCGCTGGAGCAATAAGCGAGCGGCCATTTCCGATGTAGGAGCCCGTTTACGGGCGATTCGCATCCCGGCTTTTCAAAGCGGCCCCTCAAACGGGCCGCTTTTTTTGTGCCCGTCCGCACCCGCTCTCAGAAAGTGACTGGCCAAACTCCCCGTCGCATGGTGGGCTGTTTGCCAATGCCCCTGTATCGCTACATCCCCGCCAAAGCCCCGTGCAAACTGTGCGGCGACGGATTCGAGCATCGTCAGGGCGCCCACGATCCGGTTCTCGCCGCCTGCCCCACCTGCGGACAGTCCGTCTCCCGCGTGATGCCCCAGCCGGTCAACACGCCCAAGATCACCGCGCCGCTCTCCATCTCCAGCGCCAAGCAGGCCGGCTTCAGCGTGCTTCGACGCACTTCCAACGGTGACTTCGAAAAACAATGATCCGCCCCCTTCGCCTTCCCTGATTACCCTTACCTTTTCGTCATCATGATCCGCCTGCCCGTGCTTTTGGCCGCCCTGGCCTTTCTCATTCCGTCCTTCGCCTTCGCGCAGGCAAATCCTCCCGCCACGCTCACGCTGCAGGAATGCGTTGATCGCGCGTTGAACAAAAACTTCGACCTGCAAATCCAGCGTTTCTCCACCCAAAACGCCCGCGACAGCGTGATCTCGGCCGACGCCGGCTACGACCCCACCTTTGTCCTCGGAGCCAGCCACGCCGGAAGCAAGGACACCAACACCGCCCCTACCCAGACATCCCAACAGGACCTCGCCCGCCTTTCCGTCTCCCAGCCTATCGTCACCGGCGCCACCATCACCGCCGGCACCGCGCTCGACCGCAGCAGGGTCAGTCCCTACACCGCCCCGCCCCTCTATAATCCCGTTTACAACAGCGACCTCACCCTCGCGATCAAGCAGCCCCTGCTCCAAGGCGCCGGCATCACCCTCAACCGCGCCGCCATCGCCCGCGCCAAGCTCGGTGTCACCCTAGCCAACTATAATTTCAAGAGCGTCGTCCTCAACGTCGTCCGCAACGTCGAGGGCGCCTACTACAACCTCGTCTTCGCCCGCGAGCAGTTGAAGGTCTACCAGTTCAGCCTCGTCGTCGCCCAAAAGCTCCTCGACGAAAACAAATCCCGCCGCGACGCCGACGTCGCCACCGACCTGGAGGTCTTGCAGGCGGAAGTCGGCGTGGCCAACGCCCGCCGCAACATCCTCCTCGCCGGACAGAACGTGCAGAACAACGAGGACGCGCTCCTCCAGCTGATCGGCCAGTTCGAGTTCAACTCGCCCCTCGGCTCCGTCCGGCTCGCCGACGATCCCGTGCCGGAGATTTCCTTCGACCACTCCTACGCGCTCGCCCTGGCCAACCAGCCGGACTACGCCGCCGGCAAAACCTACGCCGAGCAGCTGAAGCTCGACGCCTTGGTCGCCAAAAACAACCGCCTCCCCTCGCTCGATCTCGGCGGCGCCCTCGGCTACAACAGCAAGGACAGCGACTCTTACGGAGCCGCCGCCGGCAACGCCTGGTCGGGCGACAGCTACAACTGGGAGGTTAATCTCACGCTCACCTTCCCTTGGGGCATGAGGGCCGAGCGCGCCGCCTATCGCCAGGCCATGTCCAACCTGAACCAGCAGGAAACCTCCCTGCGCCAGCTCGACCAGAACATCCTCGTGCAAGTGCGCACCGCCGTCCGCGCCTTCGAAACCAACCGTGAAAGCGTCAAGATTTCCTCCCTCTCGACCCGGCTGAGCGTGAAACAGTTCGAGTTTGAAAAAGCCCGCTACGACGCCGGCCTGTCCACCTTCCGCTTCGTGCAGGACTTCCAGTCCGACCTCGACACCGCCCGCGTCAACGAGCTTCAGGCCCGCGTCAACCTGCGCCTCTCCCTCGCCGACCTCGCCCGCCTCGAAGGCAGCTCCCTCGAACGCTACAAGATCAAGCTGGAAGACTGATCCGAGGTAGGGCGGGACCGCTGGGCCCGCAGCTCCGAAAAACCCGGCGCCGTCAGAACACCCCCTCCACGCCCGCCACCGCCGCCGCGACCACGCGGTGCTCCGGCAACTGCGTGCGGAACCACGTCCGCTGCTTCCTCACCAGTCCGCGTGTGTTCTTCACGATCTCGCCCGCCAGCTCCACCGTAGGAGCCCATTTATGGGCGATGGATTGATTCGGAGGAGCCTGCTTGCAGGCGATTCCTTGTTCTTCGTCCGCCAGCCACGCCAGCGTCTCCCGATAACCGATCGCCCGCGACGCACTCGGGTTTTCCTCCAGCCCCGCCGCCCGCAGCCGACGCACTTCGTCCACCAACCCGTCCGCCAGCATCCCATCAACGCGCGCCTTGATGCGACGGTCCAGTTCCTCCGGCGTCCGATCAAGTTGCGTGCAGACCACCTTCCATCCGTCAAACGGCCCCGGCTGACGCGCGAACTCCGCCGCCAGTTCGCCCAGCGTCCGTCCCGAGGCGCGACAACGTTCCAACGCCCGCGTGACCCGGCGCGGATTCTCGATGTCCAACCCGCCCAGCCCGCCCGGATTCAGACCGTGCAACTCCGCCACAAGTGCGCCCAATCCCTCCTTCGTCAGCTTCGCCTCGATCTCGGCGCGCAACTCCGCCGACACCGCGACCGCATCCGCCACCGGCGCAAAGAACGCCTTCAGATAAAATCCGCTGCCGCCGGTCACCAGCACCTTGCGCCCGCGCGCCGTGATATCCGCCACCGCCGCTTGCGCCTTCGCCACATAACAGGTGACATCCATGCGTTCGCGCACCTCGCAAAGGTCGATCAAGTGATGCGGCACCCGCGCCCGTTCCGCCGCCGTGGGCTTCGCCGTGCCGATGTCCATGCCGCGATAAAACAACAGCGCGTCGCACGACACGATTTCCGCGTCGTTCGTCTCCGCCCAGCGCAACGCCAGCTCGGTTTTCCCGACCGCCGTCGGGCCCGTTAAAACATGGAGAATACGATCCATTGGAGTCCGACTGTTTACGCAAAGCCTCCAAAGATCACGCCGCTTCTTCACCATGCCCCGCGCGGCCTGACCGGACCACCTCACCGCATCGAACGGGGAATTTCATCGTCAGGAAACCGCACGGTTGCATCGTAAGGTAAGGGTTCGTAAATAAATAAATGGCTTAAAATGACGCCGAGATTTTGGCTGCTGGCTAGGCGGTCGCGAAGGAGCATCCCGGAATGGGCTGTAACTGAGCGAGCAACGCCGCCAGCGGACGAAAGATCAAGTCAGGTTGAGCCAGTTATTTATTTACGATCCCTAAGCATGCTCACCCCAACCGCCGCCCGCTGCTGCGCTCTGTTGTTTTGCGCCGCGCCCCTTTTGGTCTTCGGAGCCACGACCGAGACGCCGCTCCCATCGATCACCCCGGCCGTCAACGCGCTCGGTCTCGATCTCTATCGCGAACAGATCAAATCCGCGAACGGCACCAACGTGCTGCTCTCCCCCTACTCCCTCTCCTCGGCCCTGGCCATGACCTACACGGGCGCGGATGGCGTCACCCGTGACGAAATGCAAAAGGCGCTGCACCTGCCCGCCGATCCGGCCGATTGTGGTGCGGCCTTCCACTCCCTCGCCGCTCAACTGGCCGAAGTCGTCGGCGCCTCGGAAGCAATCGTCGCCAACCAGCAAAAATACGGGGGCGACGCCACGCCCATCCAGTTGAACGTGGCCAACCGGATATTCGTCCAGTCCGGCTACGAATTGCGCCCGACTTTCATCGAACAGTTGCGCCAAAACTTCGGCGCCAACCCCGCCCGGCTGGATTTCCGGCGCAATCCGGTTCAGGCCCGTCAAACCATCAACCGGTGGGTCGCCGAACAGACCTACGACCGCATCCGCGACCTGCTGCCTGAAAATCAACCGACCCCCTACACCCAGCTGGCGCTCGTCAATGCCCTCTACCTGCGCGCCGCGTGGCAGCATGAATTCAAGACGTCGGCCACGCGCCACGAGCCGTTTCAATTCATCGTCGCAAAGGCGGTGCCCGTGCCGATGTTGCGCGACCAAAGCTGGTATGGCTACTCCAAGCGCGACGGCTACACTGTCGTCACCCTTCCATACATCACCGGAAAGCTGCAATTTGTGCTCCTGGTCCCCGACGCGACGGATGGTCTGGCCGCATTGGAAAAATCGCTGACCGAGCCGGCGCTGACGGCCTGCGCCCGCCTGGATAGCCGCGAGGTGAATCTGCACCTGCCGAAATTCAAACTGGCGCCCGCGACCTTGCCGCTTAGCCAGGCATTGCAGACGCTCGGGCTGCGCACCGCCTTCGACCTCCCCAAAGGCAGCGCCAACTTTGACCGGATGGCCCCACGCAAAAAAGACGGCTACCTCTACATCGAAGAGGTCTTTCACAAAACATGGCTCGCCCTCGACGAACACGGCACGGAAGCGGCCGCCGCGACCGCGATGGCCGCCGGATTTGCGGCGGGCATTCCGCGCGAGCAACCGCGCCCCGTCGAGGTGCGGGCGGACCGGCCGTTCATGTTCGCCCTTCAACATGTGCCGTCAGGCGCGTGCTTGTTCCTCGGCCGGGTGACAGATCCTCGATAGATCGAGGGACGAATACATGGCGGCGGTCTGACGGCCCCGATTGTTACGGCCGGGGAGATTTTGAAGGGCTCATGACCCCTTCGCCCGATGCCCTTCCTTTTGACTTATCAGCTCGTCGGCACCGGATCGAAGCGGACGTTGGTCCATTTTTCCTTTGTGGCTAACTGCTTAGGGTTCGTAATCGTCTGGCGGGGACTCGGTGAGTGAAGCGCAAAACTGATCAAAGGAATCCGCGATGCGCCAGTAGGCTTGGGATTCATAAAAATCCACGTCGCCATCATCGGTCCAAGTGCAGCAGAAATGGACGCTGCCAAAATCGGTCGGACGCACCGAAAGCAGAATGTAACCAAAACATCCGTCGCTGCCGATAGGGAGCAGGCCGGGCTTTAGAGGAATGCCGTCCCAATCCAAACCTCGGAGCAGTGACTCGTAGGGCTCCTCCGACTGCATGGTATAAAGGTCGTAAATGCCTGATCCCCAATCACCCGGAACCACCTTAAAATCGCATCGCATTGGTATGGTGCCATCGAAGTCACGAAGAAACCGCAGGTAGTCCGCAGGCAGTTCCGTTCCTAGCTTTTGCACCAGCAGCGCGTGAACGGCTTCGCTGAAGATCGGCTTTGGCATAGGTTTCAGCTCGTCGGAACAGGGTCGAAACGGACATTGGTCCACTTTTCTTTCGCGGCCAGTTCGACTACCCGCTCGGTGCAGAGCATGGTGAGGTGGGAGACTTCAAAGTTAATCCACGAAAAGATGTCGTCACCGTTCCATGTCGAGAGCTTGGCGACGCGAGGAGGAATATTGCTTGGAAGAATCGGGTTTCCATGTGCGTCGAGTTCCACACCGGTCGCATGCCAATCAACCTCGATGCCGCCACCCCATTGGCAGGCGTAATACCGGGGCGGGGGCACGTCGCGCAGCTTCTTGCTCTTGATCTTTCCCACCGGAAACTCCGTTTCGGTGAGCATGTGGTGCCGCAGAGGTTTCAACGAGTTTAACACCCGCTCGCTGTAAACCACGGACGGCAATCCGCATCCGCAGAGCATGAAGTCTCCCCACTTCGAGCCGGTTTCGTCGATTAGAAGGCCCGGCGGACGTGGATTGACTTTCCACAGCTCTCTTCTGCGCTCCAATCGTTCACCAAATAAAAACGGTATAGGATAGGATAGCTCCCCATATCCACTCGCATAGGGATAACCTCGCTGATCGGCGTCTTGCATTCTGTATAGGTTCATTGTGCTGGTGTATAGAGAGTTCGTGCTTCTGCTAATCGATCTAGAACCTCCTGTTTAGTTGGCAAATTCGGTAATTTAGAATCGAACCAAGTTTTCCAGAAATCGTTAAATGTCGGGTTGGTGTGATGGTGCCAACGAATATGGTCATCCACTTGGGCCCATCGGCCAAAGACCGGATCATTAATGTCTATGCCGATTTCAGTAAACTCTTCCCTGAACTTCCACGGCAGGTCATGGTGAGCATGGTATTTTGAGCCCGGACGTGGCACGAGTTTTTCCATGCGTCGTCCGAGTGTGCGGCGATCCCCAATTTTTACCGGTCCACCCGGGCCGGTCAGCACCTTCGCCAAGGTTTGTTTCAACTGGCCGCTGTCGACCACGGTGCCATAGACGCGTAATCGCTCGGAGAGGTCGGGGATGTTTTTAAGCGTCTGGATTTCCAGCCACTTTTCGGCCGACAGGGTCGGTTGCAGCACGTCGCGCGTCACTGCGCGCTCGATGCGCATCGTCTTGATCACACCGGCCGAGACAAACGGCAGCGCCGCCGCCAGCGCCGAGTAATGCCCCTCGCTCACGTCATTGACGACCAGCACCCAGTCGGCTCCTTCGTTCACGATCCCGATGCCGCTGAGATAAAGCTCGGCGGCGGCCACGCCATATTGGGCGGAGGTTTTGGCGACGTTGGCGTGCCAAAGCTGGAAGGCTTCCTCCAGCAAGGCTCCGCTGCCAGCGGCGGCGGCAACCGCGTTTTTGTAAGAAATATCAGTCGCATGTGCCTGATTCAGGCCCTTCCAGAGGTATTGAGCGGCGATGGCGGGATTCATGTCATCGTCGTCGGCCTCGATCTGGATGACATTTTTACTGTCGGACGGGTGCGTCCACCACAATTCAAAGTCATAGTCTCCGAACACATCGCCCAATTCAATGTGATGCCCTTCCGAGTCGTAAATCTCCAACAAAAGCTTGGAAAACGAATCGGGATAAAGGAAGGCGTAGGCGGTGCGGAGATCGGTGTCGGTGATGGTGTCGCCCGGTTGGTGCCAGCCTGATGTCGTGGTGCTTGAACTGGTGCTTCCCACTCCCGCACCGGGATCGGTCGAAACCCAGTGAGGAAGGGCGTGAATGTAAGAGGTAAGAAGTTCGCTTTGGAGCGTCGTAGGCCCTGCGACTACTTGGGTCTGCACCGTAAAGGCTTGGGTGCCTCCAAGTGTAAGCGTCCAGTCGATGGTGTCGTTTTCCGCCGAAGCATTGGCGACCGCGATTTCGGCGGGCAGGCTGTTCACGCTGGCGACAAAGATACGGGGATGGGTGTCGGTCGCGCTGGCGACGACGTAGGTGCCGGTCTGGCCTCCGTAGGTGAACTCCTTGAGCGTGCAACTCTGGCCGTTGACGGTGAAGGCAAAGCCGGAGGCTTGTGCCCAAGCTGCGGGCATGGCGACACGGAATACCAAGGGTTCGAAGGACGAGGGCTGGCTACCAGGCAGATCGGCGGTCTGGTTGACGACGAGACGCTGGCCGGCAAAGGAATATCCATCGGGCAGGAATTGAAGGCTGGCTGGACCGGTTTCTTTCCAGATGCCGGTGGCGGTAACGGCTGCTTCACCCGGCACCTGATAGGTTATGTTAACCGGCAGAGCCTCGGTCGCGCCGGTTTCGAAAGTAGCAGGCTGCTTGATTTGAAGCATGCAAGTCGCGGTCTGTGTGCCGACATGGATTGTTCCGGTATAGACCCCGCTGCCAGCGGCAGTTTCGGTGAGGGCGTCGTCACCAGCAAGCGGAGAGCGCGTGCCGAAATAGACGATGGCCGTATCAATCGCGGTGCTGGAGGGGGCTTGGTTAAATACGATGGAAATCCGGCTGCCTGAATCCGAGTAGGCAATCATCTCGGTATCAAGGCCGACGGCTACTTTGCCCCAGCCGGTGTTACCGGCGGAGTTGGCATCGGTTTCGGCCACGATGGTGTAGCCGCGTGGCTTGGGATTGGGGATGACCAAGGTCTGGCTAAAGGGCGTCGCGGAACTGACGAGTCGGAGAGGATCGGTGACCGCAGCGTAAGTCAGCGTGACTGGCGTGCCAACGGACTGACCATCGACCTTAAAGTGAAGTTGCGCGACACGGTGAGATGAATCGGCAATGACTTCGGAAAGATGATCAGCCACCTTGCCACTGACCACTACCGAGAGATTCCCACTGGCGGTGACTTCGGCACTTTCGACATGTAATTCGACATCGGGAGCGGGAGAAGATGCGGCGACGACCTCCGCATGGGCAGGTTTCCCTGTTTCGTCAGATGGGTCATGAGTGAGAACTTCATAAGGCACGAGCAGGACTGGCTCGGACGTGGGACTAACGATAGGCTGTCCTTGATCGTCGAGGGTGCGGGTGGCTTGGGCGAGGATGATACCGGAGTTATTTATATCTTCTGCATAAAGAGAGCTCCACCCGCTAGGCATTAGGTCACTTATTTGATGTATGATTCCGTTGCGGATGATTTTCCCGCCACGAACAATCTCTAGATTATCATTAACCCTAGGGCTCCCACCCAACAAACCCTCCAGCACATTCTGTAATGAATTATTTCCGGGATTCCATGCCCTAAACACTTCATGATCCCAGTTGTGATTGTCGCCCGCATGCGCAATCTGATTGCCTACAATGGCGACCGCCGGTATGTTTAGCAATGTATTCCCGCTGGTCAGGCCGAAGTTTGCACTCCGAGATATTATAGTGAGAACTCCACTGTCATAAATCGCCGCAGATGTTGATAATATAACCCCAGAAATAACACCTTGCGTAGCCCAATCTCCGGCCATGACTCCGCTAGAGTTTATGAAGCGAGGATATAGATGACCTCCATTTATAGAAGACGAGAATGAATCAGTGTCGTCCCTGTATTTTGACAAAACGGTTTGATGGCCTGAAGCATCAATATGAATCACGCTATATTCTGCATGAGTATTACCGCTTGAATCAAAAACCTCTGCTTGATCGCTATATAGAACCATTTGCCCGCCTGTTCCTACCGCCAACGGGTATGTCCATGGGCTGCCAATAGGGACCGTGTATGATCCGGAAGGAGTTATAAGTGCTGCGTTATTGGAATAGGTGGCATTGGCAATTTGGGCTACTAAATAGCCATCATTGCTTAGGTAGCGGGTCGTTGCGGCAAAAAAGTATTCATGATAAATGCCATCATCAGCCCAACTTGATAACGTGTTGGTTGCGGTATCAAATCTACCTAAAATGGTCTGACTGGGATTATTCGTTAAAACATGGTTCAAATCATCAATTTCTTCAGCCCATGCATCTTCAGGCCAGCCACTCATGGCAGCAAGGCGCACTACAGCATAACGCACTTCGGGCAGCGGTGCGTTTGTGATCCAAGCGTGGCGCGGCCATCCGTCGTCGGGATCGTTCACGCCGTCGCCGTCGGTGTCGGCATTGTGCGGATCGGTGCCCATGGCGGCTTCTTGCGCGTCCGTCAGGCCATCATCGTCAGAATCCGCGCTGCCATCGAACGCCGCCGCCGGATCGAAGCCGTTGGCCGCCAGCCAGCCGTCGCTGATGCCGCTGCCGTTGGTGGAAAAGGCATTGGGGTCGCTCGCGTAGGTGCCGGCGAGTCCTGCGTAGGATTCGCCGAGTTCAAAGGCGTTGGGGATTCCGTCGCCGTCGGTGTCCAGGAGCGTCACAGGGGCGGAAGGTAGCTCAGTGCCACCTACACCCATAGCTACCACCCGGTAAGTCGTACTGGTTTGATAATCCGCCGTCGTGTGCTGCCAGACGCCGATATCGGTGCCCAAGGTTACCAGCCTGTCCCAGTTGCCGGTCGTCTTGTTTTGCCGTTCCACCGCATAGCCCGTCTCGGCGGTGTTGGGGTCGGTCCAGCTTACCGTCCAAGCGGTCGGCGTGTCCACGGTGAGCGAAAGCTGATAAGGGGCGCTCAAGGCGGGGACAGGCGTGAGTTGCAGATTGAGGCGCAAGAACCGTCTGGGGCCATTGAACGCCACCGGATCGAGCAAGGTCACTTCGTCGTAGCCGATGTGCGTGATCCGGTCGGCTTCCGTCACCGTGTTGTAGGTGATCCAATTCATCAGCGTGTCGGAGCCTTGCAGGCGGATGCTCACATCGGTCATCCCTTGGCGTTCCCGGTAGGTCAGGGCCAAGGTGCCCGAGATGATTTCGAGCGTGGGCTGCAGGCCGGATTCGTTCGTCAACGGATTGCCGAAGAAAACGTATTCCTGAAGATTGCCCGTCCCGTCTGTGTCTGGATCGGCGGTCGCCCCGCTGATTGTCGCATCGGATAACTGCGCGGTGGTGAAGCTCGCCGTTCGCCAGTCGTCGAAGGTGAGGGCGCGGGCGAGGCCCACGCACAAGCCAAGGATGACGAGAAGGCGGACGATGCGCGGCAGCGACATAGGAGAAACGAGGATATGCTTACGATTGGCGAAAGGCTTCCGTAAGCGAGGCCGAAATATCCATCCATAACAAGAACCAAAGACAACTGTCTGTGTTGATAGGGAGGGGCTCAATTTAGAATGCATGATTGGAACTCAACAAGGCATTCGGACAGGTTTTGAGGGAGGTTCGCTTGGAAAAAGGACTCACGCACGAGTCTCTCGCCGAGCGTGCCGGGCTGCATCCCACGTTTATATCACTGCTCGAACGAGGTGGCCGGATGCCAAGTCTTAATACCGTATTTTTGATCTCCAAGGCTTTCGGGCTGAAATCGTCCGAGCTCATCGAACGCGTGGAGAAGCTAAAGCCACGCGCACAAACGTAAATACCCTTGGGACAAACCCGGAGGCATTTCCATTCAGGGAGCCTGCGTGCAGGCGGAAGCCGAAGAGGGTTTCCAAACGCCAAGTCGTTGGATCGGCACTTCGAGGTATCCGCGACAAAGTCGCTCCGCCCGAAGGTCGGGCGAATAGTTCGGTTAACGATTTCTTCATGATGATGAAATAGCAGGGCTGGTTCTGTTACAGACTCGTGACTTCTGCCGCATCCTCCCATTTTCGCCTCGCCCCGCTTCGCCCAAGACATTCCAACCGAGTCATCCGTTGAAAATCACGCTCGTCACCGAAACCTTCCCTCCGGAAATCAACGGGGTCGCCATGACCTTGGGACACCTCGTCGAAGGCCTCGCCCAACGCGGCCACCGTGTCACCGTCATCCGCCCTCGCCAGGGATCTGCCGACCAGCCCCGTGCTGACGGCCTCTACAAAGAATTGCTCTGCCCCGGCGTCCCCATCCCCGGCTACCCCATGCTCCGCGCCGGCCTGCCCGTGCGCGGCCGGTTGCTTCGCGCCTGGCGCGACGAACTTCCCGACCTCGTGCACATCGCCACCGAGGGACCGCTCGGATACGCCGCGCTCTCCGCCGCCGACAAGCTGGGCATCCCGATGAGCTCCAGCTTCCACACCAACTTCCACAGCTACAGCCGCCACTACGGCTTCGCCTTCCTCACCCGCCCCGCCCTCGCCTACCTCAGGCATTTCCACAACCGCACCCGCATCACGCTCTCGCCCACCGCCGATCTCAACGAAGAGCTCGCCCGCGACGGCTTCAACGGCATGCGCCTGCTTTCCCGCGGCGTGAACACCGCCGTCTTCTCACCGCAGCACCGCTCCGAGGAATTACGCCGTGAATGGGGCGCCGCCCCTGACGATCTTGTCGTCATCCACGTCAGCCGCCTCGCCGCCGAAAAAAACTACGAGCTTCTCATCGAGACGTGGACCGCCATCCGCGCAAAACATCCCCGCGCCCGCTTCGTCATGGTCAGCGACGGCCCGCTCCGCAAAAAACTCCAGCGCCGCCATCCGTGGATTCGCTTCACCGGCTTCCTTCCCCGCGCCGATCTCGCCTGCCACTACGCCTCCGCCGACCTCTTTCTCTACCCGAGCCAGACGGAGACGTTTGGCAACGTCCTCACCGAGTCCATGGCCAGCGGCCTGCCCGTCGTCGCCTTCAACTACGCGGCCGCCGCCCGCTACCTCCGCGCCAACGAAAACGGCGCGCCCGTCCCGCTCCATGATCGCAACGCCTTCATCGCCGCCTCGCTGAAACTCGCCGGCTACTCCACCCTTCGCCGCCGCCTAGGCACCGCCGCTCGCCAGACCGCCGAGGGCATCTCGTGGGCGCATGTGATCGACGGCTTCGAACGCGACCTCATCGAGGTTGCATCCTCTGCAACGCCCGACGCCGGTTTGGCCGTGTCAACCGCCTGATTCTCCGCCAGACTATCCGTCGTGGTCAAAACCCGGTTCATCTTCAACCCCCGCTCCGGCCACAACGCCAAAAACCCGGCCCTGCTGGAACGCACCCGCGCCTTTATCCGCGATCACGTCCCCAAGGCCGAACTGGTCCTCACCGAGCGGCCTCGCCACGCGACCGAACTCGCCCGCCGCGCCGTCGATGAGGGTTGCGAACTCGTGGTCGCCGTCGGCGGAGACGGCACGCTCAACGAGGTCGCCGCCGCCCTCGTCGGCACGAACGCCGCCCTCGGCCTCGTTCCCTGCGGCTCCGGCAACGGCCTCGGCCGCCACCTCGGCATTCCCAGCCCTGGCAAGGGTGCCTTCCGCACGCTCCTCGGCGGCCGGGTGCGCGCCATCGACACCGGCACCGCCAACGGCATCCCGTTTTTCAACGTCATGGGCCTGGGCTTCGATGCCGAGATCAGCCACCGCTTCAATCTTCTCACCCGCCGCGGCCTGCCCGCCTACGTCAAGACCACCTGCGCCACCCTCTTCGGCTACCCGCCGCAGACCTATCATATCCGCAACGGCACCGCCTCCCTCATCACGCCTGCCTTCATCGTCACCGTCGCCAATTCCGATCAATACGGCAACGACTGCTTCATCGCCCCGGGAGCCAGCGTGGACGACGGCAAGCTCGACCTCACCGTCATCAAACACGCGACCATCTTCAACACCCTGCCGCTCGTCGCACGCCTCTTCACCAAGCGCATCGACGGAAGCAAAAGCGTCGCCCGCCTCCAAGGCGCGCATTTCACCATCGGGCGCGCCGCCCCCGGCCTCATCCATACCGACGGCGAAACCCACGAGACCGGCGCCGTCGTCGAGATCGTCGTCCTCCCCGCCAGCCTGCGCATCATGGTTCCGGAGGTTCCCTCGCCCGCGTGACGTTTGTGCAACAAATTCACCCGCCCCCTATCCGCCGCCCATCTATTTTGTTAACTTGCCCGCCGATGGAGCTCAAACCGCTCAGGTTCAAAACGATCATCATCTCGGACGTCCACCTCGGCACGACCGACTGCAAGATCCGTGAGGTTAATCATTTTCTCAAATACACCCATTGCGAGAAGTTGATCCTGAACGGAGACATCATCGACGGCTGGCGCCTCAAGCAGACCGGCCACTGGCCCAAGTCGCACACGCGTTTCATCCGCCTCATCCTCAAAAAACTCGAAAAGAAGGACACCGAGGTCATCTACCTGCGCGGCAATCACGACGACGTCCTCTCCAAATTTCTCCCGCTGGATTTCGAGAACCTGAAGATCGTCGAGGACTACGTCCACGAGGGCGTGCGCGGCCGTTACTTCGTGCTGCACGGCGACGTGTTCGACACCATCACCAAGAACTTCGTCTTCCTCGCCTACGTCGGTGACTGGGGCTACCGCGCCCTCATGCGCCTCAACCGCCTCTACAACCACGTCCGCGCCTGGCGGGGCAAGGAATACTACTCGCTCAGCAAGGCCATCAAGGCCCGCGTCAAGCAGGCGGTCAGCCACGTCTCGCACTTCGAGGAACACATCGTGAAGCTCGCCGAGAGCCGCGACTGCGTCGGCGTCATGTGCGGCCACATCCACACCGCCGCCGACCGCATGTATGGGAACATCCACTATCTGAACTCCGGCGACTGGGTGGAGTCGCTCACCGCCATCGTCGAGCACGCCGACGGACGCTTCGAACTCGTCGAGTTCTCCGACTTCAGGAAAACCTTTCCGCTGGAAGACGAGTCCTCCGAAACGGTCGAGCTTCCCTCCGCGCCGGCGAGCATCCCGCTGCCACAGGCATGAGGTGGAACGCGTTGCCCCCAACGCGTTGGCCGAAACTCCCCGCCGCCGTGCGACAATCCTGCGACAACTCGTCATCGCACTTGGCACGGCGGCTGCATTGTGCATAGTGACTCACGTTTCAATGACACGGACCCACAAACATCTCCACGGCCACGCCAGCACTTCGATCACGAAGGCTGTCGCGATTTGCTGCGCTCAGATGCGTCCGGTCGTCGCCCAACAGTGGTCCAAATCCACCCGCGGCACGGGCTCTCAGGCCTAAACCTCCGTTTAACGGAATAAACGTTTAGCCCAACCTGATGAAGCCCGAGGCCCCCAAGCCTTAGGACGCAACTGCGTATTCCCAATCCACCCGAAAACACTTTTTCACCATTTTCTCTTTTGCCATGAACACGATCATCCATCCGCTGAATCCCGCCAGTCCCAGCACCCGCAGCCCAGACGCCACGGCCAACGCCCTCGCCGCCCGGAAGCCTCACTACGACTGCCGCGAACAAGGCGACGCCCTCCAGGTCGTCGTCTACGTGCCCGGCGTGGACGCATCCGGTGTGGAAATCACCACGCGCGGCCCCGACCTCACGGTCACCGCCCGCAAGACCCACTTCGTCCGCGTCAACTGGCAGTCGCTCCACCTCGAAGGCGCGCAGCGCGACTACCAGCTCCGGCTGCGGCTGGGCCATGGCCTGGATTACACCGCCCTTCAGGCCGAAATCCAGGACGGTGTGCTCACCCTCACCCTGCCCAAAAAGCAGCCCGAGACGTTTGCCGCCACCCGTGATCGGCTGAGAAAGGTTGCTTAAGCTCGTCGCTCGCTACTCCCGCGCACTTTTCTGTGCATGGGAGTAGCATTTCTAATTAGTTCATTCACCCCTCCTTAATGGAATCGTCAAACGAGCCGATTACAGCCCTATTAGCCGTCCCCCGTTACCCCCATGTTCTATCAAGCCCCCACCCCTGCCCCCAAGGCTCAACCGTTTTTCACCTTCGAAGTGGCCTCGTTTGACGTCCAGTGGAACAAGCCTGTCTTCCGCGCGCCCGATCTTCCTGCGAGCGTCAACATCTCCGCCGACATCCCCTTCACGCCGGTGCGCGTGACGGAAACCCGCAAGGCCAAGTAACGCGCAGGCGTTATCTGAATTTTGGTAGGGCGGGACCGCTGGGCCCGCCGCGATTGGTTTTTCAACGTGGGAGCGAGCTTGCTCGCGATGTTCGATCCTCGCGAGCAAGCTCGCTCCCACCGCCGGACCGGACCTTAAGCCCGCGCCCCTGATCTTATTTCTTAAGCAGGCCGAACACCTTCGCCGCGAGAGGATTTGTCAGCAGCGAAGGATTGGCGCGAATGGCCGCCTCTTCCTTGGCCATGAATTTGAAGCTTTGGTTGATCACCTGCTCGCAAACATAGGGGCTGATATCGGCGAGGCTTTTGTTTCCGGCAAGCGACGCGAGCGGACCGGCCGAAGCGATCAACGCCTTCGCCTTCTCCTCCACTCCGGCCGCTGCGACCGCCGCATTGACCAGGGGCAACAGTTTCTCTTTCAACGCAGGGGTCATCGCCTTGCGCAGATATTGGGTTCCGCCGCCCGGTGCGCTCAAAAGCGCCGCCTTGGCGTCCGTGATATTCACATCCTTGAAGGCGGACTTCATGAGGTCGGCCGCCTGCGGAGCGATCTTGGCGACCGCCGCGGACACCGAAGCGCTGAGTCCGCCCGAGGCGCCGGCCTGGCCGGCCCCTTCCGCCGCCGCCTCGATCTTGGCCAGTGCCGGAGGCGGCGAGACTTTCAACGCGCCCGGTTGGGTCATCTTGGTCATCGCGCTCTCCAGCGCGGAACCGAGCCCTGATTTCAGACCGGCGCTCAAATCGGCGTCGGAAACGCCCGCGAGCAACGAGGCAGGCAGCGCGGTATTCGCGGAATAAGCGACCGGAACCATCAGCACGACCGCACCAAAAAGAAAGGACCGAAGAAGGGTATTCATGCGGAAGACCCTGACCTCGCGTCCTTATCGCGGCAAGCCCTGTCCTCCTCAATCCTCGCGCACGAGCCAGCGCAACGTCGCCCGTCCGCCCGGCGCCTGGGCCAGCACTTCCGCAAGCCACGAGTTCATCGGCGCGAGTTCCTTGTCGATCTGCCAAGGCGGATTGATCACGACAAGGCCGCAGCCTTTCATCTTCAAAGAGTGCTCCGGATCGACGATCTCCAGCTCCAGCGCAAACGTCGGCGGCAGCTTCAACGCCATCAACTCGCCGAAAAACACGTCCACCCGCGCCCGCTCCGTCAGCGGATACCAGATCGCGAACACCGCCGACGGCAGCCGGCCCAGCCCGTCCGCCACCGTTTTCACCACCCGCGAAAACTCGTCCTTCCCCTCGAACGGAGGATCGATCAGCACCAGCGCCCGTTTTTCCGGAGGCGGCAGTTGTCCGCGCAGGCCCGCGTAGCCGTCGGCCGCCTGCACGCCCACGCCGCTCGAACGCGCAAACTCGGCCCGCAGCGCCGTCGCCTCCGTCGGCTGCTTTTCAAACAGCGCCAACCGGTCCTGCGGACGCATCAGCAGACGCATCAACCGCGGCGACCCCGGATAAAAACGCGGCTGCGCTTCCAGGTTGCCAAGCTTCTGGTCGTAGGCGCGCACCAGCCCGACGTAGTCCGCAAGCGCCTCGGGCAACTTCGCGCGCGTCCAGAGGCGGCCGATGCCGTCCGGCCACTCGGGCTTGCGTTCCAACGTGTCGCCACGCGCCGCCGAGGCGAGGTCGTAGCGGCCGCGGCCCGCGTGGGTGTCCACATACAAAAAACCCTTCGTCTTGCGCTGCATCGCGCGCACGAGCCGCACGAGCGCCGCATGTTTCATCACGTCGGCAAAATTCCCCGCGTGGTAATGGTGACGGTAGTTCAAGCGACGGGAACCTTCACCACGGTTTTGCGCACCAGCGCGGGCGAGCCCACGGCCAGCGACGGCTTGTGGGCGTCGATCGGGAAAAACACCGCCGCCTCCCCGGCTTTCACCCGCAACACCGAGCCGTCGGCAAACGGCTGGTAAAACAAAAGATCCTTCGCCGGCGTGAAATCCTCGTCGATCTTCAGGCGCTTCACATCGGTCACCTCCATGATCTCGTCGCCCGTCACGACCACCTGCACATCAATGTAGGCATAATGCGACTCCCAGCGGCCCTCCGCGCGCGGCTTGCTGTCGTAGGCCTGCTCCAGCGCGAAAACGCCGTCGCCCAATTCAACCCGCTCGGTCTGGCCGATCCCCACCGCCTGTAGCCTCTGAAAAGCGGGCGAACCCGGAGTCAAACACTCCCCGGCATAGGCAAACGCCCGCTGAAAGGCCGGAGTCGTTGCAAGTTGCGAGCGCAGGGTCTCAAGGGATCCGAAAAGAGCCATGGCGTGACTCCAACCCGCCGCCCCGCTCACTGGCAAGTTCCGAAACACCCGCACCTGCCATTATGGCTTCACCGTGATGACCGGCCTGGAAAACAAGCCCGGCATGATCGGAGGGTTGGCGTCGATATGCGCCATGATGGTTTCATACCGCACCTGGCCGTCCACTTTTTGGACGATACGGTAAGGCAGCATGACTCCGTTCAACTGGCTGAAGTCGCTGTATTCGGTGACCACCGTTTCGGGCCCCCGGCTCCCCGGTTTGATCATGTCGCGCCGGATGATGAAATAGGTGGAGCGATCCAGATACAGGGTGAAGGTCACCGTGAAATTTTCCGTCACCAGCAATTTGAACACCGGCTTGCCGTCGATTTCGGCCTCCCCCGCGTAATCCATCGATATCTTCCGCGCGCCCCTCAACACCAGCGGATCGTCAAACTCCACGTCCGCCTCGAAAACCCTCGCGGCCACCGCCCCCATTTCCCGGACCACACCGGCCTTCGAATCCACCATCCACGGCGGATTCACCCCGTCATAACCCTGCGTCAGCACCCGGCCCTTTGAAGTGGTTTCCGTCCGGATGAGATTGGGACGCGCCGCCCACATCACAAAACTCAACTCCTCGCCCAGAATTTTGGTGACCCCGGTCGCCCTCAGCGCCTTCAGCTCCAGCAGGCTTTTCTTCCCGCCGATGGCCTCCATGTGGATTCGCGCCAGATCGTCGGCAAAATCGGCCCGCAACGACGCGCACCACGGCAAAACGAAGGCCCCAAAAACCATGATGAAAAGTGACCGCACGCGCCTATCCCCGCACCGATATGCCCCGGCGACAAGCCCTCTCCATCATCCGCCTCCCTCAGGTCGCACCGAGATCTCCGCCGTTTCCGCTGGCGGAAGCCGAGACCCGCGCCTTTAGTCATCCCCTATGGCGATGGAGTTTGGCTGGTGGGACAAAACCCCCGAAGACGGCAAATATCAGATCTGTGTGCGCATCCACGGCGGCAAAGCCGAGTGGACGCGCAAGCAGGGTCACCACACCTCGTGGGAAACCTACGGCCCTCCGACCGAGGCGGACTGGGACAAGCTCCTTGACGAAGCCAACCGCCGCGTCCCCCGCCGCCTGATCTCGCCGAAGCAGTTCGCCGAGATTCAAACCCTGCGCGACAAGCCGGTCTTCATTTCGAAGCCATCCCGACCTGGGCCGACCAGATAAATCTGAATGATCGCGTGAACTCGCGCGGACGCTCGGCGATCCCCGTGTTCACCTCGTTGATCGTGAACCACGCGCCGGCTTCCACCTCCGCCGGATGGAGTTCAAACGGCCCTTCGCTTTCCAGCCGGTAAAGCCAGACGAACTCCCAGCCGGTTTCCCTGCGCGCATCCACCTTGAAAAGCGCCTTGAGCCCGTTCTCCGGTTTCACCGTGAGCCCGATCTCCTCGCCCAGTTCGCGCACCACCGCCTCATCGTAACCCTCCCCGCTGTCCAGATGCCCCGAGCACGAGGAGTCCCAGCAACCCGGCGACGTATCCTTGAGCATCGAGCGTTTCTGCAAAAACACGCGCCCGTCCCGGCCAAACACCAGCGCATGCACCGCCCGGTGCCACAGCCGCCTGGCGTGGACATCCCGGCGCGTGGCCTGGCCGACGACCTCGTCACGGTCGTTTACCACGTCAAACACCTCGTCGTCCCGCTGCCCTTTTAAAACTGTGTCCATGTTTTTGTTGTCGCTTCAGGAGAAGCGTGCCCTTTCGTCTGTCAATCCGACCCAAAGTTCCATGCCGAAAATAGACGTCAACAAGGTAGCCGAAATCCTCAAGCGAAACGAGATCGAACCCGCCCTCCTCCGCCAGATCGTGGAGGAGATGAACATCATCGCCCAGCCCGAGGTGGACGAGGAGAAGCCGCCCGCCGTCAAAAAGCAGTTCGGCATCCTCATCTCCGACCCCGAAGGCCGCCTGCCCAAGGGCAACGACTTCGTCGGCTGGGTGGTGCAGATCCCCGAAAACGAAAGCGTGATGACCACGACCGACCGCATTTTCAAGGCCGTCTACGAGTTCAACACGACGAAGAAAGGCCGGCTGATGCCCGCCAAGACCGTCGGCGAAGCCCTCGAAAACCTCCCCGCCAAACATTTCAAGGAAGCCGGCATCTTCATCAAAACCAAGACGCCCGTGCTGATGCTCAAGACCGACAACGAAATCCCCACCGATCAGGCCAAGGGCAAAGACGCCCGCCGAGGCCGGCTGGAGTAACAAGGTGGAGCGTGTTGTCCCCAACGCGCTTCCCCAAAAGGAGAACGGACCTCCCGGTCCGTTCATCCTCCTCACCGAAACGGACCGGGAGGTCCGTTCTCCTTCAATTCAAAAAGCGAAAAACGCCTCACTCCGCTTTCACATACGCCGCCGGATCAAATCCGCGCGCCTGCAACGCCGCCGCCAGGGCCTGGGTATCCAGCTTCGCGCCCGGCTTCACCTTGTGCGCCGCGAACCAGCCTTGGTTCATCTCCAGCGCAAACTTCAGCGCCTCGCTCCGCGACTTCACCGGCGTCTCGTCGAAGGGATACAGCGGGTAGATTTCCGCCAGGACGCCGTTCGCATCAAAGAACCCCACGTCCAGCGGCGTCGGCGTGTCTCGCATCCAGAAACTTTGCCGCTGCGGTCTGTCGTAGACAAACAGCATGCCTTGGTCGGGCTTCAAGTCGCGCCGCCCCATGAGGCCGCGCTGCATCTCCTTCATGCCGACCGCCAGTTCCATCTGCACCGTCTGGTCGCCCACCTTGATCGCAAAATGATCCGCCACCGTCTTCGGCGCCGCCTGCGGCGCGTCGCCACGCCCGCAGCCGGTGACGGCCAGCAGCGCCACGGAGACCGCCAGCAGACGAAGGAACGACGAAACCGGATTTGCGTTTTTCACGGACTGGCTGAGTAGTCATCTCCCAGCCAAATACAACTTCATCGTGGCCCGCACCGACACCGCCCTCCTCCTCTACGCCGACACCGCCCGCAGCGCCGACATGCTCTACTTCGGGCGTTTCAACGCGCCCGACCCGTTCATCGCCCTCGGCATCGGCCGCAAAAAAATCGCCGTCCTCAACGCCCTCGAATTCGGCCGCGCCCGCAAGTCCTCCGGCTTCGACGTCGTGCTGCCCTTGGAGCCGTGGAGCAAAAAAGCCCGCGCCCAACACCCCGACGCCAAGGTCGGCGCCGCCGAGGTCATCGCCCTCCTCGCCCGCCACTACCGGCAAAAATCTTTCATCATCCCCGAGAACTTCCCCGCCGGCCTTTGCGACCGTCTGCGCGAACTCGGCCTCAAGCTCACGCCCGTCGCCGCGCTCTTCCCCGAGCGCGAGATCAAGACCGCCGCCGAAGCCGCCGCGCTCCGCGAAGGCAACCGTTGCAGCGCGCTCGGCATCGCCTCCGCCGAAAAAGTCCTCCGCGCCAGCAAGATCAAGGCCGGCAAACTCATCTTCAACGGACGCCCGCTCACCTCAGAAATCCTCAAGACCGCCATCGAGATCGCCTGCCTCGAAGCCGGCGCCCTCTCCATCGACACCATCGCCGCCGGCGGCGACCAGGCCTGCGACCCGCACGAACGCGGACACGGCCCGCTCCGCGCCAACGAGCTCATCATCGTGGATGTTTTTCCCCGCGTAACCGACACTGGCTACCACGGCGACATGACGCGCACCTTCCTCAAGGGCCGCGCCAGCGAGGCCCAGCACAACCTCGTCGCCGCCGTCCGCACCGCGCAACTCGCCGCCCTCCACGTCGTCCGCGCCGGCGTCAATGGCCGCCACGTCCACCAGCAGTGCCTCGACACCTTCGCCCGCCACGGCTTCGAAACAAAGCACACGCCCAAAGGTTCCGTCGGTTTCTTCCACGGCACCGGCCACGGCCTCGGCCTTGAAGTCCACGAAGCTCCGCGCCTAAGCACCGTTGATTACATCCTCAAAAAAGGCTCCGTCGTCACCGTCGAACCCGGTCTCTACTACCCCGGACTCGGCGGTTGCCGCATCGAGGACGTCGTGCAGGTCACCGACGCCAAGCCCAGGCTCCTCTCCTCCTACCACTACGACTGGGAAATCCGCTGATTCCGAAAAGTAGGAGCCCATTTATGGGCGATTAACCCTCCGCCGACCTGAACGATTCTATCGCCCATAAATGGGCTACTACCCCAAGCCCATGCCCGAACTCGCCGAGGTCGATTACTTCCGCAAACGCTGGAACCCCGGTCTCGGCCACAAAATCGAACGCGTCCTTCTGCACGCAAAGGCAGGCGTCTTCAAAACCTGCGATCCCGCGCTCCTCGTCCGCCACCTGACCGGCGCGACCCTGCTTTCCTCCAAAGCCGCCGCCAAGCAGATGCTCTTCCGCGCCAGCGGCGATGCCTGGCTCGGCATCCACCTCGGCATGACCGGCGAACTCAGCGTCCAACCCGCCGGTTACACGCCGCAAAAACGCGACCACCTCGTGCTCGTTCAGAAATATCGCAGCCTCGTGTTCGCCGATTTCCGCATGTTCGGCCGCGTGCAGTTTCACGTCGGCCCAGACGCCCCCGACTGGTGGGCAAACATCGCCCCCGCCGTCCTCTCCCCCGCATTCACGGTCGACGCAGTCTACGTGTTCCTCCGCCGCCGCGCCCGCACGCCCATCAAGGCCGTGCTGCTCATGCAGGAGCGTTTCCCCGGCATCGGCAACTGGATGGCCGACGAAATCCTCTGGCGCGCCGCCATCCATCCCAAGCGCCTCGCCGGCTCCCTCACCGAAAAAGAAACCGCCGCCATCCATCGCGAAACCCGCTGGGTCGCCGACCACGCTCTGAAAATCATCGGCAACGCCGATTCATCCACCCTCGTCGATCCTCCCAAAACCTGGCTCTTCCGTCATCGCTGGGAAAACGGCGGCAAGTGCCCCAAGACCGGCGCGCTCCTCGTTCGCGAGGAAATCGGCGGACGAACCACGTGCTGGTCACCCGCCCGCCAGAAGTTATAGCCTCTCCCTTTTCCTCCTCATGAAAATCCCCGCCTCTTCCAAATTCGTCTTCATCGGCGACTCCATCACCGACGTCGGCCGTGATCCTTCCGGCGAAGCCACCCCTTGGGGCGCTCCCGGCACCGGCCGCGGTTACGTCTCCCTGATCGAAGCCTGGTTTGGCGCCACCCGTCCCGCCGACCGCATCCGCGTGATCAACCGCGGCAACAGCGGCAACACCGTGCGCGACCTCGCCGCCCGCTGGAAAACCGACGTGCTCGACCTCAACCCCGACTGGCTCTCGATCATGATCGGCATCAACGATGTCTGGCGCCAGTTCGACACCCCGCTCCGCGTCGAAGGCCACGTCGGCCTCGAAGAATACACCCGCGTGCTCACCTCCCTCGTCGAGCAAACCCGCCCCAGCGTCAAAGGCCTCGTGCTCGCCACTCCCTATCTGATCGAGCCCAACCGCGCCGACCCCATGCGCCGCCGCATGGACGAATATGGCGCAGTCGTGAAACAACTCGCCGCCGCCCACGACGCGATCCTCGTGGATACCCAAGCCGCCTTCGACGCTCTCACCGCGCACACGCATCCGATGACGCTCGCCTGGGATCGCATCCATCCCAACACGACCGGCCACCTCGCCCTCGCCCGCGCCTTCCTCCAGCCTCTCGGCGAACTCTAAAGGTGGACGGCGATCTCCGAGCGCTGTCTTCCGGAAAACGTGCTCGGAGATCACGTTCCACCTAACAAACCACCCACCCTCGACATGGCCTCCTCCCGTCAACGCCTCGACGAACTCCTCGTTGCCCGCGGCCTCGCCGATTCCCGTTCGCAGGCTAAGGCATTGATCATGTCCGGGCGCGTCCTGCACGGCACCACGCGCCTCGACAAGCCCGGCAAGGAGTTTCCCGCCGACCTCGATCTCGTCGTCGAGCAACCTCCCCGCTACGTCTCTCGCGGCGGCGAGAAACTCCACGGCTTCATCGAAAAGTTCGCCCTCGACCTGCGCGGCGTCCATCTGCTCGACGTCGGCGCCTCCACCGGCGGCTTCACCGACTGCGCGCTCCAAGCCGGCGCGCTCGACGCCGTGTGCGTGGACGTGGGCCGCGCCCAGCTTCACCCCAAACTCCAAGCCGACCCGCGCGTCACCAACCTGGAGAAAATCAACGCCCGCCACCTCAAGTCCGGCGACTTGCCGCGCGCCGCGTTCGACGCCGTGGTCATGGACCTGTCGTTCATCTCCCTCAAAAGCGTGCTCCCCGCCGTGTGGCCGTTCGTGGCGGTCGGCGGCGTGCTCGTCGCCCTCGTCAAACCCCAGTTCGAGGCCGGCAAGGCCGAGGTCGACAAGGGCCGCGGCATCATCCGCGACGCCGCCGTGCAGGACGCCATCCTCGCCGACATCCAAGCCTTCGCGCTCGCCCAGCTACCCGGCTCCGAGCTGATCGGCACGATGGACAGCCCCATCACCGGCACCGACGGCAACCGCGAGTTTTTGCTCGGTCTCCGCAAAGCCTAATCCGCCTCCTCTCCGAAATGTAGGAGCCTGCTTGCAGGCGATGAGCACCTCACGCCCGAGATCATCCCCCGAATCGCCTGCAAGCAGGCTCCTACCTCCCGACGGTTACTTTCGTGTATTTCGCGTGTTTCGTGGTTTCACCTCCTCCCAAATTAGTGCTCATTAGTGTTCCTTAGTGGTTTCAACCGCCGCCATGCCGCCCATCCGCAACCTCGCCTTTGTCGTCAACGATCAGAAAGCCGGCGCACCCGAGCTGGCGGCGACGTTGCTCACCCTCGCCACCGAAGCCGGCGTAGCGGTTAAAAGCACGAGCACCTTTCCCATCGCCCACGGTTTCCTCAAGGGGCAGGACGCCTGTTGCGTGATCGGCGGAGACGGCACCCTGCTCGGCGCAGCCCGCGAGGCCGCCCGCGAACAGGTGCCCATCATCGGCATCAACCGCGGCAGCCTCGGCTTCCTCACGACTTTCTCGGCCGACGAAGCCCGCAGCCAGTTCACCGCCCTCCTGGCGGGCGATTTCCAGGTCACCCACCGCACGATGCTCGAATGCTCGACCGGCCCCGGCCAGCACGACCTCGCCCTCAACGACGTCCTCATCAAGGAAGCAGTCAACTCGCGCATCGTCCGCCTGGAGGTCTGGGCTGACGACGAACTCGTCACCGATTATTACTGTGACGGTCTCATCTTCGCCACGCCCACCGGCTCGACAGCCTACAATCTCTCCGCAGGAGGCCCTCTCATCCACCCGAGCGCCCACGTCATCGCGATGACGCCCATCTGCCCGCACACGTTGAGCAACCGCTCGATCATCTTCCGCGAAGGCGTAAAGCTGCGCATCTACAACTGCAACGCCGCGTCGAGCCTGCTCGTGGCCATGGACGGGCAGCGCGACCTGAAAGTCTGCGCCGATTCCCCCGTCGAAATCTCCGTCGCCGCCCAACGCCTGCCACTGGCGCAACGCATCGGCTACTCCCACTTCGAGGTTGTCCGCGCCAAGCTCAAGTGGAGCGGCGGCTTCGCCGAGCGCAGCGGCCCCAAGGCCTAGACCGGTCGCACCACGAGCTGCGTTCGCTGTGCGCGCGTGAAACGCTTTTGGGCAAACGCCTGCAAATCCGCGATGCTCACCGCGTCAATCCGCGTGTCGTAGAGTTTCGCGTCGTCCGCCGGCTGGCCGTAGAGCGCGTTCAAACCGGCGTGCATCGCCCGCGCCGCGTTGGTTTGCAGGCCCATGCGGCGTCCGGCCTTCAACCGCACCTGGCAGCGGTGCAGCTCCTCGTCCGTCACCCCGCCCGCCTGCACGCGCACGATCTCGGCGTCGATCTCCGCGAGCACCGCGTCGGCCGTGGCCGGAGCCGTGCCGGCGTAAAACATGAACATGCCCGTATCGATGCCCGTCACGCGGCTGGAGCGCACGAAATACGCCAGCCCCTTCTCCTCGCGCACGCGTTCAAATAGCCGCGACGACATGCCGCTGAACAATTCGTCGGCAACCTCTCCCGCATAGTAATCCGCGCCCAACAGTCCCGGTCCGGGAAACGCCTGGAACACCACGGCCTGCTCGCGCGGCTGGTTCTCCACGAAATCGCCGACCTCGGCGGGCGCCGTGAACTTTGCCGTGCGCACGGGTTGTTTGCCCTTCGGCAGACGCGCCAAAAAGGCCTTCAACTTCGGCAAAAGCACCTTCGGCTCGAAATCGCCCGTGGCCACCAGCACGACGTTGCCCGCCACGCCGACGCGCTTCCACAGCGCGGCGAGGTCCGCCGGTTTCAGGGCGGTGAGTCCCTCGATGGTGCCCTGCGCGTCGATGGCGAACGGATGGGCGCCAAAAAACTTCTTCCGCACGAGCTTTCGGCCCACCGTGACCACATCGTCGGCGTCCTGCTGCAACGCGGCCACCTGGGCGTCCCGTTCGATCTCGAAGCTGGTTTTCTTGAAGGCGGGAGCGAGCACGGCGTCGCCCAGCAACGCGAGCGCCCGGTCGGCGTCGCCCGGCAGCACCTCGACCGCCAGCCCGAAGCTGTTGTTGCCCGAAAACGGATAAAACGATCCGCCCACCTCCTCGATGAACCTGGCCACCTCGGCCGCCGTGCGTTTGCGGGTGTCGCGGGTCAACAGCGTGGCCATCAGCGCGGTGGCTCCCCGCTGCCCGGGCAACTCGTGCAACGGTCCGCCTTCAAGCAGCAGGCGCAGGTGGAGATTCGGCAGACGCGAGTCGGGCTTCGCGAGCAGACGCGCG
This sequence comes from Opitutaceae bacterium, assembly GCA_041662485.1. Lineage (GTDB taxonomy): Bacteria > Verrucomicrobiota > Verrucomicrobiia > Opitutales > Opitutaceae > Rariglobus. The sequence goes on along the minus strand of JBAZSJ010000014.1, from coordinate 51,088 downwards.
CCGTTCGGCAGCGTTTGCTGGGTGAAAGCCTTCGCCGCATCTTCGGTTTTCTCCGCCGCTTTCCTGGCGGTCGGAGCGAGTTTCGGATTAAGCGAAATCTCGGTGAGGCGTGACGGCACAAGATAAGTTTTCAACACGCGGCGAAGCTCCATGTTCGTCACCTTCGACAGCAGCCCGAAATAGGTTTTGCTGAAATCGAGGTCGCCCACCACCACCTCGCCGATGCCGAGACGGGAAGCCTGGCCCGACATGGTCTTGCGGGTGTTGATCTCGCCGACGACGACCTGCCGGAGCGCCTTGCGGAGCTGCGCCGGGGTAAAGCCGCGCGCCGCCACCCGGGCAAGCTCGCGGTGGATCTCCGCCGCCGCCGCCTCGCGCTTCTCCGGCTCGCAGGTAAATGAAATGTAGAACAACCCCGCGCTGCCGGGATTCCAGCAACTGGCGTCGATGGAATGGACCAGTCGTTTTTTTTCACGGAGCGCCTGCCAGAGCACCGAGCTGTCGCCATTCCCGAGCAACGTTCCCAGCAGATCGAGCGCAGGCGTGTCCGCATGGGTGAGCCCCGGAGCCTGCCAGGCGAGGCCTGCGCGGGTGAGTTCGACATCCTCGTAGCGGTGTTGTGCGCGAGGCGCGAGTTGCGCGGGCTCGTCCGGCACCAGCACGGGAGCAAGGCGCGCTCGGGGAGCGGCGCCGAAATGTTTTTCCACCAGCGCACGCACCGCCTCCACCTCCACGTCGCCGGCGACCACCACGACAAGGTTGTTTGGCACGTAACGCGCCTGATAATACGCCACCAGATCTTCGCGGGTCACGCCGGAGAACACGTCCCGATGGCCGATGATTGGATACCGGTAGGGATGCTGCCGGAACGCCGTGCTGAAAAGCGTCTCGCCAAGACGGTCGTCGGGATCGTCCTGGCACATGGCGATCTCGCGCAGGATCACGTCCTTTTCGCGGGCGACCTCGTCGGCCGGCAGCGAGGAATGAAGCACGGCGTCGGCGAGAATATCCACCGCCACGCCCACATGCTCGGACGGCAGATCGATGTAGTAAACCGTGCGGTCGAAGGTCGTGTAGGCGTTGATGTTCCCCCCGTGCGCCTGGACCGTGGTGGAAATCTCGCGACCGGCCCGGCGTGTCGTTCCCTTGAAAAGCATGTGCTCCAGGTAGTGCGAAAGTCCCGCCCCCAGCAGCGCGCCCTCGTGAATGCTCCCCGTCTTCACCCACACCTGCACGGAAGCGACCGGAGCCGAGGCGTCGCGTTGCACAAGCAGGACCAGTCCGTTGGCCAGAACCGTGCGCTCCGGAGGCCGGCGCCAGAAGGACTCCAAGAGTCGCAGATCAGCAGCGGCAGACGAGGCGGAGGATTTAGGCATGAAATAAAAGGATTCAGTTCGCGTCGGCGCGGAATCGCAAAGGTCGATCCCCGGCCAAGACAGGTTTTTGCGGGTTCACCGCGACTCGATCCGGGAAGTGGGAGACAAACCGGGTTTGCGGGGTGTTTGCGGCAAAAACGGTTTTACGAACGCGTCTTCAAAGGTGTAAACCTCGGCAAAGTCCTCCCGCTTGTCCTGGTCGGTTTTGCTGAAGACATTATATTCGATCAGATTGAAAACCATGTCTCCAAAATCGCTGCAACGGCTCAGCCCCCACGATCCCAGCACGGTCATCGTCAACGGACCGAATTGATCCAAGGCATAGGCCCGCAACCCCATTAAAAGCTCGGCTCCAGTAATATGCAAAGACGTCTTGGCGCGCTCGGTATCCTTTTTCTTCAACTCTTTGACGGCATAGTCGAGCCCTTCGCGCAAAAAGGCATACGCCTTACGATCATAACGCGGGTCTTCTTTGCAAATGAGGCCGACAATTTCGTTGAAATCAAGATCCTGCATGGGAGCAGCGCGAAATGTGCATAGCCCTCGAAGAGGTGCAATCCACAAGCACAGACAAACAGGTAGACCAAGGCATTGCCCCTATTTGTCAAAAAAATGTAAAATAAAAAACATTTTTACATTTCTTCTTTCAATTCTATGACAATTGAGTGAACTAGGGATTTACCACTATGATCGCCTCAACCCAAACGAATCATCCCTTAGCAGATTCAAACACCATGACTTCCTCACTGGAGCACTCACTGGAGCAGGCCTGTTCCCGCTTAAAGGCGGCCGGACTCCGCATCACCCAACCCCGCATCGCAATTCTGACCACGCTCTTCAGGCAAACCCAGCCCGTGACGATCGAACAGATCCACGAAAAGCTGAACGACCGTTCATGTGATCTCGTCACGGTCTATCGTTGTCTGGCTGCGTTTGAGGAACTGGGCCTTGTGCGCCGGTCCTACTTCTACAACGGCACCAGCCTGTATCAGATCCAGCTGGGCACCGAACCCGTCTACCACATTGTCAGCAAAAACGACGACACCGTGGCCACCCTGCCGGACGAACTCACGACCGAACTGCGGGCTGTGATTCAAAAAATCGAGGCCGAGCTCAAGTCACGCGGCTATACGGATCTTTCCCACATGGCCGAGTTCTTCGCCACCTCCCCGGGAAGCAGCCGCCGCGGCGTCTCCGCCAAAGCCTGATCCGTTCCCGACGTTTTCCCAAAGCCGCAGCCTCGCCGCTGCGGCTTTTTTATTTGCCGGACCAGGCCGGTCGGGGCCCATGAGCGCGGCTCAAGGCCTGCAACAATACCCCACGCCATGCACCGTCACGATGGCAACGGGTGTTTCCGGATCACACTCCACCTTTTTTCTCAACTGCGCGATATGCTGATCGAGCGTGCGCGTCGTGCCCATGTAATCCACTCCCCAGACGGCGTTGAGCAGCAAGTCCCGCGTGAGCACTTCGTCCGGATGCGCGGCCAGAACCTCCGCGAGCTTCAGCTCGCGCGCCGTCAGCATCGCGGTCCTTCCCTCCACGGTCGCGGTGTAACTGCGCCGGTCGATCTCCGCCGTGCCCAGCCGGAAGACCGGAGGCAGCTCCGGCTCCTTGAGCTTGCCGCCGCTAACGCCGGCCCTCCGCAGCAACGCCTCCACCCGCGCCAGCAGTTCATGCACGCCGAAGGGCTTGGTGACGTAGTCGTCCGCCCCCAGCTTCAGCCCCACGACCTTGTCCACCTCCTCGCCCTTGGCCGTCAGGAAAAGCACCGGCACCCGGACGTCCTTCGCGCGCAGCTCGCGGCACACGTCGTAACCGCTCAGCTTCGGCATCATCACGTCGAGGATCACCAGGTCGAACTTCTCCTGGGGATACAGCCGAAGCGCCTGCGCGCCGTCGGCGGCGGCGACCACCGCGTAGCCCTCGCTTTCCAGCGTGGCGATCAGCCCGAGGCGGATGTTGGCGTCGTCTTCTGCGATGAGAATCTTGGCCTTCATGATTGGATGTAGGAGCCTGCTTGCAGGCGATGGCTTGGGTGTAGGAGCGGCTTTACGCCGCGATGGTTTGTTCGGTTCACGGCAGTTCCAAAATAAATTCCGCGCCTCCGCCGGAACGGTCGGCATAGCACAAATCGCCACCCTGCCCGCGCGCAAGCTGACGCGCGATGCTCAACCCGAGACCGGCGCCGCCCTTGTCCGCCGTAAGCGTATCGTCCACCCGGTGAAACTTCTCAAAAATACGCCCCCGATGCGCCGCCGGAACGCCCGGGCCGCGGTCGGACACGCGAACCTCCGCGCCTCCCCGTGCGCGAGCTTCCAGCGACACGGACACCTCGCCGCCGGCCGCCCCGTATTTGCAGGCGTTGTCGAGCAGGTTGAGCAGGATCTGCACGAAGGCGTCCCGGTCCGCCATCACCCGCACCGCTTCGTCAGGCACCGTCTGTTGCAAAACCAGTCCCGCCTCCGCCAGGCGCGGTTTTTGAACGTCGAGCACATGCGCGAGCGTCGTCGTAAGATCGAGTTCGACGCGGTCAAAGCGCTTCCTCCCCTGCTCCAGCCGGCTGAAATCGAGCACGTTGTTGACCAGCCGCGACAGCCGCTGCGTCTCGCGTCCGATCGTGCGCAGGTAATCGGAGCGCTTCTCCGCGTCGGCGACGCGCCCCTGTTCCAGCAATTCCGAGTAGAGCCGGATCGTCGTGAGCGGCGTCTTGAACTCGTGGGAAACATTGGCGACGAACGACGTTTTTTGAGCCGCCTCCTCCTCGCTGCGCCGCGCCTGCCGCATCAGCAATGCGCCGCCGGCAAGGATCGCCGCGACCAGCCCGCCCGCCAGCACCGCGCTCAGCGCAAAAAAAACGCCGCCCGAAAGACGCCTGTCTCCCTCCGCGAGAAATCCCTGCACCTCCCATCCCGGCAAGACCGATTCGGAAATCGGCACCGTGATGAGCGGCGCGCGCGATTCCGAAACGACCCGGTCGAGGGAATACGACGAACTCCTTTTCTGCTGATAGGTCACCCCGCCGATCTCGCGCAATTCGTAGGCTTCGCCCGGTTCGCGTCCCTCGGGCAGCACGTCGCCCAGCCGGGCGGCCACCTGGGATACCTGCACCTCGACCCCGATCACGTCGCCGCCGGCCATCTCCCGCCAGCCGATCAGATGCAGGGTGTTGCCATCGCGCCACGGCAGCCAGCCGGTGCGCCCGGCCACGGACGCGTAGCTGTTCTTCAGCTTTGAGATTTCGTTCAGGTTGTAACGCATGATGCTCACCTGCGACGCGTTGTTGGATGCCTGCAAGGCTTGCTGCCCCTGCGATTCGCCCGCGTCCGCCTGCGCCACCGTCTTCCACGCCCAGGGCGCGCCCTGGGCCAACAGCCTGGCCAGCCAGGCATGCGATTCCTGCGGCTTCCCCAATGCCGCCCTCCCGCCCGTCACGAAAAATGTCCCGCGCACCAGCGGATTGCTCCTGCGCCAATCGGCCAGAAACGAATCTCGTCCGGAGCCCGACGGCGTCTCGTTCAAGGTGGCCATCAGCCCCGTCTGCACGTCGCCCACGAGCAGCTCGACATTCTCCGCGATCAGCCGGGCGCGGGCGCCCACTCCCGCGCGTCGCGTCTCGACCGCCCTGCGGGTCTGCTCGTCGAGATGCGCCTGTTCGCGCCCGAGCAACCAAAGCACGCCGCCCCCCACCGCCAGCGTCGGCAGGAGCAACAACACCCAATAAAGCAGCAGACGGCGCGAGCCGGAGGTCATGGACATAGGGATTACGGCGTGTTCTCCGGCAATACAACGCCGAGCTGCCGCGCCCGTTCGCGATAAGCCAGAAAGTAGCGGTCGTTCGCCCAACGCGCTCCGCCATCGGCGCGGAAACCGTCGACCAGTTCTTTCTCAAACGCCGGCGTCAGCACCTCGCTGCGCCCGACCAGCACGCGTTCCAGATTGTCCGGTTTCGGCGTGATCGTAAGCGGCAGAATGCGGTCGGTAAACGCACGCGGCACGATCCAGAAGACGCGCAACCCGGGCGCGTCGAAATAACTTTCCTTCCAGGTGGCCAGCATGGCCAAAGCCTCCGAGACCGTTAAGCCCGCATGGCTCAAGCTGGCTCCAAATCCGCTTTTGCCCAGAAACGAACCCGCCGGCCGCAAGGGAACCGTTTGTGTCGCACCCGCCGCCAGTTTCCCCGCCCAAAAGTGAAAAGGAGCGTCCGGCTTCTCCGACTTTTCGTAAACCCACACCCGCAGCAAATCGGCGTCGCCCGTGTTGCGCAGCGTCAACGCGCCATCGGACGCGGCTTTAACCTCCAGCGGCAGCGCGAAGTTCCCGATGCCCCGATAAAACAAAAAACCCTCGACTGCGCCGTCCGGCGTGCGCACCCGATTGGCGGTCGCCACGCGCGCACGCGGCCATTGTGGCGTCTCCCAATCCGTCGGCGCGGTGGGTTTCACTGGAGGATTGGCGGGGGCAAGCACGGTCGCCTTCCATTGAATCGCCCCCGTAAATCCCCTGCCAAAATCCACAGGCGGCATGGTGCGGAGCTGCATGATGTCGGTGATGTTGCCGGGCAACGGCGGCATCTCCTCCCCTCCGCTGCGTGCCGGATACCACTGGCTGATCGAGCCACCGCGAAACCCGACATCCACGGTGACCGCCAATTCGCGGTCGGAATAAAAATAGAGCACCGGCGTCTCCATCTTGATCGTCACGTTTTTCACCGGCCGGTCCCAGCCCTTGTTCACCGGAGAAAACCCGGCGTGCGCCCGCACAAAGTTGGGCAGCCTGTGCTCCTCGCGTTCGAGCCCGGACAACAACGTGCCGTCCGACGCATGCACCGAGGTAAACGTGCCCCACTCGTGAACGACAAAACCATCCGCCGCCCGCACCGGGAGACCGACAAGCGCCAAGACGCAGACGCCAATTGCAGGAGCGGATTTACGCCACGATTGGTCGATGTAGGAGCGTTTCGAGCGCAAGCGACAGTCCGCCACTTGCTCGCGATGATCGGAATCGCGGCATAAATCCGCCCCCGCAAAATGCACCCAAGCCGAAACACGCTTATGGAAACCGGCCCCAACGCGAATAAAGGAAATCATGATGCCCTCAGTATAAACAAAACCTCCCCGCCGGTTGTCAGCGCGGCGTCAGGGTTTTGTCAGGGATTTGTCAGGCGGTCCTCAACCACCTGTAACGCCGCCCGCAGCCACCAGCGGTGAGTCTCGCCGGTTTCGTCCTTCAACGCGGCACGCAGCATCGGCTCGGCCTTCGCACCATGCAGGGCAAGGCGGCTCACCGCGGCGGTGCGCGTTTCATAAACCGGGGAACGGAGCTGTTCCAGCAACTGCCCGATTCGTCTGGTCTGATCATAATCCACGCGCAGTTCCACGCGTGCCACCGGCCCGGCATCCAGACGCCGGTTGTAGCCGCGCAATTCCACGACGTTCACTCCGGTAGGAAGCTCGCGAAGCCAAAGCGTGTCGCCTTCTCCGCGATGCCATGCCGCGCCATTCAAACGCCAGTCGTATCTCACGAAATCGGCGCCGCCCGATACCACGAACCGGCGATCCGTCGCCAGGTTTTCCGTGACTGCCCGTATCGCTGTCTTCGGACCGGGCGACGCGGGCAACAGCACGTTGGTTCCGCTCTCAAACAACCGATGCCCGCGGGGGTCTGTCTTCACCCCATAAAAGACATTCCCTACCCGGAACGGCGACGGTTCATCGTCGGAAAACACCCGGATCACTTCGCCATCCACGCCCTTCCACAACTCGCCGTCCTGCACCACCCACCACACGCCTTCCCCATCACGGTGCGCGGAGTCCGCGCCTTGCTCGTCGAGCCTCGCCTTCAACCACTCCGGCCACGGCTCGCTCGTGCGACTCATGAGCAATCGGCCTTCGTTCACCCTGCCTGCATCCGCCCACACTCCGTCGGCAACAAGCCAACGCTTCTGACCGTTGGTATGGAACCAAGGCGTGCCGTCCGTCTCGAAGCCGTAACGAAACGGCACCGTGCCCAACGCCCGTTGAGTGTGAACGGTCCACACGCCTCCGGCCAAAGACTGGAACGTCCCCATGCGCACCAATGCCCGGCCTCCTTCGCCCAGCACCGGCGCCGTGCGAAATCCCTCGGAAAGCGGGTAAAGCGTGGCCGCCGGCTTGGGTTCGCCGGCCCGCGACGCCACCAGCGCCCGGCCGCTGTCCCAACGCCGCCATCCGCCCGGCGCCTGCTCGTCACGCTCCCAGGCCGGTTTCACCAAATCCTCGGAAAACACCGCCACGCGCCCGCGCTCGTCCACCCACAAGCTGTCAGGCGACCACCGGCTGCGCTCCCCGGGCAACGTCCAATCTTGCCACGCCGCACCATCCCAGTGCTTCACCAACGGCGTCCCCGGTCCGCTTGCCAGCAAATACCAAAGCCGCCCGTCTTCCGCCCGAACCGCCTGTTCCTGCACGGTCCACGCGGTCTGCGGCGACGACACGCTCCATTTGTCGCGCAGGGCTCCGGCCTCGGCAACCAGCGTGCCTCCGCCAACGATCATGAGGCGTCCGTCACGCAATACATGCATCGATTCCGGCTGCCTCACGTTGACCTGCTCCCGCCAGCCCAGATTGCGCATGATCGGACTGTCCGCGGAATAATCGATGTGCAGCATGCTCGCGTAAAAGCCCGCGCCCAGCAGGACTCCGTCCCACAGTTGCCAATCATACGAACGACGGCTGCCTCCGTGAGGGACGCTTCTTGGTCCCGCATTGATCCATTCGTTCGCACGCCGCACCCACACCTCTCCGGCCAGCTGGTCGCGACGGCTGCCCTGACCGTAAACAAGAGCCACCTCCAGGTCGTCGGACAACGCCCGCCAGTCGAGGATGCGCCAGCCCGCCGGAGGCGATGGCCTCGGTTTCGCGCCCATCGTGGCCAAGTCGATCTCCCACAGCCCCGCGCCTTCAAGCGCCCACACCATGCGCCCGTCCCGCGGAGTCGAAACCCACGTCACACATCCCTTCGCAGGCAACCCGGTGACCGGCGGCCCGGCTGTTACGCGACCGTCCACCACACAGGCCGGACGAAAGAGTGCCCCCTCCACACTCGCGCGGTTTTGATTCTGCACGGTCCACAGCCACCCGCGCGCCGCCGATTCCGGCATGTAGGCAAGCGGGCGTATCTTGCCCGTCGTATTGCCCGCCGACGCCACGAAAAGCGACCGGCCCACCGGGATGATCCTCGGTTCTCCGCCCGACGACGGCAGGCTCACCAGCTTGTCCCCGGGAAATGCCAGCCAGAGCGTATCGGTCGCATCGATGGTCACATTGGGCCGCTCACCGTTGCGGTTACTGGCGTCCACGGTGGGGTTGTCAAAACTGGCCAGTTGTTTCGAGGGAACACCCGCCTCGTGCCGCCAAACGTGCAGGACGGTAAGGTTTCCCGCCGTCTGCGGTGGTCCGCCCCAAATCGAATAGATCACTCCGGGCGAACACGTGCTCGCCACCATGGTCAGCACCGAGCCGGGCCAGTCCTCCGCGCTCTCGATTTTCTCCCAGGTATCTCCAGCCCATATAAAGAGACCTTTTTCATTTTTATACCCTACGGCCCATACCGTGCCGTCACCGGCCTGCACGGACACATACATAGGCGTCCGGTCATACTTCAAACGGGAGGATACCTTTGCCTCAGGAAGTTTCGCTGCCGCAAATGTGTGCTCGGGCGTGCGACACGCCGAAAACAAGACGACGAAACTGATGACTCCAAAGAGGTGTTTCATTTCCAATCGTAGCGGACGCGGTAGGTGATGACCTTCTCCTCGTCCGGTTTCAGTGTGACGCGGAACTCGATGTTGCGGTCGTCCGTCTTCACGTAGGGATCGGAGCTTTCCATCAACGACCAGTTGAGCCAGCGATACATCCGCTCCGTCACGCGCACCTCGACGGGCTCCTTCTTGCGGTTGCGCAGCTTGATCTCGAACGCCTCCTCCACCTCGTCGTTACGGTTGCTGAGTTTGTAGTCGGTGCGTTTGCGCTCGCCCACGATGTCAAACGCATCGCCCGTGTAGATGCGCACCGTCTCGCCCTCGGGCGTGTGATCGACGGTGTTTTCACCGGTGAACTCGATCGCGCCGTCCGCGTCATCCTGCCGATAAAACCGCGTGCGTCCCTTCGGCAGCGGCAGGCCCAGACCGTTTTCCTTGGTGTTCTTGAACTCGCGGTAAACCCACACTTTCGGGTTCGAAACGGTGCCGTATTCCCGATTGTTACGAATCGCCTCGTCGTTCCAATTGCGATACCGCCCACCCAGATCGGCACCGTTATACACGTAAATCGTCGCGGCCTTTACGCCGGTGGCGCGCAAGAACTCGACCTGCTTCGTCTCGCGATTTCGCAAAGTGACCGGACGCGGCAATGAGTAGAGGTGAAACTCGTCGAATTCCTTTTCGGTGACGGATGCTGGCGCAGCTGAGGCAAAAGGGTCGGATCGTATAGACGCCATATCATGACCCAACGAGACATCCGGAGCCAGCTTGCTCACGTCACCCGCCATCAGCTTCACCTTGGCGTCGGCGAAGGTTTTCCCCGACTGATTGTCGAGCGTCACCCAACCGACGATGTCGAGGGTATCGCCTTTCTCGGGCGAGATAAGATTATAGGCGGCCTGCCACGACATGCCGCCCGTGATGTAGCCTAGTTCGGCGTTTAGCTTGGCGGCGCGATCACTATCGAGCCGCCAGGTGAGCGTCGGGCGCAAAATGGCATCATCGCCCAACGAAGGGAAAACCGGCTCCCCCGGAAGTGAGAACCTCAACTGGCCATCGATCTCGATGATCGGGGAGCCCGCCCCTTCCTGATAGTTGCCCATGGCCATCTGACTTTGGTAAAACCGTTGGCCGTAGCGCTGCGACGCGCTTATATTCGGAGTGTAGCCGGAGCGGATCACCTTTCCGCGCACAACCTGGTTGGGATTGGCCTGGGTAGGCGCGCGAAAGTCGATTTCCTTACCCTCGAAGAGCGACAGGATAAGCCCAGGAGAGGCCGTGTCGGCGCGATAACTTTGTTCCAGAATACGCACACCGACCTTGCCGGAAGGATCGCGAAGCACCACCGAATCCGGCTCCACATGAGTGGTGGCACGGTCGAAGGTGACGGCATTGACGCCCTTCTTGAGATCAAGGGGCACGGTCTCGCGAACGACGGCGAAATTTTGGTTGTAAACAGTGAGGGCGGTCTGCGCATGCAGCGCGGACGAAAACAGCAACGGCAAAGCCGCGAACAACGGAGCGAGGGTAATCGATTTCATGGCGGGTATCCCCACAACGAATCAGAACCCGCTTTATTAGTTCAGCCTTAAGTTGTCAGGGAATTGTCAGGCTTTGGCGGGCTGCCCCCCATCCGACTTAAAGCGCTTTCAGGGCATCGATGAAGGGACCCGGGCCGCCCTCCTGATAGCCGAGCTTGCCCACTTCCTTGCCTTGGGCGTCGAGCACGATGACCGTGGGGAAGCCGCCGACCTGATACTTCTGGGAAAGTTGCTCATTTTGCGCCTTCAACATATCCGACTGCGGTATTCCCCGGGGGAAATCGAGTTTCACCAATATCAGGTTTTTAGCGGCATAAGACTGGAATGCCCCGGTGGACAAAATTTCTTTGTCGAGGCGCTTGCACCAGCCGCACCAATCGGAACCGGTAAAGAACAGAAACACCTTGGTATTTTGCTGGCGCGCCTGGGCCAGTGCTCCGGCATAATTGGTCGTCCATCCACCGGCAGCTTGTGCGGCGGCGTCTGGTTCGGCTCGCGTGACCGCCGGCAGTTTCGAATTCACATCAACCACGATGTTTGCCTTCAGTTTAATGCGTTGATCAGGGTAACTAAGGATCAAGGTTTCGCCCGCCTGAAGCTTGGAGACGGGAGCTCCTTTTTCAGCAATCACCTGCTCATAAGTATCTCCTTTTTTAACCGCCAACAACGGCAGCGTGCCGGTAATAAACACCGCCAAGAGGAGGATGATTTTCATGGGATTGCGCGGTCAGATTGAATTGGAAGCCAAGGTCAGGGCTAAACACCGGGATCATCCCCGTCCAGCAGACTTTACCCCTTAAAGAGAAGCCAACAGCCGCCGAAGGGTTTCGTCCACGAGCTTGGGGTTGGCCTTGCCCTTCGACGCTTTCATGATCGGGCCCTTGAGTCCGTTGATAGCGCTTTCCTTGCCGGCTTTGAACTCGGCGACCGACTTCGCGTTGGCGGCAATGGCCTCGCGGCACCAGCCTTCGAGTTCGGCGCTGTCGGTCGGCGCGGCGGCGAGGCCTTTCTTCGCCACGATGGTGGCGGGCGACTGACCAGTAGAAGACATTTCGGCAAAGACTTCTTTTGCCACATTAGAAAGCAGTGTCCCCGAATCGATTAATTGAACGAGCTCCGCAAGATGCTTCGCCGAGACTACTTTAGAAATATAATCCCAAGGATTCTCGTTGGCTTTTTCGCCATCATATTCAGGCAGCGAGAGCGCATTTCTGAGAATGGGCCACGTTGAGCGGTTAGAAATGATCCGCTGAATTTCGTTTACCACCCAGTTGCCCACGGCCTGGGCTTTACCGGGGCCCGCGAACTTGGCGGCTTCCTCAAAGTAGTCGGCCAGCGCCTTGTCCCACACGAGGACGGACGTGAGCGTGTAGGGCAGCGAATACTCGGTCTGAAACCGGGTTTGCTTGGCGAAGGGCAACTCTGGGCACTCGGCCTGGATGCGGGCCTTCCATGCGGCGTCCACCTTGACGGGCATGAGGTCGGGATCGGGGAAGTAGCGGTAGTCGTGCGCCATTTCCTTCGAACGGAGCGACTGGCTGGTGCCGGCCTGGCCGTCGTAGTCGCGGGTTTCCTGAACGATGGTGCCGCCGGACTGGGTCACGGCGAGCTGACGCTGGATTTCGTGGGCGATGCCGTCGCGCACGTAGGAAATCGAGTTGAGGTTCTTCAGTTCGACCTTGGTGCCGAGCTTGGTTTCGCCGATGGGGCGGATTGAGATGTTGGCGTCGCAGCGGAGCTGACCCTTCTCCATATCACAGTCGGAGATGCCGCCGTAGATCATAGTCGCACGCAGCGACGTGAGGTAGGCGTAGGCTTCCTCGGCGGATTTGATCACGGGCTCGGACACGATCTCCATGAGCGGCGTGCCGGCGCGGTTATAGTCCACGAGCGAATCGAAGGCCTCGTGATTCAACTTGCCGACGTCTTCCTCAAGGTGAATGCGAGTGAGCGCGATTGATTTGCGTTCGCCTTGGATGTTGCGGGCGGCGCCGGGCAGTTCGATTTCAACAGAGCCGTTGAGGCAGATGGGCTGGTCGAACTGGGAGATCTGGTAGTTCTTAGGCGAGTCCGGATAGAAGTAGTTTTTGCGGTCCCACTTGCAGATGGGCGCGATGTCGCAGCCGAGGAGAAGGCCGGCCTTGATGATGGCGTCGAGCGCGGCCTTGTTCATCACCGGCAGGACGCCGGGGAGCGCGAGCACAACGGGATCGGTGAGCGTGTTCGCGGGCTGCCCATAGCCGGCAGCGACGCGGGTGAACATCTTGGACTTGGTCTTGATCTGGACGTGAACCTCAAGACCGATGACGGCTTCGTATTTCATTTTTCAGAAGGTTGCCCGCGAAACACACGAAATGACGCGAAAGTCGGAGTTCGTTTTTCGTGTCGTTTCGTGTGTTTCGTGGGCCAAAAAATTAGAGATTGGGTGTCCGCTTGGACCAGTCATGCGCCGAGTCATAGGCGTTGGCGATGGCCAGCAGATCGGCCTCCTTGAAGGGCTGGCCGATCAACTGCATGCCGATGGGCAGGCCGCCCGACGAGAAACCGCACGGCACGCTGATGCCGGGGAGTCCGGCCAAGTTAACGCCGATGGTATAAACATCGCAGAGATACATCGCCAAGGGGTCGGCCTTGGCGCCGCGTTTGAAGGCGGGCGTGGGCGTCGTGGGCGTGATGATCGCGTCCACCTCGTTGTAGGCGTTGAGGAAGTCCTGGCGGATGAGCGTGCGGACTTTTTGCGCGCGCAGATAATACGCGTCGTAGTAACCGCTGCTCAGCACGTAGGTGCCGAGGATGATGCGGCGCTTCACCTCAGGACCAAAGCCTTCGGCTCGGGACTTGTAGTAAAGATCAACGATGTCCTTGGCGTCGGCCGAACGGTGTCCGTAACGGATGCCGTCGTAGCGGCTCAGGTTGGAAGAGCACTCGGCGGTCGCGATGATGTAGTAAACACCCACACCATACTCGGTATGCGGCAGGGAGACGTTCTTAATCTCGCAGCCCATCTTCTCATAGAACGAAACCGCCTTTTCGACGGCGGCGGCGACCTCGGGGTCGAGGCCTTCGCCAAAATATTCCTTCGGGATGCCAATGCGCCACGGGCCTTTTTTCTCCTTCAGCGCGGCGCGGTAGTCCGGGATCTCGATTTTGACGGAGGTCGAGTCGTTTTCGTCGTAACCGGCGATGGCTTGAAGAGCGATGGCGGCGTCTTCAACCGTGCGGGTGAACGGACCGATCTGGTCGAGCGACGAAGCGAAGGCGATCAGGCCGAAACGCGAGACGAGGCCGTAGGTGGGCTTGAGCCCGACGACGTTGCAGAGAGCGGCGGGCTGGCGGATGGAACCGCCGGTGTCGGAACCGAGGGTGGCGATGGCTTCGCCTGCCGCGAGCGCGGCGGCGCTGCCACCCGAGGAACCGCCGGGCACACAGTCGAGGTTGTAGGGATTGCGCGTGGTGTGGAACGCGGAGTTCTCCGTGGAGGAACCCATCGCGAACTCGTCCAAGTTGAGACGGCCCCAGATGACCGCGCCGGCTTTTTTGAGCTTCTGCGTGACGGTCGCGTCGTAGGGCGAAACGAAGTTCGCCAGCATCTTCGACGAGGCGGTGAGCGGCTGTCCGGTGACGGCAATCACGTCTTTTATGCCGATTGGAATGCCGTCGAGCGGCCCGAGGGCCTGGCCGGCAGCGCGACGGGCGTCGGACGCGGCGGCTTGCGCAAGGGCATCGGCGGTGTCGTAGGAATTGAACGCCTTGACGCGTTCTTCGACGGCTTGCGTGCGGGCGATGACGGCCTGCGTGAGTTCGACCGAGGTGATCGTCTTGGCTTCGAGCAGGGAGGCCAGTTCGGCGATGGATTTGTTGAAAAGTTCGGAGGACATGGCGGCGGTGCTCATTCGACGACTTTGGGGACGACGATCATGTTGTCGCGTTTTTCGGGGGCGTTGCGGAGGGCGTCCTCGACGGAGAGGCCGGGTTTAGCGACGTCGTCGGCCCAGACGTTGTAAATCGGGAAGGCGTGCGCGGTCGGCTCGACACCGGTCACATCGACCTGTTTGAGCTTCTCGATGTTGGTGAGCACATCGGCGAGCTGGGCGGAAAACTTGACCTTTTCCTCGGGCGTAAGCGCGAGACGCGCGAGGTTGGCGATACGGTCGATATTGAGGTCTTCTTGGGCGGACATGGATTGAAAATGTAGGAGCCTGCTTGCAGGCGATTTTCAAATCATCGCCTGCAAGCAGGCTCCTACACTCGGATTAAAGCTCAATCCAGTGCAAGCCATGCCTCTAGAAATTGGCCGTAAAAGTGACTGGCCCCCGTCCGCCCGAATGCTTCATGGTGGACCCCATGTTTGAGATCACCGGCACCGTTAAAAAAATCTTCGAAGAGCAAACCTTCGGCAGCGGCTTCAACAAGCGCGAGTTCGTGCTCACCATTGAGGCGGGCAAGTTCCCCCAAGACATCAAATTCGAATGCGTAAAAGACAAGGTCGCCCTTGTCGCCGCCCTCAAGCCCGGCGCGAAGGCGAAAGTCTTTTTCGACCTGCGCGGACGTGAGTGGAAAGAGAGCTATTTCGTGAACCTCAACGCCTGGAAAATCGAGTCGCTCGGCGGCGCTCCCGACGCGCCGGCGACCGACGAGGACGGTCCGCCCTTGTCCGAGCCAGACGGCGAGACGGTGCAGGGCGAAGACGTGCCGTTTTGAGGTAGGGCGGTAGGGCGGGACCGCTGGGCCCGCCGGCTCGACGTGCGCATGCCCTTGGATATTCGCGGCGCGCCCAGCGGTCGCGCCCTACCCTCGATTATTTCCGGATCTGGTAGCCGGTCGCCTTGACGAGCTCGTCTTGGATCTTGGTGAAGACGGCGTTGACCTCGTCGTCGGTCAACGTGCGGTCGGGAGCGCGGAAGACCAGCGAGAAGGCGAGACTCTTGGTGCCTTCGGGCAGGCCCTTGCCTTGGTAGACGTCGAACACGTTCACGGATTCCAGCGCGAAAGTATTGCCCACGGCGGCGCGGGCGACTTTGGCGAGGGCCTTCTGGACTTCGGAGGATGACGTCGCCTCGGGCACGATGAGCGCGAGGTCGCGGAGCGCGGCGGGTTGCAGGCCGAAGGGCTTGTAGCTGCGGCGGTCGGCGTCGGCGGTGACTTTCTCCGACACGATGGCGAACGAGCCGGCGTAAACTTTGCCAGTGATGCCGAGGGCCTTGAGATGCGCGAGGCTCACGAGGCCGAAGGTGGACGTCCACCCGTGCTTGATGTCACCGGCAGTGGCGGCGTGGCCTTCCTGCCAGCCGAGCGCGGAACCGGGGTCAGCGACCCCGGCTACACCGGAGGCCTGCTTGTTGTAGCCGGGGTCGCTGACCCCGGTGGCTTGGGCCGCGCCCACCAGCACGGTCGGCTGACGCTCCAGCTCGATACCCGCGAGGGCGGCGATGGTGGCGGTGTGTCGCTTGGCGCTGTAGAAGTCGGCGGTCTCACGCGTGCGCCAAGTGCGTTCGCCGGATTCCTCGGCGATGATGAAGGCGGCGGCAACACACTCGGAGAGTTGCCCGTTGCGTTCGATGAAGACGCGGCCGGTCTCGAAAAAATGCGAGGCGGCGACTCCGCGGGATTGGTTGAGCTTCAGCGATTCGAGCAGACCCGAAACGAGGTTGTTGCGCAGGTGCGACTGGTCCTCGACGAACGGATTCGACAGCGCGAGATCGGCGATGGCGGCGGGCGTGGCCCAAGCGGCGAGTTCCTTGGCGGGACGCAGCGTGTAGTTGACGCACTCGTTGAAACCCTGGCCGACCAAGGCGGCGGACACGGCGCGGTTGAAGAGCACGATGGGGTCGTCGTTGCCGACGAGACCGGGCGCGCTGACGACCGACGACGGGATTTTCTCGGCGCCGTAGAGACGCACGACTTCCTCGACCAGGTCGATGGGACGGTCGAGGTCGTCGCGCCAGCTGGGCACGGAGAATGTCCAGGCGGGGCCGCGATTCTCGGTTTCTTCTTCACGCACGACGGCGAGTTCGAGGGATTCGAGCGCGGCGCGTTGGTCGGCGGCGGGGATTTCGAAGCCGAGCTTTTCGTTGATGTAGGCGGGCGTGACGGTGATCTCGCGCTGCCAGGGGATGTCGGCACCGACGCGGTGAATGGGACCGGCCACTTGTCCGCCGGCGTGGGCAAGGATGAGGTCGATGAAGCGATGCGCGGCTTCGTCGAGCGAGTGAACATCGACGCCGCGCTCGTAGCGGTAGGACGAGTCGGAGGCGAGGCCGAGGCGCTTGACGGTGGCGCGGACGGACTGGCGCTTGAAGTAGGCGACTTCGAGGACGAGATCGGTGGTTTCGGCGGACACGCCGGAGTAGGCGGACCCCATGATGCCGGCGATGACGACGGGCTTTTGCGCGTCGGCGATGACCAACGTGCCGGCGGAAAGCGTGCGCTCCTTGTTATCGAGCGTGACGATTTTCTCGCCCTCGGTGGCGTGGCGGACGACGATCTCCGCCCCGGCAAGCTTCCAAAAGTCGAAGGCGTGGACGGGCTGGCCGTATTCCAGCATCACATAGTTGCCGATATCGACGATGTTGTTGATCGGACGCAGGCCGACGGCGGTGAGGCGCTGCTGCATCCAGTCGGGAGAGGGGCCGATTTTGACACCAGTGACCACGGTCGCGGTGTAGAGCGGGCAGTCGGTCGCGGCTTCGACACGGACCGACTTGAGCAAGCCGGCGTGAGACGTGGCGTTGATGGCGGCGGGAGTGAAACTGACCGTCGGATAGGTCAGGTCTTTTTTGAACCACGCGGCAAGTTCTCGGGCGACGCCGAGGTGGGACAACGCGTCGGGGCGGTTGGGCGTGATCTCGATGTCGAACACCGTGTCACCGGCGGGGAGCACGTCGTTGATCGCGGTGCCGACGGAAGGTTCGCCGGCGAGGAGGAGGAGTCCCTGGGAATCCTCGGCGAGGGTGAGTTCCTTGGCGGAGCACATCATGCCGGAAGAAGCCTGTCCGCGGACCTTGGCCTCCTTGATGACGAAGTCGCCAGGGAGAACGGCGCCGGGAAGCGCGACGGGAACGCGGTTGCCGACGTCGCAGTTGGGCGCGCCGCAGACGATGGTGCGCACGCCGCCGTTCGGCTCGCCGACATCGACGGCGCAGACGGAGAGTTTGTCGGCGTTGGGGTGTTTGTCGCGCGTGAGGATGTGGCCGACGACGACTTGGTTGAACTTGGGCGCGCCGGTGCGGATGACCTGCTCGACCTCGAAACCGAGGAAGGTGATCGCGCGGGAAATGTCATCGGCAGTGATGCCGGTGAGATCGACGTAGGACTGGAGCCAGGAGAGGGAAACTTTCATCGGAAGAAGAGAGGGGAACCACGAAACACACGAAATACACGAAAAGCAGAAATGATCCGGGGATCGGGTTTCGTGTGTTTCGTGGTTATAAATCCGGTGGGATCAGGCGAATTGGCGAAGGAAGCGGGCGTCGTTTTGGTAGAAGTAACGGATGTCATCGATGCCGTAGAGGAGCATCGCGAGGCGTTCGAGCCCCATGCCGAAAGCGTAACCGCTCCAGACTTCGGGGTCGTAGCCGACATCCTTGAAGACGATGGGATCAACCATGCCGCAGCCGCCGATTTCGATCCACGGTTTGTTAACCTTGGGCAAGTGCGTAGCGGAGAGGTCCACTTCGAAGCTCGGCTCGGTGTAGCCGAAGTAGTGCGGGCGGAAACGGGTCTTGGTGTCTTTGCCGAGGAGCGAGGCGAAGATGTAATCAAGGAGCGCCTTCAGATCGCGGACGGTGACGTTTTTGTCCACGTAGAGGCACTCGAGCTGGTGGAAGTTGGCGGAGTGCGTGGCGTCGGTCGTGTCTCGGCGATAAACGCGGCCGGGCGAAACGATGCGGATGGGCGGCTCGCCCTTGAGCATCGTGCGAATCTGCACGGAAGACGTGTGCGTGCGGAGGAGGTATTTCTCGGACGGGGATTTCTTTGAGACGTTGCCGAAGCGGGCGGACTCGGGGAGGTAGAACGTGTCCTGCGCATCGCGGGCCGGGTGATCGGCGGGCGTGTTGAGCGCATCGAAGCAGTAATACTCGGTCTCGACCTCGGGGCCTTCGACGACAGTGAAACCGACTTTGCGCAGAATGCGGGTCATCTCCTCGCGCACGAGCGTGAGCGGATGATGGGTGCCGGGGGCGCGGTCGGGGGACGGCAGCGTGGGATCGACGGCGGGGCCGAGCTGGGCGGAGAGCGCGGCGGCCTCGATGCGGGCGAGCGCTGCGTCGAGGTGGGCCTGAAGCGCGGTCTTGGCTTCGTTGACGAGTTTGCCGACGACGGGCTTCTGCTCTTTGGGCACGGAGCCCATCTGCTTCATGAGCGCGGTGAGTTCGCCGTTGGGGCCGACGAAACGGGCCTTGGCGGCCTCGAAGTCGGGACGCGTGGCGACGGCCGGGAATTCGGCGGCGGCTTTGGCGAGAAGGGCGGAGAGCTGGTCTTGCATGGAAGAAAGAATAAGTGCCCACGAAACACACGAAAGGACACGAAAAACAGAAACTTGCGGATTCGAAATGTAGGAGCGGCTTTAGGCAGCGATTTCGGAGGCGCGCTGCGCACGTCATCGCGGCGTAAAGCCGCTCCTACAGGGCAAACCGTGAAAGACAGGGTTTTACGGGCAAAAAAAGAGGACGGTATCCCGCGATGCGGAACCCGTCCTCCAAGAAGACACTGGCAGGAGGCGGGCCGAAAGGCCCGCGTTTTCAAGAGTTAGGCTTTCGCGGCAGCGGCGGCCTTGGTCTTCAACGCGGCCTTCACTTGGGTGACGATGCCGGCAAAAGCGACTTCATCACGGATCGCGAGATCGGACAGAACCTTGCGGTCCATCTGGATGTTCGCGGCGTGGAGGCCCTCGATAAAGCGGCTGTAGCTGATATCCTGCGCGCGGCAGGCGGCGTTCAGACGGATGATCCAGAGACTGCGACGGTCGCCCTTCTTCTTTTTGCGGGCCGCGTAAGCATACTGCCAGGCGTGCTGGACAGCGTCTTTGGCGTAGCGGAAGAGCTTCGACTTGTTGCCGAAATAGCCACGGGCGTATTTCAGCGTTTTCTTATGCCGCTTGCGGGAAGCGGGGGAGTTTGTTGCACGAGGCATGTTGTTTTATATGTTTTTTTGGAGCCGTCGGGTCGTCTCGTTAGGATTCACCCGACTGGCAGGTTGTGGTTTATGCCCTTGGCTTAGAGGCCATACGGCAAGCAGCGCTTAAGCGGCTTGGCATGGCCGGGAGCCACAAGCTTGTCCTTGGAGGCACGGCGCTTTTGCTTCGTGCTCTTCGCGGAAAGCAGGTGACGAAAACCGGGCGTGCGGCGAATCAACTTTCCCGTTCCGGAAATTTTGAAGCGCTTGGCGACGGACTTTTTGGTCTTTTGCATGGAGAGAGCGGAAGAAAACAGAGAGAGCGCCCGCCCTTTGCAAGGGGAAACTTCGCCAAACGCATCCGCGACGAACGAGACCTTAAGCCTAAGGGCAAGCCGTCACGTTTCCTGAGCGGCGCCAAATTGCGTGAAACAAAAATATCCGAAATCCAAAAAGGCCGTTGACAACCCTCGCCGCGTTTTGAGTGTTCTCACCTCTCAGTTTTTGGTTTCCTAGCTCAATGGTAGAGCAGTTGACTCTTAATCAATTGGTTCCGGGTTCGAGTCCCGGGGGAACCACCAAATTTCCTCTTCAGGCTCACGCTTGAAGAGGTTTTTAGTCGTAGCCGTTCTTTGATTTCTTGTTTTGATCGTGTCGGCTGACTGCACGCCGGCGTAGCTCAATGGTAGAGCACCTGTTTTGTAAACAGGCGGTTGCGGGTTCGAATCCCATCGCCGGCTCCAGCCTTCGCTCACCGAGCTTCGGCTCTCCGAACGATGTCTCGGCCCACACCGCAAAGCACACGATTTTCCACTGCTCGATGGTGTAATGGTAGCACAAGCGACTCTGACTCGCTTAGTCTAGGTTCGATCCCTAGTCGGGCAGCCACTTTTCAATCCCTTTTTTCAAGAGCAGCCGTTACGGCTGTCTCAAAGAGGACTCCTTAAACAAGAAATCAAAGCCTACGCCCGCCCCATGCCCGCTGCGCAGCCAGCCAAGCCTGCCCACACCGTGGGCCTTCTCCCTGTCACCACTTTAGTGCTGTGGACGGGGTGTCTTGTGGTCGGGAGCCTCGGCTACGCGCTGCACTACACTCGCCCCCAATCGACTTCCTCCATCTCGTCCGTCACGGCGGAAAAACTCGTGGTCGAGCTGACCGCCGATCCCCTGCCCGCGACCGATTCCCTCACGCCACCGGATCCGCTGGCCCCGCCGCCGTCCGCGCCGCCGCTCGCCGTGGCCGCGCCCTCGGCCTCCCTCGCGTTCCCCCTGCCCATCTCCGGCCCGGTTCGTATCGTCGAAGCCTCCCATGCGGCCTCCTCCCGGCAAACATCAACCGCGATTTCCACCGCCAGCGCCCCCGTCCAGCCCCTCGTCTTCGGGCGAGGCGAAGGCCGCCAGCCCGCGCCCGCCTATCCGTCCGCCGCCATCCGCCAGGGCCAGGAAGGCGCCGTCACCATCCGCTTCAACGTCGGCGCGAACGGACGCGTTCTCTCCGCCATCGCCTCCAGCCCCTCGCCCTGGCCCCTCCTCGACGAAGCCGCCCTCCGCACGGTCCGAGAACGCTGGCGCTTTGCACCGGGTGCGCCGCGCACCTATGAGGTCCTCATTCGTTTCACTCTCCAAAAGTAATACCGCCTCTCATTTCCTCCCCCTGGCTCCTAGCCGCTAGTTCCTAGCCACTTTCCTCTCCCATGCCCTCTCCCGTTTTCGCGAACCTCGCCCTCGATCTCTTCCTGCGCGGCGGCCCCGTCATGTGGCCGATCCTCCTGTGCTTCCTCGCCGCGCTCGTCGTCGTCCTGGAACGCTCCCTGTGGTGGTGGGCCCTCTCCCGCCGCAGCCGGTCCGCGCCGCTTGACGCCGCCTTCACCGCCATCGCCGAAGGCCGCTTCGCCGAGGCCGAGCAACTCACCCGCACGACCGACGACCCGTTCCTCGCCACCGTCCGCGAAGGCATCCTCCACGCCCACACCTCCCTTCTCGGCGCCATGCAGCTGCGCGCCACCGACGAACTCGACCACGCCGAAAAACGCCTCTGGCTCCTCGGCACCTTCATCACCCTCGCCCCCCTCCTCGGTCTCCTCGGCACCGTCACCGGCATCATGCATTCCTTCAACTTCGTCGGCTCCGAGGAACTCGCCGCCACCAAGGTCAGCGGCGGCATCGCCGAGGCCCTCATCGCCACCGCCTGCGGACTCGGCATCGCCATCCTCTGCCTGCTGCCTTTCAACTTCCTCAACCGCCGCCTCGCCCACTTCCGCGCACGCCTCGAACGCACCATCAACCACACCGAGCTCCTCGTCGAAGCCGCCAAACACCACGGCCACGACCTCGACGCCTTCGCCCGCGACCGAGCCCTCTCCTCCCGCTCCAGCTCCTAGCCCCTAGCTTCTAGTTCCTAGCTTCTAGTTCCTAGCCACTAGCTGCTAGCCGCTCCTCCTTTCCCGCCATGCCCGTCAAACTCGGCTCCAAGCTCCCTCCCGCCTCCTCCGAGGCCCGCATCGAGATCATTCCGCTGATCGACATCATGTTCTTTCTCCTCGCGGCCTTCATGCTCGTCAGCCTCAGCATGGTCCACTTGAAGGCCGTCAAGGTGAACCTCCCCACCGCCACCACCGCGACTTCGGAAAACACCAAGAATCTCGTCAGCCTCACCGTCAACAAAGCCGGCCTCGCCTGGATCGACGGCAAGCCCGTCGGCGAACACGAGCTCTCCCAACTCCTCTCCGCCCGCCACCAGGCCGACGCCACCCTCCGCGTCACCATCAGCGGCGACGAAGACGCCCGCCACGGCGACATGATGCGCCTCCTCGACCTCGTCCGCTCCGCCGGCATCCAGCAGGTCGCCTTCGAGACCCGCGCCCCTTCCCAGCCATGAGCCGCGCCCTCACCTGGATCAATCTCCTCGGCGTCCTCGTCCTCGCGATTCTCTGCGCCCTCCAGTGGCGCACCAACCGCGCCCTCAACCTCGACGTCAACCGCCTCGAGCAAACCCGCCAGACCCAGTCCGCCCAGCTCGACGAACAGGCCGCCGCCCTCCGCGGACTCACCTCCGACCTCGACCGCTTCCGCGAACAACTCGGCGCCACCGCCCTATCCCAAAAAGACGCCGAAACAAAACTCCGCGCCAGCGAACGCCTCGCCGCCCAGCTCGCCAACGAACGCGACCAGCTGAAGGCCTCCATCCTCGAATGGACCGCCGCCGTCGCCGCCCGCGACGCCAACCTCGCCGAGGCCAACACCCGCATCACCGACCTCTCCGCACGCCTCAACGCCACCGTCGCCAAATACAACGCTCTCGTCGCCTCCCACAACGACCTCGTCAAACAACTCGACGACGCACGTGCCACGGGCGCTGAAAAGCCCGCGACACCGTCGGCAAGCGCCGCACCTTAAGCCCTGATCGCAACCGCCTGCGCCTGCAGGCACAGCTCGGCCGCCTTGAACACATGCGCCTGCGTCATGGCTTTCTCCGTGCGGTTGAGACAATCAAGGACAAGCTGGCCGAAGAACGGGAACCCGACCTGCCCGGAGAGCTGGTAGCGTTTTTCCAC
This sequence comes from Opitutaceae bacterium, assembly GCA_041662485.1. Lineage (GTDB taxonomy): Bacteria > Verrucomicrobiota > Verrucomicrobiia > Opitutales > Opitutaceae > Rariglobus. The sequence goes on along the minus strand of JBAZSJ010000014.1, from coordinate 27,762 downwards.
CGTGTCGTTCACCAGATAAAGCTGGTCTCCTCCCTCGCCGCGGCCCACCTCGACATACTTGCGCAGTTCGATGTAGCCCTTGGTTCCGACGATGAATGTGCGTCCATCGCCCCACGTCCGCGAGGCGGCCGGCGTGAGCCAGTCCACGCGGATAAAATTCGTCGCGCCGTTGTTTCCGAGCAGGTGCGCCTCGCCGAAGTCCTCCAGTTCGGGATGGGCGGGATTGTCCTTGTTGGCGACCACCGCCGAGAGGACCTTCGCATCGGTCGCGCCGCTGTAATGAAGAAACTGCTCGAACTGGTGGCTGCCGATGTCGCAAAGGATGCCGCCGTATTCGGCCTTCTTGAAAAACCAATCCGGACGCGAGGGCGCGTTGAGACGATGCGGGCCGAAGCCCGTGACCTGCACGACCTGGCCGATCGCCCCTTCCTGAATAAGCTGTCCCGCGAAAACGGCGCACTCCACGTGCAACCGCTCGCTGAAATAGACCATGTATTTACGTCCGGTCTGCGCGACGATCTTCCGGGCCTCCGCCAGTTGGTCGAGCGTGGTGAACGGCGTCTTGTCCGTGAAGTAATCCTTCCCGGCCAGCATCACGCGGCATCCCAGCGGACCGCGCAGGCAGGGAATGGCGGCGGCGGCCACGAGTTTCACCTCGGGATCGCTGAGAATCTGATCAAGCGACGACGCCACGCGCACGCCGGGATACTTTTTGCAGAAGTCCTCCACGCGCTTCGGATCCGTGTCGTAAACATAACGGAGCGTGGCGCCGGCCTCGATGAGGCCGTTGCACTGGCCGAAGATATGGCCGTGGTCGAGGTGGGCGGCCGCAAAGACGAATTCGCCCGGTTTTACGACCAGCGAGGGTTTGCCCTTGGGGGCGTAGTTCATGCCATCAGTGCTCATAAAGGATAGTGTCAGAATTTGCCGAAAGAATTGTCCAAATCACGCTTCATGGGCGCGGCCTTCACCACGCGTTTTTTGAATTTCGAGTCCGCGATTTTTTTCTTCAGCGCCTTCTCGTAACGGGCCGCGTTGAGCGGCAGCTCGATCGCCTTGCGGTCAAACGTGGAAAGCAGCATGGCGTTCGCGAGCTCGACGGAATGAATGCCCTCCTCCGCCGGCGCGATCAGCGCCGCGCCATCGAGGACGGCGTCCGCGAAATTATTAAGGATGCCGATGTGCTGGGTCCCCTCGCCTGCGACCGGAATTTGCACGTTCCAGACATCGGGTATGCTCCAGCGGGCCGGCGACGTGCGGCAGAATTCGCCCACCGGAACCTCCGTGCGGATAAATTCGATTTTTCCGTTTTCGAGCACGATGCGCCCGCGGTCGCAGGCGATCTCCAGTCGGTTGGTGCCCGGCGCCTCGCCGGTCGCGGCGATGAAGGTCGCCGTCGGGCCGTTCTTGTATTCGAGGTAGGCGGTGACGCTGTCCTCGACCTCGATGGCATGGTAGCAGCCAAACTCGCAGAACGCCGTGACGCGATCCGGCATGCCGAACAGCCACTGGAACATGTCGAGGTTGTGCGGACATTGGTTCAGCAGCATGCCGCCGCCCTCGCCCGCCCAGGTCGCCCGCCAGCCGCCGGACGAATAATAGGACTGCGCGCGAAACCAGTTGGTGATGGTCCACTGGATGCGCTGGACCTCGCCAAGTTCACCGCTTTGCAGCAGCTCGCGCAGCTTGCGGTAGTGGAGATTGGTGCGCTGGTTGAACATCGCCGCAAAGACGACCCGTTTTCCCCCGCGTTGCGCGGCCTTGGCGGCGGCGATCAGGCGAAGGCAATCGGCCTTGTGCACCGAAATGGGTTTCTCGACGAGGAGATGCAAACCCGCCTTGAGCGTCTGGATGCCGAGCGTCGTATGCGAGTAGTGCGGAGTCGCGATCAGCACGGCGTCAACGCAACCGGATTTGATCAGATCGCTCCCGTCGGCGAACGAACGGATGTGGGCGAACGGCTTGCGCACGGCGGGATCCGTGTCCGCCACCGCGGCGAGTTCGATGCGCGGGGTCTTCCCGGCAAGAATCCACTGGGCATGGGCGGCGCCCATGGACCCGAGACCGATGATACCAAGACGGACTTTTTTCATGAGGGGTTTAAAAAACGGCAGTCGCAGTTACGCAGAATACTTTTCCCAGTCCAACGGGTTAATGGCGGGAGTGGCCATGTAATTCCTGAAAACATTTTCCGACCGCGTTTTCTTTAAACTTGTTTTTGCGCCTGCCTCCACGCCCTCGGCGTCACGCCCGTATGCGCGCGAAACACCCTGATAAAATACGACGCCGTGCTGAACCCGCACGCCCATCCCACCTCGGCCACGTTGTAACGCGGATCAACCAGCAGATCCTTCGCGAGAGCCACCCGCTCTCGGGCGATCCAGGTCGTCAACGTCACTCCGCGCTCGCGGTGAAACTGCCGCGACAACGTGTCCGTCGCGCACCCCACCGACGCCGCCAGCCCGCGCACCGACAACTCGGGCTCCGCGAGCATCGTTCTGGCCAGTTTCTCGGCCTCCCTCACTTGCGGAGAACGCGCATCGCTCACCACCGCCGGCCGGTGCAGCTCGCTCAACACCGTCACCAGAAACGCCTCGACCAATCCCGTCACATAACGGGAGCGGTGCTCCGCCGGCACTTTGTCCGCCTCCGCCACGTCATCCAGATAACGAAACGCCGCGCGTCCCCGCGGGCTCGCCAGCCGCTCCGTTCCCCACCCTTGGATTTCCCGTTCAACCGTCGCCCGACCGCGATGCAACGTGAACCCCTCCCCCCAATACATGCACACCATGATGCCGTAGGGCGTCCGCCGATCGATCGGCGTCTCCGCATGCGGAACGCCTCGCGGGATCAACGCCACATCGCCCGTTCCCAGCGTAAATTGATCCCCCGGACACTCGAACGTCGACGCTCCGCCCGTCTGCACAAAAAACTCCGGCGTCGGATGAAAGTGCGAGCGGGGACGTTTCCGATGCAGTTCCACCGATCGCGGCACACGGATACGCGCCCTCCCTTCGCGCAAACGCCCCAGCGCCATTTTCAGGTCGCGCTCATACGCCGCCAATTGCTCGGAAATCTCCGTCATGATCGGATTTTTGCTATAAATCTCGGCGAAATACGATCTCGGATTATTGCATAAGCAGCCGCCACACCCCTTCATCGGCCTCGTTTACCTGCGAGGCGCACCCTGCGCATCCGCATCCTGTCCAACCCCTCAAAATCGTAAAAGTGTTATGAGCCAATCCATCCGCGTCACCGTCTGGGGCGAATTTCGCCACGAGAAAAAGAATCCCAAAGTCGCCGCCCTCTATCCGCAGGGCATGCACGAGACCATCGCCGGCTTCCTGCGCACCAACGCCGACTTCACCGTGCGCACCGCATGGCTCGACCAGCCCGAACACGGCCTGACCGACGCCGTCCTCGCGGACACCGACGTCCTCATCTGGTGGGGCCACATGGCGCACGGCGACGTGCAGGACGCCATCGTCGCCAAGGTGAAAACCCGCGTGCTCGAGGGCATGGGCCTCATCGCCCTCCACTCCGCCCACTACGCGAAGATCTTCAAGGCCCTCCTCGGCACAACCTGCTCCCTCAAGTGGCGCGAGGCCACCGACAAGGAACGCCTCTGGAACATCAACCCCGCCCACCCCATCACGCAGGGCATCGGCGACTATTTCGAGATCCCGCAGGAGGAGATGTATGGCGAGCCCTTCGGCATTCCCGAGCCCGACCAGCTGATCTTTATCTCGTGGTTCACCGGCGGCGAAATCTTCCGCAGCGGCGCCACCTGGCAGCGCGGCAACGGCCGCATCTTCTACTTCCGCCCCGGCCACGAGACCTACCCGACCTACCACCACAAGCAGGTGCAGCAGGTCATCACCAATGCCGTCCGTTGGGCCCGCGCCACCGTCCGAATCCCCGACGTTTGCCCGAACGCCAAGCCCCTCGAACCCCTCCCCGTCGACGCCGAAGCCGCCGCGCGTCCCACCGTCGGTCACAAATAATCCCATGCCCTCCCCTAAAAAAATCGCCGTCGTCCGCGTCGCCATCATCGGCACCGGCGGCATGGCCAACAGCCACGCCAAACGTTACAAGGACATCAAGGGCTGCAAACTCGTCGCCGCCGTCGATGTCAGCCGCGAACGCGTCGAGAAATTCTCCGCCGACCACGGCATCCCGAATATCTTCAACTCCGTTGACGAGCTTCTCGCCTGGAACGAATTCGACGCCGTTTCGATCGTCACACCCGACGGTTTCCACGCTGCGCAATCCATCCAGTGCCTCAAGGCCGGCAAGCACGTCCTCTGTGAAAAGCCCCTCGCGCTAAACCACGCGGACGCGATGAAGATGGTCGTCGCCGCCAAGAAGGCCGGCGTCATCAACATGGTGAACCTGTCCTACCGCGACTGGCCCGCCATCCAGGCCGTCCAGGCCGTGATCGCCTCGGGCAAGATCGGCGACGTCCGTCACGTCGAGGCCAGCTACCTGCAATCCTGGCTCCCCAGCAAGGTCTGGGGCGACTGGCGCACCACGTCCGCCTGGCTCTGGCGCCTCTCCACCAAACACGGCAGCCGCGGCGTGCTCGGTGACGTCGGCGTGCACATCGTCGATTTCGCGACCTTCCCCGCCGGCCCGATCAAGTCCGTTTACGGCAAGCTCAAGGCCTTCGACAAGGCCAAGGGCAACCGCGTCGGCGAATACGTCCTCGATGCCAACGACTCCGCCGTGATGACCGTCGAGTTCGCCAACGGCGCGCTCGGAACCATCCACACCACGCGCTGGTCCGGCGGACACGCCAACCGGCTCTTCCTCAAAATCTCGGGCTCCAAGGGGTCCGTCGAGATCGACTCGGAGCGTTCCACCAACAGCTACAAGATCAGCGTCGGCGCCGATCTCGACAAGGCCCAGTGGAAGGAAGTCGCCTGCAAGCCCACGCCCAACAACTACGCGCGCTTCATCAAGAGCATCCGCACCGGCAAACAGGACCAACCCGACTTCGCCCGCGGGGCCGAGGTGCAGAAGGTTCTCGATGCCGTCATCGCCTCCGACGCCAAGGGAGCACCCGTCAAAGTCTGAACGAATCGCGGAGACAATCGTCTCACGCCCTGCCAAGCCGGCCTTCCGTAACGGAGGCCGGCTTTTTATTCTCTTGGGTCCAATACTTCGAAGCTTGCGTCGGCTTGGATGTAGCCGGCCTCGTTGAGGCCGGTCCGGGGTCAGCGACCCCGGCTACAGTTGAGCCGGCTTGGTCAAATGCCTCGTGGCAAGCCCCGAGGATCTTTACTTGATGACCTGCTCGGTGGCGGGATCGAAGAGATGCGCGTTTTCCAGCTTAAGGGTGACCTTCACCCGCTGCCCGGCTTCGAAACGGTCGGTGGGCCGGACGCGGGCGATGAAGTTGTGAACTCCGGTCGTCAGGTAGAGATACGTCTCGGCTCCCATCGGCTCGGAAACCTCAACCGTCACCTCAAGCGTGCGACTCGGATCAGGATTGGCCACGGTCAGGGTATCCTGAGCATCTTCCGGACGAATGCCAAAAACCACCGGCTTTCCGACGTAACCTCTGCCAAGCGCGGCCAGTTTCTCGTCGAGCGTGATCGTGATGGGCGTTCCCTTGTCGTTGGTTTCGACGAAGCGCAGCGCGTTGCCGTCCGCCTGAATCACACCCTTGAAGAAGTTCATCGGCGGACTGCCGATGAAGCCGGCGACGAACATGTTGTCCGGCCGGTTGTAGAGATCCAGCGGCGTGGCGACCTGCATGATGTTGCCGTCCTTCATCACGCAGATGCGATCGCCCATGGTCATCGCCTCGACCTGGTCGTGCGTGACGTAGATCATGGTCGCGTCGAGACGGGCGTGGAGTTTTGAAATTTCCGTGCGTGTCGAGACGCGCATCTTGGCGTCGAGATTGGAGAGCGGCTCGTCGAAGAGAAACACCTTGGGCTTCCGCACAATCGCGCGACCGACGGCAACACGCTGGCGCTGTCCGCCGGAGAGCGCCTTGGGCTTGCGGTCCAGATACGCGTCGAGCCCGAGCATGGCCGACGCCTCGCGCACACGCTGGTCAATCTCGCCCTTGGAAAATTTCCGCAGCTTGAGGCCGAAGGCCATGTTCTCATAAACCGACATGTGCGGATAGAGCGCGTAGTTTTGGAAAACCATCGCGATGTCGCGGTCCTTGGGGAGCACGTTGTTCACCACGCGGCCGTCGATGGAAATCGACCCGCCGGAAATCTCCTCAAGGCCGGCAACCATGCGCAGCGTGGTTGACTTGCCGCAACCCGACGGCCCCACGAGCACCATGAACTCGCGGTCACGAATCTCCAGATTGATGCCATGGACGACCTTGTTTCCCGGCCCCGTCTTGTCGGGATAGATTTTGACGAGGTTTTCGATGAGAACTTTGGCCATGGGAAAGCGGTAGCGTTGAAGGAGCGCGGCCAAGGTAAAGCGTGTTCACGGAACGGAGCCAACCCAAAGGCCACGTTCCACTCTTATTGCCTGAACTGCCACCGATAGCCGGTGGGAGTGACCCCGGCGACGCGACGGAAAAGCATGCAAAACCGCTGCGAGTCCGGAAATCCGCACCGCTCAGCCACCGTCGTCATGGGCAGGGTGGTTTCCGTGAGCAAGGCCTGCGCCCGCGCCACCCTTACCCGCAAAATCTCCTGCAACGGCGAGCGCCCCAGCACCGCGCGAAATCTGGTTTGCAAAGCCGTGCGCGAAATTCCCGCCACCTTCACCACGTCGCCCACATACGGATTGGCCGTCGCATGCTCGCGGATGAACCGCACCGCCCGCGCCACCGCCTCGTCCTCCGAGTAGATCACGTCGGTCGAGCGCCGCGACACGATCTCCCCCGCCGGCAGCTGAACCGACTCCGCCGTTTTCGCGCCCGTCGCGATCAGTCGATCCAGCAGCACTCCGGCCGCATACCCAATTTTCAACGAGGGAAGCCGGATGCTCGACAGCGGCACCTGTTCAAACTGCACCAAAAAATCGTCGTCTCCCGCCCCCAGCACCGCCAGATCTTCCGGCACCCGCCAGCCTGACTCCCGCGCCGCCCGTTGCATGGTCAGCGCATAACTGTCCAGCGTCGTAAACACTCCGGCGGGCCGCTCCAGCCCCTTGAGCCATTCCCTCATCCGCGCAAAAGTCCGCCCGGGAGCTTCGCCCGTCCTCGAAACCGCGCGCCTGACCGGCGCATTCTCCCCCAGCGCCGAACCAAACCCCTGCCAGCGCTGCTCCGCATAGCTCGCCCCCGCCTGTCCCCAGAAACCGAAGCTCCTGCAGCCGCAGTTCCTCAGATGCTCCGCCGCAAGCTTTCCCACCGCCACGTCGTCCTGCGTCACCACGGGAAGGCGCGGCACCCTCATCGAATTCGACACGTTCACCACGGGCACGCCGGCCTTCATCATCGCCGACTCCATCGCGACGGTATGCGCCGCCGCCACGATTCCCTGCACGCCGTCCCGCTTCACCACCCGCGGCAGGTCGGCCAGTTCATGCGCCAGCCACCGGTCGGCAAACACCAGCCTCCCCGTCTCGAATCCGTAGTGCCTCACCCCCAGCACCACCTCACGGAAATACTCCTGATCCGGATTGATCACGATCTGCACGCGGAACGGAGGTGCCGGCTGCCTGCTGCGTTTGGTCATGTGGCGAAAATATGATGTTTTTTATCATTTCCAACAACGACTAACCTGCCGCATTCGGGCATAATCCACGGCTTCATCCCCTGCATTCCCATGGCTACCTCCCGTAAACCCGCCCCTAAATCCAAACGCCCCGCCGCTCCCGTCGCCTGGACGGCCCGCCTCAAAAAACTCCGCGCCGCCCACGAGAAGTTCCTGAAACAAAAGAACCCCGTTGACGCCAATTGGGACAACGGCGTCTTCGACCGCTTCCAGTTTCCCGCCATCACCTACCGCCACGCTCCCATCGAGTGGCGCTTCGATCTCAACCCGAAGACCAACCCGTTCCTCATGGAGCGGCTCGGCGTCAACGCCACGCTCAACCCCGGCGCCTTCCTCTGGAAAAACAAGGTTCACATGGTCGTCCGTTTCGAGGGCTACGACCGCAAGAGCATCTTCGCCATCGCCGAGTCGCCCAACGGCGTCGACAACTGGCGCTTCTGGGACGAGCCCGTCGACCTGCCCGAAATCCCCGGCGAGACCAATGTCTACGACATGCGCATCACGTTCCACGAGGACGGCTGCATCTACGGCGTGTTCTGCGCCGAGTCGAAAGACCCGTCCGCCAAGCCCGGCGACCTCTCCAGCGCCGTGGCCGTCGCCGGCGTCGTCCGCACCAAGGATTTCAAAACCTGGGAACGCCTGCCCAACGTCAAGACTCCCGCCTCCCAGCAGCGCAACGTCGTCCTCCACTCCGAGTTCGTCGACGGCCAATACGCGCTCTACACCCGCCCCATGGACGGATTCATCGACGTCGGCTCCGGCGGCGGCATCGGCTGGACGCTCTGCAAGGACATCAACACCGGTGTCACCGGCCCTGAAAAAATCATCGACGGTCGCGCCTACCACACGATCAAGGAAGTCAAAAACGGCCAGGGCCCGGCCCCCATCAAGACCGACAAGGGCTGGCTGCACCTCGCCCACGGCGTGCGCAACTGCGCCGCCGGCCTCCGCTACGTACTCTACATGTTCATGACCTCGCTCGAAGATCCGACCAAGGTCATCGCCCGTCCCGGCGGCCACTTCCTCGCCCCCTACGGCGGCGAAGGTTTCGGCGACGTCTCCAACGTCACGTTCTCCAACGGCTGGGTCCAGCTCCCCGACAAGGCCAAGACCGTCCTCATCTACTACGGCGGCTCCGACACCCGCTGCTACGTCGCCCGCAGCAGCGTCGACCGTCTCGTCGACTGGTGCCTCCACACGCCCGAGGACGCGCTCACGACCCGCAAGGCCGTCGAACAACGCCTCGCCCTCATCCGCGCCAACAAAAAACTCCTCGGGTAAAACTCCCCTTCATCTCCGTTCTTCCTCAAGGCCGCTCCTCAAGGGCGGCCGTTTTACGCCCCAGCTCCCATTCTCGGCTCAGTGTTTTCTGGCGGCCCCGCGCCCGGTCGCGCTCCGCAGCCCGCGCATCACCCGCAACGTCAGCGCATGGTCGACGGGGGTTTCCAACGCGATCAACACGCGCACCACTCCCGTCACCGGCTCCGCCCCCCGCATTTGCCAAAACTCGCGTCCCTCAGCGCTGCCCGGCCCGAATTCGATCACGTCCGCCCCGTAGCGCATGCGCGCCATGCCATCACGCAGAAAAATCACCTGTCCCTTCTCCGGCCGGAATGCGCACCCGTCGGACTCCCAGACGCCTCCCGGTGTGAAATCCAGCGCGATCTGAGCCGCCACCCCCGCAAGGGCCTCCATGCTCGTAAACCGCAACGCCAGCCCGTCCGTTTTCGCCTCGATCTCCAGGCTGCACGCGGCCGGCGGCACTTCGCGCAGGCCACGTTCGGCGGCCTTCTCCCAAAACTGGTGATGGGGCACCGCCCGGCCGGTCGGCATGTCGTAACCGGGGCGTCTCGGCACCCGTCGCCCATCACTGTGCAATCCAACGCCTGTCGCCGATACTTCCATGCGGTCGCCGTAAAATGTTCCCGCCCCAAAATAGGCGTGATCGATCCTCACGGAAACCAATTCGGCCATTCCGTGGGTTAGATGTAGCAAGCGCGAACTGTCCCCGAAGACGGTAACCGCCAGCGGGCCCCGCCGCAGTCTCCAAAATTTATTCTTGGGAAAGGCCCTCATGATATCAGGCAATGGGCAGCCCGCCGCCGCCGGCACCGGATCACCCGCCACCGTCAGCACATAAAGCATCCACAAAGCATCCGATATCTTGGGCTCGATTGTTTGACGCCAAAGGAATTCCGCCACCCCGGCCCATTCGGACCGACCATGCTTTTTCACGGCATAGAGATACCAAGCGCCAAGTCCCAATGGGACGGTCCTGGTTCCGAGATCCTGGCGATGCGAGAGGCCCGTTTCCGCGCCACCGTCCCCATTGAGAAGATTGAGGTCGAAGGCCAGATTTCGATCGGCGGCCTCGGATCCAACCGGCCGTCCCGCATGTTCAGCAATGAAATAGAGCGACCGAGCACAGACCGCGTCATACACGCCGATACTCCGCTCCAAGTATGCCCCCTCCTCGTCGATATCGATCGTTTCGGCCAGCAACTGATCGATCGCCGGCAGCACATCCGGCAGCCCCGTGAAAACGGATCGCGCGATAGCCAGCGATCCGGCGATGACCCAGCGATGGTTCGGCGTATGGAAATCGCAGAGCAGCAGGCCCGGCAAGGCCCGGTCGATGAATCGTCTGACCGCGGCGACAAACGCCTCCCATGCAGGATCTGATGTCCCAAGCACGCTTCCCGCGTGCACCGCCGCACAGAGCGCTTGCGCAACAAAGGCGGTGTCCGGGGTGGAATCATAGTTGGTATTGATCAGATCCACGAGTCCGCCGGGACGCTGGCCCCGGATCAAAAACTCGACACCGGCCCTTGCCCGCCAGATGAGCTCCTCGCGCAGCTCCGGCGCAACGCCAGACCGGTCGAGCGTGTGGATATAGGCCAGCGCACAGGCCGAACAAAACTCGTATGTCCCCTGGCCCTCGGCCCGGCCGCCGCCGATTCCGAGGGCGGACAGGCCAGCCGGCAGCAACTCTTTCTCAAACGACACCAGCCCCCCTTCGTCCGGAGATCCGACCCAAGACGGACCAAGCGCCTGCTGCGGAAACAGGCTGCACAGTTGCGGCAACAGCGCTCCGATGAGATGCTCACAATCAAGCGGTGTATTCATAAATTAAATTCGTTGGATGCCGTTACAAACACGGATGCGCCAAAGTAAACGTCGTGGCGCCGGTGCGATCATCAGCCTTGGAGATTCATGCCGACAACCCCACGCATGCGATTTCCAGGATCGGGAATCCACGCAGTCAATGTTCTCCCCCTCGCGAGTGCGTCGATGAATGGCGGTTGTGCCGTATGCGTCGCGCAACTGCTCCACCATGCCGCCGAGACTCGTGACTTCTGCGGAACGCACCGCCGACACCTTCGCGCGAGCCCGTGAACGGCCAGCATCAACGCGCACTCCGCCAACAAACCCATCAATTCGGTATACACCGGCGGTTAGCGTCATCCGGGGCCGAGCCTCGTCCTAGGGCCGCGGCACGGCATTCACATGCCCGTCGTAATACAGCACATTGGCATGACCCTCGTGCCGGTCGTAATTGTTAGAGCCATTGTCATAGGCATAGTAGCGCACCGTCGTGGTGACGAAAGCGTCCCGGAGGGCGACCTCTTGGGCCGGATTGGGCAACGCGTTCAGGGGAATCGGCGTGAATCCGATTCGTTTCCCGGTCGGCTGCGGCCAGTATCGCCAGTTAAAATATAATCCGTAGGCGTTAGGTGCGAAGTTGGCGTCGGTCCACTTGTCCGCAGGGATTTCGATTTCCTCGGATGGACACCACCACACCGTCTTGTCTCCGGGATTCGGAGTGTAATTCCAATTCGCGTTCAAGATGATCCTGCCTTGGGTAGGGACGGACCGCTGGGCCGTCCGCTCCGTTAGTCTCATCTTGAGCGCGAATTGGAATAAGTTTCCACCTGGTGACGCCAAAGATTGCTGGGGTCGCTGACATTGCAAGGCAGCCAGCCCTTGTGGTCCGCAACATACATCTGAACCCCAAGCCCGATCTGGCGCAGATTACCCACGCATTGGGCATTCCTGGCCTTGGCACGCGCGAAGCCCACAACCGGGAACAGAATCGCGGCCAAAACACCGATGATCGCAATGACCGTGAGCAGTTCCAGCAAGGTGAACCCGGCTAGGCTTGACCGGCGGGAAACAGAAGACGAACAGGGGAAGGTTTTCATGGGACTCGTTCAAAGTTCCGCGCAGGTCGATCCCGTCCCAAGGGACGGTATCACCCGGCATCGCTCAGGAGCGACGACGACGCACAACCGCGGCGACCAGTGCGATCACCCCACCCACCATCGCATAGGTCGACGGCTCGGGAATGCTGCTCAAAACCGTGAAGGTGTCGGTGCCGCTGACGAAGAACGCCTGCAACGTCGGCGAAAGATCGGTGTAGGCATAGGATCCGGCATTCAACGCGGTGCCCCCTACGGTCACGGTCTCAAACGTGTAGCTAAACCCGTTGCTCAGGTCAAAGAGTCCGCCGGTGTTCAGCGTCAAAGAAGAGGTTGTGCCGGAGAAGTTGGCGCGCATATCGAGCGTGCCCGTGTTGTTCACAATGAAGTCCCCCGTGCCAAAAGCTCCGGCGGTGGTGCCTGCAAAAATGCCACTGTTGACCGTCCACGTTCCCGAGAACGTGCTGGCGGTATTCTGGACGCGGATCGTGCCGGTGTAGCCGCCGGTGTTGGTGGATTGAGCGATGGCGATGTTGCCGGCACCGGAGATCACGGCGTTGAAGGCGAGCGTGCGCCCGGTGTCGCCCGAGTTGAACGTGGCCGATTGGGACGCGGCGACCAAAACCGAGCCCAGGATGGTGTCGGTGCCGGTTTCGCTCATCGCAAGCACAGCTCCGGACTCAAGGATAAAATTCGCGGTAGTATTGGTGGTTTTCACCACCAAGCTGGCCCCGTTTCGCATCGTCAGCGTATCGCCGACAAAGGTGCTGTTACTGAAGTTGCCGGTGCGCAGGGCGGAGGTGACGGCCCCGTCGCTGATATAATCATTGCCGGCCGTGGGAACGGCCGCAGGCGTCCCCCACAGCGCGGTTCCCCAATGGGCGGCATCCGAACCGGAATTGACGGTTTGAAAAATCGTCGCGGCGGGAAGCGAGGAGGCGAAAATGAAGCCCGCCAAGAAAGCGGACGCGACTAAGAAAGGACGAGGCAGGGGGATGTTCATGGGGAATAAAGGCTCGTCGGAAGAATTGATATATATAGTATTTTGTCAATGGATTAATTTATGGCAACACATCGAAATATTTAATTTATTTAACTTTTTCATTATTATATAATTAAATAATATTAAAGTGCTGTGTTGACATTTTCACCAATGATTCATTGTCTCCATGCATCGTGGAAACCGCCCTGCTTAAGTATCAGACCGTCGAGGAGAAGATGCGCCAATTGGTAGCTACGCTTCCGGAGGGCGCCCGGCTGCCCTCCGAGCGGATGCTGGCAGACGAGCTCGGCGTAAATTTCCTAACTGCACGTCGCGGAGTGCTACGCCTCGTGAAAGAGGGTTTGGTTTGGCGCAAAGTGGGCAGTGGAACGTTTGTAAGCTCAAAGACCCCCGCCGCCACTCCAGAACCAAGCAACAAACGCATCGGCATGTTGATCGCCCAGCACAGCGATGCCTACGCCCACCGCATCATGCAGGCGGTGGCCGGCGTTGCCGCCACCCAAAACCTGGAAATCTCCTCCGGCTGGATCAGTGATTACGGTCCTGCGGCGCAACGTCAGATCGATTTCCTGAAGGAGCAGGGATGCATATCCGTGATGATCCCCTGGTTCGAACCGTCCCGCGCCAGCGACGTGCTGGCGCTCGCCAAAAACTCTTCCCTGCCGGTCGCCCACCCGCAGATCATGTTCGGCATCGGCGACAACGACTCGGCCACGCGACGCGCCCGCATTTTCATCCAAAGTCTGTGCAGCTACCTTCGGCACGACGGCGACGACCTGCTCGCCTACCTGGGCCCCGACCATGCGGACAATGGCTTTCTGCAGCAGCGCTTGGGCGCATTCAGCATGCATTGCGCCTCGAACGACATCCCCCACGCCATCGGCCTGGTGAAGGATGGCTCCAGCCCGATGAATCAACTCGCCGAACGCTGGGCCACCCACAAGGGCCGGCTCTCCGTGCTGGCCTACGATGACGACCACGCCCTGCGCTTCATGACCGCCATGCACCGCCTCGGCCTGTGCGCTCCCTCCGACTACCGCATCATCGGATTCAACAACACCGACGGCAGCCGCTTTAGCGATCCGCCCCTGACCACCGTCGCGCAGAACTACAACCATGTCGCCGGCCAGCTCGTGCGCAATGCCCTCGACCTCGCCACCGGCAAGCCCGCCCATTACGAGGAAATGCAGGACATGCCGCTGATCGTGCGCGAAAGCTGCCAGGGCCGCTCCTTCCTCACGGAAGATCCGTCACTGCGATTCCCCGGCCTCGCATGGAGGATTGAATCCACCCCTACGCCCGCCGCGCTCGCGCCGGCCTGACTCCTTCCTCCCGTGAACCATCGCCTACCCCTGACATCTGCAGCCGGAGCCGCCCTGTGCGTCCTCCTGCCCTTCGCTTCCGTTTCCCGCGCGCAAACCGGCACGCCGTTCTTCACTGCCGACTTCGAGAGCGACGCCAACGCCGACAACTGGCCGGACGGCTGGACCAAGCCCGCCGGCGTCCAGTGGCTCGCCGAAGACGGCAACCACTTTCTCCGTCTTGAGCAAACCCAGCCCGGTGCCTCCGTCTTTTCCTATCGCAAAATCCCCCTCCCCTCAGGCCTGACCTCCTGCACTCTCACTTTCCGCGTTCGCCTCGACCAAGTCGTCAAGGGCGACGCCTCTTGGAAAGACGCCCGCCTCGTCATGCACTTCCTCGACGCCCAGGGCGCCAAGCTAAAGACCAAGCCCAAGCACCCCAACTTCTCCGGCACCACCGCCGACTGGAAACCGATCACCCTCCCGATCACCATTCCTCCCGGTGCCGTCTCCATGGAGGTCATGCCCACCCTCATGATGATCGACGGCGGCCGCTTCGACATCGACGACATTAAGCTCACCCCCTCCCCTCAATAACCCCCCCGGACTGCGGTCTTCCGTCCGCCGTTCCCCCGAATCCCCCCGTCCTTCCCCGGACGGTCTCTGCTACTGCATTGTCCGCTTTCTTCACCCCAAATCCCATGAACCCTACGCCCCCAACCCTGCTCGTGGCCGCCACTCTCGCGGCCTTTTTCCACCTCGCCCCCGCCCATGCCGCTACCGTCACCCAAACCGTAAATTCGGGCTCCGATACGGCGCATTGGGGAACCGCCCTATGGGGGACGCCTGCGGCCGTTCCCACGGCCGGCAATGATTATATCAGCGACGGTGCCGTCACCTCCGCCCTGCGCACCGGTAACTTCACCAACAGCGCCTTCGTCGGCAATACCCTCACGATGAGAAACGGGGCCACCTTGGTGGTGAAAACCACCAATACTACCGCGAATTTCATCCTTGAGTCCGGAGCCGTGCTTGCGATGAGCGAAAACGGCACCGACACCATTTTGGGCTCGGTTCTGGTCGCCGCGTCCCAATCGGCCACGTTCAACTCGGGCGACAGCGGTCGCATCCTTGCCTTCAACGCCGTGATCTCCGGTGCCGGCAACATCGCCATCGCTCAATCCACCAACACCGGCGGCTACACCGGCGAGATCCGCGTCCAGAACACCTCCAGCACCTTCTCCGGAACATGGACGGTCAATGGAGGGGTGCTGGCGGGCACCACCGCAGGAGCCTTCGGCACCGGCGACTTCGTCGTGAACAACAATGGCAAGCTCGACATCCGCGCCAACTTCGGCGGTCCCTCCACGACCTCCTCGCTCACCCTCAACACCGGCGGGCTCCTCGACCTGAGCAACGGCTTCAGCTACACCTTCGCCGCCGTCACGGTCGGCGGCACCGCCCTTCCTCCCGGCACCTACACCTACGCCGGCCTCACCGCCGCCCAACGGGCGTTCTTCATCAACGGCACCGACTCCTTTACCGTGCTCGGCTCCGGCGCAGTCCCGCCGCCGACCATGATCGGCGTCAATCTCTCCGGCGCTGAATCTGGCACCGTCCTTCCCGGCACCTATGGCACCAACTACATCTACCCGAGCCCCGCCAATATCGATTACTACAAGGCCCGCGGGCTCGAGTTGATCCGTCTCCCCTTCAAATGGGAGCGAATCCAACCCACCCTGCTCGCCCCGCTCAACACCGCCGAACTCGCGCGCCTTGACGCCGTGTTCGACGCCATCGAGGCGCGCGGCATGCGCGTGATCCTCGATCTGCACAACTACGGCCGTTACTCGCTCGCCGGCACGACCTACATCGTCGGATCCCCCCAGGTTTCCCGCGCCGCCTTCAACGACGTATGGACCCGGCTTGCCGACCATTTCAAGGCCCGCGACTGCCTCTGGGCCTACGGCCTGATGAACGAGCCGCACGGCATGGGCACCTACACCTGGAAAGACAGCGCCCAAGGCGCCATCAACGCCATCCGCACCGTCGACACCACCCACGCCATCCTGGTGCCCGGCGATAGTTGGAGCGGGGCCCACTCCTGGCTCACCGCCAGCGCCAACCTCGCCGACCTGACCGACCCCGCCGACAATCTCATCTTCGAGGCCCACCAGTATTTCGACAACGACAGCTCCGGCATCTACGACCAATCCTACGACGGCGAAGGCGCCTACCCCACGGTGGGGGTTGACCGCCTGACCGGCTTCGTGAACTGGTGCCAGACCAACGGCGTGCGCGGCTACATCGGTGAGTTTGGCACGCCCGACTCCGACCCTCGCTGGAACACCGTCCTCGAAAACACCTTGGCCTACCTTCAAGCCAATCAGATCAGCGGCACCTACTGGGCCGGCGGCCCCTGGTGGGGCACCTACTCGCTCAGCTCCGAAATGCGTGCGGCCCATGACGAGGCTCCGCAAATGTCCGTGCTTCAAAACTACGGCGACGGGCCCGGCACCGGCCACTGGCCGCCCTTCACATGGTATGGCGACGCCATCGCCAGCGGCCTGACCTATTCCTACTCCTACGTCTACCAGTCCGCCACGGCCCTGCTCACGACGAACTTCGCGGAAACGGCCACCCATTATTCGGGAAGCAAAAGCATCCGGCTCAACTACACTATTCCCTCCGGAGGCTACGCCGGAGCCGGCATGCATATCGAGGGCGGGGTAAATCTCGCCGCCGATACCCTCTCCGGCCAGGTGCTCTCGTTTTACGCCAAGGGCACGGTCGGCGCATCACTCAAACTATTCCTCATCACGACCGCGGGCACCAACAGCGCCAAAGTCGCCACCACAGCCTACGCCACCCTCGATGGCACCTGGCGGAACATCAAAATTCCGCTCAGCCAATTCATCGGCACAGGCTTCGATGGCACTCAGCGAGTCAAGCGGATCCAGATCGAATGCTATCCGACCAACAATACCGCCCATGAAGTTTATCTCGATCAGTTCGTCGTGGAAACCCCCGATAAACAGGCGCCCACCGTCAGCGTAAACACGGCCACCGGTGGCACCGGCTATACGGTCGCCGCGCCCGTGGGCGTAGTCGCCACCGCCAGCGACACCGGCGGGGCCATCGACTTCGTCGAGTTCATCCTGGATGGCAAACCCGTCGGTATCGACGACACCGCTCCCTACGCGGCGACGATCACGCTCGCCACGCCTGGCGCCCATCGCCTGACGGCCGTCGCCTTTGACCGGCACGGCAACCCCGCCCGCTCCAACGTCATGACGTTGACCGCGACCCCGTAGTCCGGGTTGCCACCAACGCCGACAAGGCAGGCCTTCAAGCGTCTCCGCCCCTCCGGCGGAGACGCTCCCGCTCTCTCTGATGTTCACCACGCGCCCGCTCCCCTCCATCGAATTCCACAACGTCCCGGCTCCCGAGCCCTCTCTCAATGGCGAGGGCTGGCTCCTGACGCGGTATCCGCGGCAGGTCTACGAAACCTTTGGCTCCCCCGGTTTCCTCACCGCCCAGGAATCCACCGGTGCGGAGCTCCGCTTCGTCACCGAAGCCCGCCACCTCCGCGTCTTCCTCCGTCCGCTCGACCGGACCACCGAGGTCATGATTTACAAAGGCGATTTCCAGCACGCCCACCACACGCTCGCCCCGGGCGTCGTCCACTGCCTCCAGCTCACCCCGCCCGACAACCTCGCCACCATCCATCTCAAGGCCGCCTTCAAGGCCTTCCACCCCGGCGTGTGGCGCGTGTTCCTTGATCGCGGCTCCATGGTTTTCCACGGCATCGACACCTTCGGCAGCCCCGTCCGCCCGCCCCTGTCCGCCGAGAAGCCCGCGCTCCGCTGGCTCGCCTACGGCTCGTCCATCACCCACTC
The DNA here is from genome assembly GCA_041662485.1 of Opitutaceae bacterium. Classification (GTDB taxonomy): domain Bacteria; phylum Verrucomicrobiota; class Verrucomicrobiia; order Opitutales; family Opitutaceae; genus Rariglobus. The sequence continues at coordinate 9,663 of JBAZSJ010000014.1, read as the reverse complement.
CTACCGTCACGGCTACCCCCATCGCGCCGCCCGCCGCCTCGGCGTCGACGTGCTCAACAAAGGCCTGTCCGGCTCATGCTACGTGGACCCGGCCGCCGCCGAGTTCATCGCGACCGGTTGCAACTGGGACATCGCCACGCTCGAGATGGGCATCAACATGCGCGCCACCTTCAGCCCCGACGAATACGGGCGACGCGTCCGCCACCTGGTCTCACGATGCGTCGCCGCCAAACCCGGCCGGCCCCTCATCCTGCTCACCCTGTTTCAGAACGCCGCCCATCAGTTGATCGAGCCCGACATATCCACCGAAAAACAGGATTCCTTCAACGCGATCCTCCGGCAGGTCGCCGCAGAAAACCAAGACCGCAACGTCCACCTGATTGAGGGCACCGATATCATCGACGATCTCACCTTTCTCGCCTCCGACCTCCTCCATCCCTCCGAATACGGCCACGACCGCATGGCGGAGAACCTCGCCCGATTCCTGAAGCCGTTGCTCCCCGCCGCTCCGTTTTCTCCGTCCGCCCCCTGAGTGTGTCCCCTCACCCCTCCCGGAACTGACGCCTGTATTCGCTCGGCGACAACCCGGCCACCTGCCGGAAAAGCACGCTGAACCGCTGCGAGTTCGGAAACCCGCAACGCTCCGCCACCATCGCCAGTTTCAGGTCGGTGTTTGCCAGCAACGCCTGCGCGCGTGACACGCGCACGCGCTGGATTTCATCGAGAATCGTCCGCCCCATCGCCGCGCGAAACCTCGCCTGCAAGGCCGACCGCGACACGCCCGCCGCCTTCACCACGTCGCCCACATACGGATTCCCCTCGGCGTGCTCGCGAATGAACTTCGCGGCCTTCGCCACCGCGCCGTCCTCGATGTAGATCACGTCGGTGGATTTGCGCTCCGCGATCTCGCTCACCGGGAGCCGCCGCCCCTCCGCCCGTCTCACGCCTTGCGTGATCATCCGGTCCAGCAGCGCCGCCGCCTCGTAGCCGATCTGCCGCGCCGGCAGCCGCACGCTCGAAAGCGGCGTGCTTTCAAACTCCACCCAAAAATCGTCGTCGCCCGCCCCCAGCACCGCCACGTCCTCCGGCACCCGCCAGCCCATATCCCGCGCCGCCCGTATCAGCAGCAGCGCATAGGTGTCCAACACCGCGAACACCCCCAGTGGTCGCGCCTGCGCCGCCAGCCACGTGCGCATTCGCGCATAGAGTTCTCCCGTCGTCTCAGGCCCGTTGAACGCCTCCGCCATCACCGCGGATTTCCCCGAGGCCGCCAGCGCGGCGCTGAACCCCGCGCGACGCTCTATCGCATAACTTCGCTCCGCCTGCCCCCAAAACCCAAACGCGCGGCATCCGCACGCCAGCAGGTGCGCCGCGGCGAGCCGCCCCACGCCTTCGTCATCCTGCGTCACCACCGGCACAAGCGGCTTCAGGGTTGAATTGGAGATGTTGACCACCGGCACGTTGAGCGCCGCATAACGCCGCTCCATCTCGGAATCGTGAAGCGCCGCCACGATTCCCTGAATGCCTTCGCTGCGCACGCGCGCCTCCAGACCATTCTCGATTTCCGGCCCCAGCCACCGGTCCGTAAACACCAGTCTTCCCGTGGAAAACCCGTATCTCCGCACGCCAAGCGCCACCTGCCGGAAGTAGTCCAGGTCCATCCGGCTCACCATATCGAGTCCGCTCACCATCGCATGCACGCGAAAGGGCGGGACCGGCCTCCGGCTGGTCGTTGGCTTCTTCATTGGGTAAAACGACAAATAATTTATCGTTTTTGGCAACGCCAGTTTCATCCAAGTGTGCTACGCTGTCTCCAACCCCCGCCACCCCCTATCATGCCCCACCGCTCCTCCCAGCCATTCCTTCCCAGCGGCGGTTTCCGCGTCGGCTGCAATTACTGGGCCTCCCACGCCGGCACACACACATGGAGCGACTGGCGCCCCGAGATCGTCTCGGCCGATTTCAGCCAGCTCGCCGACGCCCGGCTGACGCTGCTCCGCATTTTTCCTCTCTGGCCGGATTTCCAGCCCCTGCAACGCCTCGCCACCGGCAACGGCGATCTTCTCGAATATCGCCTCGGCGAAGAACCCCTGCCCGACACCCCAGCCGGCCAAGCCGGGGTGGATGCCGTCATGCTGGAACGCCTCCGCGCTCTCGCCGACCTCGCGCACGCTCGCGGCTTGCAGCTCATCGTCGGCCTGGTCACCGGCTGGATGAGCGGACGCCTTTTTACTCCGCCCGCCTTTGCCAATGTCAACGTCATCACCGACCCCGAGGCCATCAAGTGGCAGGTCCGTCTCGTGCGCTGCATCGTGGATTCCCTTCGCAACCACCCCGCCATCGTCGCGTGGGATCTCGGCAACGAATGCAACTGCATGGGCCGCGCCTCCGCCGCCGAGGCCTGGACGTGGACCCACGCCATCGCCACCGCCATCCGCGCCGCTGATCCTTCGCGTCCGGTCATCTCCGGCATGCACAGCCTGCAGGCTTCCGCCCACAAGCCCTGGGCCATTCGCGACCAGGCCGAGCTCACCGATTTTCTCACGACCCACCCCTACCCTCTCTGGACGCCGCATTGCGACCTCGACGCGCCCAACACCCTGCGCCCGCAGCTTCACGCGACGACCGAAAGCCGCCTCTACGCGGACCTCGGTGGCAAGCCCTGCTTCGCCGAGGAAATGGGCTCGATGGGGCCGTTCATCGTCAGCGACGCACTGACCCCGCAATTTCTGCGTCCGTCGTTGTTCTCCCTCTGGGCTCAGGATTGCCGCGCGATGCTCTGGTGGTGCGCCTACGATCAGGAGCACCTCGCCCACGCGCCCTACGACTGGATTCCGGTCGAACGCGAACTCGGCCTCATTCGCAACTCCCGCGAGGAAAAGCCAGCCGTCGCCACTGTGCGTGAATTTTCCGCCCTGATCGACCGCCTACCCTTCGCCAGCCTGCCGCCGCGCCAGATCGACGCCATCTGCATCCTGACCGAAGACCAAGACCAGTGGGCCGTCGCCCAAAACGCCTTCGCCCTCGCCAAGCTCGCCGGCGCCGATCTCGCCTTCCAAATGGGCGACGCCCCGCTGCGCGACGCCCCGGCCTACCTGCTTCCCTCCATCGCAGGCACCAAGTTCCTCTCGCGCCGCCGCTGGCTCGAACTGCTCTCCCGCGTCGAAGCCGGTGCCACCCTCTACCTCTCGCTCGACACCGCCGTGCTGGCCGGCCTCGAACCTTGGGCAGGCGTGGAAGTGCAAACCCGCAGCCAACGCACCGGACCCGACGAGATGATTTTCTCCGACGATCAACAACGCCTGCCCGTCACAGGCACCTTCAACCTCGCCCTGCGCGCAACCCGTGCCGAAGTCCTCGCCTCCACCGCCGACGGCAATCCGGTCTTCACCCGCTGCGCACTCGGCTGCGGACAGGTTTTCCTCCTCACGAATCCACTCGAACGAGCGCTAGCCGACACCCCTGGTGCCTATTCACCCAAGTCACCCCACGCCGAGTCATGGCGTATTTATGCCCGCATCTTCGCCTCCGTTCCCTCGGACCGCGCATGGATCAAAACCCATGCGCTGCTCTCCATCACCGAGCATCCACTCGACGGCAACCAACGCGTCCTCGTGCTGATCAACCACAACACCGCAGCCGTCACCGAACCCGTGAGACTGAAGTCCGGATGGAACCTGAAATCCGTCCTGCACGGCCCAGCGCTTGGCAAAAACGGCGTCCACATCCCTGCCTGCGACGGCGCAATCCTGCTGCTCACCCGAACAATCTCCGCTTAAAACATTCTCATTCGTCCCACCATCATGCCCACACTCGACCTCGCCAAATCCCGCTGGCAATTCCGCGACACCACCGCGAAGACCTGGCTCCCCGCCACCGTCCCCGGCTGCGTCCACACCGACCTGCGCCGCGCCAAGCAGATCCCTGATCCCTTCTTCGGCACCAACGAACTGGGCCTCCAGTGGATCGAGGAACGCGACTGGGAATACCGCGCCACCTTCAACGTTTCTGCCGCGCTCCTCTCCGAATCCGAAATCGAACTCGTTGCCGACGGCCTCGACACCGTTGCCACCGTCTATCTCAACGGCAAAAAAATCGCCTCCACGGACAACATGTTCATCGGCCACCGCTGGTCGGTGAAACCCCTGCTCCACCTCGGCGTCAACGAGCTGCGCATCGTCTTCGGCAGCGCGATGAAATACATCCGCGAAGTCCGCCCCGAATTCACCCCGCCCGGCGAATTCTGCGACCCCGTCGGCAACTGCGTGCGCATCCGCAAACAGCAATGCCAGTTCGGCTGGGACTGGGCGCCCCGTCTCCTCACCGCCGGCATCTGGCGCGCTCTTCGCCTCGAAGCCCATGGCGGCAACCGCCTCACCGGCGTCCGTGTCACCCAAAGCCACACCGAAAACGGCCGCCGCGTCTCCCTCGCCCTCGCCCCAGAACTCGCCGCCCCCGATCCAAGAGTAACCTATTGGGTTACTCTGTCTCTCAACGGTCGGGTCATCATCGAGACCGAAAACCTCTCCCTCGCCGTGCCTTCACCGCAGCTTTGGTGGCCCGCCGGCCAGGGCGAACAACCGCTCTACGACCTCGTTGTCACCGCCCGCGATGCCGCCGGACGCGAACTCGGCACGACGCGTCTGCGCATCGGACTTCGCACCATCGTCCTTGACCGTCACCCCGACCAATGGGGCGAATCGTTCCAGTTCGTCGTCAACGGCCGCGCCATCTTCATCAAGGGCGCGAACTGGGTTCCCGCTCACAGCTTCGTCGCCGACCTCACCCGCTCCGACTACGCCCGCGACCTCCGCGCCTCCGTCCTCGCCAACATGAACTGCATGCGCCTCTGGGGCGGCGGCATCTACGAGAGCGAGGACTTCTACGACCTGTGCGACGAACTCGGCCTGCTCGTGTGGCACGATTTCATGTTCGCCTGCACGCTCTATCCCGGCGATCCGGCCTTCCTCGCCAGCGTCCGCGCCGAGGCTGACTACCAGATCAAGCGCATCCGCCACCACGCCAGCCTCGCGCTCTGGTGCGGCAACAACGAACTCGTCCAGCTCAACGACAAGGCCCTCCGAGAAAACGCCGCCTATCGCAAGGCCTACGAAGACCTTTTCCACGGCGTTCTCCCCGACGCCCTTGCCGTCCACGACAACGTCACGCCCTACTGGCCCACCTCTCAATGGCGCGGCGGATGGGAACACGACAACACCCACGAAACCGGAGAAAAACGCGGCGACACCCACTACTGGGACGTCTGGCACGCCCGCAAACCCGTGAAGGAATACGAAAAGTGGTCGCTCCGTTTTTGTTCCGAATTCGGCATGCAGAGCTACAGCTCCCCCGAGACGCAGGCCACCTTCGCTCCCGTCGATGACACCAACGTCTTCGGCGCCACCATGGAGAACCACCAGAAGAACCGCGGCGGCAACCAGGTCATCCTCGACTACGTCTCGCGCCGCTACCGTTTCCCCAAGGGGCAGGACGAGCTCATCTACCTCTCGCAGCTCAACCAAGCCTACTGCATGCAAGTCGGCGTCGAGCACTACCGCCGCCTGATGCCGCGCTGCATGGGCGCAATCTACTGGCAGCTCAACGACTGCTGGCCCGTCGCCTCGTGGAGTTCCATCGAGTTCACCGGCAAATGGAAGGCACTCCACCACGTCGCCCGCCGCTTCAACGCGCCCGCGCTCGTCTCCGCCCACATCCCCGGCGACGAAGCCCCGATCATCAACAACTACCGCCGCTCGACGGTGCGCGAGGTCCACCTCTACACCGTTTACGACGCCCCCAAGTCCGCCAAGGGCCTGCTGCGCTGGGATCTCTTCACGCTCGACGGCGACATCGTCCTCTCCGGCAAAAAGAAGGTCGCCCTGCGCCACGGCGAAAGCGTGAAGCAGCAGACCCTCGACCTCGCCAAACCCATCGCGAAACACACGCTTGATCGCATCTACCTGCGTATCGCGCTCGACGTGGACGGCTCGACCGTGAGCGAAGACAGCGTGTTCCTCGCCTCGCCGCGCTTCCTCAACCTCCCGCGCCCGAAGAAAACCGCCACGACGATCAAGCTGCTCACGCCCACGAAAGCCCTGATCGGTTTCACGTCGCCGGTGTTCCAGCACCGCTTCGCCTTCGACCTGCCCGGCGTGACGCACACGACCAGCGACAACTACTTCGAGCTTTACCCGCGCGAGAAGAAGGAGGTCGTCGTCGAGTTCGCCAAACCCATAACCAAGGCTGCCCTGGCAAAGAAACTCCGCTTCCACTCGCTGGTGGACACCTACGTCTGACCTGTGCCTCATATCATCCCGATGCGGGAGAAACCCGAAATTCACTCTTGAACTATCAGCCTGTTCTAGCTGATTTCTTATCTCCTCTGCATTCAGTTAGAGTCAGTATCGGAGCGTAGCTTAGCCTGGTAGAGCGCTACATTCGGGTTGTAGAGGTCGAGAGTTCGAATCTCTCCGCTCCGACCATTTATAAAACGAACGGATTAAAAGTCCGTTCGTTTTTTATTGTCGTCAGCGGACCGTGTCCGGGAGCGACAACCGTCTCGTCCGGCAGGGCCGCCAGCAACCGGGCCACGTGCGCCCTCAACTGCTGCGAACAAAAATACGCCCCGCCCACCGACCCGGCAAAAAACAGGTCCCCCGACACCAGCAACGGCGTTCCACCTGGAATCTTCGTGACTCGCACTTCGTAGCAGTTGTGCGCCTCGGCATGGCCCGGCGTCGCCAGCGCCTTGATCTCGAAACCGCCCAGCGTGACACACGCTCCCTCTCCCAGCGCCGCCGCTCCGGGCACCTTGGCGTCCACCGGACAAAACACCGGCACCGGACCGAACTGTCCGACCACCTCGGCCAGTCCGCCGGTGTGCTCCGTCTCGGCATGCGTGATGAACACGCCATCCAGCCGCTTGATTGTCGCCGGCCACACACGGCGCAACATCACAGGGTCGCTTCCCGTGTCGAACAACACGCCGGAATTTTTTCCGCAATCGGCGACGATGTAGGCGTTGGCCACGCCGATGCCGTGCGGAGTCCGCAAGGGGTAGAGGCAAAATGGCAGCCCCGCGATCTCCGGAAGCGGATAGCGGCCCGCCGCCAGCGACTGCACACCGAGCTCGTTCAGCGACAGCGCCTGCACGAGCCGCCTCAGCTCATCGACGGTGAAATCGTAGCGGTAATCGACGGCGTCGCAGATTTTCCCCGGCTCCACCCCGGTCAAGGCCCCGAGCGACTGCTCGTTGAGCCCGGCGTGACGCATGGCCTTCTCCAAGACGTCGCCAAGCTCGTCTTCCAAGGGGGCGTGTTCGATGACCATGAAACCTGATTACACCCTTCGGCCGGAGACGGCAAAAATGTTTTTGTTTTTTTACGCCGGCCACCCACCGTAAACCAATGGATTCGCAACAACAGGAGGTCCTCGACATCTTTACCCGCACCAAGGCGCTGCTGACCGGACATTTCGTCCTGAGGTCCGGCCTGCATAGCGGGCATTATTTCCAATGCGCGCAGGTCTGCCAGCGCATGGACGCCGTCACCCGCCTCGCGGAGCTGCTGGTCTCCAAGCTGGGCGGCTTCAAATTCGAGACGGTCCTCGCCCCCGGCATGGGCGGCCTCGTCATCGGCCAGGAGGTCGCACGCCAGGCCAAGGCACGCTACGTTTTTGCCGAAAAGGAAAACGACCGCCTCGTGCTCCGCCGCGGTTTCAAGTTCGCCCCCGGCGAGCCGGTGCTGATCGTCGAGGACGTCGTCACTCGCGGCGGTCGCGTTCTTGAGTGTATCGAGATCGTCCGCAAGGGCGGCGGCGTGCCCGTGGCAGTGGCCATGCTGGTCGACCGCAGCGCCGGCACGATGCGCTTCGAAATCCCCGCCATCTCGCTGCTCGAACTCAGTTTTCCGACCTACCCGGCCGACCAAGTTCCGGAAGCGCTCGCCAAGATCCCGGTCGAAAAGCCGGGCAGCTGAGCGACGAGGGACTTGTCCGATAATGTAGACCCGACCGCCGGTCGGGTTGCCTTAGATTCGATTCCCCAAAACACCCCGACCATCGGTCGGGGCTACACCTTGTCACGAAGGTCTTATTTCACCGTGATGAGCTGGTAGCTGATCTGGCCGCGGTAATAAACCAGCAGCAGGTGGCGGCCTGATTGGAGCGCCGTCTTGGCGGACTTGAGGTCGCCAACCTGCTGGCGATCTATCTCCACGATGACCGCATCGGCCGCCAAACGATCACGATAAGGCGAGTCCTCCGCCACGGCGGTGACAAGCAGTCCGGTGATGCGGTTGTCAATCTGCAGCCGGCGGCGGGCGTCGGCCCCGAGCAATTCGGCCTGGATGCCGGTCAACAGCTCGTTGGGATTCTCCACCAGCTTGCCAAGGGCCACCGCGATGGTGCGGGGCTTGCCGTCGCGCACAACCGCGAGATTGACCGTCGAGCCGGGGATGCTCTGGGCGATGACGAAACGCAGGTCTTCGCGGGAGGCGACCGGCTTGCCGTCGATGGAAAGCACGGCGTCGTTGCGCTTGAGGCCGGCCTTGTCGGCCGGACTGTCGGGCGAAATGTCCGACAGCAGCACGCCCTTGGTATCCTTGGGCAGCCCGAGCTGGTCGGCGACTTCGGGCGTGATCGTGTCGGTGCTCACGCCGAGAAACCCGCGCGCCACCGTGCCGGTTTCCACGAGGCTGCGCATGATGCTGGCCGCCATGTTGACCGGGATGGCGAAGCCGATGCCGATGTTTCCCCTGCTGCCATTGGGAGCTGAAACGATGGCGCTGTTGATGCCGACGAGCCGCCCCTTCGTGTCGATGAGCGCGCCACCGGAGTTGCCCATGTTGATGGAAGCATCGGTCTGGATGAAATTTTCATAGCCGCCCACCTGGTCGAGCAGGCCGAGCTGGCTGCGCCCCTTCGCCGAAATGATGCCCATGGTGACCGTCTGCCCCACACCGAGCGGGTTGCCCAGCGCGAACACGAGGTCGCCGACTCGGATCTTGTCGCTGTCGGCAAGGGTGATCGCCGGAAGGTCCTTGGCGTCGATTTTGATGACGGCGATGTCGGTCTTCGGATCCGTGCCGATGACCTTGGCGATGAGTTCGCGATCATCGGAAAGCGCCACCTTCAACTCGTCCGCCCCCTCGACGACGTGGTTGTTGGTCAGAATGTAGCCATCGGATGAAATGATGACGCCGGAGCCGAGACCGGACTCAACGTGATTTCCTCCCGAAAGGCGCCCCGTGAAGAGATCGAGGCGCACCTGCTCGCGCACGAGCTTCTTGGAATAGACGGAGACGACCGCCTTTTGCGCGGGCTCCACCACGTCGGCATAGCTGGCCACGCGGTTTTCCGCTCCCGCCGTCACCGGCGAACGGTCGACTTTCAGCACTGGCTGGGAAAGCGCCTTCTTTTCCTCGGCCGCCGCAAAGGGAGCGACAGCCGAAACCGTGACGGCAATGGCAAACAAGCAGGAGAGTAAGCGGGTTTTCATGGGTGCGATGATGACCTCGGAACCCTTGGGAAAGTTCCCTCCTTAGCCGTAACCATGCAGTGGAAAAGAGCCGCCGATTGGGAACTGATTGATGGTGAATGAAACCTAAACAATCGGAGAGCGGAAGCCCGGTTCACCAATCGGTGGCCGGAAAAATCCAGTTCCAA
>JBAZSJ010000013.1:0-100050 GCA_041662485.1 Opitutaceae bacterium | reverse complement strand
GCCCATCAACGGGGTGTTCGGCACTACATGACTCCGAAACGCGGCCTTCCCTCGTGGCGGTCCGAACTCGAAAACGCACTCTGCTCTGAAAGTTTTTTAGCCGAGCTTCCCAACTGACGAACTCGGGATAAAGCACCAGCAGTTGGGCGGCGATGAGCGCCAGATAGACTTGCAGCGCCACGCCCCGCTCGCTCTCCGCCAGCCAATGCCGGCAGCCCAGGATGCATTTGAGCCAGCGGAAAAACATCTCCACCTGCCAGCGGTGCTTGTAGCACAGCCCGATGGTTTCCGGAGGGGCGTCCTGCGCGGACAGCGTGGTCGCGATCAGGAGGCTTTCCTCCTCGGCAAGGATTTGCACGACACGCACGAGGGGGCCGTCGCCGTGCTTGCCCAGCCGCACCGCGCCGGCCCAGGTCACGCCCGCAGCCCGGTCGGCCGGGGTGAGCAGTTCGGAGTTCTCCTCCACCCATTGGACGTCCACGCGCAGCCGCACCACAAAGTCCGCGCCCGCGGCCTGCAACTCGGCCAACTGCGTGTAATCATACCCGTAATACCGGTCGGCGATGTCGCAGGCGCCCGGCCGGGCCAGTTTGCGCCATTGCGCGCGTTCACATACCTTCGCCGGCGTCAGTTTCGCGTCGGCCACCCGGCCTTTCGCCAGATCGAAGACCACGTGCAGCCGCACCGCGTTGTCCAGGCCGCCCTGCCGCCGCCAGAACGCCCAGCCCATGCGCGGCAACACCTGCCAGACCGTGCTGTCGATCACCCGTTGCCATCCGCTCAGGCCCTTCGGCAGCCCGGGCGTCGCCGCATCCGCGCCCAGCCGCTCCAAAACCCTCTTGAGCAACTCCGGCTCCACCACCGCCTGCGCCTCGCTGAAACTGCCCAGGCTGACCTTCCGCTTGCACACCTCCCGCCGCACCCGCTCCAGCGTGCTCGCCGCGCACAAACCCCGCATGGTTTCGACCACCGGATTAAACAGCCCGAACAAATACAGACTCAAATACTCGTCGAGTTGCAGCTCTCGCCGCGGCTCCGCCCACGTGCCTTGCAGTCCTCCCCCGGCGGCTATCTCCTCTGCCAGCGCCTCACGGAACCGTTCGATCAAACGCCATTGCTTGAGGTCTTTTCCCTTGAATGCAGGGGTGTTGGCGGCGGCGGCGGGCACACCTTGGTTTTAACCGATCATCCCCCGGAAGTACAGTTACGATCAGGTGACAAAACTCAGGCGCCCCATGCGCGCGCTCTCTTCTCCTCGCCTTTTCCCCTCTTTCGCTCCCCAGCACATCTTCTGCCGAACACAACTGGGCAGCCGCTTGCGGCGCGCCTTCGGGGGGTAGGGCTGGCGCTTGCGCCATGCCTTCCGTGTGATCGACTCCCGGACGCCGACGAGGCACGTCGCAAGCGACGGCCCTACGGACCCAATCAGGCGTGGCGCAAGCGCCAGCCCTACAATCGGAGTTATTGCACTACGCTGACCTGCACCCGTGCGAACCAGCGAGGTCCCGCGGGTGGGATGAAGGCGAAGGTCGCACGCTCGGTGCCGTCCGCCGGAGAAACCGGGGTGGTGGCGAGCGTGGTCGTTCCCGTTGTCGGATTCCAGGAATCGGCGGCCAGAGTCGTGCTGGTCTGCACCTGAAACGTCAGCGACTGCGCGGCCCAATCCGTCCGCCGGAGGATCGTGATGCGCGCTCCGCCCCCGGCCAGCGCGAGCGTGGTCGGCTCAGTCTTCCCGGCGGCGGCAAATTCCATCAGCTCGAATTCCAGCGCGCCGATGTCGGTGCGCGCCCCTCGCACGCGCGGATGGCCGGCGTGGTCGGTCTCGCCGGCCGCAGGGGCGAAAGCCGGATCGCCGGCGTCGATCGCCGGGGACTTGGGCCTCGGTTCAAAATTGCCGTTGGTCGGATCGAGCAGGCGCGGATCGGCGAAGACGGAGTGCGCGTCCTGCGCCGAGGCGGTTCGCCAGGCGGCCCAGCCGGAGTAACTGACGTTCTTCCACTGCCAGCTCGGCGTGCCGGGAGAGGAGACCACATTGTAGTCGACCGTGTTGCCGGTGTTCCGGGTGTAGGGATTGCCGATCACCAGATTCTGCGCGTTGGCGACGACGATGTTGTGGCGAAGGGTGGTGGTGCGGACGTCGAACTGGAGATAGATCTCGCCGTTGCCGTCCTGGCGGGTGTCGTTTTCGAAAAACGTGTTGTGCTCGACGATGCAGTTCTCGGTGCTGCCGCGCGCGGTGTCGTAGCCGCCCATGAAAAGCCCGCCGATGCGGTTGCGGTAAATCAGGTTGTTGCGGAGACGAATGCCGCTGGTGGCCGTGCCGGCGTGCTCGCTGGCCAGCTCGATGCCGATGTCGCAGTCGTGGCTGGTGTTGCGCTCGATAAGAATGTCGCGTCCGCCGTCCACGTAGATTCCGCCGGCGGAGTAGTTGTTGCCGTAGGCGGGATTCCCGTAGGAGTTGATGCCGTAAATCGTATTCAGCCGTATGACACCGTCGCGGGCGATGTCCTGCGCCGGATCGGGGCAGGTGGCTTCGTGGCCGATGGCATCGATGCCGATGTTGTTGCAGTCGTGGACGAGGTTGGACTCGACGAGAAAGCCGCTGACGTTGCCGTTGAGCACCAGCGCCTCGCTGGAGCCGAGCACGAGGTGATGGAGGCGGTTGCCACGGATCACCAGGCCGGTGATCGGCGCGGCCGTGTCGCCGTAGATCGCGATGCCGTGGGCGTCGCCGCCGGTTTTCCCGGTGTAGGTCGTGCCGAGGTCGTGGATGTGGTTGTCGAGCAGGCCGACCCCCGCGCCCGAGCCGTTGACGAGAATGCCGATGGGCACGCGGTTTTTCAGGGTGGTGCGCAGGCCGGTCAGCTCGAAGCCTTGGATCGTGACGTGGCTGACGCCTTGCAGCCAGAGCAGCGGATACCAGCCGGTGCCGACCGTGAGCGTGGCTCCGTCGAGCACGGGCGTCTCGTCGGCGTAGGCGCGGAAGATGATGGGGGCGGCGGCGGTGCCCGAGCGGGTGAAGCTGACGCGCTCGGCATAGGTGCCGGCGCGGATCTCGACCGTGTCGCCGGCTGTTGCGAGCGCGGCGGCGTGGCCGAGGGTTTTCCACGGGGCGGCGAGCGTCCCGGCGGCGGCGTCATTGCCGGCCGGTGCGACGACATAGACGGCGGCGTCGAGACGGGCGCAAAAAAGCAAAAGGAGCGCGACGGCAACCTGTAGGGCTGGCGCTTGCGCCACGCCTGGTTTGGAGAATGGACGCTGGCTTACGAACGGAACCGGAAGGCGCGGCGCAAGCGCCGGCCCTACACGGGGGACATGATCCGTGCGGGAGGACATGGGAAGCGGCTAGCGTCGCTCTTCACCGGTTTCGGTGGAGGCGGTTTTGGCGTTCAGGTCGACGAACATCCGGCGGAAGTCGCGGATGCCCCCGACCAGAAACCAGACGGTGGCGCCGACGCCGATGGGGATGCTGATCCAGATGTTCCATTTCCAGAAGGACGCCCACGACGAATCGGGCACGTCGACGGCGAGGTTGTAGGCGGTGCCGCCGACAAAGATGAGCCACCAGGCGAGGGTCCACACGAGGGTGCCGCGGCAGATGATCCGGTCGCCGCGCGTGAACTCGGGACCGCTGCCGAGGGTTTCGGCGATGCGTTCGCGCCAGCCGAAACGCGGGGCGGCGAGCGGGTCGTGGGCGACGCGGGCCTCGCGGCCGAGCATTTTTTCCAGGTCGAAGCGGGTGCGTCCGCACAGGGACACGACGACGTAGACGAGGAGCGCGGCAAGCATCGCGCCGAACATGATCTCGCGGCCGTTGAACGGGAATTTGGCGGCGTGGGCGGCGATCCAGGCGTTGTCGGTGAAGACGCCGCCCAGCCACGGGGCGAGGCGGGACGGCCAGGCGCTTTGCACGGCGAGTCCACCGGTGGCGAGGACGCCGCCGGTGATCATGGCGGACCAGGCGGCGGCGGTGCTGCCGCGACGCCAGTAGAGTCCGCCGATGATGGCCGCGCCGGCGCCGCCGAGGAAGATGGCGCCGGTGATGTCGAAAAACATGAACACGTAGTCCTTGAGCGGAAACAGGAGGCTGAAGCCAAACGCGAAGACGGCCACGCCGAGGGAGGAGCGGCGCAGCCAGCGGACGTGCTGGGCGGGTTCGAGGGGTTTATTTCGCAGGGGAAGGACGACATCCTGGATAAAAATGGTGCCCCACGAATGCAGGTAGGCGTTGTCGGTGCTGAGGGCGGCGGCGACCAGCACGGTCGCCAGCAGGCCGAGGAAGCCCACGGGCAGGAGCACGGTGAGACCGGCGGGGACGGTGAGTTGCGCGCGGGTGACGGGGTCGGAGATGTTGGCGAGCAGCGCCTGGATCTCGGCGGCCTGCGAGGCGAAGGAGGGGTTGTGCAGCACGGCGTAAACGCAGAGCGGCATGAGGAGCAGCGCGAGGTTCTGGCCCATCGAGCGCCAGTTGGCGAGGATGCCGGCCATGCGGGCTTCGTGGGGGGAGCGGGCGGAGGCGTTGTAGCCGGAGGTGCCCTGCCAGGCGCGCGTGGTGTAAACGACCATGAACGCGCCGATGAGGTAGTAGGCGGTGTTGAAGTCGGCGGAGTTGCCGGTCTTGAACGGATGAATCATCGAGGCCCCGGCGGGCGCCATCGCGAGGCCGGTGATCAGGTCGCCCCATGGCATGAGCCAGAGGAAGAAAACCATCAGCACGATGAACACGACCATGCAGAAGGCGGCCTGCAGGAAGTCGGAGATGAGGATGGTGATCTGTCCGCCGATCCACACGAGCCCGAGGGCGAGGCCGAGTTCGAGCGCCATCAGCGAAGGAAACATCGGCAGGTCGAAGCCGCCGAGCGGGAGCGTGGCGGGGATTCCGCAGAACTGCATGAAGCAGCGCACGGTGACGGCGGGGAAGATGCCGTAGTTGATGACGCCGGAGACAAAGGTGAGGGCGCCGAAAAAGAGGCGAAAGCGGCGCGAGTAGCGCATCTCGATGAACTGGGCCATCGTCATGGCGCGCGTCTGCCGGTAGCGGTAGATGACGAAGCCGCTGAGCGCGATGAAGAGGCCGAGCGGGGCGAGAAAGTAACCCCACCACAGCGGCACGAAGCCGGCGTTGAAAAAAATCTCGAAGGTGCCGACGACGGTGATCGCGCCGAGACCGGCGGCGCCCTCGGAGAGCGTGAGCAGGTAGCGGCCCGCGCAGCGGTTGGCCACGAGGTAGTCGGACACGCCCTTCATGTGCCGGCCGGCGCGCGCGCACACGATGAGCAGGGCGCTGAGCGAGACGGCGAGGATGATCCAGTCGAGGGTGTGCACGGGGCGGTGTTGGAGGAAGGGCGGTCGGCGCGGATGTAGGGCTGGCGCTTGCGCCATGCCTGGTTTGAGAAACGGAGGGACCTGCGGCTACCGGCGCGACGGAGACGAAAGGAACGGCCGAGGCGTGGCGCGAGCGCCAGCCCTACACGGAGTGGCGGGCGTTGAGCCGGGGATTACTTCGGCACGGCGAGGCTCCAGACGCCGGTGTTGCGCGGGAGGGTGTCGAGGGTGTCGGCGTAGTTCTCGGTGTAGGTGGAGGCGAAGAGGCGGACGGTGGCGCCGGCGGGCAGGCCGAGCGGGGCGAGCGCGGTCTTCAGTGTGAGCGTGTCGCCGGTGACGGTGCGTTCGACGGTGACGCCGGCGAGGGGGGACCAAGACCAGACGTTGGGGGAATCGCCCGTGAAGCGGTAAGCCTGCGCGCCCTCGAGAAGGATTTCAAAGCTGTTGCCGGCGGGTTTGCCGGAGGTGTGGTTGTAGGAAGGTTTGGCGGCGGAGCCGAGGTCGATGAAGACGTGGGTCCACGAGGTGAATTCCCCGCCGTTGGACTTCAAGCTGAGGGTGAGGATGCCTTTGGAGACGGTGGCGTTGGCGGCGACAAGGCCGGAGCCTGCGGGTGCGGTCGTCGAGGTGGCCGGTTGCGTGAACGGCTGGGCGGAGACGGTGGCGCAGAGGAGGGCGAAGAGCGGGAGGAAGAGCGGCTTCATAGGGGGCTGGTTGAGCAGGTCAGTTTTTGTCGGGTGGAAGAGTTTTCACGACGTTGAACCAAGGATCGGCCTGACGGAATTCGTCACCAGGGCGGCTGCTGACATGACCATCGAGAAAAACGGACGGGATGTTGTCGCCGTAGCGACCATACGCGGGTGGAGAGTCGGCTGAGATGAATCCCCACGAATAGTCGCGGGCATCGGCGGCGACCAGGGTTTTGGATGGATTGGCGAAATCGTTAATGATGAGGGTGTGGTCCGCCTCCTTGCTCGAGTCGCCGATGTGGCGGCCGAGCACGGGATAATTCCAACCGTAGGAGATCGTTTCGGCGAGGTTCTCGGCGTTGAAACCTTCATGGGCCGGGCTGTGGAAAACCTCGGGATCTTCGCCGATATAGGGTTGGAGGGTGCGCCACCAATAGACGCCGGTGGTGTAATTATGCCAGACAGGAAGACCGCCACGATTTTCGCCGGCGTAGAGCAGCGTGGCGGATCCGATTTGGCGGAGCTTGGCGAGCGACTGGGTTTCCTGGGTGGTGCGCCGCACATGGCCGAGCACGGAGAAAAGAATGGCCGCGAGGACGCCGATGATGGCGATCACGGCCAGCAATTCGATGAGCGTGAAACCAGCCGGGCGTCGATGAAGAGGCGGATGGTTCATGGTGGTGCGAAGGTGCGTCGGCGGGCGTATTTTCGGGTGCCCCGGGCCTCTAGCGCGGGTTGCGGACGGCGCGTCTACGGTGGAGCACAAAACCGAGGATGGCGAGGCCGGCTAGGGCGACGTAGGTGGAGGGCTCGGGGATGGCTGCGAACGTGTAGGTTGAAACGACGAAGTCGTCGAAACCTCCGAGGGGCCCGTTGCCGGCTGTGTAGAATACGAAGGTGAACGGCCCGCTTCCGAAAACCGATTGGCCATCAAGCGAGCCCCCGACAAAACTGGTGTTGAGCGGGATGCGGTATTCCTGAAAGGAAGTCGATTGGTTGTAATTGCCGATGTAAGCTTGGGAGGAGAGGGCGCCTCCTACCTCGCTGATGGGATAGTCGTTTGCCCAGCGAGCCTCGACGCCTACCTGATTCACGCCGAAGATATTATTTCCGGTGGTGTAGCTGCTATCGCGATCAACACCAAAATAGAGTGCGAATCCTGTATAAGGATCGTTGGCAGACTGATTCGGATTCACGGCTTCCGCGAAGCGAACCAGGATGAACAAGTCGGTGGCATTGTTGGCGAATTTTATCTCGGTGACATCAAGTGTGCCGGCCGCGACAGTATTGCCGGTGGCACCTGTCACAGTGGCTGGAATGGCGGCCCAGTCGGCATCGCTTGCATCCAGCACATTGATGTCGGCGAAGGTTCCGGCGTGGGTGGTGGCAACGGTCAATACGAGGACCGGAAGGGCGAGCAGGCGGTGGAGCGTGTTCATGATGTTGATGTGTGACGGACGTTAATTGTTCTCAGGCTGAAAGTGGCCCTCTCGACTCGCGCGGTATAAAGCGGAGCGGCATGCGCGCGGCGGGGGGCGTGGCCGCGGCCGGGCCGGCGGGAGTGACAATTTCCTGGAGGGTCATGGTCGTGGTCAGGAAGCGGCGGAGGAGAGGACCGGGGTGGTGGCGGCCGAGGCCGCGAGGTGGGTGAGCGTCTGCACGTTCACGAAACGGCCGGTGGCCGCGCTTTCTTTGGCGGCGAGACAGGCGTAGACGCTTTGAAGGCCGGTGGCAATGGGGCAGAAGGAGCGGGCGCGGCCGTGGATGACGTCGACAAAGTTGTCCGCCAGCACGCCGTCGCCGCCGAAGTGATCGAGCCCCTCGGGAGGCCGGTCGGTGACGGTCGCGGCCTTGTCGTGCGCGTGGACGAGGAGTTCGTTCCGATACCAGTCGAAACGCAGCGTGCCGCGCAGGCCGCTGAGGGTGGCGCCGCGGGCCTGCGCCTCGTGCTTGGAATAGAAAACCTGCGTGTAGACGCCCTGCGAGCCGTTGGCGAATTCGAGGAGCGCGCTGGAGGCGTCCTCGTTCATGCCGGTTTCGGGGAGGCCGATGCCGTCGAAATAGGCGTGCGTGTCGTCGCCTTCCGCCGGCTCCAGCGAGCGGTCGCGAAACACCCGGCCGTGCTGCGCCATCGCGGCGACGCGGACGATCGGCGAGCCGGCCAGAAAGGAGAGGTAGTCGAAGTCGTGGGTGGCTTTCTGGAGGAAAAGGCCCTGGGTGATCCGGTAGTCGCGATACCACGAGTCGAAGTAAACGTTGCCGTAGGGAACGTAGTTGACGCCGAGCAGGTGCTCGAGGCGGCCGAGCTCGCCGGCCTCGACGCGGGCTTTTGCCATGCGGCAGAGGCGGGAGACGCGGAGCGGGAAGCTCACCACGACCTCGGAGTCCGACCGGGCGAACGCCTGTTCAAGGGCGCGGGCCTGAGTCATGGTCACCGCCACGGGTTTTTCGAGGAACAGGGGAAGGCCGGTGGTCGCGACGGTGGCCGCCAGCGGGGCGTGGAGGTTGCAACGCGTGCCGATGGCGATCGCATCGGGCCGGGCCTCGCGCAACAGGGCGTCCAGCGTGTCGTAAAAACGGGCGTGGGCGCGTTCGGATTCCGGAAGGCGGGCGAGGGCGCCTTCGCGGTCGGGGTCCACGATGCCGACGACACGCAGCGAGGGATCGCTGGCTTTAAAGCAGGCGACCATGTGGGCGAGACGCTGACCTACACCGATTAAACCGAGGCGAATCATACTTGGAAATAGAGGTTACGGGATAATTGGGTAATTAAAGTAACCAGTTACGCAAGGATAAAGTAACTGGTTACAATTGAAAATTACCGATACTTATAATCGGCCTTTTAACAAGATGTTATGCTTATAGCGTTCCTGACATCCCGTCCATCACGCCGCCTCGGCCTGCCGTGTAGGGCTGGCGCTTGCGCCATGCCTCGCAGGACGGACGACACCGAGTCGGCGCGGTGAGAGCGCCGGCCCTGCGCGAGTCGCTTTTTGTCAGGTCGTCTCGCCTTGGTGGAACGTGGCGGTGAAGGCCACGTTGCGGGGCCGGGGCTCCGCGAGCAGGGCGACCGCCGTGCGGCCCATGGCCCGGAAATCGAACGTAAGCCGGCTGAGTCCGTCGGCGGCGCTCACGCTTGTTCCCATCACCGCCAGAATGCCGATTTGGGCGGGACAGGGGCGGCCGTTTTGCCTGATTTGCGCATGCAGCCGCGTGGCGGTGTGGTCTTCGGGAACCAGGAGGGCGGTGCGTGCGTCGCGAGGCAGGCTTTGGAGCAGCGCGGCGCCTTCCTCGGGGGTGTGGGCGCGGCTTCGGGGGGCGAGGCGTTCACGGCAGGCGAGCGCGGTGGCGGCATGTTCGACGGCGGAGAAAAATTCCTCCACCGCCGGATCGCCGGGGAACGGCTCGACCGGCACGATGCGCGTGAAGCCGCGTCCGAGCAGATGCGAGATCGCCTGGGTCGCCGCGTTCCCGAAATCGGCATGGGCGTTGGACAGCGGCAGACCGGACGGGGCCTTGCGAAAGAGGAGCACGCCGGGAGCGAGCCGGCGTCCGGCCCGTTTGAGCACGGCGTCCGACCACACGTGGTCGAGGAGATAGCCGCCGGCGGCGTCCCCGTGGCGCCCGAGAAAATCGTCCAGCAGCAGCCGCTGGGAGTCCATCCCGGCGAAGCGCGGCGACCGGGCGGGATCGGCGTGGTTGACCAGCACGTCGTCGTGCCAGAGCAGCATGGCGCGCCGCGCCTCGCCGGCGCCGGCGCTGACGCCCTCGAGCAGTTCTCGGTAGAGCGCGCTGCACAGCTCCAGACGGCGGATCAGGCAGGCCACCGGCTTGGGACGGTCGAGCAGGGGGCGGGCGACCGCGCGGTAAAACCGTCCGCTGGTGTGCTGCCAGAAAAGGTTTTCACGGGCCAGCTCCTGCAACGTGCGAAACGCGGTGGCGGCCGAGAGCTTGAAGCGTTTGGCGAGCTCGCGGGTCGTGGGCAGGGGGCGGTCCACCGGCCAGGCGTCGTCGATCGCGCGGGCCCGCAAAAAAAGGTCGAGGCGCCTGCTGGGTTTCGGCTCGGAGGGGCGGGAGGGCATAAATGAAACACGAGGAGCGCGTGCTTCATTTTGCAACAAAATATTTTGTTGCATAAATGGCCGTTTTGTTTGGTTTGACCGCATGACACTCACACTGGTCGTTCTCGCCGCGGGCATGGGTTCGCGCTACGGCGGACTCAAGCAGGTGGACCCGATGGGGCCGTCGGGTGAAACCGTGCTCGACTACTCCGTGTATGACGCGATGCGCGCCGGCTTCGGCCGCGTGCTGTTTGTCATCCGCCGCGATTTCGAGGCGGAGTTTCGCGCCGTGATCGGCTCGCGTTTCGAGGGGCGTGTGCGGGTTGACTACGTGTTTCAGGCGCTCGACGCGCTGCCCGCCGGTCACGTCCCGCCGTCCGTCCGCACGAAGCCGTGGGGCACGGGTCACGCGGTGTGGTGCGCGCGCGAGGCGCTGGACGGGCCGTTCGCGGTGGTGAACGCCGACGACTTCTACGGGGCGGGTTCGTTTGAACGCCTTGCGGTGTTTCTGCGCGCGGCGGGAGCGGCGAAGGCGCATCCCCCGGAGTTCGCGATGGTGGGCTTCGCGCTCGCCAACACGCTGTCCGAGCACGGCGCGGTGTCGCGCGGCGTGTGCGCGGTGGGCGCGGACGGGGTGTTGCAGGGCATCGAGGAGCACACCGGCATCCTGGCCGGGGAGGTGGGCGTGGGGCTCAAATACGCGCCGGCCACCACGGTCTCGATGAACTGCTGGGGCTTTACGCCGGCGTTCCTGCCCCTGCTGGATGCGCGCTGGCGCGCGTTTCTCGCGCTCAACGGCACGACGGAGAAGACCGAATTTTACCTGCCCTTTGCGGTGAACGACCTGCTCGCCGCCGGCGAGGCGCGCGTGCGCGTGCTGCCCACGACGGACCAATGGTTCGGCGTGACTTATCGCGAAGACAAGCCGCGCGTGCAGGCCGCCATCGCGGCGCTCGTCGCCAGCGGCGCGTATCCGTCGCCGCTGAACTGAATCTTTATTGTAGGGCCGCCGCTCGCGGCGCGCCTCCGCATCACCCCTTTCCCTCTTTTTTTCACCCTTTCAAAAAACCGAGGCGCGCCGCAAGCGGCGGCCCTACGTCCCATGTCGCTTCCCTCTCATTCTTCGACGGCCGATTTTACCAGGCTGATCCGTGATTTTTCGATTTACGGCGAGGTCGCCGCCGCCGAGCCCCACGGCTCCGGCCACATCAACGACACCTTCGCGGTCACCGTGTCGCAGGCCGGCACGCCGGTGCGCTATATTTTCCAGCGCATCAACCACCGCATTTTCACCGACGTGCCCGCGCTCATGGACAACATCCTGCGGGTCACCTCGCACCAGCAGGCGCGGCTGGCGGCGACGGGGGCGGACGACGCTTCGCGGCGCTCGCTCACGGTGATCCCGGCGCGCGACGGACTGCCCTACGTGCGCGACGGCCACGGAGCCTGGTGGCGCGCCTATCTCTTCATCGAGGGTGCGCTCACGCACGACAAAATAGAATCGGCGGCGCAGGCCCGCACGGCCGCGCGGGCGTTCGGGGAGTTTCAGCGCCTGCTGGCCGACCTGCCGGGGTGTCGTCTGCACGAGACGATCCCGGCCTTCCACGACACGCCGCGACGTTACGCGAATTTCGAGGCCGCCGCGAAGGCGGATGCGGCCGGGCGCGCGGCGGGTTGCGCGGACGATGTGGCGTTTGCGCGGAGCAAGGAACCGCTCGCGCGCACGCTCGCCGGTCTGCTCGCCGGCGGGCTCGTGCCCGAGCGCGTGACGCACAACGACACCAAGCTCAACAACGTCATGCTCGACGACGCCACCGGCGCGGGCGTGTGCGTGATCGACCTCGACACGGTGATGCCGGGCCTGTCGCTCTACGATTTCGGCGACATGGTGCGCTCGGCCACGAACGCCGCCGCCGAGGACGAAACCGATCTCGCGAAAGTCGTCGCGCGTCCGGAAATCTTCGCGGCGCTGGCGGAAGGTTTTCTCGCCGGGGCCGGCGCGGCGCTCAACGACGTCGAACGCGCCCACCTGGTCGTCGCCGGCCGGGTGATCACCTACGAGATCGGCCTGCGCTTCCTGACCGATCACCTGCAGGGCGACGTTTATTTCAAGATCAAGCGGCCGAACCACAATCTCGACCGCGCGCGCAACCAGTTCGCCCTGCTGCGCAGTCTGGAGGCCCAGTCGGCAGCGTTTGAAGAGATCGTGTCGGCTGTTTCCCGATGAGCACCTCGTCCATCAAAAAGGCGCTCGTCACCGGTGGCGCCGGTTTTATCGGAGGTCACCTCGTGCGCGCCTTGCTCGATCAGGGTGCCGAAGTCGTGGTGTTGGATAATTTCCGCACGGGACATGCCCGTAACATCGAAGGCCTGCCGATCCGGCTTGTCCGCGGCTGCATCACCGATCGCGAGGTCGTGCGCGAAGCCGTGCAGGGTTGCGACACGGTGTTTCATCTCGCGGCGCTGGTCAGCGTGCCCGAGTCGATGGAGCGCGTCCACGAATGCGTCTCCATCAACGTCACCGGCCTGCTCACCGTGCTGGAGGAGGCCGCCGCCGCGGGCGCGCGCAAGCTGGTGCTCTCCAGTTCCGCGGCGATCTACGGCGACGATCCCGAGGTGCCGAAACGCGAGGACATGCGGCCCGCGCCGAAGAGCCCCTACGCCATCACGAAACTCGACGGGGAATACTACTGCGCCTTGTTCGCCGCGACCGGCCGCATCGAGACGGCGTGCCTGCGTTATTTCAACGTGTTCGGACCGCGGCAGGATCCGCGCAGCGCCTACGCGGCGGCCGTGCCGATTTTTATGAGGCGGGCTCTGTCGGGAAATCCGATCACGATCCACGGAGACGGCGGGCAGACGCGGGATTTCGTTTTCGTGAAGGACGTGGTGGCGGCGAATATTTTCGCGGCGACCACCGCGGGACTCACGGGCGTGTTTAACGTCGGCTACGGCGGCAGCATCACGATCAACGCGATCGCCGAGCGCATCCTCGCGCAGACGGGCGGAAAGGGTTCGATCATCCACGAAGCGCCGCGCCCCGGCGACGTGCGACACTCGCGCGCGTCGGCCGACAAGTTGCGCGCGGCCGGGTGGACGCCGGGCCACGACCTCGAAAGCGGCCTGACGGAGACGCTGGAGTGGTATCGCACCCACGCCGATCCGGCCTGACCGCCGTGCGCCGGCGTCGGACGCGCGGTTCCGTGCCCCAAGAAATAGGGTGGAGTTCAACGGAGCCCGCAGCCAATGCTGGCGGCTCCATGCATGTCTTGATCGCGGCGGACAAGTTCAAGGACTCGCTCACGGCCGGGCAGGCGTGCGAGGCCATCGCGGCCGGCTTGAAACGCGCGCAACCCGAGTGGATCGCCGATGTGTGTCCGCTGACGGATGGCGGTGAAGGTTTCGCTCGCATTTTGACCGAGGCGGCAAAGGGCGAATGGGTGCCGATGAAGGTCACTGGCCCGCGCGGGAAACCGATCGAGGCCGGGTTTGGCGTGGTCGAAGCGGTGTGCCTGCCGGCGGCGGTGTTGCGACGGATCGGGTGGTCGGGCGCAGGGCGTCTGGCCGTGATTGAGATGGCTGCGGCCAGCGGTCTGGCGTTGCTGCGACCGGATGAGCGTGATGTGTGGCAGACGCATACCGGCGGAACCGGCGAGTTGATCGCGGCGGCGGACGACAAGCGCGTAGATGGAATTCTTTTGGGAGTGGGCGGGAGCGCGACGCATGACCTGGGGCTCGGCGCGCTGACGGCGCTTGGGCTGGAGTTGCTGGATGCGGACGGACGGCGCGTGTCGGGTGCGGCGCCGCGCTTTTGGGAGCAGGTGGCGCGCGTGGAGGCGGGGCGGTTACGGAAGCTGCCGCCGATCTGGATCGCGTGCGACGTGACGAATCCGCTGCTGGGGTCGCGCGGCGCGGCGACCGTTTACGGGCCGCAAAAGGGGCTGCGACCGGAGGCGTTGCCGCGTTTGGAAGCGGAGAGCGCGCGGATGGCGGCGTTGGTGTGCGCGAGCCGGGGTGTCGCGATGGAGCTGGAGCAGACTTCGGGCGCGGGAGCGGCGGGAGGAATCGCGTTTGGCCTGATGGCGGTCGCGGACGCGCGGTTGGTTTCAGGTTTCGAGTTGGTGGTCGATTGGCTGCGGATCGAGCAGCGCCTAGCCGCGGCCGATTTGGTGATCACGGGCGAGGGGCGGTTCGACGAGAGCTCGGTGCAGGGCAAGGGGCCGGGCTCGCTGGTGCGGGCGGCGCTCGCGTTGGGGAAACCCGTTCATGTTTTTGCCGGACGGGTGGACGCCGTGGAGACGTCCGGCATGCGGCTGCACGAAATCACGCCGCGCGGAGTTCCGTTGGCGCAGGCCTTGGCGAAGGCCGGCCCGTGGTTGCAGGAGAGCGCGGCGGCGGCGTTCACATGAGTGAGTGACGAGCGACGCGATTTCGCTCTGTCGATGGCGGATTTGGTGCTAGTCCTGACAGACCCCTTCGCACGCCCGTAACTCATGCCGTGCGACCTTTTTTTCATGTTCCCATTCCTTAAAAACCTTCTGGTTTTGCTTTCTGTCTGGCTGTTGTCCGCGGCGGCTCTTCGTGCCGAGCAGGCGACGCAAATCACCCAATACGGGATCACCTGGACGTTTGACCGGGCTTATCCGGTCGGGCGGTTCGTGACCGGGGATTATTGGGTGGTGGGGCCGGTCACGGTTACCGGCGTTTCGCCGGCATCGGGGGCGTCTTCGGACACCGCCGTCGAGGCCGGCGACAAGAGCCGCTATGGCGCCACCGCGCTGGTGGACGACAAGCGCATGCGCAACGGCTCCATGGTCGTCACGGGTCCGAACCATAATGCCAAAAATTCCACGGGCTTCGACCAGCAGGGCTACGATTCACGTTCGCCCAACTACGCGCCCGAACTCTCCATCGCGTTTCCCTACCGGCTGGAGGCGGACCGCAGTCTTGTTTCCACGGTGAGCAGCGAGGAGCGGGGAAAAGACGGCAAGCTCGCGACGCCTTATATCTTGGGGCAGAGCCGGGTTTTTCTATGCACGCCTACGCTGCCGCTTTCGCTGTGGAGCGCCGCCGTGCTCACCTGTCTGCGGGCCGCGCCTCCGGCCGACGCGTTTCGCCCGCCTTATGCCGGCGCGAGCAAGCCGATCTACCTGAAGAGCAAACTGCGCTGGGATCTGCTGCCCGCGCTCAAGCCGGTGGCCTCGACTCCGGACTGGGCGACGATGGAGCGACTCTTTGAGCGTCCCTGGCTCGATCACACTTATTCTTGGTTTAACCAATACATGCTGCCCGGTGAAAACGGACCCAACTACGGACGCGAGTTCGCGCGCCTGAGTTCCATCGCCGCGCTCATGGTCATGCTCGACGTTCCCCGCGAGCGGAAGGAGGCGCTGCTCGTTCGCTACGTGCAGCTCGGCATAGATCTCGCAGGCGTCGCGCAAACCGGACGGCAGTGGTTTTCCGACGGCGGCCATTGGCAGGGGCGCAAATGGCCTATTCTTTTTGCCAGCCTCATGCTCGACGCGCCCGAGTTGCGAGCCTTCCCAAAAGTGGATACCGCCGTGCCGGTTTACGGACGCTTCAGGGTCGTGCCCGCCGAGGGCGCGTCCGCCCCGACGACCCTGTTTCAAGAAGACCTGGACACCTACTACGGGAAGGGTGGCGACGGACAGACAGTGCTCTGGCAGGTCGTCACCCATACCGGATTTCGTGCGCCTCATGAGCAAAAACCGCGCGCCGACTTCGACAAGGCCGACAAGTTTGTCGAGGCCTACCGGGCCAACAACGCCTGTTCATGGATCGGCGTCGCCCTGGCCGCGCGCTGGATGAAGGCGCAGACGATCTGGAACCACGACGCGTTTTTCGACTACCTCGACCGCTGGATGAGTCCGGGTGAAAAGTGGGACAAGCCGGCCTGGCTACCGAAGGGCTGCGAACGCAGCTTCGACCTCTTTACCGAGGAGATGTGGAACGACTATCGGGCCACCGCGCCGGTCCAGCCCGGCGGCAAGGACAACCTCAAGTGGGTGTGGGCGGCGGATGGCCGCACCGGTTCCCTCGTGCCCAATCCCAAGGGCTCTCCGTGAGTCTCACTCCATGTGAAACACCTCGCGCAGGTCGCGGGCGACGGGGCTGTGGTCGGGGTTGGAGGGCATGACGTCGCCCATGTGACGCCACCACTTTTGACATTCGGGCGTGGCGGCGATGGAGGCCCAGCGCGCCTCGTCCTCGATCTCGGCGAAGGCGAAGAGCATGCGGGTGGGGGCGTCGAGGAAGATGGAGTAGTTGTGCACGCCATGGGCCTTGAGCACGGCCTCGAGCTCGGGCCAGATGGGGCGGTGGCGGCTTTCGTATTCCTGCTCGGAGCCGGGGTTGACGGACATGACGAAGGCTTTGCGGATCATGCGACGATGCCAGAGATGGCGGTCGTCCGACGCAAGCCACCGCATTTTGAATTGAGGTGGAACGCGATCTCCGAGCGCGTTCTGGCAGGCGGACGGTGCAGACGGCGCTCGGAGATCGCCGTCCACCAGATGACGGATCCTCCGTGGTGGTTTTTTGCAACCTCAGTGGCTCGCCGGAGGCACCGGCGGGTGTCCGTTGGTCTGCGCCCAGGTCATGTCGGGCGTCCACAGTCGTTGCGGGGTGTGGAGGCCCCACGGCGGGCGGTTCATGCCTTCGTAGCGGTCGAATGCGATCAGCGGCGACGCGAGCTGTTCGTGCAACGCGTCCAACGTTTCCGGATGGAGTGCGGCGTCCACGCGCAGCACGAAGGTGAATTCATGCACGCCTTGGTCCGCGTGACGCCGGCCGGCGGCGGGCTTGAGCGTGCGATCACCAAACCAGGCCATCAACGGCGCGCGCAACAGGGTGGGCTGAAGCACGGCTCCGTCCACGCTGACACTGTAGGCGTCGGCGGTCACGAGACTGAGGGTGCGCCGGCCGAGGCCGAGCGACACCCAGCCTTGGAACGGCCATTCGGTGGGGGCGAGTTCACGGGCGACCGAGCCGCCGGCCAGGCCGTCGCGCCGACTTTGCGGCGAGGAAGACAGGGTGATAGGCAACTGGAGCAACCGGTGTTCTTCGGCGAAATTGACGCGCAGGCGGAGGACGATCTCGGGGCGGTTGGCGGCGAGCTCCACGGTCCAGCGCACGCGGGTGTGCCCGAGATCGCCGTCGGCGAAGGCGCGGACGCGGAGCGGGCCGGTTTCCTCGGTGGTCCAGCGCAGTCCGTCGAGCCGGGCGGCAACGGGTTCCGTGAAGGCGGATTGGTTCATGCACCACGTGTCGCCCGCGTCGGCGCGCAGGTGGAGGCCGATGCCGGCCGGGCCCAGCAGTTCCTCGCCATCCGCGCAAAGCGAAGCGATGCCCGTATCGCCGAGCCGGAGGGTGACGAGGCCGTTGCCGAGGCCGGTGCCGTCGATGCGGGCGGGGGCGGTGATTTCCGGTGCGGACGTGGCGGGACCGGCGCGCAAAACCAGGTGGCGCGCCTCGCGCGGCGGGATCGTCGTTGGGAAAATGATACGATGGATCATCAGGCCCGTGCTGGCCTCGGGCTCGACCAACTGGAAGGGGATCGGGCGGCCGTCGAAGGTCGAGAGCCAGCGGCCGTTCCAGTCGTCGTGGTCGAGGAACGGCTCGGCCTCGGCGAACCCGTCGAAGGCGAGGTCGCCGGGGTTGAAGACGACCAGTTGCTGCTCGTTGAGCGGAGGCAGGACGTCGCGGGCCCAGCGGCGGGTGGCGGCGAACAGGGTTTCCTCGGCGGCGATGGCGGCGCGGCCCTGCATGGCGAGCGGACCGGTGTAGGCGGAGGGCATGCTGGTGCCGGCGAGCACGTCGTGAAACTGGGTGAACGCGAGATCGCGCCAGGCTTGCGCGACGGCCTCGCGTTGGAGGGATGCGTCGGGGAGGCCGGCCGCGAATTTTTCGAGGGTGGCCTCGGCGTGGGCGAGGCGGAGTTCGCCGTGATGTTGCCGCTGTTTCACGTCGTGCATGACGCTGTAGCAGCCGGGGAAGGTGTATTGCAGCTCGGCGTCGAGGAGCGGGAGTTCGGCGCCCGAGGAGGCGATGGCGTCGAAGAAGGTTTCCACGGTGCTGAAACGCAGCTCGATGCCAGGGAAGTCATGGCGATGTTCGAGGATCCACTCGATGGTCGCCTTCGACGGACCACCGCCGTGGTTGCCGAGTCCGAAGAAGCACATCGTGTGTCCGAGTCCGGGATTGGCGGCCTCGGCGCTGAGCATGATCTGTCCGTAGAGATCGTGGCCGCGCGTGGTGTAGCAGGGCGCGATGCGGAAGCCGGTGACCTCGCCGCCGGCGGGGCCGCGCCAGCGGAACGTCTGCGCGGGCAGGGCGAGCTGGCGCGCTTCGGGCCGGTGGAAAACGTAGCCGCGCAGGCCGGCCGCGGCGAGGATGTCGGGCAGGGTGGCGGGGTGGCCGAAGGAATCGACGTTGTAGGCGACGGTGGGATGCGCGCCGAATTTTTCGGCGAAGTAGCGGCGGCCGAGTTCGAGTTGTTTGCGCCAGCCGGGGAGCGTGGGGAGGTTGGCGTCGGGCTGCACCCATTGCGGCGCTGCGATGGACCAGCGTCCGGCGGCGTGGAGCCGGCGCACGCGCGCGAAGAGCGCCGGATCGAGCCGCTCCACGGTGTCGTAGAGCCAGGCTTCGCCGCGGGTGTAGATGAGCTCGGGGTATTCGTCGCAGCGGTCCGCCGCCGAGCGGAACGTGGCCAGAGCCTCGTCGGCCCCCGCCTGCCAGTTCCAGAGCCAGACGGGATCGAGGTGGGCGTTGGCGATCAGATGAACGACCAGCGGACGGACGGCGGCGGGCGTGGAGGAGGCGGGATGGGGCATGAAACGAAGAGGGGAAGCAGGGGCGCCCGAGGATTTTCCCGGGACGCCGCAAACCTTACGGGATCCACTTCACATCGTCGAAGAAGAACTGTCCGGTGCTGCCAACGGGAGAGCCGGTGGTGCTGATGCGCAGCTTGGTGATGGCGGACTTGTTGACGGCGGCCACGTTGGTGAAATCGCTCCAGCGCAGCGTGCGCGTCGCATAAGTCGCCTGCGCGGGCAAGGGGGCCGTCATCGCGGTCGCGCCATCCATCAGGAGCAACGACCAGACCGCCGGGCCGGTGTTCTTGTAGGTGATCTTGATACCGCCCCAGACCAGAATGTCTTCAACGGGAGCCAGCGAGTATGCGGTCGAGGCGGAGCCCGTGCCGCTGGTGATCGTGTAGCCCATCTGGATCTGCTTCGTGCCCTCCGGGGCGCCGCCGGTCACCTCGGTCGAGGTGGTCTGCACACACCAAGGGTAAAGCAGCCGGTTGACGGTGTCGTTGTAGAGCGGGCGGGTTGCGGCGATCGACGTGTCGTCGAAGGCCGCGGTGCCGGCGATCAGGCTGTCCCAGTAAAGCAGATTTGCCCAGGCCGACAGCGCCTGCGCCGAGTTGTTGTTGGTGAAATACTGGTTGTAGGTGGCGCGCACCTTGGTGGCGATGGTCGGATCGAACTGCGAGAGCCACAGCCATGATTTCGTGCCCAGCGAAGCGGTCTGAGGGGTGCCGGCCTCCGCGGCGCCGGTGCCGTCAATGTAGGTGGAGACACCCTTCGTGGTTGTGTTGTAGAGGAGGTTGAAGGTTGCGATCAGCTTCTGCACGTGGGCGATGGTTACGCCGTATCCGCCGATGCGATAGGCCTCTTCGATGAGCGAGAGGTCGATGGTCGCGTGATTGGTGTCCTCGATGTTGTGGAGGTGGATATCGAGGGGGCTATACATCCAGACGGCGGCATTGTCGGTGCGGGTCGTGCTGAGGGCGTTGAGGTAGAGGTTGATCACGCCTTGCACCTGGGGTTTATAGACCGTGGTCCCGTTGAGATTGTCGTAGCCGAGCATGGCCCGCGCGTAGGTGGCGTTGTGATTGATGGGAATAAACGCGCTCCATGTGGCCGGGGTTTCCGACGTGGGGACGCCACCGCTCAAATCCCGCCAATACTTGAACGATTTGGCGGCCAGCGTGGGCGTATAGAAGTGCCCCGTCGGAATGGGCTGGGTGGAGGGCACGTCCTTGAACGCTCCAAGGTGCATATCCAAGGTTTCCCGGATCTTGGGCAGATAGCCGGCGATGGCCGATTG
This sequence comes from Opitutaceae bacterium, assembly GCA_041662485.1. Classification (GTDB taxonomy): domain Bacteria; phylum Verrucomicrobiota; class Verrucomicrobiia; order Opitutales; family Opitutaceae; genus Rariglobus. The sequence continues at coordinate 79,841 of JBAZSJ010000013.1, read as the reverse complement.
ATACTGGGGGAATCCGCGGCGGGCCAGTTCGCACCAGAGGATGATGCTTTCGCAGATGCGCCCGTCGATCAACGGCGACACCTGACCCTGGTTGCTGACGATCCGCCTCCATCCCTTCGCCGGCACACCGGCGTGATAGAGATAGTAGGTGGGAGCCGTGTAATAGGCCGGAGTCATCGCGGTCGAGGCGAAGCGGATGTCGTCGCGAAGGCTTATCTCGTAGTCGATGATCTCCTTGGCGGTCGCCATGTATTTGGCGTCGCCGGTGCTCTGGGCCATGGCGACGTAGGCTTCGAGCCACATGAAACCCGTCCAGGCGAAGATATCCTGATCGGGCAGGTAATTCTGGGACTTAACGGGGACGAAGTTGGCTCCGTAGTAACCCACCATCGCGGCGTCCCATTGCGCCGCCGTGGTGATGGCGGCGGCTCGCGAGACAGGGGTGAGGGCGATGAGGGCGGACAGCAGGCTGCACGCGCAAAGCGCGCGCCAAACAGTGGCGGTTTTCATGGGGTATGGGTGGGGTGGGTAGAGACACCTTCAGCCGTGAAGGCCAAAGGCGGTTGACGAAGAACCCATTTGATAAATATTATACTTAATCAAATCAAAAAATTATCATAAATATCAAAATGACAGGTCATCTTGATATTAATCCGACTTTTCCACAGGGAGGATATGTAGCAATACATGCTGGGTTTAATAGGTAAAAAAAGACAAGCCATGGGCAAGGCGGGGCAGTGAATCAATTATTTACTTGTTTAAGTCACAATAAGTCGGATTCTTTGTCTAGAATCACCCCTCATTCCTGTCTCGCCGTCCCCCGAGCCCGCCCTTTGTCCCGTGCCTCCGTCCCCCTCCACCCCTCCGGCTTTTACCGTCCTTGAGCGCGTCCGACGTATCCCTGATCGCAGGCGGAACGCGGGGTTTGCCCTGCTGATCACGATCACGCTCCTCGCGTTTTTGGTGCTCCTGCTTGTGTCGCTCGCCTCGCTCACACGCGTCGAGACGCAGGTGGCGGCCAACGCGCAGAAATCCTCCCAGGCCCGGCAGAATGCGATGCTCGCCCTCAATCTCGCGATCGGAAATCTCCAGAAGGTGGCGGGGCTGGACCAGCGTCTGACGACCCGCGCCGACCTCACCTCGACTTCCACTCTGCGCCAGCCCTATCTGACCGGCGTGTGGGAGTCCGTTGCGGGTGTGCCCACCTTGCGCGCCTGGCTGGTGAGCGGCAACGAGGGCGCGGATCCCCTTGCGATCACTCCTTCCAATGCGCCCGATCCCGCCGTCGCCGCCGGAGCCGACGAAATTTTTCTGTTGGACGACGCCACGGTTTCGACCCCGGCGGAACGGGTGAAACTTGTCCGCCAGCCTCTGGCGGTGCCTTCGACGCATATTCCGGGGCTCGGTTCCGCCGGCGGAGACGTCGTCATCGGGCACTACGCCTACTGGATCGGCGACCAGGGAGTGAAAAGCAGCGCTGCGCTCAACGACCAGTCCGACACGCTCAACTACGACGACACGAGGCCAGTGTTGGTGCCGCCTTTCAGCTTCAATGCCTCCGCTAGCGGTAGCAATTGGCCGGCCGAACCCAACCAACGCGCCCGCCTTCGCCAGCTCGCCCAGCCGCGCCCGCGCAGCGAAAAACTGTTCTCATCGTTTCTGCCCGACACCATTTCCCTGCTGCAGAACGTCCTCACGTATCAGCAACTCCCGCTCGGAGGCGGTATCGCGGCGAACGAAAGCCGCGCGCGTTTTCACGACGCGACCGCGGTGAATTACGCGGTGCTGGTGGACCACAGTGTCGCCAGCGGCGCGTTGCGGCAGGATTTTTCCGACTCAACGCAGACGACTCCGTCCGCGATCAAAGGCTTTGTCCGGGAGCGTCCCGCCACGATTACGGGCCTGCAGACGTTTCACGACCAGCAACAGGCCATGAGCGGCGCCGACACGGTCTTCCCCATGTTTTCCAAGGGGCCGGTGCTTACCGAGTGCGCGATCAAGTTCCAGTTCTATCGCAACACCGCCAATCAGCTTGCCCTCAAATATGAAATCCAGGCCGAGCTTTGGAATCCCTACGCGGCCACGCTCAATGCACGGTCGGACTTGAATCTTTCGTTTGCGAATCTTCCGGTCGTTACGGTTACAGTCGGAGGGACTCCTTACACGGTGGATCTCAACCATCAAATTCTCCAGGCAGGCGCCTATATTGCCATAGGGGCGACGGTGGACAGCACCGCGACCACGGGCATCAGCTCTTGGGCACCCGGACAGATCAGGGTCGTCCGAGGAGGAGGAGGAGGAGATATCCTTAGAGTAACCGGCGGTGTGACCCGTGCCGTGGTCGCAAATGTCGGGACCGCGACCGCCCCGGCCACCGCGACCCTTCCGGCCGGTGTCATACCCGGAGGGCTTGTTGTGAGCATCCCGGCCATCGATGCGACCGCGGCGCCCTTCACCGTTCAGATGAACACCAAAGGCAACCCGCTCTGCTTTTATCGTCCGGCCATCGCGTTTACCGCAGCGACGGTTTCGCGGGTGCCGCCCGATGATCTCAGCAGCTACGCCGGATTTCTCTTCGGTTACGCCTACGATTTCCGCGACGATCTCGCTTATTGGACCGACGGCTCCAGCGGCTCCGTAACCGATCCGCCCCAGGATCCCCGCCGCACCAATCTCGGAGGGGCGTTTTACGATGCGACTTTTCCGGCGTGGAGCGCCAATCCCGCCGATAATCTGGGCGACATCAATCAGGCTTCCACCGCCGGCATTTTCAACGCCGCGAAACGTTATGCGGTCTTCGATCTCGGTGCTCAGGAGCCGATTTCCATGGGTTCGCTCCAGCATGTGATCGGCGAGAAACCCAACATGCTCGGCAACACCTGGGGCGGCGCGGCCAACGACTACTTCGACAAGTATTTTTTCTCCACGATTCCGCGCTGGTTCGCCTGGAATCCAGCCGCGCCGTCGCCGCTGCCCAACCGCTACACCGCCCTCTACGTTTCTCCGGGCGGCGCGCTTCCGGCCATCGGCGATTCCAGTCCCGGGGTCATCGATGATTCCCTGCGCGACCGAGTCCATTCCGCGAAGCACCTGCTCATCCGGGGGGCGTTCAACATCAACTCCACGTCGGAGACCGCGTGGCGCGCCGTGCTCGGCGGCGTAAAAATCCCCGCGTGGTCCTACGGCGGCGCCAGCCCCGCGTCCACGCCCGCCGCGCTCGACAACGCCCATTTTCGCTTCAGCGCCTCCGCCCAGGAGTTTTCCACCGATCCCGCGCTGGCGCCTACTGAGACCGGCGACCAGGATTTTAAGCGCGGCGTGCGCGTGTTGACGGATGCGCAGGTCGAGGCTCTCGCGACCAGCGTGGTGGGCGCGTTAAAGACACGCGGAAAACCGTTTCCGACTCTCGCCAGCTTCGTCAACGCAGGCGTGCTCGCCCAGGCCATCGCCGATGCCGGCATCAATCCCTCCGGCGTCCGCGCCTATTCCCCCGGCTGGCTTTCGCAGGCCGATCTCCTCACGTCCATCGCGCCGTTCATCACGCCGCGGTCCGACACGTTTGTCGTCCGCGCCTACGGAGACGCGGTCAACCCGGCCACCGGCGTCACCGAAGGCCGCGTCTGGTGCGAGGCCGTGGTGCAGCGCACCCCCGACCTGACCGCGCCCGCCAGCGGCACCACCAACGTGATGACCGATCCCCTCGCACCCAACCCGGTCAAGTATCCCCTTGGCCGCAAATTTCAAATCACCCAATTCCGATGGCTCTCCTCAACCGATATTTGATCCTGTTCGCCCTTGGTTTTTCGAGTGTGTGCGGGTTCTCCGCCGAGTCCGCGCTTCCCCGCACGTTTACGGTGCTCGCCGGTTCGGCCGGCAATTGGAACGGGCTAGACTATGCCCGCAGTCCGTCGGCGCTTGTCCCGCTTGTCCTGAGTCGCCAGGTGCGTTCGCCAGAGCAACCGGCGGCTTCCGGCGAGAAATGGGAAGTCGGGCGCGAGGTCGTTGATCCCGTGACGGGGCTTCCCGTCCGGAAGATCGTCGCCCGCACGCCGTGGCCGCAAGGGGTGCGCACCGCGCTTTTCGTGCTTGTTCCCAAGACCGCGCCCGACGCCGACGGCTTGGAATTCGACGTGCTCGCCAGCGACGACAGTCCCGCAGCCTTTCCGCCGGAGACGCTGCGCGTCATCAACGCAACGCCCGCAATCCTCGCCGGTCGCATCGGACGAGAGCAGGTTTCGCTGCCGCCCGGTATCTCGCATATATTTTCCACCACAGCTTTTCTCCCGCCCGATGAAGATCACGATCCGGGCATGCCGGTGGGTCTGGCCGTGCGCATGCCGGCGGGCTGGGTCGCGCTGTATGACGCGCCGTTGTCGGTCAGCCCGAACACGCGCGTGCTGCTGATCGTCCTTTCGCCAAAAAATCCGGGCTCCACCCGCATTCAGGTGCGAGCGGTGCATCAGACGCTGCCGCCGCCGCCCCGCTGGTTGTGACTCGCAACCGATAAAGACGGTGGCGGGAGCGAAGCCGAAGCTGGCTTCGGCTTGAATGTAGGAGCGGCTTTACGCCGCGATTCCGGAGGCGCGCTGCGCGCGTCATCGCGGCGTAAAGCCGCTCCTACACATACACTCGCTGCCCGAGGATCGTTACCGTGCGGCCGGTTGGACAGGCGTCTTCGGCAGCACGATGGCCGCCTTGCCCGCGATCACGCTTTCCGCGTAGAGCAGGTTGCCCCAACCGCCCATCGTGAAGCCGGACGAGCCGTTAGTGAAGTAGTCCTCGTAGGTGGCGCGCACCTTGGCGGCGATCGTCGGGTCGAATTCCGCCAACCACAGCCACGAAGCGAAGCCGATGGCGGTGCGCTCGCCGTAGTTTTTGCGGGGCAGGTCGCCGGGATTCTTGGGGCCGCTGATGTTGAAATACACGTCGTGGGTGGGCTCGTAGTAGAAACCGTGGAACGTCTTTACCAGCCGTTTCACGAGGGTGTCGTCGATGCCGTAGCCGCCCGCGCGATACGCGGCCTCGATGAGCGACAGGTCGATGGTGGCGTGGCCGACGTCCTCGATGTCGAAGCGGTCCTTGCGGGCCGGATCGTATTCCCAGAGCGCGCGGTCCTTCACCGCGGGATCGATGGAGTTGAGGAAAAAATTCACGACCAACTGCACCTTGTCGCGATAGACGTCGGTGCCGCGCAGCCGGCCGTAGCCGAGCATCGCCCGGGCCATGGTCATGCTGTGGTTGAGGGGGATCTGCCCGCTGAAGGTGCGGGGCGCTTCGGACGCGGCGGGAGTAATGGGAAGTTTGGTGATATGCCACCAGTGGCGAAACCCGCCGTCAGGCAAGGTGGCGTGGTAGGTGATCTTGGCGGGATCGACCTTGCCGACCGGGAAAAACGAGGGCAGGTGCATCTCGATGGTCTCCTGCACGCGGTCGAGGTAGCGGGTGATGTCGGCCTCGTAAACGCCGGGAAAGCCCTGGCGGGCGAGTTCGCACCACTGGATGAACATCTCGCAGATGCGGCCGTCGATGAGCACGGATACGCCCATGGACGGACCCTCGGGGGTGACCGGACCTGACTTGCGGCGCCAGCCCTTGGCCGGGGTGCCGCGATGAAACATGTAGTAGGTCGGCGCGTAGGAATAAACCGCGTTGAGCGGCTTGCCGGCGAAGCGGATGTCGTCCCGGTTCGAGAGCATGTAGTCGAGGATTTCCCTCGAGTCGTTCATGTATTTGCGGTCGCCGGTCACCCGGGCGAGGGCGAGATAACCTTCGATATACCGGGCGCCCTGCCATGCGTAGGTGTCGTCATCGGGCAGCCAAGCCTCGCCTTTGACGGGAAGCTTGCCTTTCAGGTTCTGGCCGACCTTGAGGTCCCAGTCGGCCGGGGTTTTGACGGATTGGGCCGAGACGGCGCCGGGCCACGCGGCGGCCAGCGCCAGCATGAGGGCGGGGAAAAGCACGGAACGGGAAACGAGGGGCATCGAAGGATTTTGGGTGAGACGAAGGAATGGCGGAAAGCAGGATCAGTCGTAGAAATTCAGTCGGCGTGGAATTACCTCGTGATTTCGAAAACTGAAGAGTGAACGGGTAGGCAGCCCGCTTGCGGGCGCTTCCCGGAGCGCGAGCAAGCTCGCAGCCTACCGACAAATGAATGGTTACGGATCAGACCGAGGCTTTTCCGGCGCGACGGCGGCGGACCATGACGAGGCCCAGGGTGACGAGACCGGCCGCGAAGGCGTAGGTGGAGGGCTCGGGGATGGCGGCAACCGAGAGCGTGATGTCGTTGCCTGTGCCGCCGAGGTAGCTGATCGTGAAGTTATTGCTGCCGACGGTGACGGTGGCGCCTTCGACATAACCGGCGAACGTGCCGCTGACGCTCGTGAGGGAGGTGTTATCCACCAAGGTGAAGGTGCTGGCGCCGGCCCAGGTCCCGCTGACGAGTTCCGACAGCGACAGCGTGGCGCCGCCGAGCGTGAGGCCGTTGGCGACGAGCAAATCGGACGTGCCGGCGGTGCTGTTGAGTTTTAGGGAAACCGTCGCCGCAGTGACATCCAGCGTGCCGCTGAAGGTCAGCGTGCCGAGGGTGCTGGCATCGACGCCTCCCGCGACCGTCGCGCCGCTGCCGGCGGCGACCGCTCCGATGACGGAGCCCGCACCGCGCAAGGTCTGGCCCGAGGCGACGGCGTAGCCGCTGACCGCGCTGACGTTAAATGTGGCGCCCGAGGCGACCGAGACGATGGCGCTGCCGCCGATGGAGCCCGTTGAGCTCAACGCCAGCGTGCCGTTGGAAATCGTGGTGTTGCCCGTGTAGGTATTGGCGCCGCCGAAAGTCTGGACGCCCGCGCCGATCTTGGTGATCGCAACTTTGCCGGTGCCGTCGAGGATGGTGCCCGCATAGGTGGCGGTCTGGTCGTTGTCGCCCAAGGTGAGCGTGGCTGTCGCGGCGTTCGTATTGGTGATGCGCGATTGGGCGACGGTTCCGCCGGACACGAGGCCGTTGATCGTCTCCGTCTGGCCGTTCATGTCCAGTGTCGAACCGGCCGTACCGCCGGTGATATAGACATTCCCTTTGCCTGCCCCATTGGAGATCACGTTGCTGGCGCCCAGTTTCACAGTCACAGCGCTGGTCGAAATCGCCGATGCGCCAGATCCGTTGATGCCCAGGTTCCCGCCGAAATCGTTGGCCGTATTCGACAGCGTATTGGAGGTGCCGATAAACGAGAGGTTGTAGTCACCGGTGATCTTGCCGGTGAACGTGGCACTGCCCGCACCGGAAGAGCCGATTGTTGTATCACCCAGCAATGTCACCGTGCCGCTCACCGTATTGGTGCCCGGAGTAAGCGCCACGCTACCTGCAAGGTTGAAGTTGTTCGCGTAGGTGAGTCCCGTGCCGGTCAGGCTGGCCGTTGCACCGGTCATGACGGTCACGGTTTGGCCGCTGCCACCGAAGGCCCCGGCGACCTTGGCACCTATGGTTCCTTGGTTGATGACCGTGCCGCCGGTGTAGGTGTTGGCCGCGTTAAGGATCAGGTTTGAGGAACCCGTCTTCACGAGATTGACGACCCCTGAACCATTGTCGCCGATGGCGGAATTGACGGTGATGGCGGCAACCGTGTTGAAAACGATTTCGCCTGCCGTGTCCGTCGCACCGCCGGCGGTCAGCGTGCCGCCGGTGGCCGTGTCCACTCCGACGGTCAACGCTTTGTTCGAGCTATTCCATATAGCTCCGAACGCGCCGAAACGAAGGGTTTTGCCAGATCCAACGGCAATGGTGCGGGTTGCCGTCGTATCGGTCACTTGGATCGTGTTCAGATCGCTGACGTTGGCAGTGAAAGTGGGTGTGATATTGCCGCTCGAAGTGCTGTCGATGCGGACGTTGTTGGCCGCATTGTTTGCCAGCGTGGAAGTTGCAATGGTGTAGCCGGCGTAGGCGACGATGTTGCCGCTGCCGTCGTTGGCCGCCCAGTCGGTCTGCGTCAGTGGAACCGTGCCGGTGCCCACGGACGCCGCCGTGGTGGCCCAGCCGCCGAGGATGCCGTTGGTGTTCGTGGTCGTGGTCGTGATGACGCCCTTTCCGCTGGAGGTATTTGTCATGGTGCTGAAACCGACGGTGCCGCCCGCACTGTGGGTAAGCGCGCCGAGGGAGAGGGTCGTGTTGTAAGTGGAGGTGCCGCCGCGTGCCATGAAGCTGGCATTGCCCGCATGGATGGCGGTTCCGTCGAAGGTCTGGCTCGTGGCAGCCGTGTTGCTGCCCTGCACCAAGAGGATCGGACTTCCGGACGTGGTATTGGACAAAGAGGTCGGCATGTCGCCCATCACCAGGGTGCTGCTGTTGCTGATAATGTTGCTGGTGGGGGCCGTGGCGGCGGTGAAATCCAAGGTCATCTGGCCCTGGTTCAACTTGGTCGCACCGGTGTAGGTATTCGGGCCGCCTAGGGAGAGGATCTCAATGCCTGTCTTCGTCAGGCTGTTTGCTGCGGTTCCATAGTTGGCGATGATGCCGTTGTAGGTTACGGAAACCGCGTTCACGGCAGCATTGGTGGTATAAAGGTTGAGTGTGCCGCCTGAGCCCGCCGTGTTATCGCCCAAAGCGATGCCGCGGTTCGCATTGATCTCCCAAGAACCACCCGTGTTGGCTTGCACCCGAAGCGTTCCGCCGTTGAGGACAATCCAACCCACCGTTGCGGTGGTGCCAGTGGGGACTGTCCCAATCTGGCCGTCGTTTCCGACACCTACGGTCCCTTGATTCACGGTCAATCCACCTAACGTCGAGCCGCTACCGCCGAACGCCAGCAGGCCGGTGCCGGTTTTTGTGAAACGAGATGTTCCCCCTGAAAATCCGGCTTGGATAGTAAGCGTGGAAAGCGCCGCGCCGGTCGTGTCGCCGACCTGAACCGTCTGGTTGCTCGAGAAGCTGGGGTTGGCGATACTCTGAGCGAAGAGGGACGTGTCCTTGATGCCGATGCCCGTCCCGCTGCTCGCGAGCGTGAGGGTGCCGGTCTTGGTGATCGTGTAGCCGGCGGCGGTCGAATCAAAAACGATGCCATCGGTGTTGGTGCCACCCACCGTCAGGCTGGTGATGTTGTCCGATAGCGCGACACCCGATGAGCCGGGGGCGCCGAAGACCAGCGTGGAGCCCGACGTCGGTATCGCGCCCGTGGACCAGTTGGCGCCGACGTTCCAGAGATTGGAGGTGTTGCCCACCCAAGTGACATCGGCGGCGGGAAGGGTGGAAACGCCGGTCAGCAGGGTGGCCGCGAGCAACGGGAGACGGATGCGTTGGGTATTCATGGGGATGTTCGGTTAATTTTTTACTGAAAAAGAAAAACTTTTACCAGTTCAGGTATAAAAAAATGTCACGTCAAGTTTTTTGTGCCAATATGAGTGCTCTCGCTCTGGGGTAAAGCATGGCCCGCGTTTTGGCTAAAATCAGATTTATCGGTGTAACCGATGATGAATTTCTCTTATCGGTATGGTTTATGTAAAAGATTGACTGGAATAAATCGGTCGTCACATAGAGTGCTTATGCCGAAAGCTGAAAACGCCTCCGTTCCCTCCATCGCCGATCCATCGCCTGTGCGGGGAGATTCAACGGGAAAGGCGCGTGCGGTGAAGGTTACGACCATCGCGCGGCTTGCCGGTGTGTCGCCCGGGGCGGTTTCTTCGTTGCTCACCAGCGCCGACGGACGCGGGCGGGTGAGTCCGCGCACCCGCGCGCTCATCCTGAAGACCTGTCGCGATCTCGGGTATCAGCCGAAGGATCCGAGGGCCTTGAACCTGATATATCCCGAATTTGGGGGCTATTGTTTCTTGTTGCCCAAGTCCGTCGATAACGTCCGCACCTCCTACTATTCCTATCTTTTCTCCGGCGTCGTCGAGGCCCTTGCCGACCGCGCCGGCCAGATCACCTTCTGCCAGTTCGACGATGCCGTGGACTACCACGCGCATCCCGAGGCGTTGCCCGCCCCGCTGCGCAACGGCACCGCCACCAAGTTCCTGTGCGCCGGCCAGGCCAACCTGAGTCTGCTCGAGGCGATCCAGGCGAACAACGCCCGGGCCGTTTACCTCGGCCAGTATCAGCCGTTGCAAGGCATGGTGTCCGTCGTTCCCGACTATGTCACCGGCACGCGGCTGATGCTCACCCACCTGATCGGCCTGGGGCACCGGCGGATCGCCTTTTCGCTCGGGCCGCTCGGGGCCAACTCCTACAACATCCTTGAGCAGCGCCGGACCATCGAGACCGTGCTGGCGGAGCACGGCATCGAGCTGCCGCCCGATTACGGCTTCTTCGGCGTGCTGGGCACGCAGGGCGGTGTCACGGCGATCGACAACATCATGCGCTGTGCCGAGCGCCCGACCGCGCTTTACTGTTTCAACGATTCCGCCGCCGCCGGAGCGATCAGCCGCGCCCACCAGCTCGGCCTGCGCGTTCCGGAGGATATCAGCATCACGGGCTTTGACGACGTTCCGCTGGCGGCCTCGCTCCATCCTCCGCTCACGACGGTGCATGTCCCCATCGCCGAAATAGGCCGCACGGGCGTGCGCGAGCTGCAGGCGATCCTGGAGCTGGACGAGGAGGACGCCGTGAAAAGCGCGCCCCGCAAGGTCGTCATTCCGACCAGCCTCGTCGTCCGCAATTCCACCGCGGCCCCGGCCAAGGCCTGAGCTTGCGGGTCGGCTCCCGCATTGACGTCCGTTGCGGTGACCAGCACGTTCGGCTCACCTCATGAACAGGCTGCGCGTCGCCGATTATTTTTTGGTGCCGGAACTGCCGGTGGCCGTGCTGTCGATGCCGGCGCAGGGGGCGATGGGGGTGCATCGCCACGAGTTTGCCGAGCTGACCGTCATCACGGGGGGAACGGCCTCGCACGTGACGGCACAGGGACGTTATCCGATCGCGGCGGGCGACGTGTTTTTCATGCCGCCGGAGCATCCGCACGGCTTTGCCGATACGCGGCGGCTGAGCCTCACCAACGTGCTTTTCCTGCCCGTCCGCCTGCCGGAGCCGACCGAGGAACTGCGTCGCATGCCGGGGTATCAGGCGTTGTTCGAGTCCGAGCCGAAGTATCGCGACGCCCAGGGATTTGTCGGCCACCTGCGGTTGCCGCCCGAAGAACTCGACCGCGTGATGACGCTCGTGCGCGAGCTCGACGCCGAGGCGAAACGCTACGTGCCCGGCGGCGCGGCGCTGGTCGAGGCGCTGTTTGTGCAACTGCTGGTGCGGCTGGCGCGAGGCTACGGCGCGCACGCGTCGTCCGGCGGACGCCGGCTGCTCGCGGTGCAAAAGGCGATCGGCCACATCGAGGAACGTCATGAGGAAGTGATCGGGCTGGACGTGCTCGCCAAAAAAGCGGGCATGTCGCTGAGCACGTTCAAGCGGGCGTTCAAGGCGGTGACGGGCACGTCGCCGATAGACTACGTGCTGCAAGCCCGGCTGGCGCGCGCGTGCCACCTGCTGCGCGACGCGGACAAGACCGTGACGGAGGCGGCGCTGGCGGCGGGGTTCAACGACAGCAATTATTTCGCCCGCCAGTTCCGCCGGCGCATGGGCTGCACGCCGGGGGAGTGGAGGGGGACGCAGGTTCAGATGTAGGGCCGTCGCTTGCGCCGCGCCTCTTGCTGCGGGCAGCGTGGTCACATTCGATCCGGGCGCGGCGCGAGCGCCGGCCCTACGTCGGCATCGTGAACTTGTAGCGACCGGGCGTTAGCGTGAGCGCGGGGCGGCCGTCGAAGGCGACGGCGGCGCGGATGCCCTCGTGCGCGGACCAGGGCTTGCCGTTGACCTTGACCGCGTCGAGCGAGGCGGCGGGCGGGACGGCGACGGCCTGCGTGTTGGGCGGAACGACGACCGTCCACGCGAGGGTGGAACGCGTGCGTTTCCAGGCGCTGCCGATTTGGCCGTAGGGCGACTCGAGCGTGGCGGCGGCGTGGGTGAGCTTTTCGTGCGGTTGGGGGCGCAGGAGGATGCGCTTGAAACCGGGGGCGAGTTCGCTGATGCCGGCGACGGTGGAGTAGAGCCATTCGCCGATCGCACCGTAGGCGTAGTGGTTGAAGGAGTTCATGCCGACTTCGCCGAAGCCCTTGTCGGGCGTCCAGCTGTTCCAGCGTTCCCACATGGTGGTCGCGCCGTTTTTGATGGGGAAAAACCACGACGGGTAGTCGTCGTTGAAGAGGAGTTTGTAGGCGAGGTCGGTGCGTCCGAAACGCGTGAGCACGGGGCAGAGCAGGGGCGTGCCGACGAAGCCGGTGCAGAGGTGGTGGTTGCGGCGCTTGAAGGCGCGGTCGAGATGGGCGAGCGCGGCGGGACGTTGTTTTTCCGGGAGCAGGTCGAAGCCGAGCGCGAGGAGGTAGGCGGTCTGCGTGTCGCCGGCGATGCGGGCGTCCTTGCTGACGTAGTGGCGGTTAAAGGCGGCGACGACTTTGGCGTGGAGTTTTGAGAAGCGCCTGGAGTCGGCGGCATGGCCGAGGATGCGCGCGATCTCCGCCATGATTCCGGAGGTGCGGGCGAAGTAGGCGGTGCCGATGAGATCGCACGGGGTGGCGGCCCAGGACGGGTTGGTCGCCTCGGGGGAAAGCCAGTCGCCATAGTTCGTGTCGGGGCGGATGAGGTTGGTCGAGGTGCGCTGCTGGTAATCGATGTAGCGCACCATCGCGGGGTAGTTTTCCTCAAGGATGCGCGTGTCGCCGTATTTTTGGTAGGCGACCCAGGGGCAGATGACGCCGGCGTCGGCCCAGGCGGCGTTGCCGCCTTCCGCTTCGGGGTAGAGGTTGCGCATGAGGTCGGGCGCGATGTCGGGGTAGGCGCCGGTTTCATACTGGCCGTCCACGAGATCGCGCGTCCATTTGCGGAAGAAGGACGCGACATCGTAGTTGAAGGCGGCGGTGGGGATGAACACCTGGGCGTCGCCGGTCCAGCCGAGGCGTTCGTCGCGCTGCGGGCAGTCGGTGGGGGCTTCCAGAAAGTTGCCGCGCTGGCCCCAGCGGATGTTGCTCTGGAGCTGGTTCACCTGCGGGTTCGACGTGGTGAACGTGCCGGTCGGCGTCATCTCGGTGTGCCAGACGAGGCCGGTGACGGCGTCGAGGCGCGGCTTGGTTTTCAGGCCGGAGAGTTCGACGTAGCGGAAGCCGTGGAAGGTGAAGCGCGGCTCGTAGATTTCCTCGCCGCCGCCGCTGCAGACGTAGGTGTCGGTGCATTTCGCCGAGCGGAGATTGGCGGTGTAGAGGGTGCCGTCGGTCTGGAGCATCTCGGCGTAACGGATGGTGATGCGGGCGCCGCGCGGCGCGCGGATGCGCAGGCGGATGTTGCCGACCATGTTTTGCGCGAGGTCGAAAACGTGGCGGCCTTTCGCGGGCTGGGTGAGGGCGACGGGCTTGAGTTCCTCGATGGTGCGCACGCGGCCGAAGGCCTTGGCGGTGAGGGCGACGGTCGGGAAGGCGAGCACGCGGGCGGATTTCCAGCCTTTGGCCGGAGAGGCGGGTGTGCACCAGTCGCGGGCTTCGAGGCGGGCATCGTAAGTTTCGCCGTTGTAGAGATCGGCGGAGAGGATGGGGCCCGGTGAACCGCGCCAGGAAGAGTCGGTGCCGATCCAGTGGACGGTGCCGTCGGCGGCGACGATGCGCAAGGTGGCGAGGAGGGCGGTCTCCGAGCCATAGTGTTCGCGGGTGTTCGCCCATGCGAGGTTGCCGGCATACCAGCCGTTGGCGAGGAGGGCGCCGAGGGTGTTGTCGCCGGCGCGGAGCTGCGCGGTGACATCGTAGGCGAGGTATTCGATGCGGTGGCGGTAGTCGGTCCAGCCGGGGGTGAGCACGTCGCGGCCGATGCGTTTGTCGTTGAGATGGGGTTCGAAGATTCCGCGCGCGGTGATGTAGAGGCGGGCTTCGCGGGGCGCGGAGGGAAGCTGGAAGGTTTTGCGAAGCTGGGCGACGGGCTGGATGTCGGCGTTGCCCGGAAGCGAAAGATGGATCCACTCCGCGGCCGGCCATGTGGCGTTGGGCGAGAGAAAGCCGGTCTCGAACCAGGCGGTTTCACTCCAGGCGGTCACGAGGCCGGTTTGGTCCCAGATGCGCGCGCGCCAGTGGTAGCGGGTGTGCGGTTCGAGCGCGGGGCCGTCGTAGGGAACGAGGACGGAGGTGTCGGCGTCGACGCGCCGCGAGTCCCACACGACCGCGTTGGTGGCGGAGACTTCGATTTGGTAGGAGACCTGGGCGGCGCCGGTGCGGGTGTCGGCGAGTTTCCAGGAGAAGCGGGGCGCGGCTTCGTCGAGGCCGAGGGGATTGACGAGGTGTTCGCAGCGCAGGTCGGTGAGGCGGGGGAGGGTGGGCATGGGTAAAAGTGGAGGCCAACGATAGCAGACGGCGGGGAGGGGCGCCTTCACGGGAAGGGCTTTTTATAGCACGATCAGGCCGTTTCCGGGCATAGGGGGCGGGGATCAACGACACGAAGTTTTAGGGCGGTTCAAATAAAACTGTGGCCATTTATCATGGGAAGGATGCACGGGTGTAGACCCGACCGGTGGTCGGGTTGCTTGGGAGCGAAAAAGCCCGACCACCGGTCGGGCCTACATTTCAAATCAGCTACAGGTTTACTGAAACCGCTCTAACCGCGGATCGTCGCAGATAAAGGATAAGGCATTCAGAGTTCTGGATTCTTGCCGCTCATCCATCCTAGTGTTCACGGGTGTCCCAAATTTCTTCCATCGCCATCGTCGGGTCGGGTGCGCTCGGGCTGTATTACGGCGGGCGGCTGGCGCGGGCCGGGGCCGACGTTTCGTTTTTGGCGCGGAGCGACCTCGAGGTGCTGCGCACGCGCGGGATCTTGGTGAAGACGACGGACGGGGATTTTACGTTGCCGTCGGTGAAGGTCGCCGCGACGCCGGAGGAAATCGGGCCGGTCGATCTCGTGATCGTCACGCTCAAGGCCACCGCCAACGACCAGCTCGCGCGTTTACTGCCGCCGTTGCTCCATGCGAACACCGTGGTGCTGAATTTGCAGAACGGCATGGGCGTGGACGAACCGGTGGCGGTGATCGTCGGACCGGAGCGGACGCTCGGCGGACTGTGTTTTATATGCGCCAATCGCATCGCGCCGGGCGTGGCCGAGTGCACGATGCAGGGGTATGTGGTGATAGGCGAGTTTGCCGGCGGACCGCAGCCGCGCACGCAGACGGTGGCGGATTGGTTTGGGCGCGCCGGAGTGACGACGGAGATCAGTCCGAGCCTGCTTGAGGCGCGTTGGAAGAAACTGGTTTGGAACGTGCCCTTCAACGGCCTTTCGGTGGTGCACGGCGGGATGACGACCGACGTGATCCTGCAGTCGCCGGAGCGGGAGGCCGAGGTGTGGGCGCTGATGCGCGAGGTGCAGGCGGCGGCGGCGGCGTATGGATTCAAGATTCCCGAGGATTTTGTGACTCACCAAGTCGAGCGCACGCGAACGATGGGGCCGTATAAACCCTCGACGATGTTGGACTATCTGGCGGGCAGGCCGCTTGAAGTGGAGCCGATCTGGGGGGAGCCGTTGAGGCGTGCGCAGGCGAAGGGCGTGCCGACTCCGCGGCTGGAGGCGCTTTACAACCGGTTGCGCGAGTGCGCGAAGCGTCCGGCTTGAGGGGCGGCGGTGTCGGATCTCGCACAAAAGCTTTGCGAGTGAGGTGGAGAGGGCTATGTTCAGCCCCTTTTATGAGACTACCCTTTGTCTTGATCCTGGCGGCTGCGATTGCCTGCGTGCGTGCGCATGGGGCTTCAGATGAAACCTCGGCGACGCCGGCGGTTCTTCAGCCCCTGCCGGCGTTGAATGTCGGCACCGGGTCCGGTGCCGCCTCCCTTAATCTGGGGGCCTTCTTCGGGATTCCCGGAGCAACGGGGCAGGTCGTGCAACTCAACACCACACTGGGGAAGATCAACATCGAGCTGCGCGACGACAAGGCGCCCGCCACGGTGGCCAATTTCCTGAGCTATGTGACGTCCGGGGCCTATGATCATCTGCTGATCCAGCGTTTGGTGGCGGATTTTATATTTCAGACGGGCGGTCATACCCTGGGCGGCTCGACGGTTTACGATGTGCAGTCGCTGGGGACCGTGGTCAACGAGTTCAATCTCTCCAACACGCGCGGCACGCTGGCCATGGCCAAGGTGGGGCCGGCCGAGGGACAAGATCCCACGCCGGAGACGATCAACAGCGCCACCAACCAGTGGTTCATCAACCTCGTGGACAACAGCGCCAACCTGGACAACCAAAACGGCGGCTTCACCGTCTTTGCGCAGGTCTTGGGCACCGGCATGTCGGTGGCGGATGCGATCGCGGCCATCCCAACTTATGATGCCTCGGGCTTGTTCGGGGGCGATTTCACGGACATGCCCCTGTATAATTACACGGGTGGCTCGCTGCAGATCAGCAACCTGGTGGTGATCGACTCCTTGCCGCTGTTGCCGCTCCTGAGCGTGGAGAGCACCAATCCGGCCATCATCACCGCGAGCATCACCGGGGCCACGCTCGCGACCAGCCAGCTCGTCCTCGTTCCGCAGGCCGCAGGCGCGGCGGGCATCACCGTGCGTGCCGCCGACACGAGCGGGCACGTCGTGGAATCCACCTTTATCGCCAGCTCGACAGGAGTGACCGTCGGTGCGGGTCAGGCGGCGGCCTTTCGCGTGGCCAACACGGCTGCGGCGACATTCCAATGGCAGCGGTTTCCCGCAGGCGGCGCGGGCTGGGCCGACATTCATGATGGCGACGGCTACACGGGCACGACCACCGCGAGCTTGATGGTGCCGGCCAACTTGGTGGCGGCGGGCGACCAGTATCACTGCATCGTGACCGCCGTCGGGGCCGGCACGACAACGACCGCCCAGCGCATCACTGTTTTGGGCGCGGCTCCGAGCGTGGTGCATCAAGGGTCTCCGCTGGCTATCGCGGGCGGCGGCGCGAGCGCCGGCACCAAATACTTTGCCAAAGGGTTGCCCAAAGGTCTGAAAATCAACGCCTCGACCGGCCAGATCACCGGCACGGTCGCGTCCGGTCCCGGGGTCTACAGCTACACGGCCTGGTCTCAGGTGGGGAAGACGAAGAGCGCGGTGACGACCCGCATGCTGGTGGTGCAGCCGTTTTTGCCGGCGATGACCGGTGCGTTTGAGGGACTGCTGTTCAGCACCGGCGGCGTGCCGAGCGGCAAGATCGCGATTCTGGTCGCCGCGAACGGGGCTTACACCGGCACGATGACGTATGGAAACGGGTTTGTCGCCAAGTTGAAGGGCGTGCTTGCCTTGAACGCCCTCAACTCGTCGGCGTCTGCCAGCATTCCGTTGAAAGGTGGCGCCACGCTGGCCATCGCGGTGGACCGGGATGGTGTTTTCACGGGCTCTTTGACCCTTCCGGGGACGCCGCCCTCGGTCGATACCATGGTAGGCGGCGCGAAGGTGGGCGGCTACGGCGCGAGCTCGCCGGCCCCTTGGCAAGGTTCCTATGCGATGACGCTGGGCGATGTTTACAACTATGGAACGCTGCCCGCTCCCTCGGGGGCCGGCCATATGGTGGTGACGATCGCTCCCACGGGAGTGATGTCGTTGCGCGGGAAGTTTTCGGACGGGACGGTGGTGACCGGTTCGTATGCGACCGACGCCGATGGGACCTACCGGCCCATGATCATGCCCTACAAGCGGGCGTGGAGTTATGCGGCGGGCTTTCTGCCGCTTAGCCCGCGCGACGGGCAGCCTTCGACCTACCATGTGGCCTCCGGTCGGGGGCAGGATTTTTATTGGAGCAAGAACGCCAGCACCAAGGACAAGGTGTTCCCCGCCGGCTTTGGCTGGCTCGGTCTCAACCTGGTCGTCGAGCCGTGGACGCCTGTCGCCGACGTGGGGGCGCTGGCCACCAAGCTGGGCCTGGGTTCCGGCCGCACGCTCACGCTGCTGGTTTCCCGCGCGGACGCGGGGGCCATCCAAGGACTGTCCAACCAATCTCCGAACAACACTTACAGTCTGCCGGTCACCGTGACGTTGCCCGCGTCGGGGACGACCGCGACGCTCACGGGAAGCGGCACGTCTTCGCTGACCGCGACGGTGAATCTGGCGGACGGTTCCTTTACCGGCACGATGAATCTGGCGGCGGTCGGTTCCATGCCCGCCCGGGTGGTTCCGTTGGAGGGCACGTTCCTGCAACTGGTCGCTCCGGCGGCGGGCGACACGGTGGGGCAGGGCTTCTTCCTGTTGCCTGGCGCGACCAAGACCGCGCCCAAGCTGGGCGGCCTGATCAAGCTCTCCGTGCCCGCCTCCACGCCTTGAGCCCGGCACCATGCAGTTGAATATGAGGTGGACGCGATCTCCGAGCGCGTTCGGCAGGCGGACGGCTTCAACGGCGCTCGGAGATCGCCGTCCACCTTTTAGAGCGGTTTAATAAATGTCGTAGCCGCTATAACGACCGTAGCCGCGAGCGCCAGCGAGTGGTGGCTCGTCCACTCGCTGGCGCTCGCGGCCACAGTTTTATTTGAAATGCTCTAGCTTTTGGTTTCGTCGGTCACAGGGCTCTTCACCTCGGCTGCATGGACGCGGCTGAGGCCAATTTCAGCGCGAGTTAACGCGGGGCGTAGACCGTCTGCTTGAGGGATTTTCCGAGGAGGGTGCGGAAGGTCTTCAGGTCCTTCACCGAGCCAAGCGAGATGAGCTGCGAGGCGAGGTTGCCGACGGCGGTGCCTTCGAGGGCGAACGACACGACGGGCACGCCGCAGGCGTCGGCGGTCGCCTGGCAGAGCAGGCGGTTCTTCGAGCCGCCGCCGACGATGAGGATGCGATTGAATTTTCTGTTCGCGAGGCGCTCGAACGCGCGCATCGCGTTGGCGTGGCCCTGGCCGAGCGAGTCGCAGATGAGGCGGACGTAGCCGGCGAGGTCGCGCGGGGCGCGGAGCTTGCGGCGTTTCAACTGGGCGTCGATGGTGGCCTTCATCGACTTCGGGTTCGTGAGCGCGGGATCGGTGACGTCGAGCAGCGCGGCGGGGGCGGGAAGTTTTTCGGCGGCGGCGATGAGCTTGGCCCACCCGGCGTTGTTGGTCGGGCGGGAGGCGAAGTCCTTGAACGTGCCTTCGAGGAGCCACAGGCCGATGACGTTGGTGAGGGGACGGTAGCGGCCGTCGCCGATGCGTTCGTTGGCGATGCGGGCGGCGAGGGCCTCGGCGCCGAGGACGGGCGTGTCGCTCTCGAAGCCGACGAGCGACCACGTGCCGGAGCTCAGGAAGAGGTCGGTGCCGTCGGGCGAGGCGGGCATGGCGTCGTAGGCGCAGGCGGTGTCGTGGCCGGGGACGGCGATGACCTGGGTCGAGGCGAGGGCGGGGATGTTGCGGACCTTGCCGAGCTTGGTGCCGGCGAGGACGGGTTTTGAAAACCACGTCGCGGGAAGGTGGAAATGATCGAGCGCGGCGCGGGACCAGTCGGTCGAGTGGACGTCGAGGAGCTGCGTGGTGCTGGCGATGGTGAGCTCGTTGGCCATGCGGCCGGAGAGGAGGTAGTTGAAGTAATCGGGAAGAAAGAGGCAGCGCGTGGCGAGGTCTTCGATGGCGGGGCAGCTGGCGACGGTTTCCTCGAGTTGAAACGAGGAGTTGTAGAAGACGGCGGGAATACCGGTGGCGGCGTAGATGCGTTCGAGGGCGGCGCGGGTGTCGCTCAGGCGCTTGAGGCCGGGCTGCGTGCGGGCGTCGCGGTAGGCGTGCACGGGGAAAACGAGGCGGCCGGCGTCGTTGACGAGCGCGTAGTCCACGCCCCAGGTGTCCACGCCGACGGAAGCGAGCTTGGCACCGCGCGGGAGGGCGGCGACGGCCTTGGCGAGTCCGGTGAGGATCTCGTTCCAGAGGCCGACGATGTTCCAGTAATCATTCGTGCCGATGGACTGGAAGGCGTTGGCGAAGCGGTGGACCTCGTTGAGGGAGAGTTTGCCTTTGGACCAGGTGCCGAGGATCACGCGGCCGCTGGTGGCTCCGAGGTCGATGGCTGCACAATAGAGAGTGGCGGGGGTGGGCATGGGAAAAGGGTGGTGGAAAAAGCTGGCGGGCTAATCTCTCAAAATCTACCAAAAACTTTCAAATTCTATCTCGTTCGGGGTTGCCCTGACGGTTCAGGCGGGCAGCTTGGTGCGATTCCCCTCCATGCTCAACCAAGACCGTCCTCGTCCCACCGGCAAACGCGTGCAGCTCATGGCCACCTGTTTGTGCGACGCGTTTTATGACGATGTCGCGCGTGCGACGGTGGAGGTGCTCGAATACCTCGGCTGCACGGTCGAGTTTCCCGAGTCGCAGACCTGCTGCGGCCAGCCGGCTTTCAACGGCGGCGACTGGGACGCCTCGCGCAAGGTCGTCCGGCACACCGTGCAAACCTTCGCGGGCGACGCCCCCGTGGTCGTGCCGAGCGGTTCCTGCGCCGCGATGATGTTTCACGGGGCGATTCTCGAATTCGAAAAGGAACCCGATCTCGCCGACGTCAAGGCGCTCGGCCACCGCACGTGGGAACTGGGAGACTTCATCGTCAACGGTCTCGGCATCACCACCTGGCCGGGCCGCTACGATGCGGTCGTGGCGTTCCACCGCTCCTGCCACTCGCGCGGTTCCAAGAGCGGCGAGGCGGCCACCGCACTCCTGTCGTCCATCGCCGGAACCACCCTCGTTCCCTTCGGCGAGGCCGAGCAATGCTGCGGCTTCGGCGGCACGTTCTCGGTGACGTTTCCCAATATCTCCGGCGCGATGGGCGACCTGAAGCTCGACCACATCCGCAAGGCCAACCCGTCCGTCCTCGTTTCCGGCGACATGAGCTGCATGATGCACCTCGGCGGCCTCTCCGAAAAGGAAGGCAAGCCGATCAAGACGCAGCACTTCGTCCAGGTCCTTCGCGACGCCCTCAAGAACGGCAACCTGCTCTGATCCGCGCCCCCATGAAATTTCAGGCCATCGACCAGTTCGCGGCGAATCTCAAGCCCTCCACCCAGGCCGCCGTGTATGACGGCTCCAAGAAGGGCTACGACGCGCGCACCAAGACCCTTTTCGACCACTTCGAGGATCCCAACCGCCTCCGTGTCGTCGCCGGCGAGATCAAGCAGCACGTCGTCGAAAACCTCGACACCTACCTCCCGCAGGTCGAGGCGAAGCTCCAGGCCAACGGCGTGATCGTCCACTGGGCCGCCACCGCCGAGGCCGCCAACCAGGCGGTCCTCGACATCATGCGCGCCCGCAACGCGAAGAAGATGGTGAAGTCGAAGACCATGGTCTCCGAGGAGACCGAGCTCGGCCATTTCCTGGAGAAAAACGGCGTGGAGTGCGTCGAGACCGACCTCGGCGAGTTCATCATTCAGATCGACGGCGACCACCCCTCGCACCTCGTCAAACCGATCATCCACAAAAACCGCCGCGACATCGCCGTATCTTTCGAGAAGCACGGCCTCGGCGCCTACAACGACGACCCACAGACGATCACGCAGCGCGCCCGCGTCCACCTGCGCAAAAAATATCTGGAGGCCGACGTCGCCCTCACCGGCGCCAACTTCATCTCCGCCGAGAGCGGACGCCTCGTGCTCGTGACCAACGAGGGCAACTCCCGCTTCTGCCTTGCCGCCGCCAAGACCCACATCGCGATGGTCGGCATCGAGAAAATCCTCCCGCGCGACCGCGACCTCGCCCTCCTGCTCAACCTCCTCGCCCGCTCCGCCACCGGCCAGCAGCTCACCGTCTACACCGAGTTCATCACCGGCCCGAAGTCCGCCGCGCAGCCCGACGGACCGGAGGAGATGCACGTCATCTTCGTGGACAACGGCCGCACCGACGTTCTCGCCAGCGAGTGCCGCGAGATCCTGCGCTGCATCCGTTGCGGCGCGTGCCTCAACGTGTGTCCCGTCTACCGCCAGGCCAGCGGACACGCCTACCGCAGCGTTTACCCCGGCCCCGTCGGCGCCGTGCTCACGCCGCTCCTCGCCGGCAAGAATTTCCCTGCG
Source organism: Opitutaceae bacterium (assembly GCA_041662485.1). GTDB lineage: Bacteria > Verrucomicrobiota > Verrucomicrobiia > Opitutales > Opitutaceae > Rariglobus. Next base: position 57,886 of record JBAZSJ010000013.1, on the reverse strand, counting down.
TTCGCCGACCTGCCCAAGGCCTCGTCCCTCTGCGGCGCGTGCAACGAAGTGTGCCCCGTCAACATTCCCATTCCCGACCTGCTTCTGCGCTTGCGCGACAAGGGCAAGCAAGCGCACGTTCCGTCGCCCGGCATGCCGCCGATGGGTCCGTGGGCGCTGCTCGCCTCGCAGCCGACCGTGTGGAAAGCCGCGCTCGTAGGCGGCAAGATCATCAACCACCTCCCCACGAAACTCCTGCCCATCCCCGCGCTGCGCGCCTGGGAAAACAAGCGTTCGCTGCCCGAATGGAAAGGCGGCGATTTCAGGAAATGGATGAAGGGTAGGGCGCGACCGCTGGGCGCGCCGAACGTCTCTCGCGGCGGGCCCAGCGGTCCCGCCCTACCGGGGAACATACTATGAGCGCTGATCGCGAAGCCATTCTCTCCCGTGTCCGCGGCGCCCTCGCGCCGCTCCACCAGCGCGCCTCGCTGCCTGACTGGGACAACGAACTCATCCACATGCGCACCCTGCGCGGCGACGTGGATGCGTGGACGCTCTTTCAGGCGCGCATGAAGCTCGTCAACGGCCTCCCGCTCGAAGGCGCCCCCGCGCTCGTCGCCTGGCTCGTGCAGAACAACTGGACCCACGGCTACTGTGATCCCCTGCTCTGGCCGCGGTTGCAGTCCGCGTTCCCCGCGGGCTTCACGGTCGAGACGACCTTCGACCGCACGCGCGTGGACGACTACCAGTTCGGCATCACCCGCGCCGCCGGCGCCGTTGCCGAGACGGGCACGCTCATCTTCACCGATGCCGCGACCTCCAGCCGCCTCGCCGCGCTGACGCCGTGGGCGCACATCGCCGTGCTCGATCGCGCGCAGATCCACCTCGATCTCCAGCACGCGGTGACGCAACTGGCCGACGACCCGAACATCATTTTTTGCACCGGCCCGTCCAAGACGGCGGACGTCGAGGGCATTCTCATCGAGGGCGTGCATGGCCCCGGCCAGCAAGTGGCTCTGCTGCTGGAGTGAGGCGCGCCGACCGGCCGGCCGACGGGTTAGACATCGTCCGCCTGAAACGTGTCCGGCGCGAGGACGTGGGCGGCGAGGGAGGGAGGAAACCCGAGCACCAGCAGCCAGTGGAACGGGGTGAATGGTTCTTCGGAGACGGACGACTGGATCGAGGAGGAGGGAGAGGAGGTAAGGGAGTTCATACCGCACATTTCACCACACCTGTTTTAATGGATTGTGAGCTTGGGGAGGAAAATCGTTAAGGGCTGGTAAAGTTTCCGCAGGATGCCCTTTTGCGAACGGAGGCCTTCGCATTTGGGCGAATGGCAATGCGCCCGGATGTGGTTTGCGTCTGCGGAGGTTTTTCTCTGCCGTGTGATGATGAAACCCCGGTTGGCGGCTGGTGCGGCGAAGATCATTGACGGCGTGGCGCGGGCGCTCGCCCGCTTTCCCCTGGCCGTGCTTTCGGCCCTCGTGACGTTGGGCGTGCTGCTCGTTGTGGTCGAGATGAAGGGTGATGCGGAGTGGCCGTGGCAGCGGGTGGCGCTGGCGGTCGCGTTGGGTGTGCCGCTCGGCGTGTTTATCGTGATTGCGGGCGAAAGCCGGGGCTGGGTGCGGTCGCGCATCTGGTTGTTGCAGGCGCTCGGCTCGATCCTGCTGGCCGGTTATTGGGCGACGCTTCCGGCGGAGGACGGGGGCGTTCCTGATTCCGTGTGGGTGCGCACCGTGGTGATCGCGTTGGCGCTTCATCTGGGTGTGGCCTCGGGGGCGAGACACGGGAGCCAACGGGCGTTTTGGTCGTTCAACTGGGTCTTGTTTTCGCGGTTCTGGCTGGGCGTGCTGTATGCCGTGGTTTTCTTCGCGGGTCTGGCGCTGGCCATGTCGAGTGCGGCGCAGCTGTTTGAGTTTGAACTGGAGAGCGACCGATACATGCAGCTGTGGCTGTTGGTGACGGTGGGCTTTCATCCGCTTTTTCTGCTGGCGGGCGTGCCTCGCACGGCGGCCGGGGAGCAGGCCGAACTGGAACCCTCGCGAGGGCTGCGGATTTTCGCCGGCGGCGTGCTGCTGCCGCTGGCCGTGGTTTATCTGGGGATTTTGTATCCGTATGCCATCAAGATTGCGGTGGTGCACCGGTGGCCGGAGGGCTGGGTGGCGGCACCCGTGCTGGGCTTGGCGGTCGTGGGCTTGCTCGCGGTCTTGCTGCTGGCGGGGACGGGGCTTCGTTGGGCGGAAATTTTCACGCGCTGGTTTGCGCGGCTGCTGGTGCCGATGGCGGGACTGCTCGCGTTTGCCGTGCTGGAGCGGGTGAACGACTACGGGTTGACCGAATCGCGTTATGCGGGGCTGGTCCTGGCGGGATGGCTGGTGGTGATCGGCGTCTATTTCGGCACGGGCGAGGTGGCGCGGCGATCATTGCGGTTGATCCCGGTGTCCCTGTGCATCCTGTGCGCGGTCGCGGCGGCGGGGCCGGTGGGATTGTTCGCGGTGGCGGAGCGCTCCCAACTGGCGCGTCTCGACCGGTTGCTCACCAGTCATGGATTGCTGGAGGCGGGCGTGATGCATCCGAAGCCGCAGGTGTTGTCCGGCGAGGACTACACAAGCCTTAGATCAACGATGGACTACCTGCAAAGACGCCATCGTTCCGCGGGCATGCATGCGCGCCTAGCATTGTGGCTTAAAACAGAACCGGCGAAGCGCACGGACCGCTGGGGGTTTGGCGAAGAGGTATGCCAATGGTTGAAGGTGACCGGAGGGGACAGATCCAACAACGAACACTTTCAGCTCTTGGCGACGAACTTGACGACCGATGGATTTGGGAGTGCGGCCTATATTGAGATGCGGTCTTGGTCCAAGGAATCGCCGGAAGCCGACGGAGTGAAACTGAGAATTTCCTCCGACAGAAAGGCGGTGGAAATGGAGATGGGAGATCGTTGGGAGGAGGTGGCCGCCATCAACGCGGGACTGCGCGATCATGTGTTCGTTGCGGGAAAGGTGAAGAACATGGGGCAGGGCACGATCACAGTCGACGTGGCGTTGTCGTCGGGAGAAAAGCGCCGTCTGGTGATTCTGGCGGCGGAGGGACAAGGGTGGCTTCTGCCGGAGGCCGCCATCGAACTTGAGCGCGTGAACGTATTGGTGCTCGTGCCGTAAGGCTGCCTGCGGATCACTCCTCGCCGTCGAAGTAATCCACCTCGGTCATGCGAAAGAGTTTTCGCTGGGGCTTGATCTGCCACTTATCCGATTCGGGATAGTAGGTGCTGTCCACGGGCAGGTTGTCGGCGATGACGAAGAACACGAAGTCCTCCGTGCCGGTGTTGGTGATCTGGTGGGCGGTGCCGGGCGGCTGGACGAACGTGTCGCCGGTTTTGACGACGGTCTTCGTGCCGTCACCGGTGCGGACGGTGGCGGTGCCGGCAAGGACGACGAAAAGCTCCCATTGCAACGTGTGCGCGTGGAGTGGGCAGACCGAGGCACCGGCGGGAACGTGGCGTTGCTGAAGATCGAAGGGGTGTCCGCCGCCCCACGCGCCGGTGTCTTTGATGCCGCCGAGGGCTAGCGAGATGTCCTTGGAAAACGAGTGATATTTGCCGGTGGGCGAGCGACCTTCGGTTTCCGGCAGGGCGGGGATGGAGACTGTTTTCATGGGTGAAATATTTAGCTGCCGGGTGTGAATTCCTTGGAGATCATAAGTTCGACGCCGGAATCTATCGAATCGTGATTTTCCTTTGGAAAGAATGAAAACTGTTCGGAGGAGATTAAAATGCGAGAATCTCTACTATCTATCTTTTGAATATTAACTTCCACAAGTCGCACTGAGCCGTCAGTTGGGCTCTTAATAGAAAATCGGAGAATCATTCCGGTGTCATTATCGATCCTTACGATTTCGGTTTGGGTTGGAATAATCCTCTGGATTTTTGGCCGGACCATTTCGTATATCGCGGAAGGCGTTCCCGTGATAATAAATGGTTCCAGTTTTGAGGTTATTTCCGGCTTGCGGCAGCCGGTCATGGTTACGACTGCGGCTAAAAGAAATGGAATGAGATATTTCATTTTTGCTAACGTGTGGGATGCGCCGAGGGTCCCTGGCTGTTGATTTTCTTGGAGCGATCAAATCGCGCCGGACTGGGACTCGTTTCTGGCCGGAAAACTTTTAAGGTAAAGGGTCGAACCGCATGAGGTTTCATCTGTCGGTGTTCCTCACTGATCTTATGACTTCCTTCACCCTTTATTCGCATGGGGTCCAATACCAATACGAAGCTGGCTTTGGATTGAATGTAGGAGCGGCTTTACGCCGCGATTCCGGAGGCGCGCTGAGCGCGTCATCGCGGCGTAAAGCCGCTCCTACAATTGGCGGCGAATGCCCCGGGACCTGTCCCGAGGATGTTTACTCTTGTTTGCCAGCTCGAACGCGGGGGCATGCCGGTTGCCGTTGATGAATGCGCACGTCGACATCAGCGGATTTGAGGTGGGGTTTGGACGTTCGGTTGCGGGTGCGACGTTTGGCGTGCCGGTTCCCGTGCTGGGCGGCGAGGAGGTTGAGGCCATTTTTGACGACGCGGCTCCGGCGGGCGGGGAGGCGGGGTTTCAACTGTTTCGCCGGGAGGGCATGCTGATCGGCGCGGTGTCCGAGCCGTGCGAAGACGATCTCAACGCGCAAACCCGCTGGCTCTACGCGCGGTTGCTGGCGGTCACTCAGGGGCGGCATCTCGTGCGCATCTGGAACTACGTGCCGCGGATCAACGCCGAGGGACGCGACGGGGTGGAAAACTACCGCGCGTTTTGCCGGGGGCGCTCGCTGGCCTTCGAGAGCGTCTTTGGCGGCAGTCCCGCGCTGCACCTGCCGGCGGCCTCGGCGGTGGGCGGGCCGGACGACCGGCTCGCGGTGATCTTCGTGGCGACGGACGCCGCGCCGCGTCACGTCGAGAATCCCGAGCAGGTTCCGGCCTACGAGTATCCGCCGGAGCACGGGACGCGTGCGCCGAGTTTTTCACGGGCGACGCAGGTGGACGTCGGCGGGCGGCGCCATGTTTTCGTTTCGGGCACGGCGGCCATCAAGGGGCATGCCACCATCGCCCCGGACGACCTCGCCGGGCAGATCGCCTGCACGCTCGACAACCTGCGCCTGATCTCGCGCGCCTGCGGGCTCGGCGACGAACTCGGCGCGGACCCGGAGTGGACGCGGCATTTCAAAATTTATCTGCGTCATGCCGGTGATCATGCCGCCGCCGAGGTGGCGCTGGCCGGCCGGTTGCTGCGGCCGGGCGACCGGGTGACGTGGTTGCACGCCGACATCTGCCGCGCAGCGCTTACGATCGAGATTGAGGCGACGTTGGTGTCGGACGGAGCCGTTTGAGGCTGACGATGGCGACGGCCGCGCCGAGCAGCGAGCCGGCCAGCGCGTCAACGGCGACGTGTTGTTTGGTCGCGAGCGTCGAGTAGATGATGACCGCGGCCCAGAGCAGATTGGCGGTGTGCACGATGCGATTTGCTTCCAGTTGGACGAGCACGCGCGAGAACCAAAACGCGGTGAACACGGCGAAGGCCACGTGGAGCGACGGGCAGGCGTTGCCGGAGGCGTCCATGGTTTTGAGGAAGGCGACCGAGGGGTGCTGGCTCCAGTCTATGTCGGGGCGGGGGATCGTCGTCGGCCAGACGATGAAAATCAGCAGCCCGATCACGCTGAGCACGCCGGTGGCGCGGGCATAGGCGAAGAGTTCGCGCCGCTCCGCTAGGAGCGAGGGCAGCAGGGGCACGTAAACCCAAAGCGAGATGTAGGCGATGAGCGCCGGCGGTTGAAAACCGATCCAGCGGTCGGGCGCGGTGAGCGGCATCGTCGTCACGGGGAACACCGGGTGGTTGAGCACGGCAAAATACAGCACAAAGAAGCCCGACATCCCCAGCGCGGTGCCCACGCCTTTGAGGACGGGTTCGGCGCGCAGACGGCGGGCGACGAGCTCCGGCCAGGTCGGGGAAAGGGGCGTCATCGGTGGTTGGCCAGCAGCGCGTGCAATGCGCGGGCGTCGGGCTTGCCCCGGGCGGTGAGCGGGAATTCGGCGGTGGTCACGAGGCGGCGGGGAAGTTTCCAGGAGGCGAGATGGGCGCGCAGGAGCGGGCGCAGCGCCGAGGCGGCGAGCGGAGTGGCGACGACGGCGGCGAGTTCACCGGGATGATGCGGGTGGGGCGCCACAAACGCGTCGCGCACGTCGGGCAGCCGGCGAAGCGATTGCTCCAGCTCGCCAAGATCGAGGCGGCGTCCCGCGATTTTCACCATGCGTCCGGTGCGGCCGAGCAGGACGAGCTCGCCGTCGTCGGTCAGGGTGGCGCGGTCGGCCGGACAAAAGGAGCCGGTGTGAAAAACCGCCGGACTCGTGACGCGGAAGCGTCCGGCGCGGGTGGGCGTGAGGGTCACGCCTTTCAGCGGAGCGCCGACGCTGCGGCCCGCGAGAGTGGCGTCGCCGGAGCGGTCGTAGGTGATGCCGCCGGTCTCGCTGGAGCCGTAGAAACCATGGGGCTTCAGCGCGAACTTGGCGTGAAAGGCCAGGGCGATTTCCGGCGTGAGCGGGGAGCCGGCGGAAATAACGGTGCGAAGGCTGGCGAGATGTTTGGCGGGCACATCGGCGGCGGCGAGTGCGCGGAGGAGAGCGGGCACGGCGGGGAACACCGTGGGTTTCCAGAGGGCGATGTCGGCGGCGAGCGCATGGGGAAGGGGCGCGCCGGCACAGACGAGAGGCGTGCCTTGCGCGAGGAGTGGGACCACGAGATTGCCGAGCCCGTAGGAGTGGCCGAGGGGGATGACCGCGAAGTTAAGATCGTCGGGGGTGATGCCCATGCCGGCGCAAATCTGGCGTCCGTCGGCGAGCATCTGCGCGTGCGTGAACGCCAGCGCGCGCGGCCGTCCGGTGCTGCCGGAGGTGAGTTTCACGAGACAGGCGCGAGGCACAGAGTAACCTAATAGGTTACTCTGTATTTTGGAGGGACCGGTTGAAAAAGGAGAATTTTGGAAAACACCAAAGTAACCTATTAGGTTACTTTGGATGGGTTCCAGGCGGGCGTTGATCCAGGCGAAGGGGGCGCGGGCGGAGGCGGCGAGGGTGCGCTGGGCGGCGACGGGCTCGGAGGGATCGAGGGGCACGGGGATGGCGTCGGCAAGGAGGAGGCCGAGGAAGGCGGCGAACCAGTCGGGGCCGTTGGGGAGGGCGAAGGTCACGCGCTGACCGGCGACCTCAAGGGGCAACGTGGCGCGCCAGGAATCGGCGTGCGCGGAGAGTTCGGCGCGGGTCCAGCGGCGGCCGTTCGCGGCCTCGATGAGGGCGAGGGCGTCGGGTTGGGCGTGGACCAGGCGGGCCCAGGTTTTTGTGAGCGTCGTGGTCATGCCGGTTGGGTTTTCCGGCCGAGCGGCTCGAGCTCGACCATGACGAGCGCGCTGAGGACGACGAGCGCGACGGTGGAGCCGAGCGCGGCGACGACCGGGATGTGGCTGAGCGCGAGCACGCCGAAGGAGACGGCCGTGCAGAGCGCGGAGAGGCGAATCGAGATGGGCGGTGGTTCGCCGCGGGCGGCGTTCTCGGCGGAGAAGATCGCGTAGTTGTGGCTCAGGCACACGCCGAGGAAGGCGCCGAGCAGGTGGAAGAGGTTGAGCGTGTGGCCGGTCAGCCCGAGCAGCCCGAAGGCGAAGAAACAGGCACCCGAGGGAATCATAAAAATGCGGATGCCCCGGCGAAATCCGTAGAGCACGAACACGCTGGCTCCGATCACGCCGAGTCCGCAGAGGCTCAGGCGCAGCGCGCTCGCGCGGTAGTGGGAAAAGAGGGTGTTGAGGGTCTGGAGTTGGTTGGTGCCGACGGTGCCAAGCGTGGCGGGAGGCTCGTCTCCGGGCGGGTGATCGGCGAGGGAGAGCAGCCAGACTTGTTTGTCACCGGTGAAGAAGAGCATGCCGGACGGGCCGGTGAGGGCGGCTTGCAGCTCGGTGCCGAGGGAGGCGTAGCGTGAGGAGAGTCCCTCCTTCTCCAAGGCTTCGGAGGGCAGGCCGGAGGCGTGATCGCGCCAGGCTTGGAAGAAGGGGGCGAAGGAGTCGGGGGTGAAGCCGTGGCGTTCGAGGGCGGCGCGGAGTTGGGGTTCAAAATCATTGAGAGCGGCGAGGCGCGCGGGTTGGGCGAGGTAATCGGCTTCGGTGGGGAGGACGAGGCCGAGGCTGGCGAGCGGGGCGTCGGGGAAGGCGTGGTCGTGCCAGTCTTGGAAGGCGGCGAGGCGGTCGCGGGCGGCGACGAGCGAATCGGCGCGGGTGATGTAAATGGAGCGGCCCTCGGTGTCGCCGAAGAGGGCGCGCAGGCGTTCATCGTTGGCGATGAGCGCGGGATTGGGCGCGTTGAGCTGGTGGATGTCGTCGTGCCAGCGGAGGAACCACGGACCCGTGAGCGCGATGACGAGGGCGAGGAGGCCAAGGGCGCGGACGAGGCGGCGGCTGGTTTGGGGCGAAGTCTTCGGCAGGACGAAGACGCGCGCTTCGAGAAACGGGTTGTCCAATTGAGCGAAGTAAAGGATCGCCGCCGTCAGCGCGCTGAGCAGGCCGGCGCCGACAAAGACGCCGAGCTGGCGGATGAGCGGGAGTTCGGACCAGAGAAGAAACGAAAAGCCGATGACGGTGGTGAGGCAGCTCGTGAGGAGGGGTTTTAGCAGGCGACCGAGTTTTTCGCGATAGGGCTCGCCGGGGCGCAGGGGAGGCTGGAGGTAGAGATAAAATCCGTAGTCGATGGCGACGCCGGCGAGCAGGGCGCCGATGACGAAGACGAGGATGTGGACATGCTCGAAGCACAGCGTGACCGCGACCCAGCCGCCGAGGAGGGAAAACAGGATCACGGGGACGAGGTGCAGGGCCTTCCACACGCGGCGGACGAAGAGGAGCGCGATGCCGAGCACGGCGGCGAGGGAGAGGACGTTGAGCAACGACATCTCGGTGCGGATGCGGTGCTCGCTGTCGGCGGCGAAGCGGTTGACGCCCGACCATTCCAAGGTGACGCCGGGGTGGGCGAGGCGCATGGCGGTGAGCGCCTGCTCGATTACGGTGAAGACGGGTTGTTGTCCGGCTGCGTCGAGAGGGGAGACCGAGAGCCGGGCCCAGACGAGGGAATGGCCGGCGGGCGGGGAGGCGGAGGGCGCGAGGGATTGGGATTTTTGTGCGAGCGTCGGCACCAGTAGCAATGGATCGCTCTTCACGATGGCTTGAAACGCGGCGGCTTCCGGCTGGGTGAGAAAGGTGTCGAGGGTTTGGGCGGTTTGCTCTGCGAGCCAGGCGGAGTAGTCGGCGGGAGGGCGGCCGGCGGCGGCGTAGGCGCGTTGCCGGTCGGCGAGCCAGGTGGGGAGCAGCAGGTCGAGGCGGCGCTCGTAGATGAAGCGGCCGAGGGCGTCGCGCGAAGCGGTGTCGCGCAGCGGGACGGCTTCGGCGAAGAGCGGCGATTTGAGAAGCGTCGCGGCGAAGAGCGAGGCGGCGGCATCCGGCGATGCGGTGGACGAAGAGGAGATGTTTAACGCGAAAAGAAGAACGCGGGCCTGGCGTTCGTCGGCGAGCGAGTGCAGCAGGGTGGTTTCCGGCGAACGCTCATCGACGGGGATGAGGTCGGCGACGTTGGTCGAGATCTTGCGGGAGTAGTCGAGGCCCGAAAGCCAGCCGAGGCCGAGAACGGCGAAAACAAGCAGAAGGACGCGGGCGGATATTTTTTGCCGGGGAGGTTCCATGACGCGGCCTAGCGGAAGAAGCGGGTGAGCTCTCGGGCGGAGAACGTGACGCCGGTGCGGGTTTCGCCGACCTGGATCTCGACGCGCTCGTCGGCGGACTTGCGCATTTCGATGGTGCGCACGAGTTCGTCGCGGCCGGTGACGGTGATGGGCTGGAGCACGTCGGCGAGCGGACCGGGCAGAGGCTCGAACGTGAAGCGCCAGTCCGCGCCGTCGCGGGCGGCGTAGATCGCGAAGTTTTCGGCGAGCGCGGCCAGTTCGAAGCGCATGACGCGGAGGAGGGCGCGGGTGGCGGCCTGCGCGCGCGGATTGTCGGGGAGATCGTGGAGGCGGCGGCCCTTGCCGTCTCGCATGAAGCCGCCGCGGTCGTCTATCACGAGGATGCGTTCCTCGGGCACCTGGTAGTGGAGACTCAGTCCGCGCGCGGGATCGAGGCGGATCTCGCCGGTGAGCACGACGGGGTTTTTCTTGAAGGGGAAATAACGGCGTTCGTCGAAGGAGGCATTAAGGGGGATCTTGGCCTTGAGGGCGGCGAGCAGCGGTTGCCACGCGGAGTCGTTTTCACCGGGCACGAGGCGGTAGGCGGGCGCGACAAGCACGGCGGGGAGTTCCGCGCGGAGGGGAAGGGCGGCGAGGGCCAGCATGAGCGCGAAGGCGAGGAGGCGGGTGATCATGGGCGTGCGGGATAGCGCAAACGGAGAACCTCGGGCCACCGCCAGAACAGGAACTGCGAGAGGAGGCGGGTGTGCAGCCAGATCATTTTCAGGTTGTCGCGAAGGTAGTGGAAATGGGAGACGCCGCCGTCGGCCTTGGCGATATAGCGGCAAGGGGCGGGGAGGTTGAGCGTGGGCACGCCGGCCCAGACCAAGCGCACGGCGATCTCGGGATCGAAGTCGAAGCCGCGGGCGGCGCGGGTTTCCGAGAGGGCGCATTGCAGGGCGGCCGCAGGATAAACACGAAAACCGAAAAGCGGATCGCCGATGGCGCGGTTGAGCGTCTCGAAGTGGACGAGCCCGACGCTGAGCTTGCGGCCGTGCAATCGTTCCAGGGGGACTTCGGGTCCAAAGACGGGCACGCCGAGAACGAGCGCGGCGGGTGCGCGTTGCGAGGCGGCCATGAAGGATGCGATGTGCGAGGCCGGGTGCTGTCCGTCGGCATCCATCACGAGCACATGGGTGAAGCCGGCGGCGAGGGCGGCTTCCACGCCGGTGAGGACGGCCGCGCCCTTGCCTCCATTGTGCGTGCGGGTGATCAAGCGCAGGTGGGATTCGCGCCCGGCGAATTCGTTGAGATTGTGCGCGCTGCCGTCGGTGCTGCCATCGATGACCACCCAGACGGGCTGCCATTTGAGCAATGCCTCATAGACGGTGGACCGCAGGCGCGCGCCGGTGTTGTAGCTCGGGATGAGCACGAGGTGGGTGGTGGACGGTGTCATGCGCGCAGGCGGGTGGCGACGTGCTCCGTGAGGATCAGCGGCGTGTCGGGCGGGTCGGCGGGAATGAGGGTATCGAGCGAAAATTCGAACCGTCCGGGAAGCTCGGGAAGGCGCCACCATGCGTGCCCTTTGCGTCCCATGCCCGGGCTGCCCTTGACGCGAATGATTTGGATGGGAGCGTGCGCGCGTTGCGCGATGAGGGCGAAGCCGTGCTTGAGAGGGTTTAGGCTTTCGCCGGGGCGGGTGCGCGTGCCCTCGGGGAAGATCAGCAGGGATTTGCCGGCGGAGACCTGTTGGGCGGCCTCGCGGATGAGATCGACGCCTCGGTCGCCGGCCACGTAGCCGGACATCAGGGCGGTGGGAGCGATGAAAGGATTTCGCAGGAGCGCGGGTTTGAAGATGCACACCGCGTCGGGCAGGCGCGCGAGCAGGAAGGTCGCGTCCACGAGGCTCGGGTGATTGGCGACATAAACGGTGCCGGCCGGCAGGGGACGGTCGAAGCCGCGCCAGGTGACGAGGATCACTCCCGAGTAGTTCATCCAGCGCAGCCAGTATTCGAACATCCGGCGCGAGGAGGCGCGGATGCGCGCCGTGTGGCGCTCACGTCCGGGGCACAGCAGCAGCGGCACGCAGGCCAGATTGAGCGCGAGTCCGCCGAGGCCGAAAAGGCCCCACGAAAAATAGTAGCCAAGCGGCAGCCAGAGGGAGCGGAGCATTTTCATGCGGCGGCCTCCTCCTCGGGGTTGAGCTCGATAAAGTTGAACCACCAGTAGGGGTTGGCCCGCAGCAGCGTCTCGACCCGGTCGAGGAAGCCCTGGAAGTGGTCGCGGGCGCGCGCGAGGTTTTGCTCGCGGTCGAGCGCGGGGTCGGGAGTCCAGCGAGGCGAGCCGTGGACGACGGACTCGCCCGGACGTCCGGGGACGCCGAAGGCGAGCAGCACGGGCAGGTTGAAGATCAGGGCGACGTTGTAGATCGTGAAGGGAAACAGCCGCCGAGCGCCGAGGAAACGGAACGCGGCGGTGCGGGCGCTGAACTCCACGCGGTCGCATTTGAGCGCGATGGAATCGCCGGCGGCGACCGCGTCCTTGAGGGCGAAGAGAAGGTTGTCGGTTTCGTTGACCCAGATGAACGAGATCCATTCGGCGAACAGCGCGCCGAGCTGCTCGGTGTCGCGCGAGTTGCCCACGCGCTGGCGGATCATGGAGACGCGGCGCTTTTCACCGCCGCCCAGGAGAAAGCCGATGAGGTCGGAGTGGCCGAGGTGAAACGTGCCGAGCAGCGCGGCCCCGCCGGAATCAATGAAGCGGCGGAAGTCCGTCGCTTCGTCCGCGAGCACGCCGCGGTGCGGACATCCCCCGGCCACGCGGAGCTTGAGCATGAGCACTTCCTCGAAGGCGAAGAAGTGGCGGAACACCTCGCGATGCGTGGGCTCGCGGCCGAGCATCACGCGCAGGTAGTCGCGCGAGTGGCGGCGCTGGACGGGCATGTTGATCAGCGCGATCCAGGTTCCGATCATGCGGGCGGGACGAAAAATCGTCTCCGGCGCGATCCGGTCGCATATCTGCAAAAACCGGTAGCCCCAGCTCGGGCCGGGGTTGCGTGCGGGCGGGACGAAGGTGGCGGCCGAGGCGATCATGACCAGGCGAGGGTGAGTCGCAGCGAAGGGGAAACGGCCTCGTCGAACGAACGGCGGGAAAGCAGCAGGTCGAAAAATGCCATCAGCGGGAGCCGGGCGTGGACCGGTCCGGATTCGGCGGTCAACGCAAGGCGGCCGATTGCGCCGGCCGGTGAAACCGAGAGCGCAAGGGAGAAGGCGAAGCTGCGCGGGCTGCTGAGTCCGGAGTCGAGCAGCCACGTGCCGCGTTCCTCGCCGCCGCAGAAAACGGTTCGCGGGCTGTCGGCGAGCAGCGCGACCTGCAACGCCTGCGCTGGCAGATAGGCGCCGCCGGTCAGCGGAAAGAATTCCCGCACGGACTGCTGGCGTGCGATCAGGGCCTGTTGCACGGCGCTGGGATGAATCGAGGTTTGAAACAGCGTGGGGCTGGGGGCGGGGAAGCTGTCGAGGTAGCCTTCGAGCGCGCGCGTCTCGGCGTAGCCGGAGGCATAGACGACGGTGTCGTCCCCGGAGGGTGCGACGGGTTCGAGCGCCGCGCCCACGAGCAGGCCGAGCTGGGTCATGCGCCGGGTCGCGTTTTTCGGAAAACGATCTTTCAACCGCTCGCGGGTTGCGGCGGGTTCCTCGAGGGGGACGTCCTCGGTGTGCAGGGCGGTGATGTAGCGTTCAAGCATGGCCGACAAGGAGGGCGGCGTGCGCGCCGCCAAAGGCGTTGCTGGTGCAGAGCACGCGGTCGAAGCCGCCGAGATCGAACGGGGCGAACGCAACTTCCGGCGTGAATCCGGGGGCCTCGCCGCCGACGGTGCCGGGGGCGCGCCCGGCGCGGATCGCGGCGAGGGCGAGGGCGAGCTCGACGAGGCCGCAGCTGCCGAGCGTGTGTCCGATGCCGCCCTTCCACGAGACGAGCGGGGCGCCGGGAAAATGCCGCGCGAGCGTTGACGCCTCGAGCCGTCCGGCCTCGAGGGTGCCGGTGCCGTGGCCTTTGAGCCAGCAGCGCCCACCCGCACCGGCGGGCAGGGCGGCGAGGCAGGCGTCGAAGCCGGCGCCGTCGGGACGGTTGGCGGTGAAGTGATACATTTCGTTGTGCAGGCTCTGGGCGAGAAGGGAGAAGTCGCCTCGATCGCGCGTGAGCACGGCGAAGGCCGCGCCGTCACCGAGACCGATGGAGCCGGAGGGCCGGTCCTGGTAGGGCGCGGGGAAATCGGCGTTGAGGATTTTAAGCGCGTGAAATCCGCCGACGACAAACGGGCTGAGAAAATCGAAGGAGAACACGAGAGCCTCGTCGGCGAGTCCGGCGGCGAGGACGCGCGACGCCTGCATCAGCCCGAGGTGGGCGGAGACGCAGGCGTGGGAGAACGTGGTGACGTTTGGCCCCCAGCCGAGTTGAGCGCCGAGCCAGTCCACGCAGGCGAAGGGGGCGCTGAAGGGGAGATGGGAGGAATCGGCGGTGAGGCGGAAGGCGAGCAGGTTGCCTGCGCCGAAATTGCTGCTCGTGACGAAGACCGGGCGGCGCGGCGAGCCCCAGCCTTCGCCGGGGATGCGGGCGGCGAGGGCGCGCGCCTGCGGCAGCCAGCCGGGAGGGGAGGTTTCGGCGTAGTTGCGGCCGGCGCAGAGGGCCAGCGGGACAAGGTCGTCTACACTGGCGCCAAGCACGGGAAGAGGAACGAGCGCGCGACGGCCTTCGAGCAATGCGGCCAGCGTGACGCTCTCGTCGCCGAAGGCGGTGAGGGCGCCGCAGGCGGCGATACGGATCGGCGGGACATCGGCGCTCATGGACGAAACGGGCTCAGGCGGGCAGACGGCCGGGATCGGCGCGTTCGCGGATGAAGGTGGCGAGGGCCTTGATGCTGGCGAGGGCGGCGCGGGATTCCTCGCTGCTGCTGATCTTGATGCCGAATTCCTTTTCGAGGCGCACGACGAGTTCGAGCGCGTCGATGGAGTCGAGGCTGAGGCCGCCGCCGATGAGCGGTTCGTCGTCGGGCAGGTCCGCGGGCGTGACGTCTTCGAGCCGGAGCGTGTCGACAATGAGGACCTTGAGTTTTGCTATGAGAGGATCGGGCATGCGCGGGAAAAGTTGAGGGGGAATGCGGGCGGAGATTTCGGATCAGATGCGGCGGAGGACGTGGCAGACGTTGCTGCCGCCGAAGCCGCTGCTGTTGTTGAGCGCGAGGGAGGGGGAGGTTAAAACGCTTTCCCGGGGGAGGTTGAGGCCGTTGCAGACGGGGTCCGGATTCACGAGGTGGGGGTTGCCGGGCATGAAACCCTCGCTCAGGGAGAGGGCGCAGAAGCCGGCCTCCATGGCGCCGGCCATCGAAAGCCCGTGGCCGGTGAGGCCCTTGGTGCTGCTGATGACGGGACGCGCGCCCTGATCGGTGAATGTGGACCGGAGGGCGAGGGCCTCGGCGCGGTCGCCGACGGGAGTGGAGGTGGCGTGGGCATTGACGTAGTCGATCGAGTGCGGATCGGTCGTGGCGTCGCTCAACGCGCGGCGCATCGCCTCGCGCAGACCGGCGCCGTCGGGATGGGAAGTGGCGACGCTGTGGCCGTCGGAGGCCTGGCCCCAGCCGATCAACTCGGCGCGGGCGTTTGCGCCGCGGCGGCGGGCGAGCGAAGCTTCCTCGAGAATGAGGACGACGGCGCCGCCGGTGCCGACAAAGCCGTCGCGGGCCGTGTCGAAGGGACGCGAGGCGGTGAGCGGATCGTCTTGGGTGGAGAGGGCGCGCATCGGCGCGAAGGGCAGCAGGGTGTCGGCGTTGAGCTCCTCGGCGCCGACCACGATCATGCGTTCCTGGCGGCCAAGGCGGATCTCGTCCATCGCGTAGCCGATGGCGTGGCTCGACGAGGCGCAGGCGGAGACGAAGCCGGTGACGGCGCCGGTGATGCCGTAATGCGCGGCGAGGTTGAAGTTGAGCGTGCCGGCGATGGAGGAGACGACGCCGAGCGGGTTGCCGCGTTCGAACCTGCTGGCACGGGTCTGCGTGAGGTGGTGGTGCAGCAGGAACGCCGAGCCGGCGGAGGCGCAGAAGAGGCCGGTCGAGCCGTCTGTGAGATCGGAACGCGAGAGGCCGGCGTCGGCCAAGGCCTGCTCGACCGCGCAAAAGGCGTAGACGCCGTGGGGGGCGAGTCCGCGCAGGGTTTCACGCGGGATGTCGTAATGCGCGGGCCAGGTCCAATCGCGCCAACTGGGCGAATCCACGGCGAACCCGCGCACGGGCGCGGCGACCTTGATCGGGATGGACGGGTTGTCGTAGAGCGCGTGCACGGCCATGCCGTGCCGGCCCTCGCGCAGGCTCGCGGTCACGGCGGCGGCATCGTTGCCAATGCTCGTGATGAAACCGAGGCCGGTGATGAAGACGGAGCGGGACACGGGAAGGGCGGTCAGGCGGCGCGGGTCGCGGCGACCTTGGCGCGGACGAAGGCGCGGAGCTCGCCGATGGTCGTGATGCGCACGAGCTCGTTGTTGGTGATGGTCACGCCGTAGAGGTCCTCGAAGAAGAACACGATTTCGGCGAGGGCCAGGGAATCGAAGCCGAGATCGGCGATGAGCCGGGCGGAGTCGGCAGGCGTGGCGACGGGGGAGAGGCCGGAGGTTTGCGCGGCCTTGGGCTGGTGGTCGAGGACGACAGCGAGCACGACGGTGTCGAGCGCGGCGGCATCACCGGTGGCGAGAAAACGCGCGTGGGCGGCGCGGACATCCTCGGGAAACTTGGCGAGCGGATCGCGGGTGGACGGGCTCGGAGGACCGGATGCGGGAAGGGACATGACGGGTTGGCGAGGGTGGTGGTGATGGCGTATTTCACCGACAGCTTGGCCGGGGGAGAAACAACCGTTGAAGTTCGTCCTTAATGGTAGCGTTTGGAGTGGTTTGTTTAATGTAACTTATATGGTGGTTTGCGTAATGGGGTGTTACCCTGCTCAACGAAGCGTGACCACGAACCTGCAACGCGCCCGTCGGATACGATTGATCCTGGGTTTTGCCGCCTTGGGACTGGCGCTGGCGCTGCTCGCGCAGCGTGGGGAACTGGGCGCGTGGGTGGCGGGCTGCATGGGATTTTTGCGCGAGGCGGGGCCGGGGCCGTTTTTCGTGGCGATGGCGTTGCTGCCGCTGGTCGGGTTTCCGCTCGCGCCGTTCGTTCTGGCCGCAGGGCCGGTGTTTGCGTCGGAGATGGGCGCGGGGAACGTGATCGCCTGCTCGATCCTCGCGGTGGCCGTCAACGTGGCGCTTTCCTACTGGATCGCGGCGCGGGCGCTCCGGCCGGTGATGGTGAGATTGCTGGCGTGGCTGGGATTTGCGCTGCCGGCGTTGCCCGCCGGCTCGGGCTGGGAAATCGTCCTGCTGACGCGGCTCATCCCCGGGGTGCCGTTTTTCATGCAAAGCTACCTGCTCGGCCTGGCCCGCGTGCCGTTTGTTTCCTATCTGCTGATTTCGACGCTGGTGATGAGCGGCTACATCGTTGCCTCGGTGATGGCGGGCGCCGCGATGGTGCACGGTGACCGCCGCATGCTTGCCGTCGCCGGCGTGATCTTTGTCCTCGTGGCGGTGGCGCTGCATCGCCTGCGCAAACGCATGCTGGCGGCGCGGCGGACGGATGTTCGCTAGAGAATTTCACATAAAACCGTAGCCGCTTTATCCTTGTAGGGCATCACCTTGCGTGAGGCCGCGCGGTCTTTTCGCTTTCGCATGTCGCACCGGCTCGACACAAGGTCGAGCCCTACGACAGAAAATTACGGCTACAGTTTTATTTGAAATGGCTTTAGCGCAATTGCCCGGGTTCGGGCAAAACGCAGGCGAAGCCGCGGGCGGCTAGAGCGGCGAGCACGCCTTCGACCGCGTGCACGCGCACGGCGTCGGCCAGCTTCGGGCCTTCGTGCATCAGCACGATTGCGCCCGGACGCACGCGGGCCATGACGCGCGCAACCACCGTCGCCGGATCGGCGCTCACCGAATCCAGGCTGCGCACGCTCCAGCCGACGCAACGCAGGCCGCGCGCGTCGAGGGTGGTGCTGAGGAAAAAGTTTTTGATGCCGACGGGCGCGCGGAACCATTGGGGTTGGGCACCGGCGGCGCGCAGGGATGCGAGTCCGTCGTCGAGTTCCGCCCGGGTGCGGCGCGGCCCGGCGCACCAGAACGTGAAAGCCGGATGCGTGTGGGTGTGATGGCCGACTTCGTGTCCGCGACGAAGGATGTCCGCGACGAGATGCGGGTGCCGGGCGGCGCGTTCGCCGATCAGGAAAAACGTCGCGCACGCCTGATGGCGGTCGAGCAGGTCGAGAATCCGCGGGGTGTCGTCTGGATCGGGGCCGTCGTCAATGGTCAGCCAGATTTCGCGACGAGGGGTTTCAAAGCGCGTGAAAGTCGGGCAGAGCTGCTGGCTCGACGGGACGAGCAGTTGATACAGCAGAAAAAAATCGGGGACGAAGAACAGTCCGAGGCACTCCCATGCCGGCGCCGCTGACCACAAGAGGGCAACGCCGAGCACCTTGACGGCAATCGCCAGCGCGACCAGCAGACGTGAACAGAAGGCGGGTGATGGCACCGGGGCGGCGGGTCAGCGCGCGGGCGCGCCGGTTGCTCCGGACACGATGGGGATGGAGACTATTTTCATGGGGGCGGGATGAGGAAGCGGAATTTAAGGCAGTTACACAGAGGACACAGAGCTCGGAAGGAGTTTGAGGAGAGCCTTAAGACTGCGGGGATTTTATCTCTGTGCGGATATCGGTTTTTAAAAGATAGGGCTCTGTGAACTCGGGATCGGAACTCTGTGTTCTCTGTGACAAAATTCCGGAGATCGGAAAGATCAGACAACCGGGTTGCTGAGCGTGCCGATGCCTTCGATCTCGACGGCGATGGTGTCTCCGGGCTTGAGCCACACTTGCGGACGGCGGGCGAAGCCCACGCCCTCGGGGGTGCCGGTGAGGATAAGCGTGCCGGCGGGGAGGGTCTTGTCGGCGCTCAGGAAGGCGATGATGTCCGGGACGTCGAAGATCATGTCCGACGTGTTGGAATCCTGCATGACCGTGCCGTTGAGAATCGAACGGATGCGGAGCGCGTTGGGATTCGGGATCTCGTCGGGCGTCACCAGCACGGGGCCTAGCGGACAGAAGGTGTCGAAGCTTTTGGCGTGGTTCCATTGTCCGCCGCTCCAGTCGCGCTGCCAGTCGCGGGCGGAGACGTCGTTGGCGCAGGTGTAGCCGAGCACGAAGGACAACGCGTTTTCGCGGGTGGCGTTGCGGCATTCGCGTCCGAGCACGAGGGCGAGTTCGGCCTCGTAGTCGGCTTTTTCGGTGGGCTGGTGCTCGGGAAGAACGATCGGTTCGCCGGGGTTTTGCACGGCGCCGGGGAGTTTCATGAACCACACGGGGCGCTCGGGCGGGCCCTTGCCGCCCTCGGCGGCGTGTTTGGCGTAGTTGAGCCCGATGCAGATGATCGTGGCGGGAGCGACGGGCGCGAGGTGCTTGCCGAGCGTGACCACGCGGTCGGTGACGCGGTGCGTGCCGGCGAGCGGATCGCCGGTGATTTCACGGGCGGAGCCGTCGGGTTGGAGCGCGGCGTAGGCGGGGCCGGCGGGGGAGAGATGGCGGAGGAGTTTCACGGGTTGAGGGTCGGGTCGCTGGCGCTCCCCGCTACGTGTCGTAGCCGCGAGCGCCAGCGAGTGGGTTATGGGGAAAGATGACGGCGGAAAATCGCGGCGAGTCCGGCCTTGTCCAGGCGCTTCTCGGCGATGCCGATCATGGCGTCGTAGAGTTCGGCCCCATCATAGAGCTCGGCGTCGGCGCCATTGAGATCGAGAAACGTCAACGCGCTCGCTATGGCCGTGCGTTTATTGCCATCGATGAACGGCTGGTTTTGGGCGATATGAAAGGCGTATGCTGCGGCGATCGCGGCCACATCTCCATCCCCGTAAAAATAGGCTGCTTCCGGCTGCATGAGCGCAGAGGCGAGCAGGCCGGGGTCGCGCAAACCATCAAGACCACCGTGCTGTTCCAGTGAATGCCGGTGAATCTCCATCACCTTTTCGTGGGATAAAAACAATGGCTCGTGCATCCGGCTACGATATTGGCAGGCCCGTTGAAGCTCCGGGCGGCTGCATTATTGGGCGAGCTTGCGCAGAAGTTCCTTATGGACGCGGAAGACCTTGTCCATCGACTGCTTCGTTTGAGCCGGGGTTGCGTAGCGAACAGCAGACTTCTCCTTCTCCGGTTGCTTGGAGAGGTAGGGGGCCTGGGGCTCCTCGACTTTATGCGGCTTCTTGTCCACGTCGAAACCGTGGATCGCCGGAGGGATGGTGTCAACGGGGCGGAAAAAGGCGTGGCCGCGAGCGTGAGCGAGTGGGGTTTCCTTCGGGTCGCTGGCGCTCCCCGCTACGACAGAAAACTCAGGCCCCTTTGGTAGACGACCGGCGTTTGGACGGCTTGCGCGCACTCTTGGCGGGAGTCGTCTTGGTCGCCTGATCCTCGGCCAAGGCCGGTAGCTCGACGTCGAAGTTGAGGAGTTGCCAAGGCTCCAAACCCAGGGCTTCGGCGATCTTGATGAGGGTGGGGAGCTGGAACTTCGGCTTCCGACCGGCTTCGATGGCTTGGTAGTGCTTGTATTTGAGTCCCGCGCGCTCGGCAAACGCCTCCTGGCTGAGGCCGCGAGCCTCCCGGAGTGTTCTTATGCGCACCAACAGGCGCGTCGTGAAGTCGTTTGCCACGTTGAAGCATAGCGACAGGCCGATTTAACCGACACCCCCCTAGTGTTAGTGGGTTCTTTACACCCCTCTTTCGGTGGTGTTTCGTGAGGGATGTCCATGCGCGACGCCCTCCTTTCCTTTCGTGGCGGTTCCGTCCGCGAGGTCGCTTGTTCCCGTCTGGGTTGAGCGTTGCGCGCGACTATTCAATCCGTGTCCACTCCAAAGAATTCGTCTACCAACGCAGCGGCGGTGCTCCTGCAACAGCCCCAATTCCCGGCAGTCGAAGCTGCCGGCACTCTCGCTCTCTTCGGCACCCCCGAACGCAAAGCCGTCGAAAAGCTGATCTCCGACAAAAACGGCAAGCCCGTCATTCGATGTCAGGTTCGCAACAAAGACGTTCCCGCCAAGTCAGAGGAAATCGTCCGTCAGCTCTGGATTCATCGACTCCTCAATCATTTCAAATACCCGGTCGCCCGCCTCGCCGTCGAATATCCCGTCACCTTCGGCCGCGATTCCTCCAAGCGCGCCGACATCGTTATCTTCGATGCCGACCGCATCACCATCCCCTACGTCATCATCGAGGTAAAGGAGCCGAAGCAGAAAGACGGCAAGGAACAGCTCAAATCCTACTGCCACGCAACCGGCGCGCCGCTCGCCGTCTGGAGCAACGGTCGCGACAAGACCTTCTGGCACCGCAAAAATCCCAACTACTTCGTCGAGATCCCCACCCTGCCTACCGCCTCGCAGGACATCGCCGACGTCGCCGACCAGCCGTGGACCATCGACACCCTCGTCGAAAAGGAGAAGGAGCGCGAAGCCAGCAGCGAATCCCGCTCGCTGAAGGACCGCATTCTGGAAATGGAAAACGAAGTCCTCGCCAACGCCGGCGTCGATGTCTTCGAGGAGGTCTTCAAACTCGTTTTCACCAAGCTTTACGACGAGCTCTCCTGCTACCGTCAGGAGCACACGCACATCCGCTTCCGCAACACCAACACCGCCTCGCAGCTCAAGGTTCGCATTCAGGAACTTTTCGACGAGGCCCGCACCAAGTGGGAGGGCGTCTTCGCTCCCGACGAGAAGATCAAGCTCACCGCCGATCACCTCGCCGTCTGCGTCGGCTCGCTCGAAGAATACAAGCTCTTCAACAGCAACCTCGACGTCGTGGACGAGGCGTTCGAATACCTCGTCAACAAATCCTCCAAGGGCGAGAAGGGCCAATACTTCACCCCGCGCCACGTCATCGACCTGTGTGTGCGCATGCTCAACCCCGGCGAGACCGAGACGCTCATCGACACCGCGTGCGGCTCCGCCGGCTTCACCATGCACGCCATCTTCCACGTCTGGGAACGCATCCTGCGCGAGGAAGGTTTTAACGCCTCGCACCTCTTCACCCTCCAGAAGAAGCCCCGCCGCTGCGAAAAATACGTTCAGCCTAGATCCGGCGATAGAGACGTGCGAAAAATCCCGCAGGTGATTGTGTGGAGGCATGATGCCGCCGTTTTCTTCGCCGAACGAAGCTCACCCCCAGGGTGAGTCCACCCGTCCCGAGCCGACGCCTGAGCCGGGTGATGATGCCGAGCCGTTGATCGTGGACACGCCCGGAGGGCGCTTTCGAGCGCAGTTCGATCCGGGTCTGCCCGTCAGCTCACTGGGCGCGCTGGTGTTTTTCGCGCAATATCTGGCCGCGACCGGAGCGTTCGACGCGCTCATCGCGGACACACCGCTGTGCTACGCAAGCAACCGGGCCCACTCGCCGCGCGACGTGCTCGGAACCCTGCTTCTGGGTATCCTTTCGGGGCATTACCGCTACGCCCACCTCGCTGCCTTGCGCGGCGACGACATCGCCCCGCGCCTGCTCGGGTTGGACGTGATCGTCAGCGAGGATTGCGTGCGGCGGGCCCTGCGGCGCATCGCCGCGAACGACGGCCGGGACTGGTTGCGCCGCCATCTCGACCAATCCTGTCACTCGTTTTTGGATACAAAGTGGGTGCTCGACATCGACACCACCATCAAGTCCATCTACGGACGCCAGGAGGGGGCGAGCGTCGGTTATAATCCCCACAAGCCCGGCCGTCCGAGCCACGCCTACCACACCTACTGGATCGCCTCTTTGCGCCTGTGCCTGGACGTCGAGGTTTACCCCGGCCATCAATCGGCCGCCGGCCACGGCTTTGACGGCCTGTGGTCTTTGATCGACCGCCTGCCCGCCGCGCGCCGGCCCCACCTGTTGCGCGGCGACTGCGCCTACGGCCAGGAGGCGCTTCTTTGCGAAGCCGAGCGGCGCGGCCTTAACTACCTTTGCAAACTGCGCCGCACCGCCAAGGCCCGTGACTTGGTGGTCGATCTCGAACGAGCCACCACCACCGCATGGACCGACGCCGGCCAAGGCTGGCAAGGCGCCGAAGGCCACCTGCGCCTGCAAGGCTGGAGCCGGACCCGTCGTGTGATTGTCCTGCGTCGCCGTCTCAACGATCAAAAGCACCCCCGCGCCCGCCGACGTCTCGCGCGCGAACAAGCCCGCCAGGGCTTGTTTCTGAGCGTTCCCGATGCGACCGCCTGCGAGCCGATCATTTACGAACACCAGATCCTCGTGACGAACCTGCCCTACGAGATCCTCACCCTGGCCGCCCTGTATCGGGAACGCGGTGACGCGGAAAACCCCTTCGACGAACTCAAGAACCAGTGGAGCTGGTCGGGCTTTACCACCCATGATCTGCGGTCCTGCCAGCACGCCGCGAAGCTTGCCGCCTTGGTTTACAACTGGTGGACGCTCTACCATCGGCTGCTCCAACCCGGCCAGCACCACGAAGCGGTGAGCACGCGACCACGGCTGCTCAGCGGGGCGACCCGGCAGACCGAACACGCCGGCCAACGCCGCCTGGACGTGCGCCTGAGCCATGCCGAGGCACCGATGCTGCAGCGGGTTATCCGACAGGTTTCCATGTGGTTACAAGAACTGTTGCGTAATGCTCAGCAGTGGGGCGCGCCGCAACGATGGAGCCAAATCGTCGCGCGGATCTTGCGGGAAAACTTCGGAACCGCAGGCCCCGCGCCGCCGTCAGCGCTCCTGCAGGCCTAATTACCCGCCAAATCGGCGGATCATTCCGGCCGACAGGCCGCCCTCATTGTCGGCATCACCCCGACGACCTAAACTCCTATCGCCGGATTTAGGTTCAGGACAAAGTCTTCGCCATCGACTTCGACGAGCGCTCCGTGCGCGTCGCCCGCTGCCTCAACCTCATCGCCGGCGACGGCCAGACCAACGTCCTCCATCTCAACACCCTGGACTACCGTCGGTGGGAAGATCTCACCGGCGACGAGAAGGACAAGATGCCCGGCGATCATACCTGGCGAGAAACCTACGGCCTCGGTTGGAAAAAGCTCCGAGCACTCCGCGCCGCCAAGGGTGACAACCGCGCCTTCAACTTCGACGTCCTCCTCGCCAACCCGCCCTTCGCCGGGGACATCAAGCAGACGGACATGCTCTCGCCCTACGAGCTCGCGCATAAAGTTGCCAAGGATGGCGGCCAGGGAAAACTCGAAAGCGCGGTCGGTCGCGACCTCCTCTTCATCGAGCGCAACCTCGACTTCCTCAAACCCGGTGGCCGCATGGCCGTCGTTCTGCCCCAAGGTCGATTCAACAATATCTCTGACGAGCGTGTGCGCCGCTTTGTGGCGGAAAAATGCCGCCTCCTTGCTGTCGTCGGTTTGCACGTAAATACCTTCAAGCCGCACACACCGACTAAAACCTCCGTGCTCTTCGTGCAAAAGTGGAACGACGACCCCGCCGCCGGCTCGCTCTGCCCCAAGGTCGCCGACTACCCCATCTTCTTCGCCACCCAGCGTCTGCCCTCGAAGGACAACCGCGGAGACAAAATTCTCGTGAATGGTGCAGATGGAATTCCCGTGCGCGACACCCACGGACACACCGTCGTGCAGCACGATTTTTTTAGTGTGGACCTGAAAGATGGGACTCGAACGCCCGAGGGTATCGCCGAGGCCTTTGAGGAATTCGCCAAGAAGGAGAATCTGCCTTTTTTTCGCTAAGCCCCTTCGACGGCGCCCGCTACAAGGCGCTGCTGGAGGGGCTGGAAATCACGGAAAAACGATTCTTGGAAATCATCCCGACCGCACGAATTGACGCCGAATATTTTCGGCCGCGCTTTGACGGACTAATAGGCCGCGTTCAGCAGCAATCGAATCATATGAAATTGGGGGCAGTGCTCGCATTTTGTGAGCGCGGGGAACAGCCAATCTACGACGAGATTGGTTTGCCTGTAATCAACTCGAAGCACGTGCAAGTCGGTAAGGTGCTTTTAAGCGACGATAACCGCCTCGGAATTGTCGATGAAGATAGCCCCCAAATTCATAAAGGCGATGTGCTCATAAACGGAACAGGAGTCGGCACAATTGGGCGAGTCGCCCCTTACATGCACGATACGGATGCGCTCCCCGATAACCACGTCACTATATTACGTGCCCACACAGATTCGGGATTCGATCCTCTCTTCCTCTCTATCCAACTCGGAGGCTCCGTTGGACAGTTGCAATCCGAGCAGCATACCCGAGGTTCTTCCGGTCAGGTGGAACTCTATCCACAAGACATACGAAAATTTTGGGTGTGGAGAGGGAGCCCGGCATTTCAAACTGCTGTGCGAGTGTTCGTAGAACAGGCATACGCTTTAAGGGAGAAAGCTCCGGCATTTTTGGATGCAGCCGAACAAGCCCTTCTTCATATTCTGTGCCTTGATGCGTGGCAACCGCCTGAACCGCTGACCTACGTGCGCCGCGCGTCTGAGGTGACGGGCGGGCCGCGTTTCGACGCCGAATTTCACGCTCCGCGTTATGCTTCGTTGCAGGCGGTGCTGGCAAAGCGGTTTGTTCTGAAATCGCTCGGCACATTGGGCGAGGTGTTAAAGGGCGATACCGTGCCTTACTCGGATGACGGCACCATTCCGATCATCCGCTCGGGAGACCTGCGCGACATCGATGACGACGACCGCTTCCTGCGGGCCACGCCCGACGCGGAAATTTTTGAGCTTCAACGGGGGGACATTCTCATCTCGTCCATCGGTTTCGGGTCCATTGGCAAGGTGCAGGTCTTCGACAAACCGGGCCGTTACGGCACAGTCGGCGAAGTGACCGTCATCCGCCAAAAGGAGCTTAATCCTTACTACGTCGCCGCCTACCTGCGTTCGCGTTTTGGCCAGATGTTGATTGCGCGCTACATCACCGGCGCGACCGGGCAGCTCCATCTTTACGCCAAGGACGTCGCAAAAATTTTCGTTCCCGTCATCCCACCCTCACAGCAGACGATCTTCGAAGAAAACGCCAAAGCTGCTCGCGAAGCTCGCCGCGAGGCTCAGGCCCTCCTTGCTCGCGCCCAGCGTGCCGTCGAGGTGGCCATCGAGCAGGGCGAAGGCGCGGCAATGGCTCTGCTGTCGTAGGTTGGGTTGCTAAATCAAAAGCCCCGCCGGGTGGCGGGGCTGGCGTTAGGGGGCCACTCGCTGGCGCTCGCGGCTACGTCCGGAATCGGGGCGCCTACTGGAAGCGAGGAGGACGGGTCGCTCACGCTCCCCGCTACGAGTGAAAAACCGCACTTGTGGGCGGGTGGGGGCGCGCTAGGTTCCCTCCCGCCATGGCCGAGCGCGCGCTTGTTTCCACGCCCAAGACTTTCGAGGACCTCGTATCCGGGGTTCGCAGCGTATTGATCACCGGCCAGGCGCACGTGGACCGGGCTTATCTCGACACTTATTGGAACACCGGGCGGCTGATCGACGCGCACATCCTGCTTTTCAAGGAGCGGGCCGGCTACGGGGAGCAGGTCATCCCCCGGCTCGCCCGCACCCTGGGCGTGGGCGACCGGCTGCTTTACCGCTGCCTGCGTTTTGCGCGGGAGTATCCAATTCTGTCCGGACGGACAGAATTGGGGTGGAGCCACTACCGGGTGCTGCTGGATGTCGCGGACAAGGGGGAGCGCCGCGCGCTCGAAGTCCAGGCGAGGAAGGGCGGCTGGAAGGCCGATGAGCTGGAGCGCCGGGTGCGGGCTTTGAACACCACCGTCAACGTGACCCCGGCGACGGTCGCGGACGTCGCCGCGCCCGCCGCCGTCCGCAAGCCGCTCGTGCCGAAGCGCGGGACGCCGGGGGTGCATCGCGTGGCGACGGTGGACGGGCGGACGGTCGTGGATCTGGGTTTCGCGTGTTATTATGATTTGGACGAGGAGCAGGCGCGCGGGGCGGGGGAGGGCGCGCTGGTGCGGCTCGACGGCGCCGGGCGGATCGTGATGGCGGAGGGCGCGACGAAGGCGGACTTGTTCAACTACCGCGTGGAGATCATCCGCGTGGTCGATGGCGACACGCTGTGGGTGAGGATTTACCTGCGTCCGCGCCAGTGGGTGAGGCAGAAGTTGCGGTTGCGCGGGCTCGACTGCCCGGAGGTGGTCACGCCGGAGGGCAAGGCGGCGAAGCGTTTTGTGGAGGCGTTCGTCGCGAAGACGACGGCGGTCACGATCAACACGACGAAGCCGGACAAGTATGACCGTTATCTGGCGGATGTTTTCCTGACGACCGAGGCCGGCGAGGTTTACCTGAACAACGCGCTGCTCGACAACGGGCAGGCGGTGCGGAAGGACGCGTGGGAGTTTGGCGACTGGGAGCCGGATCTGGTCGGGTGAGGGGTGGGCTTTTGGGGCCACTCGCTGGGGGGGGAGCCACTCGCTGGTGCTCGCGGCTACGTTCGGAGTCGGGTCGCTTACGCTCCCCGCTACGAATCGGAGGTGGGGTGGCTCAGGCGGGTTTAAAAACGGCGCACGTCCATGATCCGAACTTCTTTCGCGGCATGGTCGGGCCAGTAGGTGACGCGAAAGTGCGCGGTGTAGATGACTTCGTTGGCGCGGCCTGCTTCATCGATCACCTGTTCTGCGCCGCGCAGGCCGGGGTTGCGGGCCAGGGCCTCGCAAAGGTCGAGCAATTCGCGGCGTTCGTCGTCATCTGCGGCGAGAATCGCGAGCGCCGCCCGTTCGCGCCATGAGTAGGCGTAGCGCGAAATCACGGACGCGGTGTGGTGCGATGCGCCGAGAGAAGTTGTGCGAGTTCGGCCTCGGAAATCTTGCGCCCCGCGTCCATCTCCCGGTGCCCCTGCGCCAAGTCGCGGGCAAATTCCGGGGTGTGCGTCTGGCGGATGGTTTCCAGAAATTTCGCAATATCGGCCTGCTCTTGTGGAGTGAGCTTGGTCAATTGCGATTGGATTTCCTGCACGCTCATGAGATGAAATCTAAACACCGAGGCGGATGCGTCAACAGCGGTTTCCCTGTCGTGTGTTTTTCGGCGTGAGGGATGATGCGGTCGTGGTCTTCGCGGTCATGCATGCGGCGCGACATGATCGGCGTTGGCGGGTGCGACTGTGGCCCGTGCGCCAATGGGATCGCGCACGCTCCCCGCTACGGGATGATGTCGATGCCTTTTAGGCCGAAGTGCGGGGCGGCTGTCAAAAGGTGGCGGTCGTGGCTGTAGATTCCCTTGAGCCCCGCGTCGGCTGCGCAGGCCAGGTGCAGAGCGTCGGCGGCGCGGAGGAAGACGGAGGGGGCGATCTTTTGCATCTGCGTGCACGCCGATTCCATGAGCAACGGGTTGATCGGCAGCCATCGGATCACCCCTGTTTTCTCCTCTTTTTCCAGTCGTTTTGCCACTGATCGCACCGCACTCTCATCGAGCCGCAATTCGCGTTGCTGGCGTTTTAGCGCCGCGATTATTTCAAGCCGTCCATGCAGGCAACAAACCACTTGCCCGGATTGGCCGGACAGCCACGACTCCAGCGCTTCGGAGCCATGCTCGCGGACGTAAAGCTTCACGAGGTAGGAACTGTCCAGATAAATCATCGTCCGTCGCGATCAGCGGAAATCAGGTCCGTGGAATCGAGGTCGCTGGACGGCATTTTACTCCAATCACGCTTCTGGAATTTGGGGTTGGTTGCGTTGGCGGACAGAGGGCGAAGTTCCGCGACTTGCTCACCATGATCGGTGACAATGATGTGGGTGTTTTTGGCGGCGCGCACCCATTTGCCCGTGGCGGCATGAAGTTCCTTGATGGAGATCGTCTTCATGCCGCAAAAGGTGTCACCGGTTACACTTTGGTCAAGGGGGAAGGGGGCCACTCGCTGGCGCTCGCGGCTACGTTCGGAGTCGGGTCGCTGGGGCTCCCCTCTACGGGTGGTAGCCGCGAGCACCAGCGAGTGGGTTCAGCGGTTTGACACGAGATGGTTGTAGAGCCGCCAGAAGCGCAGCCAGTAGTCGTTGGTGTGGACGGCGAGTTCCGGATACCCCGGCACGCAGCAGCCGGTGTAAGCGTAGTCGGATGCAGCGGCGCAGAGGCCGGCGCGCACCGGGTTTTCGAGGATGTAATGCGCGATGGTTTGAAACGCGCCGTGCTCGCGCTCGGTGTCGCGCAAGACGTGGTCGTGGGACTGTTTTTGCCAGTCGTGGGGGGCGAGCGCGGGGCGCAGGTGCTTGCGGAGAAACTCGATGGCGAGGCGTTGGTCGGCGTCGTCGCGGAGGCCGAGGATGAGAAGGTGCGCGTGGTCGGGCATGAGCACGTAGGCGGGACATACGAGGCCGTAACGGGCGCAGGCGTGGAGCAAGGTGAGTTGCCACGCGTGGTGAAACGCGGGCGTGAGCCAGCCGGTGGCGCGATCCTCGATGGTGAGCGTCCAGTGGACGAAGGCGCGGGCGCGGTAGTGCTCGGGGGCGAGGCGGGGGAGGTGGGCGCGGGCCACTTGCTGGTCCGGAACCGGATACACTCGTTGGCGCTCGCGGCTACGTTCTGAGGGTTGATCAGGGTTCGTAGCCATGAGCCGCCAGCGAGCGGTGTTTTACGCCTTGGCTTCGGCGTAGGATTCCATGCCGGCGCAGCTGCAGATCAGGTTGCGGTCGCCGTAGACGTTGTCCACGCGGCCGACGGCCGGCCAGAACTTGGACAGGCGGGTGAACTCGCTGGGGAAGGCGGCGGTTTCGCGCGAATAGGGATGCGCCCACTCGTCGGAGCAGACGACCTTGGCGGTGTGCGGGGCGTGTTTGAGCGGGTTGTTGGCCTTGTCGCTCTCGCCGTTTACCACGGCCTGCATTTCGCCGTGGATCGAGATGAGGGCGTCGCAGAAACGGTCGAGCTCGGCCTGCGTTTCGCTTTCGGTCGGCTCGATCATGAACGTGCCGGGGACGGGGAACGACATGGTGGGCGCGTGGTAGCCGTAGTCCATGAGGCGCTTGGCGGCGTCGTCCACTTCGAGGCCGTGCTTCTTCCAGCCGCGCAGGTCCACGATGCACTCGTGGGCGACGAGGCCTGTGGCGCCGCGATAGAGGACGGGGAAATAATTCTGGAGGCGGGCGGCGACGTAGTTGGCGTTAAGGATGGCGACCTTGGTGGCGGCGGTGAGGCCGTCGGGACCCATCATGCGGATATACATCCACGAGATGACGAGGATGGAGGCGCTGCCCCAGGGCGCGGCGGAGACGGCGCCGAGGTGCTTGCGGCTTTTGTCGTGCACGGGCGAGACGACGACGTGGCCGGGGAGGAAATGCGCGAGGTGCGCGGCCACGCCGATGGGGCCCATGCCGGGGCCGCCGCCGCCGTGCGGGATGCAGAAGGTCTTGTGGAGGTTGAGATGGCAGACGTCGGCGCCGATGTGGCCGGGGGAGGTGAGGCCGACCTGCGCGTTCATGTTGGCGCCGTCCATGTAGACCTGTCCGCCATGCGAGTGGATGGTGGCGCAGATGTCCTTGATCGTGGGCTCGAAGACGCCGTGCGTGGACGGATAGGTGATCATGAGCGCGGCGAGATCCTTCGCATGGGCGGCGGCCTTGGCGTTGAGGTCGGCGACATCGACGTTGCCGTTGGCGTCGCAGGCGACGGGGACGACCTTGAAACCGCACATGGCGGCGCTGGCGGGATTGGTGCCGTGCGCGCTGGTGGGGATGAGGCAGATGTTGCGCCGGCCCTCGCCGCGCGACTCGTGGTAGGCGCGGATGACGAGGAGGCCGGCGTATTCGCCTTGCGAGCCGGCGTTGGGCTGGAGGGACATCGCGGCGAAGCCGGTGATCTCGCAGAGCCAGGTTTCGAGATCCTTGAAGAGTTGCGTGTAGCCGCGCGTCTGCGAGGAGGGCGCGAAGGGATGGAGTTTGCCGAACTCGGGCCACGACACGGGGAACATCTCGGAGGTGGCGTTGAGCTTCATCGTGCACGAGCCGAGCGAGATCATCGAGTGGACGAGGGAAAGATCCTTCGCTTCGAGGCGCTTGATGTAGCGGAGCATCTCGTGCTCGGTGTGGTAGCGGTTGAAGGTGGCGGCGGTGAGGAATGCTGAAGTGCGGGCGAGTGGTGCGGCGAAGGCGGTGTATTCGTAGCCGCGAGCGCCAGCGAGCGGGGATTGGGCGGCGCCGGAATCGGGTCGCTGGTGCTCCCCGCTACGTTCGGAGAAGCAGGCGAGGAGTTCCTGGACGTGTTCGAGCGTGGTCGTTTCGTCGAGGGAGATGCCGACGGTGTGGGCGTCGATTTGGCGGAGGTTGATCTTCTTCGCGTGGGTGGCGGCGTGGATCGCGGCGGCGTCGATGCCGGAGGCGGTGAGCGTGTCGAAGACCGGTTCTGCGTTGAGCTTGGCGCCGGCGGCCTTGAGGCCCTTGGCGAGGAGCGCGGTGAGGGCGTTTACGCGGCGGGCGATTTTCTTGAGGCCCTCGGGGCCGTGGTAGACGGCATACATCGAGGCCATGACGGCGAGGAGGACCTGGGCGGTGCAGATGTTGGACGTGGCCTTGTCGCGGCGGATGTGCTGCTCGCGCGTGCCGAGGGCGAGGCGCATGGCGGGGTCGCCCTGGGCGTCTTTGGAGACGCCGATGAGGCGGCCGGGCATCTGGCGCTTGAAGGCGTCCTTGGTGGCGAGGAAGCCGGCGTGCGGTCCGCCGAAGCCCATGGGAACGCCGAAGCGTTGCGCGGAGCCGACGGCGACATCGGCGCCGAATTCGCCGGGGGCACGGAGGAGGGTGAGCGCGAGGAGATCGGCGGCGACGATGGTGAACGCGCCGGCGGCGTGGGCGGCGGCGAAGAACGCCTCAAAGTCGTGAATGTCGCCGGTCGTGTCTGGGTATTGCACGAGGACGCCGAAGGTGCCGGCGGTGGGGGCGAAGGTTTTATGATCACCCACGACGACGTCGATGCCGAGGGGGATGGCGCGGGTTTTGACGATGTCGATAGTCTGCGGGTGGCAAGCGGCGGACACGAAGAACGTGCGGTGGGCGGAGGCGTCGCCTTCCTTGAGTCGGTGGCACATCATCATGGCCTCGGCGGCGGCGGTGCCTTCGTCGAGCATGGAGGCGTTGGCGATCTCGAGGCCGGTGAGGTCGGTGACGAGCGTCTGGAAGTTGAGAAGGGCTTCGAGGCGGCCTTGGGAAATTTCGGCCTGATAGGGAGTGTAGGCGGTATACCAGCCCGGGTTTTCGAGGATGGTGCGCTGGATGACGCCGGGGGTGACGGTGTCGTAGTAACCGAGGCCGATGTGGCTGCGGAAAACGTGGTTGTGGGAGGCGAGGGCGCGGAGTTCGGCGAGGGCGGCGCTTTCGCCGGCGGCGGCGGGGAGGTTCATCGTGCCGCGGCGGATGTGGGGCGGGACGGCGGTATCGACGAGGGCGTCGAGGGACGGGTGGCCGAGGAGCGAGAGCATCGCGGCCTGTTCGGAGGCGTCGGGGCCGTTGTGGCGGCGGGCGAAGGTGTCGGTCGGAGCGAGGAGATCCGAGAGGGACGTTGTCGAGGCGGTGGAAGGCGCGGAAGCGGGCATAAAAAAGGACGGTAGGCGGGGCCTACCGTCCGGCAAATGATTTTTGGGGAAGTGTGTGGATATTAGGCGGGAAGAGCTGTGTCAAAAGACGGACGGGTGCGTTCGTATATTCTTGGTTTGGACGTGGCCGCGAGCGGGGGCCGGACCACTCGCTGGCGCTCGCGGCTACGAATCGCTGCGTCTGGGCGGGAGAGGTTCGCTCGCCGATGACGGGCTGGTTACGCTTCGTCAGACCGGGATTGGGGGCGGATCGACATTCTGCACGCTTTCCGGGGGCCTACCCTGGGGATGCTCAAGCGGGCCGAGGCGATGCGGGTGCTGGACGACGTGTTGATAAAAGTCGTCCATGTCGAAGATATCGTGGGGCTGAAGGTGCAGGCCTTGGTGAACAACCCGGAGCGCGCGGTCCGCGATTGGGCGGATATTCGCATGATGCTGGAAGCCGCCAGCGAACAGGGGCGTTCCATCGACTGGGAACTGCTGGGCGATTATCTGGCGATTTTCCGATTGGAAACCAAACTGCCCGAGCTACGATCATGGTATGGCAAGATTGGCCGAGAGTGAACGCAGGCAACTGACCGAGCCGGTGGCGAAACCATCGCGCGTATCGATGCGCCGGCCGGTGCGGCCCATGGCCGAGTATGTGGCGTTTGCCACGTTTGCCGCCCGCTTTGTCCCGCCGGGGAAAGCCAAGCCGATCCCCGAGGGGAAACACTGGAAGTTATAAGCGGGCTTCCAACGGCCAACATCGAACATCCAACTTGGCTTGGGCGTGGCTGCGAGCGTGAGCGAGTGGGGATCGACTGCGAGAGGGAGACCTGACCACTCGCTGGCGCTCGCGGCTACGAGGATTTCCACTCGATCACGCTCGCAGCTACGGGTCTGCGGCTGCCCGAATCGGGGTGGGTCGGCGCTTTCGGCGGCAGGCGCGGAAGCGGGCATAAAAAAGGACGGCAGGCGGGGCCTACCGTCCGGCAAATGATTTTTGGGCTAGGCTCTGGGTATTAGCGGCCAAGACGAGTTTTGCGACGGTAGGCTACTAAGCCGAGGACCGCCAGACCGGCGAGAGCGGCATAAGTGGAGGGTTCGGGGATGGCGGCGACTGAGATATTATCGAATGCGGCTGTAAAAGCCAAGGTGCTGCTCGTTGAGGTATGGTTGATTTTGAAGGCACTGATGCTTAGCGCGCTATTGGTTGCGCCAACATCGTCCAAGTAAATAGATGTGCCCACCCATATGTCGAAACTGGTTGCTGCCACGCTGGACATACTCCCACTCGGAGCCATGTAATTTAGAATACTTCCAGTCGTGTTGGCTATCACCGTTACGGTATAATTAGTTCCGAAATTTAATGTGGTCCCATCTGTTCCGGCAGCATTCCTGATCGTGTAGGTAGATCCGCTGCTTGGCAGCTTCACGGAAAAAGTTAACCAGCTATCGATGGATGCAGGATTGGTCGCATTTGCAGAGTATGCCGTTGAGCCTGCTTGCCCTAAGCCAAAAACAATTCCGGTGTTAAGAGCGGAACCGGGATAAGCACTTAAATTTAAGTTCATATCGAATGTGAACGAAACTGCGCTCAATGGAGCACTGGACAAAGTGTTGCTGCTATTGCCGCGCACAGCCCTAAACCCACCAGAGGAGCTAGCAGTGCGTTGGAAAAGAAGTGCATTCGAGGATATGCTCGCCGAGCCGCTACCCGTCGTGGCAATATTTGTGAATAAAGCAGTGTCACTGGAATTGGCTGGCCCAGTATAGTCACTGGTGATGCCGCCGGCAGAAAAATTCTGACTGAAAACAGTTTGCCCATAACTCACGGTTGCTAGGGCACAGCTGAATATTACTGCGGATATGCACTTAAAATTAGACCTCATGGAATTAATCTTAGCACGAACGATGCCTCGCCCCTAACCACGTTCAGGTTACTTCGGTTACATTTTCATGACATCTTCCCGTGATCGTGCCGCCTTCATCGACCGTCGTCTCGCCGAGCTTTATCCGGAGACGCCGATTCCGCTCGATCACACGAGTCCTTACACGTTGCTCATCGCGGTTTTGCTGTCGGCTCAGTGCACGGATAAACGCGTGAACCTTCAGACTCCGGGGCTTTTCGCCAAGGCGGATAATCCGCGCGACATGGTGAAATTATCGGTGGCTGAAATTAATTCATACGTGCGTCCCTGCGGGCTCGCGCCGCGCAAGGCGCAGGCTATTCGGCGGCTCTCCGAGCTGCTGCTCGAAAATCACCACGGCGAGGTGCCGCACACGTTCGAGGAACTGGAGGCGCTGCCGGGAGTGGGGCACAAGACGGCGTCGGTCGTGATGTCGCAGGCGTTTGGCGTGCCGGCGTTTCCCGTGGACACGCATATCCACCGGCTCGCGCAGCGGTGGAAACTCACCGGAGGCCGGAGCGTCGAGCAGACGGAGCGCGACCTGAAAAAACTGTTCCCGCGCGAGCATTGGAACGCGCTGCACCTGAGGATCATTTTCTATGGACGCGAGCACTGCACGGCGCGCGGTTGCGACGGAACGGTATGCGGACTTTGCCGTGAACTTTTCCCGGAGCGGAGACGCGCGGTTCGAGTGCAGAAGACTTGATATAAGTGCCTGATGGTATTTATTTTGCGCATTGCTGGCGTTTTCATGAAAATGGCGGTGGCGGGTTTCTTTTTTTGAGAAAGCGCGTCGTATGAGGGAGCATGAAGTTCGTTACCCCTCGGCGCGCGGCCGTCGCCGCGCAGGCGTGTTTGCGCGTCGGTTCGTCGGCGTCGCGTTTGCGCGTGTGGGCGTGGACGGGACTCTGGCTGGCGGCGGCGCTGACGGCGACGGCAGCCCCGCGAACGATGGTTTCGCAGGCGGGCGACGCGACCCACTGGGCGGCGTTGCTCTGGACGGCGGACGAGAAGGCGCGCTTTGGCGGGGCGCCCGAGCTGCGCGGCGGGACGGGGCGCACGCTGCTGCTGGCGAGGTATTCGTTTTACGTGTCCAACTACGACTTGGTGCGCCGTTATCCGGTGTGGGTCGGCCACATCGACCGCGCGGATTCCGTGTTGAAGCTGGGCGGTCGGAAAAAAGGCGAATGGGGACGGGCGGATGACGAGTTCATGCCCGACGAGCGGGTGGTTGAGAAATCGTTGCGCAGGAAGATTCCCTACGCGTCGAACGAGAGTTTCACCAACGCCAATCCGCCGGGCCTGCCGGTCGGCCCCAAAGGGGACGACAAGATCACGCGCGGACATCTGGCCTCGAACGCGGAGATGAAGTCGCTGGGCGAACCGGAGGAGGGGCTGAAGTCGCAGGCGGAATCGTTTTCGCTGGCGAACGTGGTGCCGCAGATGCAGCGCCACAACGCGCCGATCTGGGCGAAGCTGGAGGACGACTGCATCGAATGGGCGGCTAGGATGGGAGGGGTTTCGGTGATCAGCGGTCCCGTTTACAGCCTTGAGCCGAAGGGGCCGCCGCCGATGGACAAGTTGCTTTACACAACGGGGAAGGACGGGGTGGGCCTGCCGATACCGACGCACCTGTTCAAGGTGGTGATCGGGCGGATGGACGGGCGCATGGTGGCGGTGGGGTTCCTCGTGCCGCACCGGACGGATCTGAAACCGGTGGACTTGGAATCGTGCGTGGTTCCGATTCGTCGCATCGAGGCGCTCACGGGCATCAATTTCATGCCGAAGTGGGGGGCGAACGATGCGTTGGAGGTGCGGGCGGACACGCGCTGGTTGGGGTGGGTGAAGGAAGGAATTGGAAAGTAGACGCGGCATCCTGCCGCGTCACCTTTTGGGTGGACGACAAGTCCGGTGAAATCGGGATTGATTCGCGGAGGGGAGGCCTTCAGCTTGCCCGTCCTTCGGGACGCTTAGCTCAGTTGGTTAGAGCACCTGCTTCACACGCAGGGGGTCTGCGGTTCGAGTCCGCAAGCGTCCACCATTTTTTGAACCTAGGTTGAACCGCCTCTTCGCAGGCGGTTTTTTTTGCGGGTGGGCACGATTCGGTTAAAAATCCGAAGACCATTCGAGAATTTTTTTCGTGGATGGAGAGACGATATAAATCCTGAGATTTGTGAGGTCCGCCCCATTTCTTTTAAGGTCGGCTAAAAAATATAATGCTTCTGGGTCCATGAGGATTGGATCGATTTGATCGCGTGCAGACTCGTAGGGGGTCGTATCCTTAAGAAATTGAACGGTTTTAAGAATACCCTCTTCCAATTTCGACCAAGTGAGTCGCGTTTGGGATACTGACTTCAGGATGTCACCAGAGTGATCTCGAAGCTCCGCGATTACAATCGAGTGGCCGTCTCCATTAAATTGAAACCGATTTTCCGACTGGAACGTGATGCGGAACTCCGTGAGCGACATTCCAGCGACACTTTCACGTTTGGGATTCTCGATTATGTCAGTGTTCTTCAGTGGATCATTTGATCGCGAATTGCCAACGATAGGGTCGACCCACCAAGTGGCAATGAAACCAAGTGTGGCAATCGTTCCACTGGGAGAGCGAATGAAGCTATAACCTAGCAAGACTAGCGCGAGCACGCCTACTAGCGCAAAGAGGCGAAATGCGATGAGTTTCATTTTCACGTGCCGTGTTACGAGGAGGCGGATTCGGCGGCGTAGGCGCGGGCGAGGAGGACGATGGGGTGGACGACCGTCGGAGAGGGCGGAGAGCTGAAACCTGAGACTTGAGGGGAGGAAGACGCGGCGGTGCGGAGGCCGTTTTCGATTTGCAGGTGGCAGCCGGGGTTGGCCGTGGCGATGACTTGAGCGCCGGTGGCGGCGAGGTGGCCGAGTTTGCGGTCCTGGAGCCACGCGGAGGTGTCGGGCTGGGTGATGTTGTAGATGCCGGCACTGCCGCAGCACCACTGGGACTCGGCGCATTCGCGGAGCTCGACGCCGGGGAGGGACTTGAGGATGGCGCGGGGTTGGGCGCTGACTTTCTGGCCGTGGCAGAGGTGGCAGGACTCGTGGTAGGTGACGGTGGTCTTGGTGGGCGCGAGGGGAGATGGAAGCGGTGTCGGAATCGGAGAACGCTTAACGTTTAACGCTGAACGCTGAACGCTTAATGGAGTCTCGGCGGCGGGGCCGCCGGTCTGTTCGTTGAGAGTTAAAGGTTGAGCGTTAAGCGTTGAGCGTTGCCCGGGTGCGCGAGGGTGGCGGAAATCGATTTCCACTAAAAACTCGTGGATGTCGCGGAGCTTGCGGCTCCATTGGGCGGCGCGGGGGGCGTAGGCGGGATCGTCGTGGAGCAGGTGTCCGTAGGAGCGAAGATGGGAGCCGCAGCCGCCGGCGTTGCTGATGATGGCGTCGAAGTCGGCCGGGTTGATGAGATCGAGCTGGCGGCGGGCGAGGGCGCGGGCGGAGGCAAGGTCGCCGTTGTGCGCGTGGAGCGAGCCGCAGCAGGGTTGGACGGGCGGAGTGTGGACTTCGCAACCGTTGGCGAGAAGCACGTCCACGGTGGCGCGGTTGACGTCGGAGAACGCGAGGTCCTGCACGCACCCGGTGAGGACGGCGACGCGGCGGAGGGGCGGAGTCGGAGAAGGCTTAAAGCTTAACGTTGAACGCTGAACGCTTAATGGAGTCTCGGCGGCGGAGCCGCCGGGCTGGTTATTAAGAGTTAAAGGTTGAGCGTTAAGCGTTGAGTGTTGTTCGGACGGTTTTTCGATAGGGCGGATGAGCTGGTGAAAACTTCGCCTGGATTTTCGGGGCCTGCGGTTCCAGCCGGCGGAGATTGGCGGGGAGCAGCGCGGTGAGGCCGGTTTTGCGGAAGGCGTTTTGCGCGCCGCTGGCCTGCCAGAGGTAGAGCAGGCGTCCGACGAAGCGGAGGAGGCGCGGACGGGTGAAGAGATATTTGACGACGGACCAGCGGATGAAGTCGCGTTTGGGATGATCGAGCACGCCCTGGCGCTCGATCTCGGCGCGGGCGGTTTCGAAAAGTTCGGCGTAGTTGACACCGGCGGGGCAGGCGCTGGTGCAGGCGAGGCAGCCGAGGCAGTAATACATTTCCTCGCCGAAGGCTTTCGTGACTTCGAGTTCGCCGTCGGCGATGGCGCGCATGAGGGCGATGCGTCCGCGCGGGCTGTGGCGTTCGAGTTTGGTTTCCTCGTAGGTCGGGCAGGTGGGCAGGCACATGCCGCAGTGCATGCATTGCTGGAGGACGGAGTAGTCGAGGGATGACAACAGGGTGGCGCGCGGCGACTCGGAATGAATCGGAGAACGCTTAACATCTAACGCTGAACGCTGAACGCTTAATGGGTCGGAGCTCATCAGGGCTTTGCATCCCGTTTCTTTTCGGCGGTGCGAATGCTGGCGGCGAAGATACGGATGAGTTCTTCGGCTTCAGCGATCAACGGGTCGAGGAGGGAAGGCTTGGCGACGAGCGCGGCCTTTTGAATGAGACGCATCCAACGGCGGCTTTCACGGAGCTCCTTATAGCATACGCGGAGTTTGTGGATAAAGTCGTCGATGGATTCGGCGCCTTCCGCCGCCTCTCCATGATTGCCGTAGGGTGACGTGCCGGAGCGTAGAAGCTGGTCGCCGATGTGGTTGGCCGCGCGGCTACGCTTCATGGATTCAGTAAGGCGAACCACACGAGCGGAGTATTCGAGGAGCCGCTCTTCCAGGTCGTAAGTTGGTTTGCTCATGGGCTTTTTGTAGAGAGGTGAACGCCTGCTTTAAGGGACAAAGAACGCTTAACTTTTAACGCTCAACGTTGAACGCTTAATGGAGTCTGCGCGCGCGGTGCGCGCTGTTGATTAAGCGTTAAAAGTTAAACGTTGAGCGTTAAGCGTTCTCCGAAAGATCGAAAATTTTCCCGGGGTTCAGCAATCCGGCCGGGTCCAGAGCGCGTTTAACCAAGCGCAACAACTCATAGGAGCTGTCGCCGAGCTGGCGTTTGAGGAAGGGCTTTTTGGCGAGGCCTACACCGTGTTCGCCGGTGATGGTGCCGCCGCGTTTCAGGGTTTCATCGACGATCTCGGTGAAGGCGAGTTCGACGCGGTGCATCTCGGCGGTGTCGCGTTCGTCGGTGAGGATCGTGGGGTGCAGGTTGCCGTCGCCGAAATGGCCGAAGGTGGCGATGTTGAGGTCGTGTTTTTTGGCGATGACCTCGACCGCGCGGATCATGCTCGCGAGTTCACTGCGGGGCACGGTGACGTCTTCCAGAATCGTGGTGGGGCGGAGGCGAGCGAGGGCGCTGAAGGCGCTGCGGCGGGCGGTGGCGAGTTGCGCGGCCTCGGCGGCGGTGGCGGCGCGGCGCACGGAGGAGGCACCGTGCGCGCGGCAGAGGTCTTCGATCTTGGCGGCTTCGTCGGCGACGGCGGCGGGGTGTCCGTCGGTTTCGATGAGGAGGATGGCGGCGGCGTCGCGGGGGAGGCCGACCTTGGCGAAATCCTCGACGCAGCGGAGGGTTTTCTGGTCGAGGAACTCCAGCGTGCAGGGGATGATCTTCGCGGCGATGATCGCCGAGACGGTTTCGGCGGCGGCGTCCATCGCGGTGTAAGTGGCGAGGAGCGTCTGGCGCGCGGCGGGCTTGGGGAGGAGCTTGAGGAGAACCTGGGTGACGACGCCGAGCGTGCCTTCGCTGCCGATGAAGAGGTCGCGGAGGTTGTAGCCGGCGACGTCCTTCACGCACTTGGAGCCGAGCCAGCAGATGGAGCCGTCGGCGAGGACGACTTCGAGGCCCATGACGTAGTCGCGGGTGACGCCGTATTTGAGTCCGCGCAGGCCGCCGGAGTTTTCGGCGACGTTGCCGCCGATGGTGCTGATTTTCATCGAGCCGGGGTCGGGCGGATAAAAGAGTCCGACCGCGTCGGCGGCGTCGTAGATTTTCTGGGTGATGGCGCCGGCCTCGGCGCGGAGGGTGAGGTTGGCGGTGTCCACCTCGAGGATGCGGTCCATCTTCACAAGGCAGAGCACGACGGCACCGGGAAGCGGGACGCTGCCGCCGGAGAGGCCGGTGCCGCTGCCGCGCGTGACGACGGGCGCGCGGTGTTCGCGGGCGAGTTTCAGGATGGCCGAGACGTCGGCGGCATCACGAGGGAACACGACGCAGGCGGGGAGCTGTTTGAGCGTGGCGGTTCCGTCGAAACCGTAGGGCAGGATGTCCTCGCGCGCGGTGAGCACGCGGTCGGCGCCGAGGCGGGTGGAGAGGGCGGAGACGAGGGCGGACATCGGAGAGGGTGGAAGATTCGGAGAACGCTTAACGTTTAACGTCCAACGCTGAACGCTTAATGGAGTCTGCGTGCGGGGTGCTGGGCGCGCTTATCCCTGAGCTCACGCTCAGGGCCACATCAAGCAAGGACTCGTGGATTTTTTGCACAACTTCTGGACGATGGTTTCGATTCGCGGCCATCAACTGTTCATGGCGCGCGTCGCAACGGTGGTCGGGCGAAGGGCGGGTCGCAAGCTCAGGCGGTAGCGGGAATTCCAGTCGGGGTGTCCGGCGACGGAAAGGACGAGGACGAATTCGCCGCTGTCGGTGTCGGGCAGGACGGCACGCACGGACGGGCCGGCGAGGGTTTGCTGCGGCGCGAGGGCGGCGAAGGACCAGCGAAGGAGTTCGGTGGAGCGGCCGTCGCATTCGAGGGTGGCGACGAGTTCGCCGCCGGTTTGCGCGGCGGGGTGGTCGTTGAGGAGCCAGAGTTCGGCGCTGAACAACTCACGGGCGTTCCACTGGAATTTCGGGATGCGCGCGCTGGCGAGGAGCGGACGGCAGGCGGACTGCACGGCGTAGTAGGACGGCTTGGGCGCGGCGGGGTAGTTGATGATGCTGTTATTGGCGGCGGTGGGCCACGGTTCGTTGTAGCACCAGTTGAGCGCCATCGAACAACGCGGAGACTGGCGGCGGGCTTCCTCGAAGACGGATTTGTAGCCTTCGCCCTGGAGCCATTCGCCGCGGGCGACGAGTTGTTCGAGGGACGAGGCCTTGCCGAAGTAGTGTTCGATGATGGCGGTGCATAGCCAGGAGGACGGCTCGGTCTCCCAGGCGTTGAAGGCGTGGTGGGTTTCCCAACTCGAGCCGGGCTTCGGCGGCCAGAGTTCGGTCTCGGGAATGAAGGTCTTCAGGTAGGCGACGGGCGAAGGGCCGGGGCAGCCGAACTCGCTGTAGGCGGTGTTGGCGGCGCCTTGGAAGATTTGGAAAATATCGCGGCCCGCCTCGTTGCGGAAACGGTAGTCGCCGTGGCCCATGCCGCCGAAGGGCGCGGTCGGGATGAAGGGCGTGGAGCGGTCGAGGTCGAAGCAGTTGCGGTTGAGCAGGCGCAGCGGGTGCGACTGGTCGTCCATGCCGGACCACGCGTTGAAGAGCTCGTTGCCGCCGCACCAGAAGCCGAGCGAGGGATGCTGGCGCACGCGGCGGATGATGGCGCGGGATTCGCGGTCGAGATCGGCGAGATAGGCGGGGCTGTCGGAGTAGTAATTGCAGGCGAGCGGGAACTCCTGCCAGACGAGCAGGCCGAGGGCGTCGCATTGCTCGAAGAAACTTTCCTTGGAAACCTGCGCGCCACCCCAGCAGCGGAGGAGGTTGAAGTGGGCGTC
This sequence comes from Opitutaceae bacterium, assembly GCA_041662485.1. Taxonomy (GTDB): domain Bacteria; phylum Verrucomicrobiota; class Verrucomicrobiia; order Opitutales; family Opitutaceae; genus Rariglobus. The sequence continues at coordinate 16,085 of JBAZSJ010000013.1, read as the reverse complement.
GCGGGCGAGTTCGAGCAGCGGGCGGTAGGTTTCGGCGGTGATGAGGCCGGTGAAGATTTCCGGGGCGACCCAGTTGGTGCCGCGGGCGAAGAGGTGGCGTCCGTTGAGCTCGAGTGTGATGGGCGGGTTGTTGCGCGAGGCGGGGAAGCCGGCGAAATTGTCCCAGGCACCTTTGTGCATGACGAGACGCACGCGACGAATGCCGACGCGGCGGACGAGCGTGTCGGCGCCGGGCGCGGTGAGCGTGACTTCGAGCGTGTAGAGCGCGGGTTCGCCGTGGTCGTGGGTCCACCAGAGGCGCGGAGATGACAACGTGGCGGAAGGTTCGGAGGATTCGAGAACGACGCGGTTTTCCGGATCGCGGAGCCGCCAGGTGAAGGCGGACGGCGCGCTTGTTTCGGTCGTGACCGTGATGTGCGCGGACGAATAATCATCGGCCAGCGTGTAGCTGAAATCGACGTGGCGCAGATGGGCGGCGGGGCGCACGGAAAAGCGGATGTCTTCGCAGAGACCGAGCGTGATGAGACGCGGATGCCAGTCCCAGCCGTAGCTGACGGCGGGCTTGGTGACGTGGGCGGCCTGCGAACGGTCGGCGGGCAGGGCCTGACGCTTGGGCGCGGGGTGGATCAGGATTTCGAGAACGCTGCCGGGAGCGGCGTCGGTGAGATCGAGTTCGAAAGGCGTGCAGAGACCGGTGTGCGTGAGCACACGGCGGCCGGCGACGCGGAACTCGGCGTGGTAGTCGAGTCCGCCACCGGAGAGGATGAGACGTTCACCGGCGGCGAGTTTTTCTGCGGGCACGGTGGTGCGGTAGAGCCAGAAGAAGTTTTCGAAGCCGTCGTAGACGCGGACGTTTTGGCCGAAGTTGAGGTCGGGCAAGTTGTGGGCGCGGGCCCAGTCGGGTTGCACGGCGCCGGGGACGGTCGCGGGTATCCAGTCGGCGGACGCGGGGACGGCGTCGGCGGAGGACAGGCGGGCGAGTTGCCAGGCGGCGGAAGGGAGTGAGCGGGTGGGCATGCGGGGGGAACAAACTTAGATGGAAGGATGAAAACCGTGTTCGAGTCCGAAGCGAAGGGCTTCGGTGGATGACGGCACGCTTTCGGAACACGTGGGATGGAGCAGCGAGGTGGCGGCGGTGCAGACGCCGAGTTCGAGGGCGGCGGTCAAGGGTTGGTCGTCGTGCAGGGCGAAGAGGCAGCCGGCGGCGAAGGCATCACCCGCGCCAGCCGCGCCGGTGATGAGGTCGGCGGGAATGCGCACGGAAGGTTGCCACACGATGGTGCCGTCGGTCGAGGCGGCGCAGGCACCTTCGGGAAAGTGGATGATCGCGTGGCGGCGGACGCCGAGGGAGAGCAACGCGCGGGCGGCCTGCTCGACGGTCGTGCGGTTGATCGCGGTGCCGCGTCCGAGGGCGAGTCCGGTGAGATGCTCGGCTTCGTAGTCGTTGACGAAAAGCACGTCCACCTCGGGGAGCAGGGGAATCACCACGGTGCGGAAACGTTCGGGGGCCGCGCTGACGCAATCGAGCGAGGTGAGAAGGCCGGCCGCGCGGGCGCTGCGGAGAACGGCGCGTGCGCGGGGAGCCCCGTCGGTTTCGAGCGGATCGGGGGCGTCGAGCGCGTCGAGGAGCAAGGCGTAGCCGAGATAGAACCAGCGGGCGGTGACGCCGGAGAAGTCGAAGTGCTCCGGGGAAAGAAGGGCGTTGGCGGCGCGGGCGTGAAAAAAGGTGCGCCGGCCGGTGTCGCGCACGGTCATGACATCGGTGTGGCTGGTGCGTGCCGCCGGAATGGTTTTAAGGCGGGTGGTGTCGATGCCGTGCGCGGCGCAGTCGGCGAGGATGGCGCGTCCGTCGGCGTCGTCGCCGATGAGGCCGAGGCCGGTCAGCGGAAAACGTGCGCCGAGCCGGGAGAGATCCTTGAGGATGTTGTAGGGACCGCCGCCGTTGCCGGACTCTTCGGCGACGATGTTGACCAGGCTGTCCTCGGCGGGCCAGGCGTCGATGATCTTGACGTGATCGACCAGCCAGTTGCCGGCGGCGAGGATGCCGGAGCGTTGGGGAAGAGGGGAGGTCATTCGGAAACGAGGCGGATGGCGGCGGGTTCGTCTTCATCGATGCCGGGGAAGCGGCCGATGTCGGGGTTGACGAAGAAATTATCGTGGAGGTCGTCGTTGGCGGTGGAGACCTCGCCGATGACGCATTCGTCGCTGGTCGGATAGAAGGCGTGCCAGACGCCGGGCACGAGGGTCACGCGAGAGCCGGCGGGGAGCACGAGACGCGCGCCAGCGGCGAGGGTGACGGGTTCGCCGTTGACGGGCACGGTCACCGTGGCGGGACCGGGCGCGCCGGGTTTGGACGGCCAGAGTTCGAGGGTGAGTTCGCCGGCGCGGCAGATGATGTCTTCTTTTTTCTTGGCGTGGGTGTGCGCGGGGGTGGTCTGGTTGCGGCGGGCATACATCAGCTTTTCGCAATACTCGGGCTCGGTCGCGAGGTTGATGAGGGTGAGTCCGTGGCGCGAGAAATCACCGAGGCCGAAGTCGGTGATGTCCCAGAGGGGGCGGGGCGGGAGCGTCCAGCCGTGGCGCGTGAAGCAGGCGAGGGCGGCGCGATAGGCGGCGTTGATTTCGGAACGTTTCATGGGTGTTCGGAGAACGCTTAACTTTTAACGCTCAACGCTGAACGCTTAATGGAGTATCGGCCGGTGAAACCGGCCGGGCTATCTATTAAGCGTTAAGAGTTAAACGTTGGACGTTAAGCGTTATGCCTTGGGGGAATTCGTCAGAGCGTTACGACGGTTTGCTCGGCGTGCGAGCTTAGGGCGGCGGTCCAGAGTTCGTGGTGGGCGACGGCCTCGTCGGGCGTGGCGCAGCCGAAGCGGTCGCCGAGCACGCCGGCGCGTTCGGCGAGGAAGGATGCCCACATCTGCATGAGGATGTCGGGGAAACCGGGTTCGAAGATGCCGCCGGTGATGGTCTTGAAGGGCGTGCCGAAGCCGAGGTCGGTGGCGGTCCAGGCCTGTTCTTTTCCGCGCGCGTAGGTGAGGAGGGTCTTGGGGTGCTTGGTGGAGTAACGCACGCCGGCGTCGGTGCCGAGGATCTCGATTTCCCAGGAGTTGGTGTCGGTGGGACTCATGCGCTTGGTTTCGAGCGTGAGCGGAACGCCGGGCTGGTTGGGGAAATCCACGGTGCAGTGGAGGACGGCGTTGTCCCAGGTGTCGCACGCGGCCATGCCGCCTTTGCCGTCGGGGCGCTCGGTGTAGATCTTCTGGAGCTGGGCGTGGAGGCGGACGGGCTTCCATCCCATGCGCAGCGGAACGTGGGCGACGTGGAGGCCGAGGTCGTTCATCACGCCGGCCTCGCCGCAGAATTTGTTCTGGCGTTTCCAGTTGATGGACTTGGTCGGGTCGAGATCGCTGGAGTGGAGGAAGCTGTTGCGCAGCGAGAGGATTTTGCCGAGCGAGCCTGAGCGGGCGATCTGGATGGCGCGCTGCACGCCGGGAAGAAACGGAAACTCGGAGGAGACGCGCACGAAGCGTCCGAGGCGCGCGGCTTCGTCGCGGATGCGGCGGGCGGAGGCGAGGTCGATGCCGAAGGGTTTTTCGGCGAGGAGATCTTTGCCGGCGCGGAGGGCGTCAAGGTAGAGCGATTCGTGAAGGTGGTGGGGGACGGCGATGTAGACCGCATCGATGTCGGCGCGGGCGAGCAGGGCGCGGTGGTCGGTGTCGAAGTGTTTTACGGTCGGCACCTGGCGGAACCAGTCGAGGGCGGCGGCGTTGACGTCGCACACGGCGACGAGTTCGGGACGCACGGGGCAGTCGAGGAGGGCGAACCAGCGGCCGAAGGCGCTGGCGACTTCCTTGCCCATGAGGCCGGCGCCGATGACGCCGATGCGGACGACGGAGGAGGCGGGAGAGGGGAGCATGGAGGACGAAGAAATGGGGATGAAGTTGGGACGAAGAGCCCGACCGGCGGTCGGGCCTACATCAGAGGAGTTTGAGGGCCTGGGCGGGGGAGGCGTTTTCGTGGAGGATGGCCATGAGGGCGCGGGTCATCGCGGCGGGCTTGGGGTGCTGGATGATATTGCGACCATATACGATGCCGCGGGCGCCCTGGGTGATGAGGTCGGCGGTGCGTTGGAGGATGACCTCGTCGGAAACGCGCCCGCCGCCGCGCACGAGCACGGGAATGCCGCCGGCGGTTTCGACGACCTTGTGGTAAATGGAAACGTCGTCGGTGGGGTCGGCCTTGATGATGTCGGCACCCAGTTCGACGGCCTGACGGACGAGCGGGATGATTTTTTGCGGATCACCGTCCACCATGTAGCCGCCGGCCTTGGTGTTGTTTTGGAAGACGAGCGGTTCGATCATGAGCGGCATGCCGTAGTGGTCGCACTGCGGTTTCAGGCGCAGGATGTTTTGGATGCACTGGTCGGTGACCTCGGGCTGCTCGGGGATGCGGAAGAGATTCACGACGACGCAGGTGGCGTCGAGGCGGAGGGCCTGGAGAACGGGCTCCTCGATCATGCGCGAGAAGAGGGTGCGCGGGAGCTGGCTGCCATAGACGTTGGCGACGTCGGTGCGCAGGACGAGGGCGGGCTTGGGGCGGACGGGGAGGCGTTGGAGATGCGGGGCCTGGCCGATGGTGAGCTGGATCGCGTCGGGAGCGGCGTCCACGAGCGTGGCGACGGCCTTGGGGAGGTTTTCGATGCCGGCGAGGAATCCAGCTTCGTTGAAGAAGCCGTGGTCGATCGCGACGTCGAAGCAGCGGCCGGTATGGGGATTGAAGAGGCGGTTGAGGCGGGCGGTTTTCATGTGGGAAATTTGGGGTCCGTAAATAAATAACTGGCTCAACCTAACTTGATCTTTCGACCGCTGGCGGCGTTGCTCGCTCAGTTACAGCCCATTCTGGGATGCTCCTTCGCGAGCGCCTGGCCAGCGGTCAAAATTTCAGCGTCATTTTAAGCCATTTATTTATCTACGAACCCTTAGCGGGAAGCGGAGTGGATGGTGACGCCGGCCTTGCGAAGGGCGGCGAGTTCGGTGCGGGCGGGTGATTGGTCGGTGATCCAGTCGTTGATCTGCGACCACGGGGCGAAGCAGATGGGGGCGGGGCGGTTCCACTTGGCGGCGTCGGTGAGCAGGAGGACGCGGCGGCCGCGTTCGATGAGGGTCTGCTTGACGGCGGCTTCGCCCAGCTCGGTGGTGCTGGCGCCTTCCGCGGGATCGAGGCCGGATGAGCCGAGGGCGACGATGTCGAACCGCAACTGGCGCAACCACGACAACGCGAGCGCGCCGACGAGGGCTTGGCTGACTTCGCGCACCTCGCCGCCGACAGCGGTCAACTGGGCGGCGCGTTCCCCGTGTTCGTGGAGAAGGGGAATGGAGTTGGTGTAGATGCGCAGATCGGCGCGCGCGAGGAGCAGTCGGCCGAGTTCCAGCGTGGTGGTGCCGGCGTCGATAAAGACGGTGGCGCCCTGCGGCACGAGGGTCGCGGCATGACGGGCGATGGCGAGTTTGGCGGATGTGGCGGTGCGGGCCTTGCGGGCGAAGGATTGCTCGCCGAGCAACGCTTCGGGATGAACCACGCCGCCGTGGGTGCGCCCGAGCCGACCGGTGCGTTCCAGGTGCGCGAGGTCACGGCGCAAGGTCGCGGCGGAGACGCCCAATTCGGCCTGCAACGCCTGCGTGGTGAGTTCGCGGCGGGCTTCGAGAAGGGAGCAAATGCGGGTGTGTCGGGTTTGAGCGAGCATGATCGTTTTAAAACAAACGCTCATATCACGTCACACGGCTGCGCGAACAAGGCCAGCTCATTTTTTGGCGGCAGCTTTCTTCTGGCAGGAGCTTGCACCGGTGACGCGGGTTTGGTTCAACGGAGTTATCCAGATGCCATGACCTCCTCCACCTCACGATCCCTGGTGTTTTCGGTTTTGCTCCATGGATTCATCATCGCGGTGGCGGTGCTGCTCATGATGCCGGCCAGTCGGGAGCAGGTGATCGTTCCGCAGGCGTTTACGATTTTTTCGGTGCCCGCGCAGTCGCAATCCCATGCATCGTCGAATCCGGCAACGCCCGGCCCTGCGGTCAAATTTCCGGCGGTGCCGGTTCCTGTTCCCCCCCGCCGTGTGCCGTCGTCTGTTGTGCGAACGGCTCCGGAGCGGACCTCCCCCCGGACGACGGCGGAGGAATTTCGCCAGCGGCATCCTTCAACGGCGAGGCCTTCCGGTCCCCGGACGGTTTCTCGTCCATCGCGGATCGATATCGGCAGCGTGCTGGCGCAGACCGGCGAAGATTCATCGTCCGCTCCGCCGACCGCGGCGGATGAGAATCTTTCCGCAGATTATCTGGCCCGTTTGATGGGGAAGCTGCGCACCGCCCATCAAAAGCCGGACGGGCTCGACGCAGGCCTGAAGGCGCTCGTGGAGTTTTCCATCCGTGCGGATGGCTCGCTTGCCGATGTGCGCATCATTGAATCTTCCGGCAGTCGCGAGTTCGACGAATCGGTGGTGGCGGCTTTCCTCAAGGTGCGCGATCTCTGTGCGCCGCCGCATGGAGCCAGCCGGGGCAACCGCGTGACGTTTCGCACCAGCGACGGCGCCTGAGCGGTGATTGGGACGGGCTGTCGCAGATTGTCACCGGTGCCGGGGTGTTGTGGCGCAACAGCCTGAGGCGGCTGCGTCCGACCCGTAGGTGAAGTCCTTATTGGCGATGGTCCGATGTATGCGTAGGCTTATATCATGGATATGAACCAACTCACGCAGATGTCCCGCCAGGCCGTGACCGACGCGCAGTCCGAGGCGCGCCGTCGCAGCAACAACGAGGTCGAGACCTGGCACCTGCTCCACGCGTTGCTCGCGCAGGAAAACGGCATCGTGCCGGCGTTGATCGGGAAACTCGGGCTCACCGTGAGCGCGCTGCAGCTCGCCGCCGAACGCGAACTCGACCGCATTCCCAAAATCTCCGGCAGCGTGGACGCCTCCAAAATTTACGTCACCCAGGCGGTGAACGAAGTCCTCACCCGCGCCGAGGCCGAGGCGAAGTCCCTCAAGGATGAATTCGTTTCCGTCGAGCATCTCTTTCTCGGACTGCTCGACGTGGCGAAGCCCGACGGGCTTGCGAAGTATTTCAAATCCTTCGGCCTCGAACGCGCCAAAGTGCTGAAGGTTCTCAAGGAACTCCGCGGCGCCCAGCGCGTGACGACCGACAATCCCGAGGCCACCTATGCCGCGCTCGAAAAATACGGCATCGACCTCGTGGCGCAGGCGAAGAAGGGCAAGATGGACCCGGTCATCGGGCGCGACGACGAGATCCGCCGCACCGTGCGCATCCTTTCGCGCAAAACCAAAAACAACCCCGTGCTCATCGGCGAACCCGGTGTGGGCAAGACCGCCATCGTCGAGGGTCTCGCGCAGCGCATCGTGCGCGGCGACGTGCCCGAGGGGCTCAAGGACAAGACCATCTTCTCCCTCGACATGGGAGCGCTCGTCGCCGGCGCGAAATACCGCGGCGAATTCGAGGAGCGCCTCAAGGCCGTGCTCAACGAGGTGAAGCAGGCCGAGGGCCGCATCATCCTTTTCATCGACGAACTGCACACCATCGTCGGCGCCGGAAAATCCGAGGGCGCGATGGACGCGGGCAATCTCCTCAAGCCCATGCTCGCGCGCGGCGAACTTCACTGCATCGGCGCGACCACGCTCGACGAATACCGCCAGCACATCGAGAAGGACGCCGCCCTCGAACGCCGCTTCCAGCCCGTGTTGGTCGAGCCGCCGTCCGTCGAGGACGCGATCTCGATTCTCCGCGGCATCCGCGAGCGCTTCGAGCTGCACCACGGTGTGCGCATCCAGGACAACGCGCTCGTCGCCGCCGTCACGCTTTCCAACCGCTACATCAGCGACCGGTTCCTGCCCGACAAGGCGATCGATCTCATGGACGAGGCCTGCGCGATGATCCGCACCGAGATGGACTCCGCCCCGCAGGAACTCGACGCGCTCCAGCGCCGCGTGCTCCAGCTCGAAATCGAGGAGGCCGCGCTCAAGATCGAAAAGGACGACGCCTCGAAACACCGTCTGGAAACCCTTCGCAAGGAACTCGCCGACGCCCGTTCGCAGACCGCCGGTCTTAAGGCGAAGTGGGAAAAGGAAAAAGCCTCCGTAAACGCGGTGCGTGCCGTCCGCGAGCAGCTCGACGCCGCCCGTATCGAACTCGAAAAGGCCGAGCGCGCCTACGACCTCAACAAGCTCGCCGAACTCCGCCACGGGAAAATCCCGCAGCTCGAGGCCGAGTTGAAAAAATCCGAGACCAACGCCGCCAAGACCGAGCTCTTCAAAGAGGAGGTGTCCGCCGAGGAAATCGCCGAGATCGTCGCGAAGTGGAGCGGCGTGCCCGTGACGCGCCTCATCGAAGGCGAAAAGGAAAAACTTCTCCGCCTCGGCGAAGTGTTGCACGAACGCGTGATCGGCCAGGACGAGGCGGTGCAACTCGTGACCGACGCCATCCTGCGCGCGCGCGCAGGCATCAAGGACCCGCGCCGTCCGGTCGGCAGTTTTCTGTTCCTCGGCCCGACGGGCGTGGGCAAAACCGAACTCGCGAAGACGCTGGCCGAATCCCTTTTCGACACCGAGGCGGCGATGATCCGCATCGACATGTCCGAATACATGGAAAAGCACAGCGTCTCGCGTCTTATCGGCGCGCCTCCCGGCTATGTCGGCTACGACGAAGGCGGCCAGCTCAGCGAAGCCGTGCGCCGCAAACCCTACGCGGTCGTCCTCTTCGACGAGGTTGAGAAGGCGCATCCGGACGTTTTTAACGTTCTTTTACAAGTGCTCGATGACGGGCGGATTACGGACTCCCAAGGCCGCACCATCGACTTCAAAAACACCATCATCATCATGACGTCGAATCTCGGAAGCCGCTTCCTGATCGAAGGCGTCACGGGCGACACGATTCCTGAAAGCGTGCACGAGAGCGTGATGGCGGAGCTGCGCAAGGCGTTCCGTCCGGAGTTCCTCAATCGCATCGACGAGACTATTCTCTTCAAGCCGCTCACGCTTGAAGAAATCACCCGGATCGTGGACTTGCTCCTGGCTGATCTAAATTCCCGCATAGCAGATAAAAGGGTAACTGTTGTCCTCGATAAGAAAGCCAAGGAATGGGCGGCCGAAAAAGGCTATGATCCCGTCTTCGGGGCGCGTCCGCTCAAGCGTTTCCTGCAACGCCAGATCGAGACGAAACTCGCGCGCGCGCTCATTGCGGGCGAAGTGAAAGAAGGCGCCACCGTGACCTTCAAGGTGAAGGCGGACGAGTTCGTGATGACGACCTGACGCATTCGTTCGCGACGGATATTGTTTGCGAGGCCGGTTCCCTTTTGAGGACCGGTCTCTTTGCGTTACACGGGGTATCGGCGCGCAGGCCGGTGACATGAGTGATTTTTATATTGCGACTCTCTTGCCGCCGACATCGTTTGTCATGCGCGTTTTAACCCCGAAACGCCCAACCCCACCCATCTGTGTCAGCTAGAATTCTTCTGGTCAAAACAGGCGCCGCCGCCGCATCGTTCCAAGCCAAGGCCATCATGGTCGTGCCGACGGGGCTTTATGCGCGCATCCTGTCCGACGAAGCTGAACTCGAGGCGGTGCTCCAGTCGGAGAAATTCGACCTCATCGTTCACGACGGGCGACTGGTCGCGGATGCGCCGCTTTCCTTCATCGAAAAGGCCCGGTCGCACCAGTCGGTGGCGCCCATCATTTTGGTCTGCGCCAAGCCGGAACTCGACGTGATCGTGAAGGCGATCCGCCTCGGCGTGCGCGACCTGTTCCACCCGCCGGTGAACCTGAGCGGGCTTTTTACCTGCGCCACCGAGCTGCTGCAGGGGCGCTTCGAGGGGCGTTCCTCCGCCGCGATGGTGCAGTGCTGTCGCTCGGAGCTGACGTATTTTCTCACGGATGTCGCGACCCCCGCCAAGGCGGCGGTCTCATCGGGCGCGGCTGCCGCTTCCATCAACAAGGAGGAATTGCACGCGTTGCACGGGGAATGCGACCGCCTCGCCAAGCAATTCAAGGAGGAAAACGAAAAACGCCTCGCGGCCGAGTCCGCGCTGGCCCTGCGTCAGGCCGAGCTGGATGAGCGGGAGAAAAAACTCGCCGAGACCGAGGTCGAGCTGATGGGCGGGCACGCCGGCATCAAGGCGGAGCGCGAGGCCGCCGCCGGCCTGATGGCCTCGCTCGAAAAAGACCGCGCCCGCATGGCCGCCGCCACCGCCGAATTCGACGCGCGCGAGCAGGCCCTTTCATCGTCAAAGAAAGAGATCGAGAAGGAACGGCAGGCCGTCGAGGAACAGCAGGCGGAGCTTGAGGCGGAACGGCTGGCGCTGACCAACAAGGAGAGCCAGTTTGCCGCGATCATCAAGGGCATCGACGCCCGCGAAGCGATGGTGGCGGGCAACGGCGTGAAACTGGCGGCCGAAAAACTCGCCGTCGAAAAAAGCCGCCGGGCGATCACCGCCGAAGAGGCCGCCCAGACGGCGGCCCGCAAAGAATTGAAAGCCGAGCAGGCCGCGCACGAGAAAGAGCGCGCGGCCCTCGCGAAAACCGCCGAAGAAATCACCCGTCGCGAGCAATCACTGGTTCCCGCCCGTGCGGAGATCGAGAAGGAGCGGCAGGCCGTCGAGGAGCAGCAGGCGGAATTGGAGGCGGAGCGGCTGGCGCTGACCGGCAAGGAGCGCCAGTTTGCCGCCACGATCAAGGGACTTGAGACGCGCGAGGCGGAGTTGGCAGGGGGCGTCGCCAAGCTGGCGTCCGAGAAACTTGCCGTCGAAAAAAGCCGCCGGGTGATCACGGACGAAGAGGCCGCCCAGACGGCGGCCCGCAAAGAATTGAAAGCCGAGCAGGCCGCGAACGAGAAAGAACGCGCGGCGCTGGCGAAAACCGCCGAGGAAACAACCCGTCGCGAACAAGCCCTCGCGTCCGCCCGCGCGGAGCTTGCGAAGTCGCGGCAGGCCGTCGAGGAACAGCAGGCGGAGCTTGAGGCGGAGCGGCTGGCTCTGACCGGCAAGGAGCGTCAGTTTGCCGTCACGATCAAGGGACTTGAGGCGCGGGAGGCGGAGTTGGCCGCGGGCGCCGCCAAGCTGGCGTCCGAGAAACTCGCCGTTGAAAAAAACCGCCGGGCGATCGCAGACGAAGAGGCCGCCCAGGCAGCCGCCCGCGATGAATTGAAAGCCGCGCAGGCCGCGAACGAAAAAGAACGCGCGGCTCTCGCGAAAACCGCCGAGGAAACGACCCGTCGCGAACAAACCCTCGCGTCCGCCCGCGCGGAGCTTGCGAAGTCGCAGCAGGCCGTCGAGGAACAGCAGGCGGAGCTTGAGGCGGAGCGGCTGGCGCTGACCGGCAAGGAGCGCCAGTTTGCCGCCACGATCAAGGGACTTGAGGCGCGCGAGGCGGAGTTGGCTGCGGGCGCCGCCAAACTGGCGGCCGAGACCCTCGCGCTTGAGAAAACACGGAAGACGTTTGCCGCCGAGGAGGCCGAGCAGACCGCCGCCCGTGAAAAAACAAAGGCGGCCCAGGCCGAACTTCTGAAAAAGACCGCGCAGTTTGAAGCCGACGCGGCCGGGCTCGAAGCCGCCCAGGCGGAGGCGGAGGCCGCGAAGGCCGAGCATGCCCGGCGCGAAGGTCTTCTTGCCGGACGCGAGCAGGCGCTGGTCAAGCGAGAGACGGAGGTTTCCACCGCGGAGAAATCCTCCCGCGCGGCCGTGGCCGAGCAGGAAAAGGCCCTGGCGGATGTCCGCGCCCGCATCGTCGCCGAAACCGCCAAATTGGAAAAAATGCAGGAGACGCTGGCCGAAGAAGAGGCGTCCATGATGGGCGCGCGCGCGGCATTGAAGTCCGAGACCTCCGCGCTGGCCAAGGATCGCGCGCGCTTTGAATCCGACGTGGAGGGCTTTGAGGCCGAACGCGCCGCCGCCGCGGATTCCCTCAAGCAGGCCGCCAAGCGCGAAGCCGGGCTGGCCGAGCGCGAGAAAGGCATCGTTGCCCGCGAGGAATCCCTGGCCGTCGCGCAGAAAAAGATCTCCGAGGAAGAGGCGCGCGTTCGTCAGGCCGCCGTCGATGCGGCGGCGGCGGTGAAGGCGACCGAAGGCCGCGAACAGGCCCTTGCGGCGGCCAACGCCGAACTGAAGTCAGCCCAGCGCGCCCTGGCCGTCGAGCGCGCCGAGCTTGACGCCGAGAGCGCCAACGTGGCCGATATCCAGGCGGCGCTTGAGAAATCCGAGACGCAGTTTCGCAAGCAGTCCGACGAGCTGGGCAAGCGCGAGAAAGCCTTGGAATCCACCGAGACCCGGCAGAAAAACGCGGCGGACCAACTCGCCAAGGAACAGGTCGCGCTGCAGAACGCCCGCTCTCTGCTGGAGGCCGAGCAGGGCGCCCTCGAAGCCGAGGCAATCGCGTTTGCCTCAAAACAAAAAGAATTTGAGTCGAAACGAAGGCAATTTCAGGACCAGATGAAAAACCTCCTCAACGTCGGCTGATAATCCACCTCCCGCCATGTCCACCGCCAATCGTGTTTTCGTAGAGATTTTCCCGCATTCCCTGCAGCTTGCGGTTGTCGCCGGTCGCCGTCTGGTCGCCTGCGGCGATTATTCGCTTGATGACAAAGAAGCGCTCGCCGCGTTTCTGACTTCGAACGAGGTCAAGCAAGTGGCCTTGGCGCTGGTATCGCCCAAGCAGCCGTTTGCCCGTCTTTCCGGCCAGGAGGCCGTCACCGTCCGTTCGGAGGAAGGCCTGCTGGCCTGCGCGCAGACCTTGTGCGCGACGCCGCCCGCCCAGTTTTCGGCCGTGGCCTGTGATGCGGCCACCGGAAAACCGGTCGATCCGGCCGGGCAGGAACCCTGGCTGATGGCCGGCACGACGGTCGAAAGCCTGGCGACCGTGCGCGACCAGTTGGCCGCGTTGGGTCTGCCGACTCCGGCGCTGACCGCGCTCGCCCTGCCGGCGCAGCTTGGTTCGGTGGTCTCGGCTTTGCAGGACATGCCGGAGTCCGCCCGCGTGGCGGTGCTGGCGCTTGGTGAAAACGACTCGGTGCTCGGCCTCGTGTCCGCCACCGGCATCGAGGTGGTGCGTCCCTTGGCGGTCGGCTTCACCCAAATTTACGAGGCGGTCCAACTGGGACTTGGACTCAAGTTCCGCGCGGCCGCCCCCAAGCTGTTTTTCAACGCCTCCTATGATTTCGCCGACGCCTCGGAGAAGATAGCCGCGCATCTGGCGGTTCCAGTGCAGGCGGCCTTGAGTGAATTCACCGAGCGGCCGGGCATCCTGCATGTGGTGGGACTCCCCGAGAAGCAGGAGTGGCTGAGCCGGGCCCTCTGTCAGGCGCTGGGCATGACCGGCTGGATACCTGATGCCGCCAAGATTTGCTCCCAGCTTGAAATGGAAGTGTCCGCCGGAATCGCCCCGACGGCCAACACGCTCCGGCTCATCCAGCTGGCCGCGGCCAACGATACGACCCAGGCCGCGTGGCTGCCGTTTTCCTTGGCTGACCGGCCCAAGCCCGCACCCGCGCCGGTGGCTCCGGTCGCGGTCAAGCCTGCGCCCGCACCTGTCGCTCCCCCGGCGGCGGCGGCTCCCGCGCCCAAGAAGCCTGTGGTTACCCCGCCGCCCGCCAAGGCCGCGGCTCCCGTCATCAAGCCTGCTGTCATCAAGCCCGCCGCCGCTCCCGTGCAGCCCCGCCCGGCGCCGAAACCGGCGCAGCCCGCCGCGCCCGCACCCGCTGTGGTGAAAGCGCCGGCGCCAAAAGTCGTGCCGGCGGCTCCGGTTGCACCCGCACCCGCGGCGGAGAAGGAGCATGCCGAACCGGTCGCCGCTCATCCGGAAACCCCGGCCAAGGCTCCCGCCCATGCCGGGCCGGCGGCCGCCGCGTCCAAACGCTCGTGGGGCGTCTATGGCGTGATCGCCTTGGTGGTGGTCATCGTGAGCGTCGTGATCGGGAAACTTTACGTGGACGGCCGCAAACAGGGCGAGCAACTGCGGGTGCGGCAGGAGGCCGACAACGCCCGCCAGGCCGCGATCGCCAAGGCCGAGGCGTCGCTGAAAGTCGATCCCGTCACCGGCCTGCCGGGCACCTGGATTTCATCGGACATCGGCGGGGGAACCTCCCCGGGCTCCGCGGTTTTCAAACAGGCGGAGTTCAGGCTGAAGGGATTCGGTCGTGAAATCGGCGGGATCAAGGACAGTTTTCTTTTCACCTACATCCCGCTGACGGGAGACGGGGTGATCACCGTGCGTATCATCACGCTGGGGGGCGCGAATCGTGTGGCCAAGGTAGGCCTGATGATGCGCGGCACCCTGGATGAAGGTTCGAATCATGTTTCCCTGCTTATCCAGAACGAGGGCAGCGATCTCAAAACCGTCTGGCGTGAAAAAGCGGGCGAGAAGACGTCGGTCTTTGACGCGGCCGGAGACATGACGATGAGCGTGCCGATCTGGCTGCGCCTGGTGAGGGCGGGCAAAACGGTCGCGGCCTATCATTCGGAAAATGGCAGGGCCTGGCGTCTCGTGTCGGGCACCCCGTTGACCGTCGACATGCCGGGCAAGATTTACGCGGGCCTGGCGGTGTGTTCGCGCGAGGACAGCGCGACGGTGGCGACGTTCGACCATGTGAGCGTGCCGGGTTGGGAATCCGCTCCGCCGATCCTTTCCGGCGCCGAGTAGAGCAGATCAGGGAAAGGGGGCCGTAACGGAGATCGGACCTCCCGGTCCGATCCGCCGGGATTCACGGGAACGATCATCGGGACGGACCGGGAGCAACCGTCCTCCGCGCAGCCGGTGAGGAGCCGTGGTTTTCCCGAGAATGCCCTGGTCCGTTCACGGCCAGGTGAGCACGGAGCCGTCGCGCAGCGTGCGGCTCGTCTCGCCGGTGGCCGTGCGCCATGCCACGGTCAGCTCCCAGGATTCCGGCATGTGCGGAGGGAAATTAAAAATGTCCGGGCGAATCTCCAGGGGAAGGCGTCCTGAGGCCATCAGACGCATGAGTTTGGAGGTGACGTTGTAAGACTCGGCGGGCGACCCGTATTTTGCGTTTAGGATGGTTGTCTGGGGGCGGGGCCAGGGCAGTGATTCGGAAAACGCACCGCTCGCATCGCTGGCATTGATCAGATGCTCCTTGGTGATCAGGTTTTTTTCCTCATGGGCCTTGTAGGTCTTTTCGTCGACCCGCACCCAGACTGATCCCAAATCGGCGCCGTGCAGTTTGTCGGACAGGAAAAACCAGAATGTAGGATCAACGCGATCATGGCGCCATCCCCCCACGACCGCGGAGTCGGCCACGCGCACGACGTAGCCCTTGACGGGCAGTTTTCGACTGAGCGTGTAAAGACCGGAGATTTGAGTTGCGAAGCCGGTGCCCCTTTCGGCCGCAAGCGCGGCCTGTTTTTGGATATAAGCCCGGTCGGTCTCGATCAGCAGATTGGACGGGATTTGGAAATACGCGGAATCACTGCTCCGGCGGAGGATGACCTGGCCGTCTTTTGCAGAAACCAGGGAGCCCTCGAAGCTGCGACCATCCAGGTTGGTCCATTTTTTGGGAGACAGATCGGGAACCGGCGCGGGCGGGGGAGTTGCCGGAACGCTTGGGACGGGAACGCCGGGCGTCGCAACGGTGGCCGGATCGACAGGAGGCGGCGCAAACAGCGCGGTGACTTTTGGCCAAAGCAGAACCGCTGCGGCTGCCATCAGGACGAACGCAAAAAGCTGCAAAACGGTTTTCATTGCAAGGCACTTGAAGGCAGCCGCTTTGATAAATCAAGTCGCGGCCTTTGCCGAAGGCCTGCCGCCATGGGATAAAAATGTTGCGAATGACCCGATGAATTTCCGCTTCAAACCGAGGTTTAGAACATTGCAAATAAAACTGTAGCCTTGATCGGCTGCGCGGAGGACGGACCTCCGGGTCCGTCCTGATATTTTTCGAGGACGTCCACACGGATCGGACCGGGAGCAACCGTGTCAGTCGGCAAGAACAAAGTTGGGATCTGCGAGTAGGCGATTGAGCAGGACGATGAGTTTGCGCATGACGGCGGTGAGGGCGACTTTGACGGGTTTGCCGCGA
>JBAZSJ010000012.1:0-113097 GCA_041662485.1 Opitutaceae bacterium | reverse complement strand
TGGCTACGGTTGTTGTCACTTTCTCCGAACATTTCGTTTCATATGTTTAGTTCACGCCCATGCCGGGCACACGAGGCGGGCCAGCGGCCCGTGCCGCCGAGGGCAACGCCGGCCCAGCTTGGTTTCCTTCTCGCCCGCAGGGCGTAAGCAGAGCGTCGGGTTATTTTGAAGACAGCGCCTAGGGTGTGTCTGGAAAATAAACCGGGCCCGCACGACGCTGAAAATGCTGGGAACCTGCGCCCCTGTCGGCCAATCCCAGATTCATGCTTCTCCGCCGCCTCGCCATCCCCGCCCTGCTGTTGTTCGCCGTCCTCGACTGCCGCGCCTGGGACTACGCCGGCCACCGCATCGTCAACCAGCTCGCCCTCGCCGGCCTCCCGGCGGATTTCCCCGCCTTCGTCAAAACCCCCGAGGCCGCCGCCCGCATCGCCTTCCTCGCCGGCGAACCCGACCGCTGGCGCAACGTCACCGACCTCCCCCTCCAGCACGACAACAAACCCGACCACTACCTCGACATGGAGGACCTCGCCGACGCCGGCATCGCGTTGGATAAGGTGAGCGAGTTCCGTTACGTCTTCGCCGCCCGGCTCGCCGACGCCCGCGCCGCCCACCCCGAAAAATTCGCGGCCATCAATCCCGACAAAAACAAGGACCACGTCCGCGAGCTCATCGGCTTCCTCCCGTGGGCGATCACCGAGAACTACGGTAAGCTCAAGTCCGCCTTCTCCTACCTCAAAACCTACGAGCAATACGGCACGCCCGAGGAAGTCGCCAACGCCCGCGCCAACGTCCTCTACATCATGGGCGTGATGGGCCACTACGTCGGCGACGGTGCCCAGCCCCTCCACGTCACCAGGCACCACAACGGCTGGGTCGGCGAGAACCCGCACCACTACACCACCTGGCCCCGCTTCCACGCCTGGATCGACGGCGGTTACATCGACAAGATAAAGCTCACCGAAGCCGACCTCGTCCCGCACGCCAAACCCGCGCACATCCTGGGAAAATCTCCCGCCACCGACCGTGACCCGATCTTCACCGATGTGCTCGCCTACCTCGTCGCCTCCAACGCCCAGGTCGAGCCACTCTACAAACTGGATCAAACCGGCGCCCTGAAACCCGACGCCCCCGACCGCCCCGACGCCCCCGGACGCGCCTTCATCGGCGAGCAACTCCTTCGAGGCGGCGAAATGTTGTCCAGCATCTGGCTCACCGCCTACCAAAAGGCCGAACCCGACGTCTATCTCCGCGCACAACTCCTCAAGCGCCAGGCCGCCACCGTCGCGCCGAAACCGTGAGAGAACGTCATGAACCTCCCTGCCTCTAGCCCGCCTCATAGGAGGCCGAATGGAAAAATTGACAGCTGCATCCTTGCCTAGCCGAAATCGCACGCCAAATCTCCTGCGCGTGACATCTGCTCAGACAACCAACCTCCATCTGCTTTCAGGGCTTTCTCCATGACCCTCGAAGAACTAGTCGATCAACTCGGCTATGCTGAGTCGCGGTCCTACCTTCGTCGCGGGGATGTCGGCTTCGATTCCGCGCCTGGCTACGGCCATATCTTCCGGCGCGGGGAATCCAAATCCGATGCGCCGAGTCGCTGGCGAGTCGAAGGCGTTTACTGCCTCCGCGATTCCAGCACCCAGCCGGAGCGGATTGTCCCCATTGTTTACGTCTGCCGCGCTGATGATGCCGCCGCGGCCAGCGATCTCCACAAACTCGTGTGGAATCAAGATGTTGTGCCCTACGTGCTCGTGCATACCCCGCAAGGCGTCCGGGTTTATTCCGGGTTTCGTTATGGAACCGAACCTCAAGCCAGCGCCAGCGGCATTCTTCGCGCGCTGACAGAGTTCAACCAGTGCCAAGACATCATCGATCTCTTCCATTCCCGTTCCATCGATTCGGGACGGCTGTTAAGTCAGCCATCTTGGCAGGTTGATCCTAAAAAACGTGTCTATCACGAACTGCTCGCAGACCTTCGCGAACTGGACAAATGGCTGCGCCAGCCAAGCGGCGGTGACCTGGACAAGGATACCTCACACGCACTCATCGGAAAATATGTGTATCTGCGTTACCTTCGAGACCGCGATATCCTGTCCGACCGCCGCCTCGAGGAATGGGATCTCAACGCCGCTGCCATTTTCGGACGCAACGCGACTCGCGATGGCCTAAAATCGGTCTCCGATCACTTGGACGACTGGCTCAACGGCGAAGTCTTCCCTCTCTCCTTTTCCGGAAAAAATGCTCCCAAGCTCGCGCACATTCGCCATGTCGCCGCCGTTTTCGAAGGCGATCAATTCACTTCCGGCGCGAGCCAGCTGCACCTCGGTTTCAAGGCCTACGATTTTTCATTCATCCCGATCGAAACCCTCTCGTTAATTTACGAGCAGTTTCTCCATATCTCCGACGAAAAATCGGCCTCGCCATCCGCCAAAACCAAAGGAGAGGAAGCGAGTGCCTACTACACGCCTTTGCCGTTGGTGAACTACGTGCTCGCAGAGATGGAGTCAAAGAAGCCGCTACGCGCCGGCATGAAGATTCTCGACCCGAGCAGCGGCTCCGGCGCGTTTCTTGTCCAAGCCTATCGCCGGCTCATCGAAACCACCTACCCGCCCACAGGCCCACGCCCCAAACCCAGCGAGCTGAAGCAACTCCTCGAAACCTGCATTTTCGGTGCCGATCTCGATGGCGATGCCTGCCAAGTGACTCAACTCGGCCTTCAGCTCACGCTCCTCGATTACATCGATCCGCCCGATCTCATGGGGCGTGTTTCGAAGTTCAAACTGCCGTCCCTCCGCGAACAAAACATTTTCAAAGGAAACTTCTTTGAGCTCGATGCCAAGCTGCGGTCGGCCGCTTCCGGCAAAGGCTACGACTGGGTCATCGGCAATCCACCGTGGAAAGCCCTCAAACAGAACAAACTCACCGACGACGACCAACCCGTATGGGAGTGGCTGCAGAGAGAATCCCCGACTTCTCCCGTCGGTATGCACCAAGTCGCCCAAGCCTTCGCGTGGGCAGCCCCGCGCCTGCTCAAGCCCGATGGCGAATGCGGATTATTGGTCCCGGCGATGGGCCTCTTCGAAGAACCCTCCGCCGCTTTTCGTCGGGCCTTCTTCCAGCACTTCCAAGTCCACGGGGTCGCCAATTTCTCCAATCTCGCCGAAGTCCTCTTCGATGGCCGCGCACGTGTGCCGACCGCCGCGCTCTTTTACCGTCTTCGGCCCGAAGACCAAACGCCCTCACCAGACGAACCGATCACCACATTCTCGCCTTTCGTCGTAAACCAAGAAGCGACCCGTCCGCTGGCAGATGGTGAGCGTTCGAAAATCTGGAGCCTGACGATCAATGGTAGCGAAATCCGCACGCTCACGCTCGCCGAAGTCGCTTCGGGCAGTGGTTTGCCATGGAAACTCGCGATGTGGGGCACGCCTTGGGACGAACGACTGATAAAGCGGCTGGAAAAGAAATGGCCATCACTTGGAAAACTCCAAGACGATGGCGACCTATTGGTCGCGCAAGGCCCTGACCTTTACGTAACCCCGCAAAAAAAATCTTCGGTAGATGAAGAAACTGATGCCAAGGATTCTGCCGAAGAGCTGGCTGATGAAGCGAAGGGATATAAGCAATTTAAGAAGTATCTAGGCCAGCCGGTCTTGCTTCCCGAAAAGCTTAAAAGATTCAGGTGTGTGTTTTCATTTCCGACAGCTGCACTTGGTTCGAACAAGGGAAGTTGGCTTAGGCTTCAAGGTGGCAGCGTGGGTCTTCGTGTCTTTGAGCCACCGCACATTCTCACGGAAGAACAACCCACCAAGCGATGGATGAACCTTTACTCGGTGCATGATCAACGCCCGCTCCACGGCGCAAAAAATCCGGTCACGAGAGACATCAGACGAGGCAAGTATCGCCCTCGACTCGACATTAAATTCGTAAGCAAGGGGCGATTGCCGAACCCGCGTTTTTGCGTCGAAGCGAAGAGGCTTTATCGAAGCGACTCGGTAAGTTCATACATGGATGATGAAGGGCTTGGCGCATTCGTCGGCAGTTACTACGCAAAGAGCGATAGCGTCGGCGGCATGTTGGGCTACGTTCAGACCGATTCGATTGCGCATTGGAAAATCAAAATCGAAGCCAAACTAGCCGTTGAAGCGTCTTCTCTGCCTCTCCCGAATGGAGCCAAATCAAACCCCCACTCATTCAAAGCCGGCCCCAAACACACCTTCAAGAGTCGGCATCAACGAGCTGAGTCCAGCGAGCCAATCGACATTTTCCACACGTTACTCGCGTTTTGCTAAACTTGCACACCTACGGTCAAAGCGAGCGGTTCCAGTCGTGTAGAAGTGGGTGCCGCCCCCCGACGTTAGGCTTCACTTCAACGCCAGCACGATCGCGCCCGCCACGATCAGTCCGCCGCCCAACCCCGTGCGCCAGGTAATCTGCTCGCCCAGAAACATCGCCGCGAAGAGCAGCACGAACACCACGCTCAGCTTGTCGATCGGCGCGACCTTTGACGCCTCGCCCAGCTTCAGTGCGCGGAAATAGCACAGCCACGACAATCCCGTGGCCAGGCCGGAAAGCACCAGAAACAACCATGTGCGCCGGGAGAATCCCGTCATCGCGTTCGCCGGGCCGGTGGCCAGCGCCACACCCCACGCGAACACCAGCACCACCGACGTGCGCACCGCCATGGCGAGATTGGAATCCACCCCCGACACGCCGATCTTGGCGAGTATCGCGGTGAGCCCCGCGAACAACGCCGAAAGGAGCGCCCAAAAAAGCCAGGTCATCGTGGATCAAGGACACGCCACGCCGTCCGCGCTGGCAAGGGCGGTTTCACCTTGGAGCGGTTCAAATGACGTCGCGACCGTTTTTGATTGTTGTAGCCGGGGTCGCCGACCCCGGTGCCTTAGGAATCTCCCGAACCGGGGTCAACGACCCCGGCTACAGTTTCATTTGAACCGCTTCAGGTTCAGCGGGAGGGATTGAGCGCGACGGCCAGCATGTGGCCGAGCCACACCGCGACGAGGCAGATCACCATCGAGCCGGCCACGTTGCCCCCCGCGCGCCACCACTCGCCATCGCGGGCCAGCGCGAGAGTTTGCAGGCTGAACGACGAGAACGTGGTGAAGCCGCCCAGCACGCCGGTCATGAAAAACATGCGCCCGCCTTCGCCCACCGTCCACCTGCCCTCGGGTCCGGTAAACGCGGAGAAGAAGCCGATCACAAACGAGCCGAGGACATTCACGATAAGCGTGCCCCAGGGAAAGGTCGAACCGAGCTGGGTGGCGGCCACGCCCGACAGCGCGAAGCGCGCCACGCTGCCAAGCGCACCGCCGAGTGCGATCAAGAGATAGGGGATCGTGTTCATACTCTTTGGGTCTGATATCCCGAAGCTTGCTTCGGCTTGAATGTAGGAGCGGCTTTATGCCGTGATCGATCGACGTGGGAGCGAGCTTGCTCGCGATGATCGGATTCGCGGCGTAAAGCCGCTCCTACGGGAAGAAGTGAGGCGGGAGGCATTTTGGCAAGGAGGACTCGGTCAAAATGCCCCGGATGTTTTACTTCCCCTTCGCCGCCGCGGTGGCGGCCGCGTAGGCCTTGATGCCGGCCGCGATGCCTTCGGCGATGTCGTCCCGGTAGGCAGCCGTGCAGATCTTGCGCGCCTCGGCGGCATTCGACAGGTAGCCGCTTTCAACCAGCACGGCGGGGGCGTTGACCAGCCGGAGCACCGCAAAACGCGCCCGCTTGAAACCGCGGTCCTCGGTGCCGAGCTTGGCGAGCAGGTGGTTTTGAATGCAGTAGCCCAGCACCGCGTTCCACGGGTCGTTGCGGTTGCCCGGATAGCCCACGCGGGCGCCGGGATCCTTCTCGCTCGGCGACGTGGCCGTGGATCGCTGATACTGCGGGGTCATCGCGAAGGTCTCGGTGCCGAGCACCGCAGGGGCGTTCTCCACCGAGTTGAAATGAATGCTGATGAAAAGATCCGCGCCCGCCTTGTTGGCGATCTCGGCCCGGTCGGGAAGCGGAATGAAGCGGTCATCGGTCCGCGTCATCACGACCCTGTAGCCCGCTTTCTTCAGCAGGGCCCGCAGACGCAGGGCCACGTCGAGGGTGAAGGTTTTTTCGTTAACCTTGAGCGCCTTGTTTTGCGTGCCGGTGTCCTGACCGCCGTGTCCCGCATCGATGGCGATCACCCGCACGGCCGGCACCGGCGGAGAATAGGCCCCGTCGGGATTGAGCAGGGGTGCGAAAAGCTTTTCCGCGTCAATACGGCTGATGTAGAGCGATGAGCCGTAAAACACCACTGGGTCGCCGAGCAGCACACGCCGGCCGTTGAATACGACATCGCGCTTGTCGGTCTCCAGCTCGATCCTGACATTGGGCCCCTGAAACCGCATCCGTTCGCCGGTCTTGACCCATGACGCGCTCTTCAACCCGTAGCGGGGAAGAAAAATGCGGGCGTCGACATAAGCGACACCCTTGATCGTCAGGTTGGTCGAATTCGCCGACGACTGCGCGCGACCGGGCGCAGCTTGCGCCCCGGCGACAATAAACAAACTCAGGGCCGCCAGAACGGCGCCCGCCAGGATTCGACGCCGGTGAATGCCCTTGTTGCCCGCCCGCTCAGCCGTATCCATGCAGTCGGAAGGCGGAGTAGCGGGGTGAGATGGCGAGTGCATTTCAGAGGAGGAATCCCGAGGAATACCCGTGGGTATTTCAAGCGGATGACGCACTCTGAAAGGTGCCGCCAGATTACCTCGATAGGACCCTGCCGGCTGCATGGATACGGCTCAGGCCTGGGCCTGGGCTTCGTCCTCTTCCGGCCCCGTGTCGGAACCGGTGTCGTCGATCGCCTGCTCGTTGGCCTCCAGGGTGTATTTGCGCTTCCGTTTGTTCTCGGGCAGCGGGGTCAGCATGACGTTGATCTGCTTGCCCATGAGCTTGGCCTGGTTGTCGGGGTGGCCCATGCCTTCGAGTTCGGCGAGCGCCTTTTGCATGAGCGCGAAGCCGATCTCGGTGTGGGCCATCTCGCGTCCGCGAAACTTGAGGCGGAGCTTAACCTTGTTGCCATGGTCGAGGAACTCCTCGGCGTGGCGGATCTTGGTCATGAAATCGCCGCCCGCGATGCGCGGCGTGAACTCGATTTCCTTCAGCTTGGTCGCCGTCGACTTGGCGTGGCTGGCCTTCTTCTGCTCCTCGTAGATGTATTTGCCGAAATCCATGATGCGGCAGACGGGCGGCTTGGCGGTCGCGGCCATCTCGACGAGGTCGAGGTTGAACTGCTGCGCAAGCGCGAGCGCTCGCTCGGTCTGCATGATGCCGAGCTGCTTGCCTTCGGGACTGATGACCCGGATTTCCGGCTCCTTGATCCGAGCGTTGCGACGGATGTGTGCGAAAGGGTCGCTGTTGCGACGCTGATAGTAACCTGGGCGGTTGCCGCCCGACGAAGAAAACGAATTGGCCATCAATAAGGAGGTTGCAGTGTGAGAGCGCCCAAAGGTTTCGCCGAGGCCACGGGGGAAGACAATCACGAAGTGCGCCTATCCGCCAGATGACGCAAACGGGCCCGTTTTATACGCTGAAACTCTCGCCGCACGAGCAGCTGGCCTTGGCGTTGGGGTTGGAGAACTTGAAGCCGCCCGCGATGAGTTTGTTCGAATAGTCGAGGACCGTGCCCTTGAGATAAAGGGCCGTTTTGGCATCGACCACCACGGGGACTCCCGCCGACTGGACAAGAATGTCCCCCTTGCGCGGCTCGGACACGAATTTCATCTTGTAGCTCAGGCCGTTGCACCCGCCTCCGGTGATGGCGACCCGTAGCAAGCCGCCCTGCTGCTCGCGTGCGACCAAGGCGCGCACCTTGGCCCCGGCCGGCTCCGTCAGGCGCACAAGGTTCTCGTTGCCCTCCCTCACCCCATCGGGGAGGGCGGCGGACGGAGGAACGGCGGCGGAAACGGTTTCAGTGGCGGCAGACATCACTGCCACTATTGCCCGGCCCGCGCGTTTATCAAGCGCCGCGCCACGGTCACGGCGTTGGCAAAACTCTTGCCGCTCGCGACGCCCTTGCCGGCGATGCCGAAGGCCGTGCCGTGATCCGGACTCGTGCGCACAAAAGGCAGCCCCAGCGTGACGTTCACCGCCTCGTCGAAATCGATGACCTTGAGCGGTGCCAGCCCCTGATCGTGGTAAAGCGCCACCACCACGTCGAACTCGCCGCGCAACGCCCGGCCAAAAAGCGTGTCGCCCGGCTGGCAAAACGAAACCCCAGGGAAAACCGCGCGCAATTTCCCCAGCGCCGGATTGATAAAATCGCGCTCCTCTTCACCCAGCAGCCCGTCCTCGCCCGCATGCGGATTCAACCCGCACACCCCGATGCGCGGCGCCACGACGCCCTCCGACCTCGCAAGCTCGTCCGCCGCCGCCACGGTGCGCCGCAGCAGCTGCGGCCCGAGTGTCTGCGGCACTTCGCACAACGGCAGATGCCACGTCGCCAAAACCACACGCAAGCGCCCGCCGCAAAACGCCATCACCGGCTCGCCGCCCCAGCGCGCCGCGAAAAATTCCGTCTGTCCCGGATACGGATAACCCACCCGCGCAAGCTCCGCCTTGCTCACCGGCCCCGTGACCACGCCCGCCCACGTCCCCGCGCGACACCCCTCGGCCGCCGCCTCCAGCGCCGCAAGCGCCACACGTGCTCCGGCCTCATCCGGACGTCCCGGAACCGCCGCATAGTCCGCCGGACCGACCGCCATGTGCTTCGCCGCCCCCGCCGGCAAAGTCGCCAGCCACCGCGCCGGACCGATCACGGTCACATTGCGCGCCTCGTCCGCGTGAACCGCCAGCCACGCCGAGATGATCTCCGGCCCCACCCCCGCCGGATCGCCGCACGTAAATGCGAGCCTAGTCATCCGTCTCCTCCGTGGTCGCCCGCGTGGCACGGGCGAAACCGCGTTTACCACCGCCAAAAAACTCCAAAAAACGCCGCGCTTCCGCCGTCGCATAACCGCCACCCGCCAACTGCGCCGCCGCAAGTTCACGGATATTCCCGATACCAAAATACACCGCGCGAAACGCCGTCTTCAGCTCACCGATCGCCTCCCTCGAAAATCCGCGCCGCTTAAGTCCCACGAGGTTCAAACCCGACACCTCGTCGCGCTCGGCCGTGATCGTGAACGGCGCGAGATCCCGCGAAATGCGCGAAAGCCCGCTGATCATCGCACTCTCGCCGATGCGCGCGAACTGATGCACGCCCGCACCGCCTCCGACAAACGTGAACGCACCCACATGAACATGGCCGGCCAGCATCACGTTGTTCGCCAGCACCACGTCGTCCGCCACCACGCAGTCATGGCCCAGATGCGCGTTCGCCATGAGAAAACAGCGCGCGCCCACGATGGTGTTTTCGCCGGCCTTCGCGGCGCGGTTGATCGTGACGTGCTCGCGGATGACCGTGCCGTCGCCCACCCGGACGCCCGACACCGTCGCCCGATCAAACGCAAGATGCTGCGGGTCTCCGCCGATGACAGCGTAAGGATGCACGGTGACGCGTTCGCCGAGCACGGCGTATTTGCCGATGATCGCGCCGGCTTTGATGTCGCAGCCGTCGCCGATAACCGCGCCGTCCTCGATGATCGCGGCGGGATGGATGGAAATGCTCATGAAATCAGGATTTGGCGCGCCGCACCGGCGTCGCGCGTTCGCTCAGCAGGTCAAGCTGGGCGTCCTTCAGCAAGTCGTAGTTTTTCAAAATCCGCATGACCTGAAGCGTGTCGCTCTTCCCGTAGTTCCGGTTGATCTCCACCTTGTCCACCAGGTCGAGCAGCATGGAGCGGAAGGAGATGATCGCGTCCACCCCGCGCTCCTTGAGCAGCTCCACGCTCTGCGAACGAAACGGTTCCTGCGTGGGCAGGCTCGGCAGCACGAGAATTTTCGTGAGGTCGTCGCCCTCGCCGGCATCGGCGTCGGAAGGGAAAAACCGCGTCGCCTCCTTGAGGACGTTGTCCTCAAGAAACCGGAAGATCTCCGGCGAGCTCTTCAGCATGTTCGGCGTAAACACGCCCGTGTGCCAGCCCTTCACCGCGATCATCGCGCGGTGCACAAGCGGCAGCTCGTTGGAAAAAAGAAAGAAGTCCGGCCGCTTCGAGCCGCGCCGCCACGCCGGATTATAGACGAGCAGGTCGATCTCCTCGTCGCCGGTCTTCTTGCGCGCCGACACCTGATACTTGCGCACCTGGCGCACAAGAAATCCGTTTTGTTCAAAGTATTCCCGGACAATGCCTTCATCGATGGCCGACATGGAAACGATGCTATCGTGAAACAACCCGTGGACGGAAGCGCGGAATCAAACCGCGCCCACCTCGCGAAAGCTCCGCTCGGCCAGCGCGACGTCCACGCCTCCCTGCGTAGCCGCCACGCCCAGAGATTTAAGCACCACGAACCGCAGCGCCCCGGCGCGCACCTTCTTGTCGCGCGCCATCGCCATCATGAGCCCGGGCAACGGCAAGGGCTCGCGCAACCGCACCGGCAGGGCATGAGCCTTGACGACCGCCTCGACCCGCGCCTCGGAGCCGGCATCAAGGTAACCCAGCTTCTGCGACAACCGCGCCGCCGCGACCAGTCCGATGGCTACAGCCTCGCCATGCAAATAGGCACCATAGCCCGTCACCTGCTCGATGGCATGCCCGAAAGTATGTCCAAGATTCAGCAGCGCACGCCCGCCTTCCTTGGCGGTCTCGTGCTCGTCGGCCTCGACGACGCGGGCCTTGAGCGCGCAGCAACGACGGATCACCGGGGCCAGCGCCGGACTGTTCACCGTCAGCGCCGCGTGTTCGAGTTGCGCGAACAGGTCGGCGTCGCCCAGCAGTCCCGTCTTGATCACCTCCGCCATGCCGGCGGCAAACTCGCGAGGCGGCAAAGTCGCGAGCAACCCCGTGCCGATGAACACTCCTTGAGGCTGGTGAAACGCCCCAACGAGATTCTTGCCCGCATGCAGATTGATGCCGGTCTTCCCGCCCACCGAACTGTCGACCATCGCGAGCAGTGTCGTGGGCACCTGATAAAATTCGATTCCGCGTAGGTAGGACGCCGCCGCAAATCCGGCGAGATCACCGATCACGCCGCCGCCTACCGCGAAGAGCACACCGCCGCGGTCCACCCGGTTTTCCGCCAGAAAATCCAGCACGCGGCCCAGCTCTCGCAGCGACTTCGTTTCCTCGCCCGGATCGAGCACCAGCGTCGGCTGCCCCCCGAACATGTCCCTCAACGCGTCCAGTTGCAGGTGGGCGACATTCCGGTCCGTCACGACCATGACCTTGCGCCCCTCGCCGATCAGCGCGTTCACCTGCACGCGCACGGCGGACGCCACGTCCACCCCGAAACAAATCGGGTAGCTGCGTTCGCCGAGATTGACCGTAAGGCTTTCAACCATGAACGGGTTAAATGCGCCTACCTCCACCGGGTCAATCTCGCGGCGCAGGTCTTCCGCATACCCCGCATTTCTCTATGGCGGTCAACCGTCCGCTTACTACCGTTCTCCCCAATGTCCTCCCCCGCCCTCCGCGCCGACGGCCGCAAGCCCGACCAACTCCGCCCCATCACCTTCGAGGCCAACATCGCCCCGCACGCCACCGGCTCGGTGCTCGTGTCCTTCGGCACCACGCGCGTCATTTGCGCCGCCACCATCGAGCCAAAGGTCCCAGCGTGGATGAAACAGCAGCGCGTTCCCGGCGGCTGGCTCACCGCCGAATACTCCCTCCTTCCCTACAGCACCCACGAACGCAAGCAGCGCGACATCTCACGCGGCAAGCTCGACGGCCGCACCGTCGAAATCCAGCGCCTCATCGGCCGCTCCCTCCGCGCCGTCCTCGATCTCAAAAAACTCGGCGAAAACACCCTCTGGATCGACTGCGACGTCCTCCAGGCCGACGGCGGCACCCGCACCGCCTCCATCACCGGCGCCTATCTCGCCGCCCGCCTCGCCATCCAGACGCTCCTCGACGCCAAGCGCATTCCCGAAAACCCGCTCACCGACTCCGTCGCCGCCGTCAGCGTCGGCCTCTACGACGGCCGCGAACTCCTCGACCTCCCCTACGTCGAAGACAAGGACGCCGAGGTCGACTTCAACGTCGTGATGACCGGCCAGGGCAAGTTCGTCGAAGTCCAGGGCTGCGGCGAAGAAGCCACCTTCACCCACGAGCAACTCCTCAGCCTCATCGCCCTCGCCCAAAAAGGCCTCAAGGAAATCAACGCCCTCCAGACACAATTTCTAACTCGCCACCTTTTGGCCAACAACTAACAAAGCCATATGGCTCCTCGTAAAAGCCCGGGATTCTGGACGCAAGTTATCAATGCTGTCGGCACACCTCTGGGATTCTATGTGTTGGCATTACTGATTGTCGAAGCGACCTTGTCTATTGTGCTGGTTGGAGCTCAACTGGATGCTAGCCAACGCTACTCGGGGTTTCTGTGGATGATAGGTGCATTCGCCGGCGTGGTCCTAATTGTAACCGCGTTTACCATTTGTAGCCCAAAAAATCTGCTCTATGGTAAGGAAGAGCATGCGATGCCTCAAACATCTCCGTCTGCATTAAAAGACCAAATCGAAGATTTGATAGCCCAGAATATTAAGCCGGAATGCTTGAAATCCCCTCCCTCCGAGTAACACTTCTTAAGCCATGAACTGGAAATCCTCAGTCACAGATCCAGATGAAATTAAAATTTTCCAAGCTTTGGATGGCCCTGCATATACTTGGAGAACCATCAGTGGCATCGCACGGCAGACCAAGCTTTCCGAAGAACGCGTTCGGCAAATTTTGAGGAAGTATGGGCAGAATTCTCTCATCAGCTTTTCCGAGACTCCATCCGCGTCTGGATCTGCATTGGTTAGTCTCTCCGAAAAGGCAGGCTGAGTATGATCTGCGGACTACTCGGTTGGATTGGTGGATGACCTTGGAGAGTTGGCCTACAGGTTGCTGTCATGAAATCATGAAATCCCGACTCGCCTCCCGTTT
This sequence comes from Opitutaceae bacterium, assembly GCA_041662485.1. Taxonomy (GTDB): domain Bacteria; phylum Verrucomicrobiota; class Verrucomicrobiia; order Opitutales; family Opitutaceae; genus Rariglobus. The sequence goes on along the minus strand of JBAZSJ010000012.1, from coordinate 100,087 downwards.
TCTCAAGCTCGGCACCGTCCTCGCCTTCCTGCCCGCCATCGCCAGCGCCCACCCGGGCCATGACGGCGACCACGGCTTCGGCTGGGATTTCAGCGGCGGCTTTGTCCATCCGCTCGGCGGCTGGGACCACCTTCTCGCCATGATCGCCGTCGGCCTCTGGGCCGCGCAACTCGGCGGACGCGCCCGCTGGCTCGTGCCCGCCGCCTTCGTCAGCGTGATGACCCTCGGCGCCGTCCTCGGCCACGGTGGTCTTCAAATCGCCGGCACCGAACAAGGCATCGCCGCCTCCGTCCTCGTGCTCGGCCTGCTCGTCGCCACCGCCGCCCGCCTTCCCGCAGCCGCCAGCATGGCTATCGTAGGCGTATTCGCCCTCTTTCACGGCCTTGCCCACGGCGCGGAAATGCCCGCGACTTCCGCCGGCCTCTCCTACGGCCTCGGCTTCGTGCTCGCAACCTCCCTGCTCCATGCCGCCGGCCTCGGCCTTGGCCAGCTGACCGCTCGCAAATCCGCCGTCATCCCGCAGACCGCTGGAGCAGCCATCGCCCTCGTGGGAGTGGCCATGCTGACATTCTAAAAGTAGAAGCGGCGTCTCGCCGCTTTTCCTCAACTAAACGCGGCAAGATGCTGCGTCTACTTTACAGCTTGCGCGCATCGCAGGCCAGATGAGGAAAACGCGCCGACAACAGTCGGCGCGTTTCTTTTAAGCCCTTCCGCAAACGCACCCCATCCGTCGCCACAAATTTCAGACTCCAGCCGCCTTTGCGGAGTCGGCTCACGCCCACCCACAACCCGTCGCCCTGCAACGCGTGAACCGCATCACGCCAGCCGGCGTCCGTCTCCTCGGTGATCAGCACCGCATTGCCAAAACACGCCCCCGGCCCCGACCCCATCAAAGCGGCCATTGCCTTCAGCTCCTCGCCCGAGGGGTGAAATCGCTCGCGCAAAACCAGTTCTCCCGCCTGCCGCACATCTACCTCCAGACAGAGATCGTCCCAAACCCACGCCTCATCGTGTGCGACTCGCCCCGGCATGAGCATATCCGCAAAAAACAACCCTCCACCGGCCTCCACCTCGATGCGGGTGACCTGCCGGTAACGACAACCGCGATGCGGCACCAGCGGTTCCGGCATCACTTCCAGCCAGCCGCCCCGCGTCACAAAAAAATGCTGGCTGCACTCCGCCGAACCACCGCGCATCTGAAACACCCGGCTCGCGCTCGGCGTCGTCACCAGCAGCGCCCCGCCCTCGTCCACCGCGATATCCGACTCAAGTTTGTCCCCCGACAAAATCCCCGCCGTCGGATTCACCACCTGCACGAGCAACGTCTCCGTATCCGCATCCCAGTAGGGCTTGCTCACATGGAACGGCGCGCGAAACGCCTGCGCCGCCAGCACCGTGCGACCGTCGCGCGCCTCCGCACGCAGAGAAAGTTGTCCGTGAAAATCGGCCATCAGTTTTTCGCTTTCTGGGCGAACAACACCGCGTGCTCGATCCACGCGATGACCGCGTCGAGGTTGTGCTCACGCTTGAGATCGCAGAACAAAAACGGCTTCGCCCCGCGCTGGATCTTCGCATCGCGATCCATCACGCCCAGGTCGGCGCCCACGAGCGGCGCGAGGTCGATTTTGTTGATGATGAGCAGATCGCTGTGCCGGATGGCCGGACCGCCCTTGCGCGGGATTTTGTCTCCCTCGGCCACGTCGATCACGTAGATGAACGCATCCACCAACTCCGGTGAAAACGTCGCCGTGAGATTGTCGCCGCCGCTCTCGACCAGCACAAGTTGCAGGTCGGAAAACTTCGTCTCCAGCGCCCGACACGCCTGCTCGTTCATCGTCGTGTCGTCGCGAATCGCGGTATGCGGACAACCGCCGGTCTCCACCCCGGCGATGCGCTCGGTCGGCAGCGCGCTTTGCTGCACAAGAAACTGCGCGTCCTCGGAGCAGTAGATGTCGTTCGTCACGACGGCCATCGAGTAACGTTCGCGCAGCTTCTGGCAGAGTTTAAGGCAAAGCATCGTCTTACCGGAACCAACCGGACCACCGATGCCGATACGAGGAGGACGTGTCATGGTATAAAAATCAGGAAATAAAAAGTCGGCCATCGGCGGTTTCATGCCGCGCCGCCGCGATGTCGAGCCAGGGATTAAACCAACCAATTTCGTCAAATGTCACCTGCTCCGCCGCCGCGATGATTTCCGGCGCGCGCCCCAGCGCCTCGGTGAGCAACGCCTGACATCCATTCTGGCCGATACGCAGGATCTTCATCGCCGCCGCCAGTTGTCCACCAATGGCCGCATAATAAACGCCGGCCATCACCGCCTCAAGCGGCGCGCCAAGCACCCGTCCTTCCAATGCCGCCGAAACCGACGCCGAAAACGGCCCGTCGCCCGCCTTCGCGTGCTCCAGATAGGCGACCGCCAGCGGATGCCCATGCAAACTCGCCGCCAGCTCGGCCCGCTGACGTCCGATATTATGCGACGCCTGCCGTGCCTCACTCGCGGTTTTCACTGCCGAGGACAACACGCACAGTTCACCCACCCGCGCCCAATCCGGAGACGCCAACGCTCGATAAGCATGCGCCGCCAGCGGCAGCTCGACATGTCGCAACGCCGGCAGCGCCGATAAAAACAAAAACTCGCGCAACGTCGCCCGGTCATGCACGGCGCCCGCCTGCACGAGCCCCTCAAGTCCGAACGAGTGCGCATAGCTCCCCGTCGGATAAAACGAGTCTCCCGCCTGCAACAGGCTGACCAGCCAAAAAGTAGACGCGGCATCTTGCCGCGTTTCCGAACGACCAACCACGCGGCAGGATGCCGCGTCTACTTTGTCAGTGTTTGTGGCTGGGGCCGAGTTCATGGGGAGTTGCGGCAGGCATGCCGCGTGCGAAACGACCCGCGCGAAACACGGCGGTCGTCGGCCGATAGGCGATCTGGATGCGCTCGAAAAGCTGACGTGCCGCCGTCTCGTCCGGCGTGAGCAGACGCGTCGGTTCCGAGGAAAACTCCAGATGCAGGTTTCCCACCGCCCAGCCGATCCCGGCGGCGGCGCTCGGCGGCAGATCGAGCGCGATCTCCAGCACCGTCTCCGGCTCCTGCGCGATCACATAGCGGACGGTCTCCGTCTGGTGAAACGAATCCCCGTGCCTGAGCGCCGACGGCAGCTCGAAGCCAAACTCCACCCCGTCCGCCGCCACTCCGCGCCAGAGCCGCTTGGCCAGGGTGCGGCGATCCACGCGCAACTCGACGACCGGCAGGGTCGCGTCGGGCAGGGGAACCGCATTTTTGATAAGCTGAAGCATGAAGCGATGGGCGATCAGCAGGGATTGCACCAACGCCATCGCCGGTTGTCAGGAAGATTATGCCTCTTCCGGATAACGCGGAGAACTCGCTTCAGCGCACCACACGCCCCGAACGGTCGCCTGTCATGAGGGCTTCCACTTCGGCGCGACTCACAAAGTTGATATCTCCGGGGATCGAATGCGCCAGGCAAGAGGCCGCCACCGCAAACGACAACGCAGCGGCCAGCTTATCCAAACCCTGCGTATGCAGGGCATAGATCAGGCCCCCGGCAAACGCGTCGCCCGCGCCCAGCCGGTCCACGATAAAATCCATTTCGTAGGGTGCGTAAACGCCGTCGACCAGCGGAGCCAGGACCACCTGATCGGAGGCGACATCGTAAAGCTGCGCACCGATGTGGTTGCGCGACGCCGAGTGACTTTCGCGCATCGTAAACACCACCTGACGCAACTGGGGATAAGCACGACCAATCACGCGCGCCGCCCCGGCGTAGGCATCCGTTGCATCGCCGGAAGTCGGCGCACCTGCCCAAGGAACCCCGAGAACATCGGCAGCCTGCTCGGGATTGGTCAGCAGAACGTCAACGCACGGCATGATCTCCCCCATCACCCGTCGGGCGAGCTCGCGCGCCGGCGTGCCGGGCTCCCACTGCCACAGCATGGAGCGAAAGTTGAGATCGCAGCACACCGTGACGCCGCGGGCGCGCGCCTCCTTGGCGGCGCGAAGCGTCGCCTCGGCCGCCGTGGCGGAAAGCGCGGGACTGATGCCCGACACCACCAGCCAGGAGGCATCTGCAAAGATATCATCCCAACGGTAGTCGGCACCTTGCGTGAGACTGAAACTGGACTGTCCTCGATCATAGAGCACCCGGCCAGGCCTCAGCCCCGCGCCCGTCTCGATGAAATACTGCGACATGCGACCGGCCTCGGTTTTGAGAATGCACGAGGTGTCCACCCCGAAGCCGCGAAGGAAATCAACGCAGGATTCTCCCAGAATGTTTTGAGGCAAGGCGGTGACAAACCGGCTGCGCCCCCCGAGGATCGCGATGGCGGCCGCGATGTTGGACTCCGCACCGGCAAACGAGGCGTTAAATGCGCCGGGCAGACATTGCCTCACCCGCAAATGTCCCGGAGCCGACAGGCGGGTCATGATTTCGCCAAAGGTGACGACCACGTCTTTCATTTTTGCACGCGGATTTTTTGGACGAGTTCAAGGGCGCTTCGTGCACGCCGGGTGATCGCCGGCCAGTCATGCGCTTGGATCAGGTCACGCGGCGCGATCCATGAACCGCCCAGCGCGGCGACAAGCGGGTCGGCGAGATAGGCCGCGGCCGTGGTTTCATTGATGCCCCCGAGGGGAATGTATTTGAGCCCCAGATGCGCATAGGGCGCCGCCATGTTTTTCAAATATGCCAGACCTCCGGAAGGCTCGGCCGGAAAAAACTTCAGCAGATTGCAGCCATGTTCCAGCGCCGCCTCGATGTCGCTCGGCGTTACGATCCCCGGCGCAAACGGAAGCCCCGCCCGCGCGGCGGCGGCGAGCACACGAGGATTGCAACCCGGAGCCACGGCAAAATCCGCGCCCGCGTTGCGAACCTGGGCGACCTGCTCGGGCGTCAACACGGTGCCAGCACCCACCAGCAGATGAGGAAAACGCCGCTTGGTCTCCACGAGCGACGCGAGCGCCGAAGACGTTCGCAGCGTGAGTTCGACGGCTCCGATCCCTCCGGCGATGAGCGCCTCGGCCAGTGGAATGGCATCGGCAGGCTGATCTATGACGAGCACGGCAATAACGCCCGAAGCTTCGATCCCGCCCGACAGAGAAGATTGAAATGCCACCGACATGGTCAACGCGACGCCTCCACCTTGCTTACGATTCGCCTCAAAAAGCTCCCCCTGGACGTAGCCTGGCCGGAAAGAATGTCTCCTTCGGTGACACTGGCCAAAAGGATCTCCTTCGCTCCCGTGCGTTCACGATCATAGATGATCCGGATGCGCCCATCGGCGGATACGGTCGCATCCGGATATGACACGTCCTTGCGCTCATCGAGGAGCAGATGCGCCGTCCAGGTGCGACCATCATCGTCCGAAAGCGATGCCGTAAGGTGGGAACGTCCGGTGAAGCCGACGTGGTTGACCAGCAGCAAACGTCCGCTGACAAGACGGCGAAGATGAAAGCGGCTGTTGGGCCCGGGGATATCGGTCGGTCGCCCCGGAGTCCACGTGACCCCATCGTCAAAAGACGTGCTCTGCCCGATGCCGTAATGCGTCCTTACCAGCATCCAAAGCGATCCGTCGCGTCGCTCGATCACCATGTGCTCGTCGAAGCATCGACAGGGCACGTCCGCGCCCCCTCGCCGAACAAAGGTCCGTCCCTCGTCGGTCGTCGCAAAAACACTGGATAACGCCTCCCCCTTGAGTTCCGGCAAACACGGTTCCAGCCAACCCCACACGGCGATCGGGAAGAGCCATTCCCCGTTTGCACGGACGAACGGCTTGTTCATCATGACCCCATTTGCGATCCGGCATGGAGCGGTCCAGGCCGGACGCTCGGCATCGGGATCGTCGCAACGCACAAACCACACCCCGCCCCTGCCGTTCCAAAAGGTGTGGACTTGCGCCCACAACAGCCAGAGACGCCCAAGGGGATCAATCCAGAGCACGGGATCGTAGGCGCGCACAACGCCGGGCGGATCGATCACCAGAACCGGCTCCGACCACGAGAGCCCGTCATCTTCGCTTTGCACGACGAGAACATGATTTTCAGGTCCCTCCCCCGCGCCTCCCGTATACCACGTGGCATAGAGCCGCCCGGAAGCGGTGCGCTCTATCCCCGAGATGCCTTGCCACCGGCGATTACACGCAGCGTATTTGCCTCCTGGGTTTAAGATGACGGGCGGCGGTGCCAGCGAGACTTCGTGGATATTGGAGTCACTCATGATAAAATCAGGCTTTGTGAGCGAACTCCCATTCGGTTTTCTCCACCCATTCCAACAAAAGCCCGTGCGGATCGACAGTCTCCGCCGCGCTTTGAAGGTGCAGGTAGCTGATGCCGTTGAGCGTCCCGGTGCCCTGCGTCAAAGGAGTCTCATCGCCATCATCCACCTGAAATCTTGCGGGAGGCGTTTGCGCCAGATCCCATGAGACACTCACACGGTGCCATTGATCAGGCCGGAGCGCGGGATGCCCGTTGATCCGCCCCTCGGCATCGAGCTTGAGCACGAATTGCGAGAACGCGGCGACGACCGGATCCGTCGGGTTAAACCAGCGATCCACGAGTGAGATTTGCGCGCCTGCGGCGCCGCGCGGTTGCCGAATGCGCATCTCCAGACGCCCGGACTGCGCTGCGGGGAAGTTCCAGACGGCCCCTTCCTTTTCCTCGATAAGACGGTCATCCGGATGCCGCGCTATACGGAGAACCTCACGAGGCTCCCCATCGGGATGCGGGACCAATGTCGGACCCGGCCGCCGATTGGCGGAACAGTGCCCGGTAAACCCCCGATAGCATCCCGCGATGCTCTTGAGATAACTGTGCACCGACCAACCTCCAAGCCCGTGACGAAAATCGTCGCGCCGTCCGGTTTCCAGGAGCCAGTCGGGGTCGAACACGATCATGCGGCGGCAATCGGGGTGCTGGCCGAAGGCGAGCAAGACCTTGCCGTGCGGAAGCTCGACGGCCTGGGACTGGTGGACGCTCTTGTCCATCGACACATCGTTGCCTCCGTGGCTGCGAAAATCTCCGTCGTTGCGACGTTCGTTGAGGTGAAGCTCGCGAAAGCCGCTCCACGTCTTGCCGCCGTCATCCGAGATGGCGGCGTGAATCGCATCCCGGTTGGTGAACACATCCTCCCATATGCCATTGCGCTCATCGTCGGTGAGCCCGGGCTGCCGCGAGTGATCGACCTCCGGCAGCGGCGTCGTGTTGTTGTGAACCGCCAGCAACCGCCCGTCCGAAAGCGGAAAGAGCAACGGCGTAGTGATCGTGCCATAAAATCGCGACGGTTGCGCAGGGCTCCAAGTCTCGCCGGCGTCGCTGGAAAAAGTTTCCCAATACCGGTCGTGCGCCGTGCGGATAAGCATGTGAAGCCGTCCGTCGGCAAGCTCCGCCACGGACGGCTCTTCCCCGCAATTATGCCAGCGCAGTCCCGCGTGCGGCCATTGCAACTCGGGGCGCGGAATCGGCGGCAGGCACACCAACCTCCAGGTGTCCGCATCGTCGTCAGAAAGATAAACGACAGGCTGCAGGCGGGTGACCTCGCCTGTCGTCGCGGACGCATGAGCGGGCAAGATCCAGCGTCGGCGCGATTTCAGCGCGACCGGCTGGCGCGGCACCAACAGACGCGGCAGCAGATCGCCTACACGCTTCGAAACAAACGGTCCGTCGGGACCGGCCATCGAACGATGCAACCAAAGCCCGGGCTGCGGGCAGTTGGCGTGGATGCTTTGGTATTCCTCAAGGCATGGCTTCCCGTGACATGCCAGAACCGTGAGCCAGTCCCCCGACCAGGGACTGCGCACGGTCGCGCCCGGGGAAAACGCCGGCGCTTCGTGCTCCGTCCACGAGAAACCGTGATCAAAACTCGAAAGATAAACCGGGACGACGTCGCCCGCCTGAAAATCCCCGCGAAAGCCGTAGTGCCGGATTTCGCCGTCCGGGAGCAGCATGAGATCGCGCACCGGATTGGCCGGCGGCACGCCGACCACGCGGGGCGCGAACACGGCTTTCAGGCGCTTCATGGCATGCTCTGGGGTGCGGGGGGCTGCACAGGTCATAGGGGAAAGGCGGCGTCGAGCTTTACGACAGGACCTCAGAGACAACACCCGCCCGTCCGTTTGACAAAAGGTATTCCATGTTATGCAAACATGAAATGCCCCGGACCTCCCCCTCCCTGCCGTTGATCGGCGTCAATGCAGTCGCGCTTGCGGCGGGGGTTTCCGCCATGACGGTTTCACGGGTGTTTCAAAACTCGCCGCGCGTCTTGCCGGAAACCCGGGACCGCGTATTGGCGGCGGCTCAAAAATCCGGCTACCGGCCGAATCCGCAGGCCGCGCGCCTCATGGAAATTGTGCGGAGCCACCGGAGCCGCCACACGAGGGCGATGATCGGCTTGATCCGCGACATCCCTTCAAACGGCTCGCCCCAGGGTGAAATCATCAACTATGTCGGAATTGAGGACATTCGGCGACGCGCCGGCCAACACGGCTATGACGTCGAAGAATTCCGACTGGGTCGCGGCGGAGTCAGTCCGGCGCGGCTTAGGGCCATTCTGCAGGCCCGGGGCATCACCGGCGTGCTAGTTTCCGTGCAATCGCCTACGCCGCTCAGCGAGCAATTCGACTACGGCGGGCTGGCCTCGGCGACATTCGGCTACGGGCTCGCCTCGCCGCAGCTTCATCGGGCCAGCACCAACATGACTCAGGGCATCCTCGCCGCGACCGCAAAACTGGAGGCGCGAGGCTACCAACGCATAGGCATGGCCATCTCGCCTTGGATAGACGCACGGGCCGACCATACTTACTCGGGTGCCCTGCTCCATTACCAGCAAACCGTGCCGGCACGACGCCGCGTGCCCTTGCTGATGCCCGAAAACATCTCCAGACAGGGCAAGACCATCTTTACGGATTGGATGCATCGGCACCGACCCGACGTTGTGATCTCATTCCACGCATCCGTGCCGCAATGGCTGCGAGATGGCCTGAAACTTCGCATCCCCGAGGACGTGGGCTTGGTGGTGCATGACTGGGTGGACGAACCGGGCATGGCTGGATTTGCCGGAATAAACCATAGGCGTTCCCATGTGGCCGCCGCCGCGGTTGATCTGGTGGCGACACAACTGCGACACAACGAGCAGGGAGTGCCCGAAGTCCCCCGCCAAATTCTCATACCACCTCTCTTCGTTGACGGACCAAGCATCCGCCCCGCCTCGTAGTCGGCCGGATTTAAAAGAGAAAATACCGCTGCGCCATCGGCAGCACCTTGGCGGGCTCACAGGTGAGAATCTCGCCGTCGGCTTTCACCGTGTAGGTCTCAGGATCAACCTCGATCTTCGGCAAGGCGTCGTTGAGCACCATGTCGCGCTTGGTGACAATGCGCGTGCCCTTGACCGGCTCCAAACGACGGCGGAGGCCGAGCTGCTGGATCTTGCCGTCGTCGAGCGAAGCCTGACTGACAAACGTGAGATGCGTCGCCCCAAGGGCCGCGCCCATCGCGCCGAACTGTGGACGGTAAAACGTGGGCTGCGGCGTGGGAATGGAGGCGTTCGGATCGCCCATGTTGGCCCACGAAATGAATCCGCCCTTGAGGATGAGCTCGGGCTTCACGCCAAAAAGCGAAGGCTTGAAAACCACGATGTCGGCGAGCTTTCCGACTTCGAGCGAGCCGATGATGTGGCCCATGCCATGCGTGCGGGCCGGATTGATCGTGTATTTGGCGAGGTAGCGAAGCGCGCGGAAGTTGTCCGCCGCCGGATGCGAGGGGCCGGACATCCGTCCGAACTGCATCTTCATCTTATGCGCGGTCTGCCACGTGCGGATGATAACCTCGCCGATGCGGCCCATCGCCTGCGAGTCGGACGACATCATCGAAATCGCCCCGAGGTCATGCAAGCGGTCCTCCGCCGCGATGGTTTCGGGGCGGATGCGAGACTCGGCGAAAGCGATGTCTTCGGGGATCTTCGAGTCGAGATGGTGGCACACCATGAGCATGTCGAGGTGCTCGTCGATGGTGTTGACCGTGAAAGGACGCGTGGGATTGGTGGACGACGGAAGGACGTTGGCCTCGCCGCACACACGAATGATGTCGGGCGCATGCCCGCCGCCCGCACCTTCGGAATGATAGGTGTGAATCGCGCGGCCCTTGAACGCCTTCAACGTGTCCTCGACGAAACCGGCTTCGTTGAGCGTGTCGGTATGAATGGCGACTTGGACGTCGAACTCCTCGGCCACGCCGAGGCAGGTATCGATGGCGGCGGGCGTCGTGCCCCAGTCTTCGTGAAGTTTGAGTCCGATGGCCCCGGCGACGACCTGTTCGCGGAGCGGCGCGGGCGTGCCGCAGTTGCCCTTGCCGAGGAAGCCGAGGTTTACCGGGATCGTCTCGGCGGCCTGCAACATGCGGTGAATGTTCCAGGCGCCCGGTGTGCAAGTCGTGGCAAAGGTTCCGGTCGCCGGTCCCGTGCCGCCGCCGAGGAGCGTAGTCACACCGCTGGAGATCGCTTCATCCACCTGCTGCGGACAGATGAAGTGGATATGGGAATCGATGCCGCCGGCGGTGATGATGCAGCCTTCGCCCGCGAGAACCTCCGTGGCGGCACCGACGATCATCAGGTTCTTTTTGCCGGTGCGCGGATCGGGATAGACGGAGCCAAGACCACTTTGAATGCCGGGATTGCCGCCGTGTCCGATGCCGACGATCAAACCGTGCTTGATGCCAAGATCCGCTTTGATGACGCCGAGGACCGGATCGAGGATGAGCGCGTTGGTGATGATCAGATCGAGACACTCGGCATCGAGCGCGGTGGATGATTGTCCCATGCCGTCACGGATGACCTTGCCGCCGCCGAATTTGATCTCGTTGCCGTAACCTCCGCCTTCGGCGATGAGGTCGCGCTCGACTTGGACAAAGAGTTCGGTGTCGGCGAGACGGACCTGATCGCCCACGGTGGGGCCAAACATCTCGGCGTATTGGCGGCGGGTAAGATTGAGGGCCATGGCTTGGGAGGTAGGAGCCTGCTTGCAGGCGATTGGACCGGTTAAAAAAGTCGTAGGGGGTTCATCGCCTGCAAGCAGGCTCCTACATTATTTGGTTTTAAAGTTTACCGTTGATGAGAGCGTTGAGGCCCCAGACTTCGCGGGTTCCGGCGAGGGCTACCAGTTCGACGGACTTCAAATCGCCGGCCTCGAAGCGCACCGCCGTGCCAGCCGGGATGTTCAGGCGGAAACCGCGCGCGGCCGCCCGGTCGAAGCGCAGCGCGGAGTTGGCCTCGAAGAAGTGGTAATGGGAGCCGACTTGGATCGGACGGTCGCCGGTGTTGGCAACCTCGATGGTCTTTGTTTCCAAGCCTGTGTTGGCCGCTAGCGGGGCGGCGTCGGGCGCCACGATGATTTCTCCGGGGATCATGGGTCAGCGGATAGGATGATGGACGGTGACGAGTTTGGTGCCGTCGGGGAATGTCGCCTCGACCTGCACGTCGTGGATCATTTCGCCCACGCCTTCCATGACGTCGTCCTTCTTCAGGATGGTCGTGCCGTAGCTCATGAGATCGGCCACGCTGCGGCCGTCGCGCGCGCCCTCGATGATCTCGTAGGTGATGATGGCGATCGACTCGGGGTAGTTGAGCTTGAGCCCCCTCGCCTGCCGGCGGCGGGCGAGATCGGCGGCGGTGACGATGAGGAGTTTTTCGCGTTCGCGCGGGGTCAGGTGCATGCAGTGAAGGCGGAAGAGTTAACCACTAATGGGCGCTGATGAACACTAATGTTCGGGAAAGTTAAACTCAGACCTGGAGGTGGGTTTTGACGACATCGTCGGTCAGCGAGGCGATATCGCCCGAAATCGTGACCGCGCCGCGGTCCATCGCGTAGAAGCGATCCGAAATCTCACGGCAAAAATCGACGTATTGCTCGACGAGCAGAATGGCGAGCGAACCGTCGGACTTCAGCGCCTTCAAGGCGTCGCCGATCTGGTCGATGATCGAGGGCTGGATGCCTTCGGTCGGCTCGTCGAGAATGAGCAACTTAGGCTTGGTGAGCAACGCGCGGCCGATGGCGAGCTGTTGCTGCTGTCCGCCCGAGAGAACGCCGCCCTTGCGCGAAAGCATTTCCTTGAGGACGGGGAAAAGCGTGAAAACCTTGTCCAATCCTTCGCGGGCCTCGGCGCCCTTGCGACCGTGGACGACCAGACCGACGTGGAGGTTTTCCTCGATGGTGAGGTGCGGAAAAATATCACGTCCCTGCGGCACGTAGCCGATGCCGGCGCGGGCGCGAGCGTCGGGCGGAAGCTTGTCGATGCGCTGGCCATCGAGCGTGATCGAGCCGGCGCGGATGGAGCGCAGCCCCGTGATGGAACGAAGCGTGGTCGTCTTGCCCACGCCATTGCGGCCCATGAGGGCGACGAGTTCGCCGGATTTCACTTCGAGATTCACCCCGCGCAGGATGCGGGAACCACCGATGTCGGCTTCGACCGATGCGAGTTGGAGAAGGGCGCTCATTTGTGGGGCTTTCCGCGACCGAGATACACCTCGCGAACCTTGGGATTGGATTGGACGGCGTCGAATTTGCCTTCGCAGAGGACGCTGCCCTGATGAAGGACGGTCACCAAGCCGTCGCGGGCGATCTGTTTGACGAAGGTCATGTCGTGTTCGATGACGATGATGCTGTGCTTGCCCGCGAGCGAGATGAGGAGCTCGCCGGTGCGATGGGTTTCCTCGTCGGTCATGCCGGCGGCAGGTTCGTCCACGAGAAGGATTTTCGGATCCTGCGCGAGGAGCATGCCGATCTCCAGCCACTGTTTCTCGCCGTGGGCGAGCTGGCCGGCCTTCCAATCGCGCTTGCCGTCGAGGCGGATGAGCTTGAGCAACTCGTCGATGCGGTCGCGATCCGTTGAAGACAGACGGTTAAAGATGGAGGCGAACACGCCGCGCGATCCCTTGAGGGAAAGCACGATGTTGTTGAAGACGGTGTGCTCGGTAAAAACGCTCGGCGTCTGGAATTTCCGCCCTACGCCGAGGCGGTTGATCTCGTATTCGTTGAGCTCGGTCAGGTCGGTGTTGAAGCCGAACTCGATCTTGCCCTTGTCCGGCTTGGCGCGGCCGGTGATGAGATCGAAAAAGGTCGATTTGCCCGCGCCGTTGGGGCCGATGACGGTGCGCAGTTCCCCTTCGAAAAGGTAGAACGTAAGATCGGTGATCGCCTTGAACCCGTCGTAGGTTTTCGAGACGTCCTCGACGGTGAGCATGTATTTGACAGACATGGCAGGACTTAGTGAGGAGTGGTTTGGTTGGCGGGGGCTGAAGGAGCGGGCGGCACGGGATCGGGGTCGGGGGCCGGCCGGCTAAAATATTGGTAGAGTGCCTTCAAACGACTGGGGATACTCACGATGCCGCCGGGCAGCAGGAGGACGAAAAAGACAAAAAGCGCCCCTAGGATAACCAGCCAGTATTCGGCCGTTTTTCCCACGGTGGCCCAAGATTGCAATGCATTGACCCCGATCGCACCCAGAATAGGGCCGACCAACGTCCCGCGGCCGCCCACCGCACACCAGACAACGGCCTCCAGAGACTTGTCCGGCTGCATTGCCGACGGATTGATGATGCCCACCTGGGGAACATAGAGTGCACCGCCGATGCTCGCGATAAGCGCCGCGATCACGAAGATGAAAAGCTTGAAGTGCGCGGTCGCATAACCGCTGAAAAGAACCCGGTTTTCGCCGTCGCGGATGGCGCGTTGCACCAGCCCGAACTTGGTGTGACTGAGCAGACGCAGGAATGCGTAAACCAGCAGCAGCATGATCGCCGTCACGATAAAGAGGCCGCGTTGTGTCGAGGCCTCCCGAAGATCGTAACCCAGGATGAACTTAAAATCCGTGAATCCGTTGTTGCCGCCCATCAGCATGTCGTTGCGGAAAAACATCAGCGACGCTCCGTAGGTCAACGCCTGGGTGAGAATCGAGAAATAGACGCCCTTGATTCGGGAGCGGAAGGCGAGAAATCCGAAGACGAGCGCCAGCAGCCCCGGCAGCAGAAGAATCATCGAAAAGGCAAAAGGGAAGCTGTCGAACGGTTTCCAAAATTTCGGCAATTCCGTCCATCCGAGGAAGACCAGGAAATCCGGAATGGGCTTATGATACTGCCCCAGGTCGCCGATCATGCGCATGAGATACATGCCCATCATGTAGCCACCGAGACTGAAGAACAGCGCCTGCCCCAGACTGAGCAGGCCGGTGTAGCCCCAGAGCAAATCCACCGAGATGGCGAGCAGGGCGTAGCAAAGATACTTGCCCCAGAGATTGATCGTAAAATTGCTGACCATGCCGTGGGCATTGAGCAGCGGAAAGATGACGATGAAGAACAAACCGATGACGCCTGCGGCGATCAGCTCGGCTTTGTGTCGCGTGGAAAGGGAGGACATTGGACGGGAGAAATGGGTTTGATGTAGGGGCCTGCTTGCAGGCGATGGGTTGAAGAATCGCCTGCAAGCAGGCTCCACCATCAATCATCAAGATTACGGCTGCGCGTGACGAAGAGGCCTGACGGTTTCCATTGCAGGAACAGGATGATCGCCACGAGCACGAGGATCTTGCCGAGCACCGGATTCAGCAGGATTTGCTGGAGCGACTGGTCCACCAGCCCGATCCCGAGCGCACTGTAGATGGTGCCGGCAAGGTTGCCCACGCCGCCGACCACGACGGTCATGAAGCAATCGACGATGTAGTTTTGACCGAGCGAAGGCCCGACGTTGCCTATCTGGCTGATGAACGCGCCGGCAAGTCCCGCGAGACCGCTGCCAAGGCCAAAGGTAAGCATGTTAACCCGCTCGGTCCGCACCCCCATGCAGGACGCCATGTTGCGGTTCTGCATGACAGAACGGATCAACAGGCCCAGAGGGGTCTTGGTCAAAATCAACCAGACGCCAAAAACGATCAGGCCGGCAAAACAGATCACGAAGATGCGATTCCAGCCGAAGGTGATGTCATCAATCGTCCAGTTGCCGCTCAGATAACTGGGACTGCTCACCTGGACATTGTTGGAACCAAACATGAGTTTGAGCGCCTGCTGCAAAAGCAGCGACACGCCCCAGGTGGCGAGGAGGCTTTCCAGCGGGCGGCGGTAAAGGAACCGGATGATGCTACGCTCCAAACCGATTCCGACCAGGGCGGCGGTGAGAAAACTAAGCGGAAGCGCCACCAAAAAGTAGGTTTGATAAAACCATCCGGTCGCATGAATGCCCGGGATGGGAAGGCTCAGTCCGAAAAACGGGATCGTGATGCCCGTGCCAAAAATATTTTCGACCAGATAAGTCGTATACGCCCCGACCGCAATCATCTCGCCGTGCGCCATATTGATCACACCCATGAGGCCAAAGGTGATGGCCAGTCCGATGGCGACTATGAGCAGAATACTGCCAAGGCTTATACCACGGAAAATCGTGCCGAAGAAATTGATCTTGGTCTTGTGAAGATCGATCGCCACGAGCGCGTGCATGGCGGCTTCGGCCAACTCCGGCTTTCCGGCTTTTTCAGCGTCACGCATCGCCGTGCGGATCAGATCGTAGCTGGAAAGGGAATGGAGGGCTTTCAGCTCATTGAATGCCGCCAGCTTTTCGGGGTCGGAGGCCTTGAGGCGTGTCACCGCGATGGCCTCCTTCAGGGATTTTCGGGCATCGGAATCAGTTTCAAGGGTCAGACGTTTTTCCAAGGCCGGGATTTTCCCGACGTCCTGGGAAAAGCCGACCGCCTGGATCGCCTGGATGCGTTTCACCACATTCGGCGTGGCAAGATCAAGCAGATCGAGCACGTTTTTCATCGCACGGCGCAACTCGGCATCATGCTCGACGGAGGCAAGATCGCCTCCCACCAACCGCACGGGCTTGCCGGCGGCATCAAGCAGGGGCTGCCCGTTATCAACACGCAGGGCTGCCTGGGCGTCGTCGGCGTCCTTGTCTCCCGCAAGCATGACCGGAACAAGGGGCGCAGCCTCGGAAGCTTGATAGACAAACAATCCGTCTTCTTTCCAAGCGGCCAGCAGAGGCTTGATCGACTCGTCGCTTTCTCCGACGAGCGAACCGATCAACTCGATCTTGCGGGCTTCGTCCTTGGTCAAAATGGCCTCGGTGATGGTGGCACGGGGCGCTTGGGCCGCAAACGCGCACACCAACGTCGCCAGCCATAAAAAGTTGATTGAAAAGAATCGGATGAGTGGACGCACAAAAAAACGACTGAGTGGGAGTGGCGGGCAAAAAAAGGGCGGGTCCCAAGAGGACCCGCCCCCCGTATGAACGGGATATCTAGCAAAGCCTGTGCCTAAAAGCGCAGGCCCTGTGATTACTTGGCCTTGAACTTGCCGAGCAGCCAGGGCTCGCCGTAGACGTCCTTGAATTCTTCAAGGATCTTGAACTGGCCTTTGGCCGTGGTCTCGCCAATGAACACGTTCTTGGTGAGATGCATGTTCTTCTGAGTGGTGACCTTGCCGCCGGGTCCGTCGAAGGAGATGCAGGACTGGAGGGCGGCGCGGACCTTATCAACGTCGAAGGAGCCGGCCTTTTCGACCGCGGCCTTCCAGAGGTAGACACCGTCATAGCTGAGCACCATGGGAGAGCAGGTGACGCGGTCTTCCTTGACGACACCGTCGGCCTTGGTGGTCTTCAGCCACTTCTTGAAGTTGGCGACGAACTCCTTGTTGGCAGGGCTCTTGATGGACTGGAAGTAGGTCCAGCAACCAAGCTGACCGACCAGCTGCTTGGCGGGAAGACCACGGAACTCGTCTTCCGAGATCGAGAAGGAAACGACCGGAGCGGTGTCGGCGGTGAGGCCTGCGGCGGCGTATTCCTTGAAGAACGGAACGTTGGTGTCACCGTTCAGGGTGCTCACGACGGCGGTCTTGCCACCGGCCGCGAACTGCTTGATCTCGGCAACGATCTGCTGGTAGTCGGTGTGGCCAAACGGCGTGTATTTGCCGGCCGAGATGATCTTGCCGGAGTCGTCCTTCTTGAAGCCGCCACCGATATTTTCCAGGGCGACGCCCTTGCTGAGGAGATATTCCAGCAGCACGAGGTTGGTGGTCTGTGGATAGACGTAATCGGTGCCGATCAGGTAGAACTTGGTGTAGCCCTGCTTGAGCAGGTAGTCGATCGCAGGGGTCGCCTGCTGATTGACCGCCTCGGCGGTATAGAACACGTTCGGGGACTCTTCCTGGCCCTCGTATTGCACGGGGTAGAAAAGGAGACCGTTGTTCTTCTCGTAAACGGGAAGCACGGACTTGCGGGACACGGAAGTCCAGCAGCCGAAGGTCACGGCAACCTTGTCCTGCTCGAGGAGTTGCTTGGCTTTCTCGGCGAAGAGGGGCCAGTTCGAGGCACCATCAACGACGACCGGCTCGATTTTCTTGCCAAGAACGCCGCCCTTGGCGTTGATCTCGTCGAAGGTGAAAAGAAGCACGTCGCGCAGCGAAGTCTCGCTGATCGCCATCGTGCCGCTGAGGGAGTGAAGAACGCCGACTTTGACGGTATCTTCCGCGCGTGCGGAACCGACGAGCACGCCGAGCGCGAGGGCACCGGCAGTCATCAACTGATTTACTTTGAACATGTGGTGTGGGACTTGGTTAGGTTGAAAACCCTCTGGTCGCTAGAACGGCGGCAGACGGGGAACCTCCCAATAGCACTCGCTTTGCCAACTTGAGGAAAAATTCATAGTTGGCCCGATAGTCCGGGCGTGCCCCCCGTTAACCGCCGCACACATCTCGCAACTTGTTGCGCTTCCTTCCCAAGGAGAACGGCCATTCCATCGGAGAAAATAACCCAGCACCGCCCTGCGCTACTCCGTGAACACGCGATAATCGTTTTTCCCGATCACGAGCAGACGAAGGCCGAGGAAAATGGGCGCAAAAAAGGCGGGCCGAGGTTTTCGCGAGAAAACCCCAACCCGCCAAATAAACTACCAACCCAACACCTACTTTACCTTATGCAGTATGCAGAAATTACTCTGCACAAAGATTTTCAAATAGGTGAACGTTGGATGCGCTTAGAACACGAACAGAGCCTGAACACCGTAGAAGATGCCCTTGCTCTTGATGACAGCACCAGCGGTGCCTTCAGTCGCATCGGCATACGAGACTTCACCACGGACGCTGAAAGCGGGGGTGATCTTGTAGGTCGGAGCAACGGTGTAGTAGCTGCCGGTGTCACCATGAGCGGCGTCAGCGGCGCTGGCGCGGACGATGCCGGAGAACTTGTCGGTGAAGGTATACTGGGCCAAGAGGAGGCCACCCTTGCCGACGCTCTCATAGGTGTCGAACTCAGCCGCCAAGGTCAGCTTGGAGGTGACAGCGTAGCTGGCCCAAGTGTCGAAAATGAAGAGATCCGGAGCGGCACTATCATCATAAGCGACGCCAGCCCAGAGGGTCAGTTTTTCGATACCGGTGTAGGAAACGTAAGCTTCCGAACCGAGACGATCAAACTCACCATCTCCCTGGAAGAAACCAGTGCCAGGCATAACGGAGTCAACAACAGCAAGGCCAGCGCCCCAGGTCTTGGCGGCGTAGTCAACCTTCGCACCGGTGTGGTAGGCAGGAATGGCGAAGAACGTCGAACCGTAGGTCAACTGGGCCATGTTGCTCGTATCGAACGCCTCGTAACCGAGGTAGCTCAGGAACTTGCCAGCGGTGACGGTGAACTCGTCCTTGGTGTAGGTAGCATAGACATCGAGAAAGCCAGAGGTGCTACCGGCACGGGTGGGAGTGTAGAGAAGGCTGACCTTGGCGCCGAAGTCGCCGTATTTGCCAATGGCGGCAACCTTGACGACATCGAGTTCAACATTGCCCGAATTGAAGAGCGTGCTGGTGCTCTTGGCCGGACCATCGGGATCGGAATAGGTGCCCGCAGCAGCGGCGTAGCCGTTGAGCGAGAGGTAATCGTTGACTTTGAGGTCAGCGGAAGCGGTTACGGCCAACGCCACGAGGGACGCGGTCCAACCAGTCAGTTTGGTCATGTGTTTGATCATGGCTTGTATGTTTTGTTTTGTAGGTCGGCACTACCCTCCCCGAAGGTTATCTTCGGAAAGGGCTAGCCGACGCACTATAAGCAACTGGCCTGCCAACTGAGGTCAAGCTTTGGATTCACCGGTCAAAACCACCGGTAAGCCCCGCCCAAGGGTTAAGCGGCTACTTATCTGACAACATCATAGCCCATATACCCATGATATATTTTCATCAAAAGATGTCCGTTTATCCCCTTGGTCGGATTCCAGCAATTTCATCCACCCCGATCAATTTTGAGCGATCACCCTCTCCTCGACGGTTTAGATCTTTGGCACGGCGGAGCTCAGCATTAGCCGAAAACCCCCAACCAATAACAGGTTTCCACTGCGTGCACCCTGGTGACGGTTCAGCACCTAACCCAAAAGCCCAAAGGTGGACGGCGATCTCCGAGCGCCGTTGAAGCCGTCCGCCTGCTGAACGCGCTCGGAGATCGCGTTCCACCTCGAATTCAACTGCATGCTTTTGGCTAAGGAGACTTGAATACAACGCCTTGTCAGGTCTTGGGCTCGTGAAATACTTTGGGCAGCCCGTCAAAGTTGCCCTGCTCGGACGCACGAACAAAACCCTCGGTCACGCTTTTCAGCTCTTCCCACCGTTGGCGGATCTGGCGGGCTTCCTCCTTGGTGATTTTGCTGTCGGCCGCGGCCGTGGCGATTGTCGCCAGCATGTCCGCAAACTCCTGAACGATCTCGTTGGCCACCGGAATGATCGAGGCGGCGCGGGGGGCGGACTTGGGGTTGGCGATGTAAAAACCACCTGCCCGTTCGCATACCCACTGGGCAATCCGGCGGTCTTTGGTGCTTTTCAACAGCTGCTCGATGCGATCCAGAGGATTGTTCGCCCCGCTCCCCTCATCTCCGGAAGGCGGCTCCGCCCATTTGTAGATGAGAGACAACGACAGCCCCATGTCGGCGGCGATCTGTTTCGCGCTGGTCTGCTTCAAAACTTCCTTCAAAACCTCATGCGAGTGCATGACGACCGATGCTGCCGCCACATAAGCCAAACGCAATCCTGCATGCTTTTTCTGCATACAATCGTGCGTCACCGTGGTTTTGGCGTGCCATCCACCTCATCTTTGTGGCAATCCTTGCGCTTCTACATGAACATTCACGAGTATCAGGCCAAAGCCCTTTTTGAAAAATTTGGCGTTCCCGCACCCAAGGGCGCAGCCGCAAAATCCGCCGAAGAGTTCGAGGCTGCCCTCGGAGGACTCGCCGACGCCGCCATCGTCGTCAAATCCCAGATTCACGCCGGCGGACGCGGCAAAGGCTCCTTCACCGACGGTTTCAAAGGTGGCGTCAAGTTCTGCAAGACCAAGAACGACGCCAAGATTGTCGCGGGCAAAATGCTCGGCAACACCCTCGTCACCATCCAGACGGGTCCCGCCGGTCGCAAGGTCCAGACCGTCTATTTTACCCAGGCGTGTGACATCAAAAAGGAATACTACCTGGCCATCCTGCTTGATCGGGCCACCTCCCGTCCCGTGATCGTCGCCTCCACCGAAGGCGGCGTGGAAATCGAGAAGGTCGCCCACGACACCCCCGAGAAAATTTTCAAGGTCCACATCGACCCCTCCTACGGCCTCGGCGACTACCAAATCCGCCAGATCGTCTATGCGATGGGCTTTAACATCACCGAGGGGAAAAACGCCGCGAAGCTCATCAAGAATCTCTATCGCATGTATTGGGAAACCGACGCCGCGATGGTCGAGGTCAACCCGCTCATCACCACTCCCGACGATCAGGTTCTGGCTCTCGACGCCAAGGTTTCCTTCGATTCCAACGCGCTCTACCGCCACCCGGAAATCACCGCCCTCCGCGATCTCGCCGAGGAGGACTCCAAGGAAATCGAAGCCTCCAAGTTCAACCTCTCCTACATCGCTCTCGACGGAAACATCGCCTGCCTCGTGAACGGCGCCGGCCTCGCCATGAGCACGATGGACATCATCAAGCACTTCGGCGGCAACCCCGCCAACTTCCTCGACGTCGGCGGCGGCGCCTCGAAGGACCAGGTCGTGGCGGCCTTCAAGATCATCCTCGGCGACCCGAACGT
Source organism: Opitutaceae bacterium (assembly GCA_041662485.1). Taxonomy (GTDB): domain Bacteria; phylum Verrucomicrobiota; class Verrucomicrobiia; order Opitutales; family Opitutaceae; genus Rariglobus. The sequence continues at coordinate 78,995 of JBAZSJ010000012.1, read as the reverse complement.
GAAGGGCATCTTCGTCAATATTTTTGGCGGCATCATGGACTGCAACGTGATCGCCACCGGCATCGTCTCCGCCGTCAAGGAAGTCGGCCTCCCCATCCCTCTCGTCGTCCGTCTCGAGGGCAACAACGTCGCCATGGGCAAACAGGCCCTCGCCGACTCCGGTCTTCCCATCGTCAGTGGCGACACCATGGCCGACGCCGCCCAGAAGATCGTCAAACTGGTGGCCTGAGCCACGACGCCCCCGCCACCTCGACTCCCTTTTAAAATGAGCATTCTCGTCAAACCCAACACCAAGTTCCTCGTGCAGGGCATCACCGGAGATTTCGGTGGCCGCCACGCCAAGCTCTCCCTCGATTACGGCAGCGGCCTCGTCGCCGGCGTCACCCCCGGCAAGGGAGGCCAGACCTTCGAATACAGCACCTACCGGGTTCCCATCTTCAACACCGTCCGCGAAGCCGTCGCCGCCACCGGAGCGACCGTGTCCGTGGTCTTCGTCCCCCCGCCCTTCGCCGGCGACGCCATCCTTGAGGCCGCCGACGCCGACCTCGACCTCGTCGTGGCGATCACCGAAGGCATTCCCGTGCGCGACATGATTCGCGTGAAACAGGCCATGCAGGGCCGCAAAACCCGCCTCCTCGGGCCCAACTGCCCCGGCGTGGTCACGCCCGGCATCGGCGAACAATCCAAGGGCGGCTGCCGCATCGGCATCTCCCCCGGTTACATTCACAAAAACGGCCATGTCGGCGTCGTCTCCCGCTCCGGCACCCTCACCTACGAGGCGGTGTATCAGCTCACGGTCAACGGCATCGGCCAGTCCACCTGCGTCGGCATCGGCGGCGATCCCGTCAACGGGACCAGCCACCTCGACGTGATCAAGCTCTTCAACGAGGATCCGGACACGCACGGCATCATCCTGATCGGCGAAATCGGCGGCACCGCCGAAGTCGAGGCCGCCCGCTGGATCAAGGCCAACTGCAAGAAGCCCGTCGCCGGCTTCATCGCGGGAGCCACCGCTCCCGCCGGTCGCCGCATGGGCCACGCCGGCGCCATCGTCGGAGGGGCCGAGGATACCGCCGCGGCCAAGATCGCCGTGTTCGAAGAATGCGGCATCGAAGTCGCTGTCACTCCTTCCGACATGGCCGCCGCCCTCATCCGTGCGGCCAAGGCCAAGGGCGTCACGCTGAGCTGAGTCTCCGCTTCCTTCATCTGGAAACAAAAAGGCCGCGCCATAAGCGCGGCCTTTTTGTTTTGAACGATAACCGCCGGCTTACTGCTTCGCCTGGCTTTCAATCAGCGTCTTGTTGGTGTCGGCCAGCACGCGGTTCGCGTCGCGCACGCGCTTCAACTGGGCGTTCAGCGCGGCCGCCTCCGACGCGCTCTTCTCGCGGTCCGTCTTCAGCGCATACTGGGCCGCCTCCAAATTCTTTTTCAGCTCCTCGTTCACACCGGCCAGACGGGTAGCCTCCGCGACGCCCTGCTTGCCTGAAGCCACCGCCTTGTTGAGCTGGTCGATCTTGGAGGTCAGTTGCTCGATCATCTGCTGTCTCGCGTCCATCATCTTGTTCGTATTCGCCAGCTGGGCGGCAAGCTGGTCCGCCTTCGCCTGCTGCGCCTGTTGCGCCGTGGCGGCGTCGGCCACCGAGTTCTTCAATTCGGCGATCTGCTTGTCCATCTGCTCGACCGTTTTCTTCGACTGGGTGGATTCTCCGGCGAGTCGCTGGTTGTCGCTGGAGAACTGGCCGAGCTTGATGATCAACTGGTCGTTGAGCTGTTGCTGCCCCTGCAGCGTTTTGTTCGCCGCCGCCAGTTGCGACGTCAGCTGATCTGCACGGGCCTGCTGCGCCTGCTGCTCCTTGGTGGTGGCGTCCACCGAACCCTTCAATTCGGCGATCTGCCTGTTCAGCTGTTCAACCGTTGTCTTCGACTGAGTCGCTTCCCCGGAGAGACGCTGGTTATCACTGGTGATCTGGCCTATTTTGGCGTTGAGCTGGTCGATCGTCTGCTGCCGTCCATCCACGGCGATGTTCGCCGCCGCCAGTTGCGACGTCAGCTGATCCGCACGGGCCTGCTGCTCCTGCCGCCCTTTGGTTGTGGCGTCCACCGAACCCTTCAACTCGGCGATCTGCTTGTTCAGCTGCTCGACCGTCGTCTTCGACTGGGCGGATTCCCCGCCAAGGCGCTGATTGTCGGCGGTGAGCTGGTCAATCAAGCGCTGCAAGGTGCTCTTGTCGGCGGCGGCCCGCCCGCTGATCTCGGCCAACTTCTTTTCAGCGGCGGCCAGTTGCGCGGACGCCTGGGCGACGTTGGCCTGATCGAGCTGACGCTGGGTGGCGCCGGAGGCAATCGCTCCCTTGAGCTCGGCGACCTCGGCGGTCAACCGCACCACGTCCGCAGACGGTTGAGCGACCACCTCGGCGAGGCGTTTGTTGTCGCGGGTGAGTTCGGCGATGAGACTTTGCAGCGAGCTTTTTTCGCCGGCCGCCTGTCCGCTGGCCTCGACCAGTTGTTTCTCGGCCGCCGCCAATTGCGCGGCCATCTGGTCGGCCTTGGACTGGGCCGCCTGTTGCTGGCTGGTTGCCACGGCCAGGGAACCTTTCAATTCGGAGATCTGGTCGCTCAGTTTTTGAACATCAGGCTTCGGTTGCTCGGTCGTTGAGGCGAGGCGTTTGTTCTCCACCGAAAGACGATCGATGGCCGTCTGCAGGGCGCTCTTCTCGGCAACGGTCTGCTGCTGCACGGCGCCGAGTTCGGCGATCTTGGCCTTCAGCCCTTCAATCATCTGCTGGTTGATGGCGAGGCTCTTGGAGGTGGTGGCCGCTTGTTCGCCCGCTTGCGAAGCGCGCGCCTGTTCCGCGAGCATGGCAGTCTTCGCGGTGACGAGCGCGGTTTGCAGGTCGGCAACCTGCTTGGTCAGGCGCTCAACCTCAACGGCCGGTTTGGTCGTGGTGTCCTTGAGCCGCTTGTTGTCGCCGGTGAGTCGGTCGATGGTTTCCTGAAGCGCGCTCTTCTCGGTTTCCGCCCGCTGTCCGGCGGCCGCCATGGCCTCGGACTGTTTGCGGGCATCGGCCAGATTTTGTTCGGCCGTGGACAGCTGTGCGCGGAGCGCGTTCACGTTTTCCCCCTGCGCACGGGCGTTGGTCGCGAGCCGGGCGTTTTCCGTCGCGAGCTGTTCCTGGCTGGCCTGGAGCTCGGCCTTGGTCTGCTCAAGCCGTGAAACCGCGGCCTTGAGATCGGCGGCCTGCTGGCCGGCGGCTCCGGCGGGAATGTTCACCGAGGCGAGCTGCACGCGGACCTTGGCGAGTTCGGTGGAGGTTTCGTCGAGGCGTTTTTTGAGATCGGCGGTCTGCTCGGCGGAAACCTTGGACTGGGCGACAGCCGCGCGGGCCTCCTGCAAGCCGGCAGAAAGGCGGGCGTTCTCGGCCTGCAGGTCGGCGAGCTGCTGTTTGAACTGGGCGGATTGCGCATCCGAAGCCGGCGCGGCGGACAGACGTTTCGCGTCGGCCTCCAACTTGTCGTTGGCGGCGCGCAGGGCGGCGACACTTTGAGTGAGATCGGCGATGCGTTTGGCCGCGTCGGAATCCGTCGCGACGGCAGGCTTGTCGCCGGAGCGCTTGCGAACCACGTCCAACTCGTGGCGCAGACTGCCCATCTCGAAGATGGAGCGCTTCACCTCGTCGTTGAGCCGCTTGTTGTCGTCGGCCAGGCTCTTCAGCCGCAGCTCGGCATCGGCCAGCGCCTGTTTGAGTTTTGCGGGATCATTGCCGGCCGCCGCGGAGGAAAGCGCGGGCGCAGCCGGAGCCGCCGCGGATTTGAGGCGGAGATTTTCGTCGGTGAGCTGCTGGACCGCCTTTTGACTGGCCTCAAACTTCGCGGCCAGATCGGTGGACGCGGACGAGGCGGCGGCAGCCGTCGATTGCTCGGAAAGTTTTTTCTCCAAGGCGGCCTTCTCAAGCGCGAGACGGCGCGAATCCTCCAGCAACTGCACGTTGGCGGAACGGGCCGTGGCGACCTCGGCCTCGAGCTGGCTGATGCGATCCTGTGAAACGGGAGCCGGGACCGGGGCTGCCACAGAAGTAATCAAAGGCACAAAAGTCGGCGTGACCGGCGCGACCGAAGCCGGCTGCACGGCGGCGACCGCAGGCAGGCCAAGCTTGTTGCGCAGCGTGGCCACCTTCACGCGGGCGTCGGCCATCTGAATCTCGCTCAACCGGCGCAGGATGATGTCGCGGGCGGTGGGCTTGACGCCGTTTTCGACGGCCAGCGTGAGCCAGGCATAGGCCTCGGCTTGATCCGGATTCAGCCCTCCGCGTCCCTCCGCGATCATGATGCCAAGATTGTTTTGCGCGGGTCCGTAATTCTTTTCCGCCGCCTTGCGGTAGACGACGGCGGCGAGACTGTCGTTGCGCTCCATGCCGCGTCCGTCCTCGGCCATGAGACCCAGGTTGTAACTGGCTTGGGGATAGGCCTTGTCGGAAGAGGCCTGATACCATTTGACCGCCTTGGCGTCGTCCTTGGCGACTCCCCTGCCCGTCTCGTAGGCCAAGGCCAGATTATATTGCGCCTCGGGCAATCCTTGGTCGGCGGCCTGGCGGAGCCACACGGCGGCTTCCATGAGGTCCTGCTTCACGCCAACCCCGGTGGAGTAAAGATTGCCAACGTTGAATTGCGCGGGGGCGTAGCCCTGCTGCGCGGCCTTGAGATAAAACTTGAGCGCGACCGCCGGATCGGCGGGCTGACCCTCGCCGGCCTCGGCCATCGTGCCGAGTTTGAAAAGGGCCGCCGCATCGCCGCTGTCGGCACGGGCACGCAAGGCGGCGATATCCGATGTGTCGGCGGCTTGAACCTCGGATCGTGAGCCAAGTATGAGCAACAAACCAGCAAGCCCGAAGGCCGTTCTGACGGAAACGTGTGGGGTCAGGGATCCAAATGAGCGACGCATGCCAGTTCAAGTAGGGTATTCACCCCAAAAGACAAGCTGCCAGTTCCAGAACTGCTTACACTCCAATCGAAGCCAAAATCCGACACGGCAACAACGCCGCGTCCTGCATTCCATGGATGATTTTTTTGTCGGGAGGGCAGAAGGTCGCGAGCGCCCCGCTCAGGGTGGCCTTGCCTCCGGTCACGAAATAATAAGGGCAAAGGCGCAACCGTCCGTCCACCTCGCGCACTTGCTGCTCGCGATCATAAACACGGTGTTTTGCCCGGCGCGGCTTCTTGAACTCTTGCAGTATGTGCGGATTGGCGGGCGCGTCCGCGACGGCCATTTCCACGCCGGCCTGCCATTCCTCGCGGGAACAGTCGCTGCCGAGGATGACGCTGCGGGCGCCCCACGCCGTCTCGTGGTAGCCGGAAATTTTCAGGATGAGGTCGCGTTCCTTTTGAGAGGCGGCGGCGAGCTGGCGCCAGTCGTTGAGCGGACGTCCTCCGACGCGCGGACCGTCGAGCACCGCGCCGGGCGGCAGGGGCGCCGGGTCCACCACCCACGACATCGGGATGAGCTGCCGCAGGAGCTTCAACGTGCGCCCGCCCAGCGCCTCGGCCCAGTAGTCCTGCAGGAGGTGATGATGAAAAAGCGCGAGTCCCATTTTTTCTTCCTGATACGGACGCATGGGAGGAACGATCGCGACTTCGCCCGCCTCCCACGCCTCGAAGAAAAATTTCGCCGTGGGGATGTTCTCCAGATCGAACAACTCGAAGAATCGGTAGATGATGTCGATTTTCTCTGGGTTGCCCTCGACGTCGAAGCAGAGCGACGAGCCGAGCGGGAAAATATCCTCCGGTTCCAGGAGGAAGACGCGCTTGCCCTGAAGCTGGAGCTGCTCGGCGAGCCAGTGCATCTCGGGACGGTAGGTGGCAGCCTCGTCCGAGACGACGAGCGCGATGAGCGGATTGCGGATGTCGCCGCGCAACGCGGCCAGCGATTCGTGGAAATTGCGGATCATCGCGTCGCCCGCGCCGAGAATCGTGCCGTTGTCCGCGTAAAGCTTGTTGAGAAACGCCGTGAGCCCGATGCCGCCGGGGACCGAGTCGAGCTCGGTCATCACGAAACCCTCGTCGGTGAGCAGCAGGTCGGGACGCAGCACGGTCGGGAAAACGCCGCGATTTTTCGGGTTGCGCGCGTGGGCGACGAGATGGGCCGGCTTGCCGCGGTCAAGGTAGTCAGCCACCCACGGCGTCAGAAGCGGCTTGTTGCGCAGGAGGTTTTTACCCGCCGCCGAGCGCAGATAAAGGGTTTCCAGAGCCTGGTGATACTCGAGGCAGGCCGCGCCGATGGCCTCGAGCTGCGCGACCTGATCGGGGGTGAGCGCCCACGCCTCCGGCGAAAGCTGCCACGACTTGGCTTCGAACAACGACGTGGCGGCAAAGGAAGACTGAAGGTCGGCGTAGGCAAGATCGGGCATAAACAGTAAACAGAAGACAAAGACCGGAGCGCAGATGTCAAAGCACTCGCATCTTTTCCCAGCAAGCGGACATGGTTGCGCGGCGCGGCAATCTGCCCATGCTCAACCGTTCAATCCCGCCGGCCTCATGAAACACCCTCCCCTTTGCGTCGCGCTCGGCCTTTTGCTCTCCTGCCTGCCGACACTCACTTCCGCCAGCACCCCTCCCTCGTCCACCGCCATGTTCCGCAATCTTGAAGCCGGCAAAACCCAGACGGTCGTCGTCTATGGCACGAGCCTCACCCACGGCGGCCAGTGGACCGTCGCCACCAAGAAATGGTTCGATGAACAGTATCCGGGAAAGGTGAAATTCATCAACAGCGGCGGCCCCGGGCAAAACTCCGACTGGGGCCTCAAAAACCTGAAATCCAAGGTGCTCGATCTCCATCCCGATCTGGTCTTCGTGGAGTTTTCCTACAACGACGCCCACGAGAAATTCAAGATGCCGGTCGAGCGCGGAGCCTCCAACCTCGCCCGGATCGTCGAGGGCATTCGCGCCCAAAATCCCGGCACGGTCATCGTGCTGCAGATAATGAACGTCGGCTGGGATGCGCCCAATGGAAACCGCAGCCTGTCCGTCCGCCCCGATCTGGAGCAGTATAACGACAACTACCGTAAATTTGCCCGCGAACAGGGCCTGCCCCTGCTCGACCACTCCGTTGAGTGGAAGAAACTCAAGGCAACCGATCTTGGTAAATTCAAGTGGTATATCCCCGACGGCACCCACCCCAGCCCCGAGGGCAGCCTCGCCGTCACCTGGCCGACGGTAAAAACCTGGCTGGAGACGGCGCGGGCGTCGGCGAAGTAGCCCTTACTCGTCGTCGATCTGGATGTCCTTGTTGCGGTGGCGCGGACAGCCGGCGCGAAGCCAGGCGGTGATGAAGCGGTCGATGTCGCCGTCGAGCACGCCCTGCGTGTCGCTCGTGGAAACGCCGGTGCGCAGGTCCTTCACCATCTGATAGGGCTGGAGCACGTAGCTGCGGATCTGCGCGCCGAAGCCGATCTCGCCCTTGTCCCCGTAGAACTTGTCCATCTCGGCGCGCTGCTCGTCCTGCTTCTTTTCGTAGAGGCGGGCCTTCAGCACGTTCAGGGCGGCGGCCTTGTTTTTGATCTGGGAGCGCTCGTTTTGGCAGACGACCACGGTGCCCGTCGGGATGTGCGTGATGCGCACGGCGGAGTCGGTGGTGTTGACGCCCTGACCGCCCTTGCCGGAGGAACGGTAAACGTCGATGCGCAACTCGTCCTCGGGAATCTCGATTTTGATCTCGTCGGTGACCTCGGCGACCACGTCCACCGCGCAAAACGAGGTGTGGCGGCGCGCGTTGGAATCGAACGGGCTGATGCGCACGAGGCGATGGACGCCGCGCTCGGCCTTGCAGTAGCCGTAGGCGTTCTCGCCCTTGATGAGGATGGTGGCCTTGGCGATGCCGGCGGTGTCGCCGGGCTGCACGTCCATGAGTTCGGTCGTGAACCCGCGGCGCTCGGCCCAGCGGGAATACATGCGGAAAAGGAGGTCGGCCCAGTCGTTCGACTCGGTGCCGCCCGCGCCGGCCTGGATGGAGAAGATGGCGTTGTTGCGGTCGAACTGGCCCGTGAGGAACGCCCCGATCTCGATCGCGTCCAGCTCGGGGATCATCGCCTCAACCTGCGTGGTGAGTTCCTTGGAGTATTCCTCCTGCTCCTCGGGGCTTCCTGCCTCGATGAGCTCGATCATCACGTCGAGGTCGTCGACGCGCTTCTTGAAGGCGACGACCGGGAGGACGGCGCGCTTCAGGGTGTTGACCTTGGCGATGTGTTTCTGGGCGCGCTCATTGTTGTCCCAGAACGTGGGGTCGCCCATCTGGGCGTCCAGAGCCTCTATTTCACGCTGCTTTTGATCGCAGTCAAAGAAACCTCCATAGGTGCCCGGCGCGCCTTTTGATGTTCTCGATGTGGGAAAAAGTTTCTGGAGCGATCATGTGAAAGGGTCATGACCGCAACGCGGAGCGACCGGCGCAAGCAGGAAAAACCCTTGCCCCAAACCGCTCCCTCGAAACCGCCCGATACTCCGTCGGGCAATCAGACAAAGTAACCCAATAGGTTACTTTCGCTTGGAGACATTTGGCGCCCGTATTCTTCATCCATAAAAACCTCGACCGCCTCGCGCTGACCGGGGGCGAGTCCTGCCTCGTCAAAAAATCGTCCCCCGTCCCGCCCACCGCTTCACCTGAACACGCCCTCCAAGGGCAAAGTAACCCAATAGGTTACTTTGCCCTTGGGGGGAGGTCATACATGTCGAGACACGGCGACACCCGCCGTCGTCCGCTCCGCCCGCCTCGATCCGCCGCTCAAAGCGCGATATCCCGCCCGGCTTGTTTTTGCGCCAGCCAGTTCAGAATTTGCAGCAGCGTCTCGGCCTCGGGCATCCGGCTGCCGTTTTTCAAGAAATCGCTGAGCCGCTGCTTCGGGATGTCCAGATACCGCGCCAGCCGAACCTTCGATCCGCGCGGCTTCAGCTCGTCACGCAGCAAAGCAGCACACGCGTTCCACAACGGCGTATCCACCCCCGGTCGTCGCGTGCGAAACGTCCCCTTTCGCCGACGTGTCAGCGACTTCTTCACCTGTTTCGCGCCGCCCTCGGCCGCCTCCGCCAACAAGCCGCCCAGCTCCATCCACAGCTTCAATCGAGGGTGCATCGGAATCATACAAAGTAACCCAATAGGTTACTTTGCACCCGGCAAGCCGACACTGCATGCTTTTACCAGAACTCGCGCGCCACCCGCCCTCACCCATTAACCGCCGCTCTCGCCGCCGACTCCGGCTCCTCCGGGCCAATTCAAAGTAACCTAATAGGTTACTTTGAATCGGGGTGACTTTCGCCTTGCGCACGCGTGCGCTCGGGAGGAACGGGGCCAAGAAGGCTGTCGGCACAGACGCTTGGGTCCTTACCCTATCAGACCCCCACCCCTCACCCAACGCTCAGGGCTCGCTCTCGCCCGCCAGCCGGGCGGCCTTGCGCTTCTTCCAGTCCCAATACCACGCGATCCCGATGGAAATCTCGTAGAGCAGGTAGAGCGGCACCGCCATCGCCACCTGCGTGATGACCTCGGGCGTCGTCAGAACCGCGCCGAGGATGAGGCACAGCACGAGCACATGACGGCGGTAGCGCCCCAACTGATGATGCGTGAGGAGGCCCATCTTCACCAGCAACAGCACGATCACGGGAAGTTGAAACCCGAGACCCATGCCGAAGATGAACTTCGTCACGAAGCTGATGTAGTCATCCGCCTTCCAGTCGTAGGCCTCGAAGCCCATCATCTGCGAATATTCGATGGACGCTCGCAGCGCCACCGGCAGCAGCAGGAAATAGGTGAGCAGCACCCCCGTGAGAAACAGCGCCGTGCCCCAGCACAGCCATGTGCCGAGCGCGCGTTTTTCCCGGATGTGCAACGCGGGCAAAATAAACTGCCCCATGAAAAACACCCAGAACGGCGACGAGATCACCAGCCCGCCGTAAATGGCGACGTGAAACGCCACGAAAAACGCCTCCGTGGGACTGAAGTTGTGCAACTTCACCCGCACGCTGTCGGCGGCGGACGGCGCGACCGGATCGGGGGTGAGCGTGACGACCTGCTGGCCGTTGACCACCGCCGTGCCAACGTGAAAAAGCACATGAGGCTCCTTGCCCTCCGGCAGTCCGGGGAACTTCTCCACCGAAACCGGATACGGACCGAGCTTCGTGTCGCCGATCTGGAAAGCCACCGAGGGGTGAGGCTTCTCAAACATGTCCATGCGATGCAACGGATACTCCAAAAGCGACACCAGCCGGTCTCCCATGAACAGGCACAACACGAGGCCCACGCCCACCGCCATCGCCGATTTGACCAGCGCCGAGCGCAGGTCGTCGAGGTGAGCCCAGAAGCTTTTCTGGGACGAGACATCGGTCTCGGGTGAGTCGTCTTGGTCGGTAAGGGCCATGGTCTGGCGCAGGATTCAGCAGAGGGAAAGGCGATCCAGCAAGCGGGGAAGTTCGTTGCCCGCCGGAAGTCGCGAAGCCTAGACTGCCCGCCTCCGTTTTTCATGAATCTTTCCCGACTGCACTGGTCGCTCTACTTTCTCGTCATCACCGCCATGATCGCCTCCCTGGGAGCGGTGTTCGGCGCAGTCGCGTTCCCCCTGTTCGGATGGGTGACGGGAGCCGATTTTCCGTTGGACAGACTCGCCCTGAAGGGGGCGAAGACGCTCGGGTTTTATTTCACGCTCTGGGCTCCGGGCATCGCCATCGTGCTGTGCGTGAAACGCGCCTATGAACAACGGCGGGCAGGATTGGTTGGGAAGTAAGACGCATTTATGCGCGATGCGGTGGCCCGCAGACGTCTATCGCGCATAAATGCGCTCCTACGGGACAATCCTCTCCCACTCAAATCTGGAAATCCACGCGGCCGCTGCTCTCGTGCAGGCCGCACTCGCGCTTCACGCCGCCAAAACGCGTCTGCTCCTCGGACATGCCGACTTCGAGCTTAGACGTGCTGTGCCAGTCGCCCACGGAGACGTAGCCTTCCTCCCAAAGAGGATGGTAGTTCAGCCCGTGCTCGGTGAGGTAGCGATGAATCGTGCGGTTGTCCCAATCGATGATCGGGTGGACCTTGGTGATCTTGTTCTGGCGCTGCACCACGGGAAGAGCCTCGCGCGTGCTCGCCTGCGACCGGCGCAGCCCGGCGAGCCAGGCGGTGGCCTTCAGTTCGCGCACGGCGCGGTCCATCGGCTCGATCTTGTTGAGATGGTTGTAGCGTTTCAGCCCGTCGATGCCCTGCTCCCACTGCTTGCCATAAAGCGCCTCCTGTTGGGCGGCGGTGTGCGCGGGGACGTAAGTCTTCAGATTGAGCGAAAGTTTTTCCGTGAGTTCCTTCGCGAAGCGGTAGGTTTCTGGGAAAAGGTAACCCGTATCGACAAAGATCACCGGAGTCTTGGGCGCGATCCGCGTCACGAGATGCAACATGACCGCCGACTGAATCCCAAAACTGGTCGTCAGCACGAGGCCGTCGCCAAACTGATCCACCGCCCACTTCACCCGCTCCTGAGCCGAGGCCTTTTCCAAATCCAAAGTGCTCGGCAATGACTTCTCGGCGACGGCGTTCATGAAAGTGGCATAACCAATACTTACTTCATGTCCTAAGTAAAGATTAGCCACTAGAATAATCTTAACCCATTCACCAAATGATGGTTAAATTCCCATATAATTTAAGGACAAAAGAGAGGTTCGTGGCTTTTAGGTAGGGACGGACCGCTGGGCCGTCAGACGTAGGAGCCCGTTTACGGGCGATTCGCGGACCTTTGGTTTTCGCCCAAGCCATCGCCCATAAATGGGCTCCTACACAATCCCGCCCCAAGCCGGGGCAAACTACCTGCGAAGTTTGCTTCAAATCACTTCACAGCGGCGAGCAGGCGTTCGAGCTCGGCGCGCTTGGCCTGCTGATCGGCGAGCTGTTTGCGCGCGCCCTCGAGGACGGCGGGCGGGGCTTTACTGGTGAAAGCTTCGTTGGAAAGGCGGGCCTCGGTGCCGGTGATGTGCTTGTTGAGCGCCTGGATTTCCTTGGTCAAGCGGGCTCGCTCGGCGGCGGGGTCAACCTTCACGCCCGTGTCGAGGAACAGCGTGCCGAGCGACGTCACCGTCGCGGGCAGAGACAGTTTCTCGGTCGTGCGGGAGATTTCCGCCGCGCCGACGAGGCGGGCGAGCTTGCTGAGGTTTTTCTCCAGCGCGAGCCACTCGGGTTGCCCGGCGAGCGCGAAGAATTTCACGTCGCGTTTCTGCGCCACGGATTGGTCGGCTTTGAGTTCGCGGGCGAGCGTGCTGAATTGTTTCAACTGCTCCACGCGTCCCGTCGCGGCGGCGTCAACCGTCACGCCGCGCTTCGCAAACAACGCAACCAGTCCGGCGGCGGTCTCGATGCGCGTTTCTTGGACGAAGGATTTTTCCGCGTCGTAGCCGAGCAGATGCCACAGCTCTTCCGTGATGAAGGGCGCAAACGGCTCGAACATGAGCAGGAACTCGCGGATGACGAGATCCTGCACCGCGAGCACGTGGGCCTTGGCGGCCGGCTCCTGAAGGCGGGCCTTGGCAACCTCCACATACCAGTCGCAAAAGTCGTTCCAGAAAAACGAATATAACCGCTGCGTCGCCCCGGCGAATTCGAACCCGGCGAAGCTCTTTTCGAGCGTGCTCATGGTGTCGAGCAGCGCTCCGAGCAACGCGTGGTCGTCATCGTCGAGGTGGGCCGGATCGATGCGGCCGAGGACGGCTCCAAGCGAGGAGTTGTCGGCCATCTCGCCGCTCATCTGGCGGAAGCGGCAGGCGTTCCATAGTTTGTTGCAGAAATGTTTGCCGGCCTCGACGCGGGACTCGTCGAACTTCACGTCCTGGCCAAGTGGCGCGATCTGGAGCAGGCCGAAGCGCAGGCCGTCGGCGCCGTAGGCGGTGATGAGATCGAGCGGGTCGGGCGAGTTGCCGAGGGTCTTCGACATCTTTCGGCCCTGCTTGTCGCGGACGATGCCGTTGAAATAAACGTGCTTGAACGGAATGCGCTGCTCCACGGGCGCGCCGGGGCGGGCGAATTCGAGGCCGGCCATGATCATGCGGGCGACCCAGAAGAAGATGATGTCCGCGCCCGTCGCGAGCGTGGTCGTGGGGTAAAACGCATCGAAGTTGGCCTTCGCCTGGCTTTCTGCATCAGGCCAGCCGAGCGTGCCGAACGGCCAGAGCCACGACGAAGCCCACGTGTCGAGCACGTCGTCTTCCTGATCCCAGTTTTCCGGATCGGCGGGGCCGGCGAGGGAAACGTGGATTTTCTTCGGATCGCGGAGATCGGCCTCGGTGAGTTTCTCGCGGTCGATGCCCTTGGCATACCACACGGGGATGCGGTGGCCCCACCAGAGCTGGCGGCTGATGCACCAGTCCTGGATGTTTTCGAGCCAGTTCAGGTAAACCTTCGACCAGCGCTCGGGGTGCATCTGGATAAGGCCGTCGCGCACGACCTGCTTGGCCTCTTCGACACGAGGATAACGGAGCCACCACTGCTGCGTGAGACGCGGCTCGATGGGCACGCCGGCGCGCTGCGAATAGCCGACGTTGTTTTCGTAGGGCTTTTCCTCGATGAGCGAACCGGACTCGCGGAGGAGTTCGGCTGACTTTTTGCGGGCGGCGAAACGCTCCATGCCGGCGAGTTCGGGGCCGGCGAGGGCGTTGAGGGTCGCGTCGGCGTTGAGCAGATCGATGACCGGAAGTTTGTGGCGCTGGCCGATCTCGAAATCGACCTTGTCGTGCGCGGGCGTGACCTTGAGCACACCGGCGGCGAAGACGGGATCGACGGCAATATCGCCGACGATGGGCAGAGGCGCGCGTTCGCCGAGGGGGCGCCAGACGGATTTCCCGATGAGGTGTTTGTAGCGTTCGTCGTCGGGATGGACCGCGAGGGCAACGTCGGCGGGAATCGTCTCGGGGCGCGTCGTCTCGACGGTGAGGTGCGTAAGTTCACCCGAGGGTTCGACCAACTCGTAACGGAGCTTGTAGATAAAGCCTTTCGTCGGGCGCATCTCGACTTCCTCGTCGGAGAGCGCGGTCAGCGAGGCGGGGCACCAGTTGACCATGCGCTTGCCCCGGTAAATGTGGCCGCCGTCAAAGAGCTTGATGAACGACGTGAGCACGGCGCGGCTGTAATCCGCGTCCATGGTGAAGGCCGTACGGTCCCAGTCGCACGAGCAGCCGAGCTGGCGAAGCTGCTTGAGGATGTGGTCGCCCTTCTCGTCGCGCCACGTCCAGACGCGCTTGAGAAATTCTTCGCGTCCGAGGTCGCGACGGCCCTTGCCCTCGGTTTTCTTGAGGTGTTTTTCCACCATCGTCTGCGTGGCGATGCCGGCGTGGTCGGTGCCGGGAATCCAGCAGGCGGCCTTGCCTTCGAGGCGGGCGCGACGGATGAGGACGTCCTGGAGAGTGTTGTTGAGCACATGGCCCATGTGCAGGATGCCGGTGACATTCGGCGGCGGAATGACGATGGTATAGGTCTCCTGTCCGGGCGCGGCGTGCCCGGCGAAGCACTTCGCCTCCTGCCAGGCGGCATACCACTTGTCTTCAACGTCCTTCGGTTCGTAGCTCTTGGTGATCTCGGCCATGTAAAAAATGTGAACGGTCACGCAACCATCCGCGAGGGCGCGTGGCAAGCGGAGGATTGGCCGCTCGACTGCGGGCGTTCATTCGATCAATTAACCACGATCCATGTTGGGCCGCATCCAAAAACACGCCAAAGAACGCCTGAACTTCATCGGGGACGTTCCGACCGCCAAACGCCTCTCCGCCTGCAAGACGTTCCTGCGCCTTGAAAGCGCGATGATCCGCATGCGCCATGACGCGGGCGAATCCGGCCTGGTGGTCGCCCAGGCGCGCGCCGGCATGGTGGACGTGATGCTCCGCCATCTCTTCGACTACGCGGTCGCCTCCTACGAACGCCGGCACGAACAACTGCCCGCCCCCGTCGCCCTTCTCGCGATCGGCGGCTACGGACGCGGCGAACTGAGCCCGTTCAGCGACATCGACATCATGTTCCTGTTTCCCGCGAAGGTGAAACTCTCGCTCATCCAGCCGCTTCAGGAACACCTCATCAACGAGATCCTCTACATTCTCTGGGATTGCGGCCTGAAGGTCGGCCACTCGACCCGCACGATCGACGAGGTCTTCGCCGAGGCGCGCAAGGACATCCAAACCAAGACCGCCATGCTGGAGTCGCGCCTCCTCGCCGGCTCCGCCGCGCTCTTCAACGGCTTCAAGCAGGCCTACCGCGTTTACTACACCGTCGAAGACCCCAAGGCCTACATCGCCGCCCGCCTCTCCGACCAGGCCACCCGCCGCGCCAAATACGGCGACACCGTTTTCCTCCAGGAGCCCGACATCAAAAACGGCGTCGGCGGCCTGCGCGAATACCAAAACTCCTTTTGGATGGCCCGGGTCAAACTGGGCATCGACTCCATCGACGAACTCGCCACGCAAAACTACCTTCGCCGAAACGAACTCCGCGACTTCCAGCGCGCCCACGACTTTCTCCAGCGCGTCCGCAACGAACTGCATTTCCTGAAAAAGCGCCCCACGGACATCCTTGACCTGGAAGGCCAGACCCACGTCGCCGTGGGCCTGGGCTACCACCAGCGCACCATGCTCGGTCGCGTCGAGCACTTCATGCGCGACTACTACAAGGCCGCCCAGACCATCTTCCGCGTTTCCACCATCATCGAAAGCCGTCTCGCCCTCACCTTGGAAAAACCCAAGACCGGCCTCATCGGCTCCTTCCGCGAAGCCGTGCGCGCCCGGCGCGACCAGCACAGCAAGCGCCTCGACGGCTTCATCCTGCGCGGTCGCGAACTCGGCGCCGAGTCCCCGGATGTTTTCCGCAAGGACCCCGTCCGCCTCATCCGCGTCTTCCGCCACTGCCAGAGCCTCAACGCCCAGCTCGATTTTTCCCTCCAGACGCTCATCCGCGAATCCCTCCCGCTCATCACGCGCAAGGTCACCCACTCCCCCGACGCCAACACCAGCTTCAAGGCGATTCTCGACGAATCCGGTGCGGTCTACCCCGCCCTCAGCCTCATGCACGAACTCGGCGTCCTCGGGCGCTTCATCCCGGAGTTCGACGGCCTCACCTGCCTCGTGCAGCACGAATTTTATCACCGTTACACCGCGGATATCCACACCCTCAACGCCATCCGCGAACTTGACCAAATCTTTACCGAAGCCGAGCCGATCACCCTCAAATACCGCTCCGCGCTCCACGAAACCGCCGCGCCCACCCTGCTTTATCTGATTCTTCTGCTGCACGATATCGGCAAGGCCATGGGCATCCAAGGCCACGCCGAAAGCGGCGTAAAAATCGCCATTCCCCTGCTCAAGCGACTCGAGGTTTCCGAGGAAAACGCCGAGCTCGTGATCTTCGTCATAAAAAATCATCTCATCATGGCACGCTTTTGGCAGAAGCGGGACGTAGATGATCCCAACACCGCCGCTGCATTTGCCGAACTGGTCGAAAGCGCCGAGAAGCTCCGCTATCTCTACGTCCACACCTTTTGCGACGCCCGCGGCACTGCGGCCGGACTCTGGAGCGGTTACAAGGACACGCTCCATTCCTCGCTCTATCGCTCCACTCTCGAGCACCTGACCCTCGGCGCCGCGATCGCGACTCATAATTCCGAACGGCTGAAAATGACTTTCCAGGCACTCATTTCCCAAAACATCCCCGGCATCAGCCAGGACGAGATCACCGCGCACTTCAACCTGCTGCCCGAGCGCTATTTCATCCACACCGACACGGCCGAGATCGCCCTGCACATCCGCATGGTCAACGCCCTGCTGAAGTCCATCGCGCAGGCGAACTCGGTCGGCTCCCTCCATCCGGTCATCGAGTGGAAGGACGACATCAACCGCTCCCTCACCGTGGTCAACGTCGTCACCTGGGACCGCGCCGGGCTCTTCTACAAGCTCGCCGGCGCCTTCAGCGTCGCCGGCCTTTCCATCCTCGGCGCCAAGATCATTTCCCGCAGCGACCACATCGCCATCGACACCTTCTACGTCGTCGAGCCCGGCCGCGGTGTCGTGCAAAGCGCCAAGGCCCAGGAAATCTTCGCCAAGACCGTCGAGGAGTCCCTCGTGGCCAACAAGGACCTTTACCCCGACATCGTCGCCCAGGCCAAAAAATACGCGTCCACCCAGCGCTACAACACGCCCACCGGCAGCGAGGCCGTCCAGTCGTCCTTCCCGCCCACCGTGGACGTCTATCACGAGCTCTCGATGCAGCGCACCATCGTCGAGGTTCAGGCCCGCGACGAGATCGGCCTGCTCTTCCGCCTCGGCAAGACCATCAGCGACCACGGCTTCGACATCACCTTCGCCCGCATCGGCACGGAACGCGGCATCGCCATCGACACCTTCTACATCGAGAGCGACAACCACGAACCCACCGCGGACACCTCCCGTCTGGTCAAACTCCGCGAATCTCTCGCCGCCATCATCATGCCCGTGACCGAGCAGGCCGAGGCGGTGTAAGGCGGGACTGGCGAAATTCTCGCCATCCTCCCCGTCTCTCCTCAAAGCTGTTCGGCGTGCCAATCAAAACGGTGCTTTCTTCCGACCCTCCGGCTTCCGAGGTCCGCAACTCGGTTTGCTACGAGGCGCTTTACCGCATCAGTAGCATCGCGGGCCGCGGAAACGATCCCCGTGAGGCGCTCACCGAGATACTCGCGGTTTTCATCGAGTCACTCAAGGCCTCCTCCGGAACCGTCTCCCTCCTCAATCCCGACTCTGGAAAACTCGAAATAGAGGTCCAGCAGGGCCTCCCCCCCGACAGCGACGAGGTCTCCCTCCGCCTCGGCCAAGGCATCACCGGCTGGGTCGCCTTTCACGGACGCCCCCAGCTCGTCACCAACGTCGCCGCCGATCCGCGCTACATCGCCCTGCGTCCGGAGGTCCGCAGCGAAATGGCCGCTCCAATGCTCGAAGGCGGCGGGCAGGTCCTTGGCGTCATCAATCTCGACAGCGACGTCCTTGGCGGCTTCACCGACGCCGACCTCGCCTTCTTTGTCCGCCTCACCGAGGAGGCCACCGCCGTCATGCAGCGTCTCTGGCAGCTGCGCCACCTGAGCGGCAAGGCCCGCCAGCTCGAATCGCTCATCACCATCGGCCAGTCCCTCGTCGGCAAACTCGAGCAGCAGGAGCTCTTCGACACCATCACCCGCGACGCCCGCCTCATCACCAACAGCCGCTCCTGCATCTTTTATCTCTGCGATCTCAACCGCCAGACCTTGCGGCTCGTCTCCCTCACCAGCCCCGTCATCGTCCCGCTGCCCGAAGCCGACCTGCCGCTCGAATCCTGCCTCACCGCCGCCGCCATCCACACCCGCAGGCAGATCGAGTTCGCCAACATCCAGTCTCCCGAGTTTCGCGACGTCATCGACCTTCCCCGCGACGAGGCCCTGCGCTCCGTGCTCGCCGCACCCGTCGTTTACGAAAACGAAGTCATCGGCGTCCTCGCCGTCTTCACGGACCACGTCCACCGTTTCAACAACGACGAAAAGCGCCTCCTCGCCGCCCTCGCCTCCCTCGGCGCCGTCGCCCTGCAAAACTCCCGCCTCTACTCGCGCGTGTTCCAGAGCGAGGAATCCCTGCGCAAGAACGAGCAGCTCACCACCCTCGGCCTGCTCGCCGCCGAAATCGCCCACGAGATCCGCAATCCGCTCACGGTCATCAAGCTTCTCTTCGGCTACCTCGACCTTAACTTTCCCGAGGACGATCCCCGCCGCACCGACGTCCGTGTCATCAGCGAGAAGCTCGACCAGCTCGAGGCCATCGTCTCCCGCGTGCTCAGCTTCGCCAAGGCCCCCGCGAGCCTGCATTCACGCTGGTCGCTCACCGACATGGTCGGCGACACCATCGTGCTCATCCGCCTGAAGCTCGCCCAAAACAAGATCCAGCTCCGCTTCGAGCCTCCCGCCAAACCCCTCGTCGTGGATGTCCACAAAGGCCAGATCCAGCAGGTCATTCTCAACCTTCTGATCAACTCCATGCAGGCCATGCCCGACGGCGGCTCCATCACCATCCACTGCGGAACCGAGGATCGCGGCGGCGCGCATTTCGCCATCGTCGACATCATCGACACCGGACGCGGCATTCCCGAGGAACTGCGCGCGCACATCTTCGACTCCTTCCTCTCCGGACGCTCCGACGGCACCGGCCTGGGTCTGGCCATCGCCAAACGAATCCTGATCAGCCACCACGGCGACATCACGTTGGTTTCCACCGACACAAGCGGCACCACCCTGCGCATGGCCCTCCCTGTCGCCCCCTGATTCCGCCTCTTTCTCGTGCTCTTACTCTTTCTCGTTCTCCTCCTACCTCGTTCCCAGAGCCCACGCCATGCCCTCCATCGAGCAAAAGAAAAAACTGCTGGCCGCGACCATCGTCTTTTTGGCGATCTCTGCAGCCCTCGTGCTGCTGCTTCCCCTGAAGCTTCCCCTGCCCGTCCGCCTCGCCGTGGCCGGCACCGACATCATCGCCGCCCTCGTGGTCTTTGTCGCCTGGCGACAGCAGGGAACGGATCGGTAGAGGCGATTTAGAGGCTCCTAAACTCAGAACTCTCAAGCCGCCCCTGCCTTCCTTCGTAGGGCCGTCGCTTGCGACGCGCCTCTCAAGCCGGTCAACACCGAACCGGCACGCCGCGAGCGGCGGCCCTACCATTGGCAGCTCGGACGGTTTTCAGTAATTCCCTTATGTAAACATCCCCGGAGCGCGCTCCGGGGCGTTGGCACCATGGCAAATAAAGTCTGGCCGAAAAGGAGGTCCGTTCTCCAGCGCCTCAATCCTCCAGCTCGACGTTCCAGTAGGCCAGATCGAGGAAGTCCTTCCAGCGCTCGCGTTCGGCATTGCCCAACACCAGCGAGATGACCGGACGCCATTTCGGGCGCACCGGCTTGCGGATGAGTCGCATGTTCGCCTCGTGAGGGAGGCGGTTGGCTTTTTTCGAGTTACACTTGATGCACGAGCACACGATGTTTTCCCACGTCGTCTTGCCGCCGAAATCGCGCGGGATCACGTGGTCGAGATTCAGGTCCTCGCGCTCGAAAATCTTTCCGCAATACTGGCAGGTCTCCTTGTCGCGCTCGAAGACGTTGTTGCGCGTGAGCTTCAGTTCCTTGCAGGGCAGCCGGTCGAAATACGCCAGCAGGATCACGCGCGGCAGACGGATCGTCATGCGCGGCGTATGCACCTGATCCATGACTTCGAGCGGAGGGTTGTCCTGCGAGAAATCCACCCAGTCCATCAGGTTGAAAACACGGAAGTCGTCCTCGTGATGGTGGACGACGCTCGCGTGACCTCTCGACAGCAATCCAAAGGCGCGTTTAGCGCCGATGACATTCACCGCCTGCCACAGGCGATTAAGGACCAACACCGGTTGATCGAGCACAGCCTCCATATGGGCTCTTACGAGTAGGAAGCACTGGCAGGCCTGTCAAGGGTCTCGCCGTCAAGAACGTGTGACAGGTCAAAGTAGACGCGGCATCTTGCCGCGTTGGCTCGAAAAATTTCCATCCAATCCAACGCGGCGAGCCGCCGCGTCTGCTCATCGCCCCGCCGCGCAATATTCGCCACCCGTCGGTCACTTTAAAGTCGCGGGTGATCATCGCATCCCAGATAAGGGAATTTTCCCATGTCCCCTGTCCCTTCATCCGCCCGTCCTTTCAGTCCCGCGATCCAAGCCAAAGTCGCCGCCATTTTGGAACAGCTTTCCCTCGAGGAAATCGTCTCCCTCTGCCACGCCGGCTCCAAGTTCGCGGTGAACGCCATCCCCCGCCTCGGCATTCCCGAGTGGACGATGTCCGACGGCCCGCACGGCGTGCGCCGCGAGATCTGCCGCGACAGCTGGGACGCCGTCGAGGGCTTCGACGATGCCGCCACCTACCTGCCCACCGGCAGCGCCCTCGCCGCCACTTGGAACCCCGACATGGCGCGCCTTCACGGCGAGGTGCTCGGCGCGGAGTCCCGCGAACGCGGCAAGGACGTCATCCTCGGCCCCGGCATCAACATCGTCCGCAGTCCCCTCTGCGGCCGTAATTTCGAATACTACAGCGAAGACCCGTTCCTCGTCTCGGCCCTCGTCGTGCCCGCGATCGCAGGCGTCCAGGCTCAGGGCGTCGCCGCCTGCGTGAAACATTTCGCCTGCAACAGCCAGGAGCTCAACCGCAGCGGCGTAAACGCGTGCCCCGACGAACGCACGCTCCGCGAAATCTACCTGCCCGGCTTCGAAGCCGCGGTCGTCCGCGCCGGAGTCCTCACCATCATGGGCGCCTACAATCTCCTGCGCGGCCAGCACACCTGCCACCACGAGCACCTCATCAACCGCATTCTCAAAGGCGAGTGGGGCTTCGTGGGCTCCGTCATCTCCGACTGGGGCGGCGCCCACTCGACCTACGAATCCGCCCGCTTCGGCCTCGATGTCGAGATGGGCAGCGGCGAAAACTGGGACGCCTACTTCCTCGCCTCGCGTTTTCTGGAAGCCATTCGCGGCGGCCAGCTCGAGGCCGGCCTCGCCGTCGACAAGGCCCGTCGCAACCTGAGCGTGATGGCGGCCACCGGCGTGCTCGACCCCGGCTCACGCCCCCGCGGCGCGCGCAACACCCCGCGCCATCAGGAAAACGCCCTCCGCATCGCCCGCGAGGCCGTCGTGCTCCTGAAAAACGAGGGCACCATCCTCCCTCTCGCCAACGTCAAACGCCTGCTCGTGGTCGGCGACAACGCCACCGCCCGCCACCACGCCGGCGGCTTCAGCTCCGCCGTGCGCGCGCTCTACGAGACCACGCCTCTTGAAGGTCTGCAGGCCGTCCTCGGCGACCGCGTCGAGATCACCCACATTCGCGGCTATCCCGATCTCGCCACCGGTTCCGACATTGACCCCGCGCTCCTCTCCCTCGCTGACGCCAACGCCGGCACCCGCGGCTGGAGCGTCGCCTATTTCTCCCGTGTCGGCTGCCAGGGAACACCCGAAGCCGTGCAGCCTTCGGAAAAAGTCGATCTCGACTGGCGCCAGGGACGCCCCTTCCCCTTCCTCTCCGGCCGCAGCTGCTCGGTCCGCTACAGCACCGTCTTCACTCCCGTCGTCGGAGGCGGCTATCGCTTCGTCCTCCACGGCGCCAATCGCGCCGATCTCTACGTTGACGGCAAGCGCGTCATCCTCGCCTGGGAGGCGGGAGGCATCGATGTCGTCACGGTCGACGTCACCCTCGAATCCGGACATCCCTGCCCGATCAATATCGATTTCCGTCCCGGCTCCGACGAATCGCAAAACACCCTTCGACTCGGGATCATCACCCCTGACGATAAAACCGATGGTGCGGACCGCGACAAACTGCTCGCCCACGCCCGTGCGGCGGACGCCGTCGTCTTCGTCGGCGGCCTCACCCACCAGGACGACACCGAAGCCGGCGACCGTCACAGCCTCGACCTGCCCCACGGCCAGGACGAACTCATCTCCGCTCTCGCCGCGGCCAATCCCCGCCTCGTCGTCGTGCTAGTCGCCGGTTCGCCCGTCGCCATGCCATGGATTGATCAGGTTCCCGCCGTCGTGCTGCCCTGGTATGGCGGCTGCGAAGGCGGACGCGCCCTCGCCGAGGTCCTCACCGGCGCCGTCAACCCAAGCGGACGCCTGCCCTTCACCTTCCCGAAACAACTCGCGGATTCTCCCGGCCACGCACTGGACGACTACAACTCCCAAAAGTGCGAATACCGCGAAGGCGTCTTCGTCGGTTACCGCTGGCACGACGCCCGCGACATCGCCCCGCTGTTCTGCTTCGGCCACGGCCTCTCCTACACCCGCTTCGACTACTCGGATATCACCGTCGAACGCCGCGGCGAGTCCGTCGCCGTCGCCTGCACCGTCACCAATACCGGCAAACGCGAGGGCTCCGAGGTCGTCCAGTGTTACGTGAGCGACGACGTGGCGTCCGTCGCGCGTCCGCCGCGCGAGCTCAAGGCCTTCAAGAAAGTCAGCCTCGCACCCGGCGCCAAGGTTCGCGTCGAGCTCAGCCTCGACGCCCGCGCCTTCGCCTTCTGGGACGAGAGCCGCAACGGCTGGAACGTCGAACCCGGACGCTTCACCATCTCCGTCGGCGCGTCGTCCCGCGACCTCAGGCTCAAGGCCGCCATCGACCTCGCCTGAGTTTGGGAACCTCCCCGGCGGAGCGAAAAAGTAGACGCGGCGTCCCGCCGCGTTGGGCCGATCAATCTCTGTTCCAACACGGCAAGATGCCGCGTCTACTTCACTCCGCCGTGCGGTCCGCGTCCGTCGCGAGAGCCGGCTCCAAGGAGACGTTCTTCACGCGGATGCCTTTCAGCTTTTCCAAGATCAGCGCCACGTGCTCGGTCGTCACATCGACCAGCGTGTGACGCTGGTGAATGTCCATCGCGCCGACCACGTTGGCCGGCAGGCGGGTGACGCCCGCGACCTTACCGACGATGTCCGCCGGCGTCACGAGCTGCTTGCGGCCGACGTTGAAGAACAACGTCGTCATGCCCGGCTCGCGGCCCGTGCGGGCGGCGCGCTCGAATTTCTGCTTCGTAGGGCGCACCGGTTTCACCTCTTCGTTTTCAAAAAGCGCCTGCTCCTTCTCGCCCGGATCGGGCTGTGTCTTGACGATAACCGGCGCAACTACGGGAGCCGGCACCGCCGCCGCCAGAGCGACGACCTTCGGCTTGTTGGCGACCTTGGCGAACGCCGCCGGCACATTGCTCGCCGGAGCCGGCTTGGTGGCGACATAAGGCGCGTCAGGGACGTGCTTGGCAACGGGAGCGGAGGCTGGCGGCAGCGCTGAACGCAGCGGCTTGGCCTTGACCGGAGCGGGAGCGGGCTCGGGTTTGTCGCCGCCGCCGTGCATCATATGGATGAGAGCGGAAACGATGTCGGTGCTCGCGAAGCCCTGCTCCAGCAGGCGGTCGATGAAACGGTCCTGCTTGCGGAAGGTGCCCGCCGTCAGCACGCCGCGCAGCTTTTCAAAAAACACGTTCTCGCGCGCCTCCTCGACCTGGTCGAGGGACGGCACATTTTCGCGGCGGATCTTCAAGCGCCCGTAATGCGCCATGTTCTGCAAGCCGTAGATCTCGCGGCCCGAGACAAACGTGAACGCCTTGCCCGACTTGCCCGCGCGACCCGTGCGGCCGATGCGATGCGTGTAGTCCTCGGCGTCGTTCGGCAGGTCGAAATTGAACACGACCTCGAGATCATCCACGTCAAGGCCGCGCGCCGCCACGTCGGTCGCCACGAGGAACTCGAAGCCGCGACGGCGGAACTTGTCCATCACCCGCGTGCGCTGCGCCTGCGTGATGTCGCCGTGCAGCCGGTCGGTCGCGTAGCCGCGCGCGTGCAGGTGCTCGTCGAGCTCGTCCACCATGACCTTCGTTGAGCAAAAAATGATGCCGTAACGGAAATCGTTCAGATCAATGAGGCGCGTGAGGACGTCGATCTTGTAGCGGCGGTCCACCTCGAAATAAACCTGGTCCACTTGCGGGGCGTTCTTCGCCTCAGACTCGATCTTCACCCACGCCGGATCCTTGGCATAGCGCATGATGAGATTCTTGATCGCAGGCGGCATCGTGGCCGAGAAAAACAGGAGCTGCCGAGTGGGCGGAGTCTCCGAAAGGATCTTCTCGATGTCGTCGCGGAAGCCCATGTCGAGCATCCGGTCGCACTCGTCGAGGATGACCATCTTCAGGTTGTCGAGACGCAGCGTGCCGCGCTCCATGTGGTCCATCACGCGACCGGGCGTGCCGATCACGATCTGCGCGCCGGCTTCGAGGGCGCGGATCTGACGGTCGTAGGGCTGGCCGCCGAAAATCGGCACCTCGCGCACACCGGATTTGTAGAAAGCGAGCTTGGCGATTTCCTCGGCGACCTGCACCGCGAGTTCGCGCGTCGGGCAAAGGATGAGCACCTGCACGACCTTCTTCTTCGCATCGACCTTCTCGACGGCGGGCGCGCCGAAGGCGGCCGTCTTGCCGGAGCCGGTGGACGACTGGCCGATCACGTCTTTGCCGGAGAGCAGCAGAGGAATGACGGCGGTCTGGATAGGCGAAGCCTCCTCGAAGCCCATCTTGTCCACGGCCTTCAACACCTCGGCGGACAGCCCAAGCTCGGCAAATTTACGTTTTTCCATGCGGCACCTTATGAGGCCCCGCCGCGAATTGAGAGCTAAATTTAGGGTGCTCCCGCCCCCTTGATATTTTCTTAACGCATCGGCGCCCCCGCTTGATTAGGAGCGCGAACCCAAAGGTGCCATAATCGCCCCATGGAAAACACCTTCATCGGCCTGCTCGCCGTCGCCTGCCTCCTCTACCTCGTCGCCGCCATCCTCCGCCCCGAAAAATTCTAAAGGTCCCTCGCCCGCGTCCCCACAACCCGAACCACAAAGTAACCTAATAGGTTACTTTGCATTCCATGAATAATCCCAACGCCTGGTTCCAATTCGCACTCTACGTCGGCGCGCTGCTGCTCGTCACGAAACCGCTCGGCCTCTATCTCGTTCGCGTCCTCGACGCCCAGGGCCGCACGTTTCTCGACCGGCTCGTGAAGCCCGTCGAGCGCCTCACCTACCGCGTCTGCGGCATCGACCCTGCCAAGGAACAAAGCTGGCTCGGCTACACGCTCGCCCTCCTCGTCTTCAGCCTCGTCGGCCTGCTGTTCACCTACTTCATCCTGCGCTATCAGGATCATCTGCCGCTCAACCCGCAGGGTCTGGCCGGCCTCTCGCCCGCTCTCGCGTTCAACACCGCCGCGAGTTTCACCACCAATACCAACTGGCAGAGCTACGGCGGCGAATCGACGATGTCGTATTTCTCGCAGATGGTCGCGCTGACGTTTCACAATTTCGTCTCGGCCGCCGCCGGCATCGCCATCGCCGCCGCCCTCGTCCGCGGCATCGCCCGCCACTCCGCCAAGACCATCGGCAACTTCTGGGTCGATACCGTCCGCGTCACCTACTACCTGCTCGCCCCGATCTGCCTCGTCTTCGCCCTCTTCCTCGTCTCGCAGGGAATCATCCAAAATTGCCAGCCCTACACGACCGCCCACACGCTCGAAGGCGCCACGCAAACCATCGCCCAAGGCCCCGTCGCCTCGCAGGTCGCGATAAAAATGCTCGGCACCAACGGCGGCGGTTTCTTCAACGCCAACGCCGCGCACCCCTTCGAAAACCCCACGCCCCTCTCGAACTTTCTCCAGATGCTCTCGATCTTCGCGATCCCGAGCGCGCTTACCTGGTGGCTCGGTCGCACGCTGAAAAACCAGCGCCACGGCTGGGCCGTCTGGAGCGCGATGGCCGTCATGTTCGTCGCCGGCGTGCTGGTCTCGTGGAAGGCCGAGGCCTCCGGCAACCCCATCCACCAGCGCCTCGGCGTCGCCGTCGCCGACGGCAACATGGAGGGCAAGGAGGTCCGCTTCGGCGTCTTCAACTCCGCCCTCTTCGCGACCATCACCACCGATGCCTCCTGCGGAGCGGTCAACTCGATGCACGACTCGTTCACGCCCCTCGGCGGCCTCGTCCCGCTCTTCAACATGGAGACCGGCGAAGTCATCTTCGGCGGCGTCGGCGCGGGCCTCTACGGCATGTTGATCTTCGTCATCCTCGCCGTGTTCATCGCCGGCCTCATGGTCGGCCGCACCCCCGAATACGCCGGCAAAAAAATCGAGGCCTACGACATCAAGCTCGTCATGCTCGTCCTCATGGTCCTCGCCGCGACTATCCTCGGCATGACCGCCTGGGCCAGCGTCTCCAAGTGGGGCGCCGACGGCCTCAACAACGCCGGCCCGCACGGCTTCAGCGAACTCCTCTACGCCTTCAGCTCCGCCGTGGGCAACAACGGCAGCGCCTTCGCCGGCCTCACCGCCAACCCGGCCAGCGGCGACCCGCATTGGAACATCACCCTTGGCATCGCGATGCTCGTCGGCCGCTTCCTCATGATCGTCCCGATCCTCGCCCTCGCCGGGAATTTCGCCGGCAAGCGCCTCGTCCCCGCCAGCGCCGGCACGTTCCGCACGGAAGGTTTCACCTTCGTCCTCCTGCTCATCGGCACCGTCGTCCTTGTCGGCGCGCTCACCTTCCTGCCCGCCCTCGCGATGGGCCCCGTCGTCGAGCACTTTCTGATGGGTGCATCCACCCTGTTCTAAACATCATTTGTAGGAGCCTGCTTGCAGGCGATTCCGAGCTACTGCCGCCATCGCCTGCAAGCAGGCTCCTACCTCAAAACCTGATTCTTCCCCTTCCTCATGAGCACTCAAGCCACCTCCCTTTTCGACGGCGCCATCCTGCGCCAGGCGGTCATCGACTCCCTCAAAAAACTCGATCCGTGCACCCAGCTCAAAAACCCCGTGATGTTCGTCACGCTGCTCGGAGCTATTCTCTCCTTCCAGCAACTCTTCACGTCCAAGGAGCCCTTCGGCTACGTCCTCCAGATCGCCCTCTGGCTCCTCTTCACCGTCATCTTCGCCAACTTCGCCGAGGCCGTCGCCGAAGGCCGTGGCAAGGCCCAAGCCCGCGCCCTCCGCGCCTCCCGCAAGCAACTCGTCGCCCATCGCCGCCGCAAGGACGGCACCCTCGAAGCCATCGACGCCACCCGGCTCGCCAAAGGCGACCTCGTCTTCGTCAAAGCAGGCGAACTCATCCCCGGCGACGGCGAAGTCGTCGAAGGCGCCGCCTCCGTGGACGAATCCGCCATCACCGGAGAATCCGCCCCCGTCATCCGCGAAGCCGGCGGCGACCGCAGCGCCGTCACCGGCGGCACCGCCGTCATCTCCGACACGCTCCTCATCCGCATCACCGCCAATCCCGGCGAAGGTTTCCTCGACCGCATGATCAGCCTCGTCGAAGGCGCCTCCCGCCAGAAAACACCCAACGAGATCGCCCTCACCATCCTCCTCTCCGCGCTCACGTTCATCTTCCTCCTCGTCGTCATCGCGCTGAAACCGTTCGGCGAATACGCCGGCGTCGCGTTTTCCATCACCACGCTCATCGCCCTCCTCGTCTGCCTCATCCCCACCACTATCGGCGGACTCCTCAGCGCCATCGGCATCGCCGGCATGGACCGCCTTCTCCAGCGCAATGTCCTCGCGGTTTCCGGACGCGCCGTCGAGGCCGCCGGCGACATCGACGTCCTCCTCCTCGACAAGACCGGCACCATCACCCTCGGCAACCGCCAGGCCGCCGAGTTCGTCCCCGCCCCCGGCGTCACGTCCGAACGCCTCGCTGACGCCGCCCAACTCGCCTCCCTCGCCGACGAAACCCCCGAGGGCCGCAGCATCGTCGTCCTCGCCAAGGAAAAATATAACCTCCGCGGCCGCGACCTGACCGCCCCGCACGCCGTCTTCGTCCCCTTCACCGCCCAGACCCGCATGAGCGGCGTTGACCTCACCGATCCCTCCGCCGCTTCCTCCGCCTCCGCCGGAGGACGGACCTCCCGGTCCGTCCCACCCCAACCCGACGGACCCGGAGGTCCGTCCTCCTCAATCTCCGCCTCCGCCCGCTCCATCCGCAAAGGCGCCGCCTCCAACGTCAAAACCTGGATCGAATCCCAAGGCGGCGCCTATCCCGCCGCCGTCACCGAAGCCGTCGACGCCATCTCCCGCCAAGGCGGCACGCCTCTCGTCGTCGCCGAGTCCGCCCACGGCACCGCCACCGCCCTCGGCGTCATCTACCTCAAGGACGTCGTCAAAGGCGGCATCAAGGAACGCTTCGCCCAACTCCGCGCCATGGGCATCCGTACCGTGATGATCACCGGCGACAACCCCCTCACCGCCGCCGCCATCGCCGCCGAGGCCGGCGTGGACGACTTCCTCGCCCAGGCCACGCCCGAGATGAAGCTCGCCCGCATCCGCCAGGAGCAGGCCGACGGCCACCTCGTCGCCATGACCGGCGACGGCACCAACGACGCCCCCGCCCTCGCCCAGGCCGACGTCGGCGTCGCCATGAACACCGGCACCCAGGCCGCCAAGGAAGCCGGCAACATGGTCGATCTCGACAGCAACCCCACCAAGCTCCTCGACATCGTCGCCATTGGAAAACAGCTCCTCATCACCCGCGGCGCTCTCACCACCTTCTCCATCGCCAATGACATCGCCAAATACTTCGCGATCATCCCGGCGATGCTCGTCGGCGTGTTCCCCGCCATCGCCCCGCTCAACGTCATGCACCTCGCCTCCCCGCTGAGCGCGATCCTGAGCGCCGTGATCTTCAACGCCCTCGTCATCATCGCCCTCATCCCGCTCGCCCTCCGCGGCGTCGCCTACCGTCCCATCGGCGCCGAGGCCATGCTCCGCCGCAACCTCGTGATCTACGGCCTCGGCGGCATCATCGTCCCCTTCATCGGCATCAAGCTCATCGACGTCCTCATCAACGCCCTCGGTCTGGTCTGACGGAGGACGGACCTCCCGGTCCGTCCCCTTTGATATCCACATACACTTCACGCCCTCAAACCGAACGGACCAGGAGGTCCGTCCTCCCTCCACTCTCTCCGTCATGAAAACCTTCCTCTCCGAACTCCGCACCGCCTTCCTCCTCACCGTCGTCCTCGCCGTCCTCCTCTGCGGTGTCTACCCCCTCGCCGTCTGGGCCGGCGGCCAGGCCTTCTTCTCATCCAAGGCCAACGGCTCGCTCCTCACCGACACCGACGGCACCGTGCGAGGCTCCGCCCTCCTCGGCCAGTCGTTCACCAGCGACCGCTACTTCAACTCCCGCCCCTCCGCCGCCGGCTCTGGCTACGACGCCGCCAGCTCCTCCGGCACCAATCTCGGGCCCACCAGCCAAAAACTCGCCGACTCCATCAAAGCCAACGTCACCGCCTACCGCACAGCCAACGCCCTCGCCCCCGACACCCCCGTCCCCGCCGACGCCGTCACCGCCTCCGCCAGCGGACTCGACCCTCACATCAGCCTGACCAACGCCCAGCTCCAAGCCCCCCGCGTCGCCGAAGCCCGCCACCTCCCCCTCGCCACCGTCACCCAACTCATCACCACCCATACCACCCCCCGCGACTTCGCCATCTTCGGTGAACCCGGCGTCAACGTCCTCCTCCTCAACCGCGCCCTCGACCAAACCCGCTGATCTCCTCCCGGAGGACGGACCTCCCGGTCCGTCCCCTTTAACCTCACGCCACACCCACCCGACGGACCCGGAGATCCGTCCTCCTCAAACGGCCCCATCCTCCCCCTCCGGATTTCCTCCCCATTAGTGCCCATTAGTGTTCCTTAGTGGTTAAAAACCCGTCTCCGAATCCACCCCCACCCCTTGCCTGACGACCGCCCACGCCCCGATCCCGACGCGCTCCTCGCCTCCTTCCTGCGCGAGGAAAAGCGCGCCCGTCGCGGCCGCCTGAAGATCTTCTTCGGCATGTGCCCCGGCGTCGGCAAAACCTACGCCATGCTCCGCGCCGCCCAGCAAGAGCTGCGCGACGGCACCGACCTCCTCGTCGGCATCGTCGAAACCCACGGACGCGCCGAGACCGAAACCCTCCTCGCCGGCCTCCCCGTCCTCCCCCGCAAAGAAATCTCCTACCGCGGCATCCAGGTCACCGAGATGGACCTCGACGCCCTTCTCGCCCGCCAGCCCCGCCCCCGCCTCGTCCTCGTGGACGAGTTTGCCCACACCAACGCCGAAGGCTCCCGCCACCCCAAGCGCTACCAGGACGTCGTCGAACTCCTCGACGCCGGTATCGACGTTTTCACCACGCTCAACGTCCAGCACGTCGAAAGCCGCGCCGACGCCGTCCGCCAGATCACCGGTGCCACCGTTCACGAAACCGTCCCCGACTCCGTCTTCGAACTCGCCGACCAGATCGAGCTCATCGACCTCACCCCCGAAGCCCTCCGCGAACGCCTCGCCGAAGGAAAAGTTTACCTCGCCAACCACGCCCGCGCCGCCGCCGCCGACGGCTTCTTCAAGGACACCCATCTCACCGCCCTACGCGAACTCGCCCTCCGCTTCGTCGCCGAACGCGTCGAAAAACGCCTCCGCGAACTCCGCGCCACCAGCCCCCTCAAAACCGTCTGGCGCTCCGGCGAACGCCTCCTCGTCGCCATCGGCCCCAGTCCGTCCTCGCTCCAGCTCGTCCGCTGGACCCGCCGCATGGCCGCCGCCCAGGGCGCCTCCTGGATCGCCGTCAGCGTCGAGTCCTCCCGCCCGCTCCTCCCCGAAGACCAGCGCCGCCGCGAACAAAACCTCGCCCTCGCCTCCGAACTCGGCGCCGAGATCGTCGTCACCCACGACGAAAACATCGCCGCCGCCCTCGTCCGCGTCGCCCTCCAAAACAACGCCACCCAGATCGTCGTCGGCCAGTCCCGCAACCCCCGCTGGCTCGATTTGATCCGCGGCGGCAACCTCGTGGACCGCCTCCTCCGCATCAGCGGCCCCATCGACATCTACGTCGTCCCCGCCGAACGCCTCTCCGAAAAACCCGGTCTTCGCATCGACTGGCAGGCCGCCGCCCATTCCCCCGCACGCGAGTATTACGACGTCCTCACGACCGTCGGCGTGCTCACCGCCGCCAGCTGGTTCATCGTCCCCTACACCGGCTACCTCTCCATCGGCCTTCTCTACCTGCTCGCCGTCATCGTGCTCAGCCTCCGCGTCGGTCGCTGGCCCGTGCTCGCCGCCGGCGTTCTCAGCGCGCTCACCTGGAACTTCCTCTTCATCCCCCCGCTCTTCACCTTCGTCATCTCGAAATTCGAGGACGGCATGATGTTCGCCACCTACTTCGTCGTCGCCCTCGTCTCCGGCCAGCTCACCGGCCGCTTCCGCGCCCAGGCCCGCCACGAACGCCTCCGCGAAGAACGCGCCACCGCCCTCTTCCATCTCACGCAGGCCCTCAGCGCCGCCCGCACCCTCGACGACGCCGTCTTCGCCGCCCTCCGCCAGGCCGACGAAATCTTCAACGCCAAGACCGCCCTCCTCATCGCCGATAACGACACCCTCACCGCCCACTTCGCCGGCTCCTTCACCGTCACCGAAAAAGAACGCGCCGTCGCCGAGTGGGCCTGGCGCAACCACAAAAAAGCCGGCCGCTTCACCGACACCCTCCCGTCCTCCCAAGGCTTTTATCTCCCGCTCGTCCGCGACGACTTCACCCACGGCGTCCTCGTCGTCCGCGTGCCGCCTGAGAGCCACCTCACCCTTGCCCAACGCGAACTCGCCGAAAGTTTCGCCACCCAGCTCGCCCTCGTCCTCGAACGCGAACAACTCCGCGCCGTAAGCGAACGCGAAAAGCTCCTCGCCGAATCCGACAAGCTCCACCGCGCCCTCCTCGACGGCGTCTCCCACGAACTCAAAACCCCCCTCGCCGTCCTCGGCGCCGCCGCCGAAACTTTCGCCACCGCCGACGCCCCCACCCGCGAAAACCTCGCCGGTGAAATCCGCACCGCCACCCGCCGCCTGAATCGTCTCGTCACCAATCTCCTCGACCAGACCCGCCTCGAATCAGGCGTCTTGAAACCCCGCCTCGACTGGTGCGACGCCCACGACCTCGTCAACGCCGCCCTCGACGGCATTCGCGAAGCCCTCTCCGCCCACCCGCTCGAAACCGCCGTCCCCGCCGACATGCCGCTCTTCCGCGCCGACGCCGCGCTTATGGAGCAAGTCATCGCCAACCTCCTCCTCAACGCCTCGCTTCACACGCCCTCCGGCACGCCCATCTTCCTCGCCGCCGGCGTGGACACCACCCGCGCGCAGGTCTTCTTCACCGTCGCCGACCGCGGACCCGGCCTCCCGTCAGCGATGCGCGAACGCCTCTTCCAAAAATTCCAACGCGGCGACGCCGCCCGCGCCGGCGGCCTCGGCCTCGGCCTCTCGATCATTCGAGGCTTCGTGAGTGCGCAAGGCGGCGAAGTCGTCGCCGGCGAAAACCCCGGTGGCGGCGCCGTTTTTACCGTTTACCTCCCCTTCGCCCCGCACGGCACCGTCCCGGACTAGGAGGACGGACCTCCCGGTCCGTCTTCTGCTACATATCGTCAGCCAACGCTCCTACACCCAACCCGACGGACCTGGAGGTCCGTCCTCCTTTAAACCCACAAACACCACTCGCACCCATGGACGGCCCGTTCCTCAACCCCTACGCGCCGATCACCATCCACACGCGCCATCTCCCCCACTGGCAGCAGCCGGGAGCACTCGTCTTTCTCATCTGGCGCCTCGCCGATTCCCTGCCGTCCACCCTGCTCGAATCCTGGCAAACCGAACGCACCGCCTGGCTCGCCCTTCACCCTTCGCCCTGGGATGCCGCGACCGAAATCAGTTACCGCGAAACCTTCACCGACCGCATCGACCACTGGCTCGACGCCGGCCACGGATCCTGCGTGCTCCGCGATCCCACCTGCTCATCCCTCGTCGAAAACGCCCTTCGTCATTTCGACGGCCAACGCTACGCTCTCGACAGTTTTGTGATCATGCCAAGCCACGTGCATGCGATCATCCGTCTCGTCGCCGACCACCCGCTCCCCACCGTGGTCAAATCCTGGAAAAGTTTCTCCGCCCGAAAAATCAACGACCACCACGCCACGACCGGCCCGCTCTGGCAGGAAGACTACTGGGACCGCCTCATCCGTGACGCCTCCCACCTCCACCGCTGTCGCGACTACATCGGCCGCAACCCCGGAAAAGCCCTACTCGCCCCCGCCGCCTACCGCCTCCACATTGGCGATGCTGTTTACTAGGAGGACGGACCTCCCGGTCCGTCCCATTAAATTTAAAACCACACCCCCCAACCCGACGGACCAGGAGGTCCGTCCTCCTTCAATCCTCCGTCATCCCCCGTGCCGCCCGCCGCTCCCACCGCTCCCGCCGAAATCCTCGTCATCGACGACGAAGTCCAGATTCGCCGCCTCCTCCGCATCACGCTTGAAACCGGCGGCTACCGGGTGCGCGAAGCCGAAAACGCCTCCCTCGGCCTCAACGAAGCCGCCGTCCGGCGCCCCGACGCCATCATCCTCGACCTCAGCCTGCCCGACATGAGCGGCCTCGACGTCCTCCGCCGCCTCCGCGAGTGGAGCCACACGCCCGTCCTCATCCTCTCCGTCCAAGGCGACGAAACCGCCAAGATCGCCGCCCTCGACGCCGGCGCCGACGACTACCTCACCAAACCCTTCGGCGGCGGCGAACTCCTCGCCCGCGTCCGCGTCCTCCTCCGCCGCGCCCAACCCGCCGGCGAAGTCAGCATCGCGACCTTCGGCGACGTGCAGGTTGATTTCACCCGCCGCACCGTGACCAAGGCCGACGCGGAGGTTCGCCTCACCGTCAAAGAATACGCCCTCCTCCGCCTCCTGCTCCAGCATCGAGGAAAGGTTGTCACCCACCGCCAACTCCTCCGCGACGTCTGGGGTCCGGGCCACGAGGATGACACCCACTACCTGCGCGTCCACATGGCCAACCTCCGCAAAAAAATCGAGGCCTCCGCCGAGCACCCCGCCTTCCTCAAAACCGAATCCGGCATCGGCTACCGCTTCACCGACGCCGGTTAGGGTGTTTGATGTAACGTTGTAGCGGTTAAAGGAGGCCGGACCTCCCGGTCCGACCCAATCGAAAGATCATCAGGACGCACCCGGAGGACCGTCCTCCGCACAACAGTTATAGTTTCACTTAACATGCACCGTTCCGTTCATTTCTCCCCGGACGCGTGCATGTCCTCCCTGTTGATGATGTTCGCCTTGAGGGTCGCCTCGCCGATGTCCGCCCCCTCGGACGTCGTGCCCAACACGCTGCGCGTGGCGTCGTCGGACGCGTCCTTCATCTCTTCGCCTCCGGTGGTTCGGATGTCCTCGGCCCGATCGGCCAGCGCCCACCAGTTGCCGGTCGGGTTGGCGATCGCCTCTCTCGCAACATCCATGATCTGGTCGGCCATGCGCGTGCTGATGTTCGTCAGGCTCTTGCCAAAATCAAAATCGACCTTGGCGAGCTCATACGTATTTTTGGCGGTATCGATCACCTTGGTATAGAACAGCCTGTGATAGGTTCCCTCCGCGTATCTTTGATTGATGTATATTTTGGAGCCCACCTCGACCGCCGCCGCGATCAAGCCCTGCCCACGGTCCTTGATGAACTCCCATTGCTCCTTGGAAATCTTCGGCGGATTCAACCTGCGAGCAGGAGGAGGCGGCGATGAAATCCGTGCCAGCGATGGCTGGACGACGGGGACGGACGCCACCCGCGCTCCCGAAAACAACGGACCGCCGGACGCCACCAGCCCCGCCGAGTCTTCGCCGCCGGGTATCTGCGGGATGAGCGGAGAAACCGTCATGTCCGAAAGGTCCACCACGCTGGAATCTCCAAACGGCGTCGCCGCGCCCGACGGATCGCCCCTCGTCAAATCCACCACGTTCGAGTCGCCAAACGGCACCGCAGCCGCTCCGCCTCCGCCCGTCTGCGAATCGACCTTGGGCGTATCCCGCAAATCAACCACGTTGGAATCTCCAAACGGTGCGGCCGCCTTTTCCTCCGCCGCCCGCGCCGCCTCCAGCTGTTTCCGCATCAGCGACGACATGCCGCCGCCTGTCGTTTTCTTGGACGACAGCGCCATGCTGAACTCCGCCATGTTCGCCGCGTCCTGCGCATCCCACCCGGTCCGGGCGCTCTCGGCCGCCTTCCGCAGGACTTCCTCGCGCCGCTTCCGGGCCGCCTCCTCGGCCGCCGCCTGTTCCGCCGCCCTCCGCGCCGCCTCCTGTTGCGCGGCGGCGTTGTCGGCCTGCCCTCCGCTCGTCAGCCCCTGCATGAAACTGTTCATGAGCGACACGCCGACGTTGCGCCTGACATCCCCCCAATTTTGAGGGATCGACGTCCCGCCCGACGACCCCGACGAACCGTATGGATTGTGGCCGCAATGCGGGCAGGGCGCCGGCGGGGTGGCGAACCAATGCTTGCAGTTCTTGCACTGATACATGTTGGACTGGGCATACGCCGTGCCGACGAATCCCACGGGAGCGGACACACCGGCCAACAGCAACGCCCCGATGCAAAGGAACCGAACCGTCTTCCATGCCGTTGAAATTCCAAGTGTGGTTTTCATGATGCGCCTCCTTGATTAGGGTTACGACTGGTTGAGAAGCTCCTGGATGGCCTTGAGCACGCCTTGGTAGGCTTGGAGCTTGCCGACATGCTGGCGATAACTCGCCGCGTCGCTATTTCTCCTGATTGCATCCTCCGCCTGACCATTCAACCCGATGATACTGGTCTGCGCATCCAGCAGCCGCTTTTCCACCGTCGTCAAGAGCGCGACCCGCTGCCCGACGGTGGATTTCGCGACAAACGCCGCCAGTTCCCGGTTCTTCGCCTCAATCAGCTTTGTCGTCAGCGCCTCGACATAGGCCACGTTGGCAAAATCGTTCTTTTCCAGCAACCGAGCCAGCGACTCGTCCTTGAACTGCTCCTCGATCCTCCGCTTCTCCTCCGCCACTATCCGGGCCAGCCGTGCCTGAACAGCGGTCTTGATCAGCATCACGATTTCTGGCGTCCGGGCAACGTCCAAGGCGGTTAAGCCACTGGCTGATCTTGCCTCGATGTCTGCTCCCCGGTCCAGCAACAGTTTCACACACTCGGTCCTGCCTTCAAAAGCAGCCCGCATCAGGGCGGTCTCCTCGTGGTAGCAACCTTTTGCGTTAATGTCCGCCCCTTTTTCCAACAACAGCCTGACCGTCTCGGCATGGCCGTGGTCAGCCGCCTCAATCAAAGCCGTGCCGCCATTCCCAACCCTGAATGTTGTGTTGATATCGGCCCCCTTGGCCAATAACCGCCGGACCTCTTCGGTGTCTCCATTTTGCGCGGCAATTCGCAATGACGACGCGCAGCCCGACATCAGCATTGCCAGTGTCGCGGTGATTATGAGGAGCGTGTTTTTTTTCATGGGATGAATGACGTTAAGTTACGACTGGTTGAGCAGCTCCTGGATCGCCTTCAACGCCCCCATGTAGGCCTGCAGATTGGCCGCCCGCCGCCGGTATTCCGCCGTGCTTTTCCCCTGCCGCACCGCGTCCTCCGCCTCGCTGTTGAATCCCGCGACGCGCGTCTGCGCCTCCATCAGGCGCTTTTCCACCGCCGTCACCAGCGCCACCCGCTGCTCAACCGTCGATTTGACGATGAACGCCGGCAACTCCCGGTTCTTGGCCTCGATCAGCGCATCGGTCAGCGCCGCGACAAACGCCTCGTTGCCGAGCTCTCTTTTCTCCAGCAACTGTGCCAGCGTCGCGCCCTTCAGTTGTTCCTCGATCCTCCGCTTCTCCTCCCCAGCCCTCTTCGCCGCTCCCTCCTGCGCGGCAGCCTCGATCAGCTTCACGATCTCGGGAAAGTTCTCCGCCTGGGCCCACTCCAACGCGGTGCGGCTGGGAGCGTATTCGTTTCCCTGTGTCCTCGCCTCGATGTTCGCCCCGTGAGCCAGCAGCAACCGGACGCACTCGGTTCGACCCTCGGCGGCGGCATTTATCAAAGCCGTCCATCCAGAAGAGCTTTTGGCGTTAACATCCGCCCCTCTGCCCAACAGCAACCTGACGCACTCGGCATGCCCGTAGCAGGCGGCATTTATCAAAGCCGTCCCGCCATTGGAGCGTGTGGCGTTTACGTCTGCTCCCTTGTCCAACAATAGCCTGACTGTCTCGGCATGACCCTTTGCGGCGGCGTCCATCAAAGCCGTTATGCCATAATATTGGGCGTTAACATCCGCCCCTTTGTCCAATAACCGCCGAACCTCATTGGTGTTCCCGTCATAAGCGGCCCGCTGCAACGGCGACATGCAGCCCGTCATCGCCAGCGCCAAGGTCGCGGCCAAAATGCAAAGCGTGGGTTTGTTCATGGAATAAAAAATATGTTTTTTTGGGGGTTCAAAATCGTCACGACTGGTTGAGCAGCTCCTGGATGGCCTTGAGCACGCCCATGTAAGTTTGGAGCGCAGCCACCTGTTTCCGGCGATCCGCCGCCTCTGCCTCCTTGCCTTGGCGGATAAAACTCTCCGCCTCGCCGTTGCGCGCGCCGATCAGCGTGTTCGCCTGCGCGAGCCGCGTTTCCACGGTCGTCACCAAGGCCACCCGCTGCTCGACCGTGGCTTTGACGATGAGCGCGGGCAGTTCGCCGTTCTTGGCCCTGATCAGCGCCTCGGTCAGCGCCGCGACGAACGCCTCGTTGCCGAACTCTCTTTTCTCCAGCAACTGCGCCAGCGTCGCTCCCTCCACCTGCTGCTCGATCCGTTGCTTCTCCTCCGCCGTCCTCTTCACCGCCCTCTCCTGCGCGGCCGCCTCGATCAGCTTCACAATCTCGGTAAAATTCTTCGCCTGTGCCCACTCCAACGCGGTGCGGCTGGGAACGTATTCATTCTCCTGCGTTCTCGCCTCGATGTTCGCCCCGTGAGCCAGCAGCAACCGGACGCACTCGGTGCGACCGTGGTAGGCGGCGTGTGTCAAAGTCGTCCAGCCTTGGGAGTCTGTGGCATTCACGTCCGCACCCTTGCCCAAAAGGAGTCTGGCACACTCGGTGCGCCCAGCGGTGGCGGCCCATATCAGGGCCGTGTAGTCGTAATAGTAGCCCCTTACATTAACATCCGCCCCTCTTTCCAACAGCAGCCTGACCGTCTCGGCTTGGCCTTCGTAGGCCGCCGCCATCAAAGC
The DNA here is from genome assembly GCA_041662485.1 of Opitutaceae bacterium. GTDB lineage: Bacteria > Verrucomicrobiota > Verrucomicrobiia > Opitutales > Opitutaceae > Rariglobus. Next base: position 40,378 of record JBAZSJ010000012.1, on the reverse strand, counting down.
AGTTTCCGTGTAAGCAGCTACTCCCCCTCCTCGGGTGTTCACATCGGCCCCGGCATCCAACAAACGCCGGACCTCGTTGGTGTTTCCGACATAAGCGGCCCGCTGCAACGGAGACATGCAACCCGTAATCGCCAGCGCCAGCGTCGCGACGACCATGCCGAACGTGATTTTTTTCATGGGATAAATGACGTTAAGTTAAGACTGGTTTAGGATTTCTTGGATGGCCTTGAGCACGCCCATGTAGGTTTGAAGGGTGGCCACCTGTTTCCGGCGATCCGCCGCCTCTGCTTCCTTGCCCTGGCGGATGAAACTTTCCGCCTCGCCGTTGCGCGCGCCGATCAGCGTGTTCGCCTCGGCCAGCCGTTTTTCCACGCTGGTCACCAGCGCCACTCGCTGCTCGACCGTGGCCTTGGCGATGAACGTCGCCAGTTCCCGGTTTTTGGCCTCGATCAGCGCATCGGTCAGCGCCGCGACAGACGCCTCGCCTCCCAGCGCTTTCTTTTCCAGCAGCTGCGCCAGCGTCGCGCCCTTCAGTTGCTGCTCGATCCGCCGCTTCTCCTCCGCCGTCCTCCGCGCCAAGGCCTGCTCCCGCCACGCCGGCGGCGTCCGGGCGATCAGGCCCGCGATCTCCGTGTGTCCATTCCCCTCCGCATACATCCGGGCTGTTTTGTTGAATTGGTTCACCCGGCCGATGTCCGCTCCTTTTTCCAGCAGTAACCGGACTTTCTCCTTCTTCCCCGCCTCGGCGGCGATCATCAGCAGCGTGGATCCCCGCTCGTTGGGCTCGTCTATGTCGGCCCCGCGATCCAACAGCACGCCCATCGCTTCCAATTGGTCATTGTTAAATGCGGCCAGCAGCGCCGTGGCTCCGTTGATATTTCTGGCGGAGATGTCAGCCCCCTTGTCCAGCAAGGCATGGATAACTCCGGTTCGACCATTGCCGGCCGCCCACATCAGGGCGGTTTGCGCCCATTGGGTATCCTTGGCCTCGATGTCGGCGCCGCGCTCCAGCAGCACCTTGACCGCTTCCAAATGGCCATGCTGAGACGCACCTACCAGTGCCGTGGCTCCGTTGATATTTCTGGCGTTGATGTCAGCCCCCTTGTCCAACAAGGCATGGATGGCGCCGGTTCGACCCGTGGAGGCCGCCCATATCAGGGCGGTTTGACCCGATTTTGTGTCCTTGGCCTCGATGTCCGCCCCCCTGTCCAGCAACAACCGGACACTCTCCACATGGCCGTTTATGGATGCACATATCAACGCCGGAAAGCCATCGGTATTCTTGGCGTTGATGTTGGCTCTCCTGGTTAGAAGCAGATCCACGCTTTTCACATCACCCTTCTCGGCCGCCATCATCAAAGCGGTTGACCCGTTGGTCATCCTCGCGTCGGGCTCTGCGCCTTTATCGAGCAGAAGCTGCACCGTTTCAGCAGCATGTCCGTTCTGGGCGGCCATCATCAAAGCCGTCCCGCCAAGGGGGCTCTTGGCGTTGATGTCCGCACCTCGGGCCAATAACAACTTGACCGTCTCCGTATGGCCTCCGCCAGCCGCCCACATCAACGCGGTGCCGCCGTTCTTGTTTCGCGCGTCGATTTGCGCGCCCTTGGCCAGCAGCAGCCCGATGACCGGGTTCTGGCCGGAAGCCGCCGCATGAAACAACGGCGTCCACCCTTTCCCATCCTGCGCGTTCACGTCGGCTCCGCCGTCCAGCAAGCGCTGGACTTCCGTCGCGTCGCCACGTCCCGCCGCGGCGTGCAGCGGTGGCGGCGGGGCGGGTGGTTCCTCCCGCTTCGCCGAAGCAGGGGCCAGCGGCGTCACGCAGCCGGCCAAAAATAGATTTCCGGCCAACAGCAGCGCGGCGGAAAACAACAGCAGAGACGGATGGTTTTTCATGGATGCACAGGTTTTTCAGCGAGGATGAAATCGGGAAACATTAAGACTGGTTTAGGATTTCTTGGATGGCCTTGAGCACGCCTTGGTAGGCTTGCAGGGTGGTGACCCTCTGCCGGAAGTCGGCCGCGCCACGCCCCTGCCGCACGGCATCCTCGGCGTCGCCGTTCGCCCGACCGATGACCTTTTGCGCATCCAGCAACCGCTTCTCCACCGTCGTCAGCAGATCGACCCGCTGCGCCATCGCGGCCTTGGCGATAAAGCCCGGCAACTCACGGTTCTTCGCCTCGATCAGCTCGTTCGTCAGCACAGCAACCAGCTCCTCGTCGGTAAAATCGTTCCTTTCCAGCAATTGCTCCAGCGTGGCGTCCTTCAATTGTTGAACCGATTGCCGCCGGGCTTCCTGCCTTTTCGCGGCGGCCTGCGCCTGACGTTCGCTCGCGGCCGCCTCGATCAATCCCGCAATTTCGGGGTGTCCCGCCTTGCGGGCCCTTTCCGCCGCCGTTCCAGACCGACTGCGGATGTCGGTATCGGCGCCCCTTGCCAGCAGCAGTCTCACCCGGTCGGCATTGCCCCGGTCGGCGGCAAACATGAGCGGCGTCGATCCGGTGTCGTTCTGAATGTCGATGTCGGCCCCCCGGTCCAACAGCAGCCGCAGAATTTCCGTCTGCCCGGGATTGGCCGCCGCGCAGTGCAACGCCACGATGTTCCACACATTGGGCCAGCGGGCGTTGATGTTCGCGCCATGGTCCAGCAGCACCTTGACGGTTTCCAAGTCGGCGTGCCGCCCCATGAGGTTTTCGTGCAGCACCGACACCCCGCCGCCACCGCCCCACCCGACCGACGAAGGCATGTTGGCGTCCGCGCCGCCATCCAGCAATCGCCTGACCTCGGCGGCATCGCCGCAGGCGGCGGCCTCATGCAAGGAGCGTTGCGCGGGGGCGGACGAGACCGGCGGCGTCGCGCAGCCCGGCAAACACACCATTCCGGCCAACAGCACCGCGACAGGAAACAACAGGAAAGACGGATGGATTTTCATAAAAGCCTTCTTCTATGTGCCTGGGGTGATTTTCCCTAAAAACGGGAGGGTTAAAATCCCTGCGCCCCATGGTTGCGCCGCATGCGACCCGACCGGGGTCCGGCCGGCCAAAAACCGTTTGGCTCGCATCAGGGGCGTCATGCAAATCGGGACGGCCCACGCTTAAGACGCAGGCTCCTTGGCTTTTAGCATGCGCCCGCCACCACATACGGACAAGGCGCGACCCGGGAGCGGACACGATTATTACCGGCTCTGCACAAGAAGTTAACGATTCCTATCCTCGCCCGGCCCAGGTTTTGTCGTTCCGCGCGATCCCATGTGATCACGCATCGCACAAGAAGGGCGCGCTCGGCGGTCACCCATTTTTGAACGCAAGCGTCAGCACTTCCCAAGGACGGAGCGTGCCGACCCAACGACCGTTTTCCGAAAGCGGCTGCCAGTCGCCGGTGCGACGGCCGAGACCGTCGGCTTCCGACCAACCGGTTGTGCCCGCCGGAACCTTGAGGTGAATCAAGGCCGGCCAACCGCTGGTTTCAGCCAGACGCACGGCCACGCCGTCGCTCGACGGCCAGGCGGCGCGCAGGGAACTGACGACCACATGCGAACAATCCGTCGTGTAGTCGCCACTGGACGGCACGGCTACACTCTCCGCAAACGGCACCGGCTGCTGGTTGAAGGCCGCGCCCTCCTGCACGAGCTGCGTCGTGGCTTCGCCCGCATAAGGCATCACCGCGTAATTGATCTCATGCGGGACGCCCTCGCCATACGACAACTCGCTCGGCGCCTTGTAAGCCATCGCGACCGACCGGAACGCTGACATGAGAATGGCTCCCTCTTCGACCGAATGGCCGGCGGTGCCCCGGTTCAGCACGGCAAGACCGGCCTTCGGACCGCCACGAGCGACAAAGTTCTGCGCCGCGTGCTCGCCTGCGCCCCGCACCACCACGCCGAAGGGAACTTCAAAACGGGTCACGGCATCCGGCGAGTTAAAGGACGTGCCAAAGGCCGCGCGCAGGCGGAAATCCCGTCCGGAGGGAGTGAAACGCGTGCGATACTCGATGGTTGGCAGCGCCGCGCACAGCCGCACGCGGGTAACGAAACGGACGTGCTGTCGCCAGAAACTGAGCGTCCCGTGCTGCTCAAAAACAAGCGCGTCCGATCCGTTGAAGAGCACGCGCACTTCCGTGATCGCCGGCCAGAAGGGGCCATGGATGACAAAGTCCTCCCCGCTTCCACGCGCGAGCGGATCGGGATGATTCTGGGTGAGCGAAGACTGGAAGCTTCCGCCGTTGAGCGGCCCGGCGTGGTTGAGCCAGAGATCGCCGTAGTCCGGCACGAGCGCGAGCGCGCCAAAGGGTCCGCCCACCTTCGATGTTTCGATACACTCGGTGCCCGTGGAGGCCTCGACCAAACTCGTGATGAACCCACGTCCATCGAAACGAGCGCGATAATGCGACGTCGCAAATACCTCGGGCAGCGAACCGCCCGTCGCGCCCGCGGGGGCGCGGGCCGCGTCGGCCGGCACGGCGCCATGGGCGGGCAAAGCGAGCAGCGCCGGAGACGTGTCATCGCCCAACCAGACCGTGCGCGGAAAGCTGCATGCGTTGAACCATGCGGACGCGGCACGGGTGGCATCGCTCCGTCCGCCCAGACGCCCCTCGGCGGCGTCGAGCATGCCTTGCAGCGAGGCAAACTCGTCCAGCGAATCCTGCAACGCCCCGTCGGCGAGGGTGCCGCAGATCGTGTCGTGAAACTGCTGTTTGAGCAAAAGCTTCCAGTGCGGGTCGAAATCCTCCGCAACACCCCGGACGACCGCCAGTTTTTCCAAGGCGAGCAGGCGTTGCGTGCAGGCCCGGTTGAAGAGCTTGATCCGGATGTTGCTGGTAAACGTGCCCGTCAGCGCGCTGTTGAATTCACCCGTGACCTCGGGCAGATCGGCGGACGCCCGCGAGTCGAAGAAGGCCGCAAGGGAACTGAATCGCAGTTCCGCCGGATATCCCTCCTGTCGCAACCGCTCAATAATGCCCGGACCGGATGCCTGGGGAAACGCCATGTCTCCCCCGTTGCACACGAGTTGATTGGCGGACGAACCGGCGGCGCTGTAGCGTTCAAGTTCACCGACGAGCCTGTTGATGCTGTCGGCGCTGCTGTTGTTGAAACGCAGCTCGGCCGCGTTCACCGCCTCCGCCCCGGTGGGAAACCGGAGGTTGGCATATCCACGCGCCATCCATCGGGCGGGCATCGCGGAACCATCGAGCCCGCGCCATACAAAATCGGCCTGCTGCACCTCCGGACGCATGCAGCGCCAGAAAATATAGCTGGAGTAACCGGCGCTGCGGACAAGCTGCGGCATCTGGGGAGGATGCCCCCAGCAATCGGCGATCCAGCAGATACCCGGTTCGCCGCCGAGGTGTTGCGCGATCCACTGTTTGCCGATGCGGATCTGCTGTAAAAACGATTCTCCGTCCGGAAGATTCAGATCGGGCACCGTCCACATGCCGGGGGCGATCGTCAGCCGGCCTTCGGTGTAAAACCTTTTCAATGCTTCGCGCTGATCGGGCCTTTTTCCCCAATACCAATCGAGCAAAAACGCCTGCTCGATCATGAAGGTGTAGTCGGGCTCGAGGGCCAGAATGCGCAGGGCTTCGTCGATGATCTTCTCGCAAAGAGGAAGATACTCGTCGCAGCGCCGCAGGTAGGCGATGTCATGATGAAACGTGGGGAGCAGGTGCAGCGTGCGCATGGGTCGGGGTCCGCTCATCTTAGGCGAACCGATATTGTTTGTCCCGGACCAAAGTCAGGGAGACGGCGTAGGTATTCATGGGGATGTTTTTTTGGGGGGACCCGTCCAGGCGAACCGACCTTACATATCCGCCATGAAAAGATTCTCATGACGGGAAAGAAAAGCAGGGTGCCAAGAAAACGTTTTCACCAAGAAAGCGCCGGAAAAATTCGGCTCAAGCATGGCAGGGTGTTGCCGGTTGGTTTTCATCTTTTTGTTTCAATAATTCACCATGCATCCATCCGGATACATGGCAGGTATGGCGTGCGCAGGGGTTCTGCTTCTATCTTTGAAACCCTGAGCTCCGGGCGAGACAACCAACGTGCAAACTATTTCTCATGCGGTCGGATCAACACGTTTTTCCCCCATGCCCTTTTCATGCGCAGTTGAAGCCACCCGTGGTCTTCCCCTCAAATCCGGCGTTGCGCCGATCAAGACACACGGAACTCTTTGTCCGGGTCTGCAAATAATCCGTAACGTTTGCCGGCCGATTCCTCAGTAAGTGACAGGAGTGCTCACACTCCCGCCACCATGACCACCGCCCACGCCACGCCCGCCCGCTGCCCGCACTGCGACCGCCCCCTCGCCGAAGGCTCTCCCCTCGGCATCTGCCCCGCCTGCCTGCTGGCCGCCGGCCTGCCCAGCCAGGCCGAGGGCTCGCCGTCCAACGACACGCCCCCGCCCGCCCCCGCCGAAATCGCCGCCGAGTTCCCCCAACTGGAAATCCTCGAACTCATCGGCCGCGGTGGCATGGGCGCCGTTTACAAGGCCCGCCAGCGCGACCTCGACCGCCTCGTCGCCCTCAAAATCCTCCGCCCCGGCCTCGACGCCGATCCCGGGTTCTCCGAACGCTTCACCCGCGAGGCCCGCGCCCTCGCCCAGCTCAACCACCCCGGCATCGTCACGCTCTACGAGTTCGGCAAAACCTCCGCCGGCCGTTACTTCATCCTCATGGAGTTCGTGGACGGCGTGAACCTCCGCCAACTCCTCGCCGCCGGCCGCCTCGCCCCGCGCGAAGCCCTCGCCATCGTCCCGCCGCTCTGCGACGCGCTGCAATACGCCCACGACCGCGGTCTCATCCACCGCGACATCAAACCCGAGAACATCCTCGTCGACCGCCTCGGCCGCGTGAAAATCGCCGACTTCGGCCTGGCCCTCCTTGCCTCCGAAGGTAGGGACGGACCGCCGGGCCGTCCGTCCGAAAACCCCGCCCCCGACCTCACGCTCGCCGGCCAAGTCATGGGCACCCCGCGCTACATGTCCCCCGAGCAGCGCGAACGCCCGACCGAGGTCGATCACCGCGCCGACCTCTACGCCCTCGGCGTCGTTTTTTATCAGATGCTCACCGGCGAGCTGCCCGACGAGAAGTTGCTGCGTCCCCCGTCCTCGCACGTGAAGATCGACGTCCGCCTCGACGAGATCGTCCTGCGCGCCCTCGAACGCAGTCCGGAACTGCGCTATCACGCCGCCAGTGAATTCAAGACCGCCGTGGAAACCGTGGCCTCATCCCCGCCCCCGCTGTTGCCCAAAAAAACACCACGCCGGCCATTCATCGCGGCGGGTGTCTATGCCGCACTGGTCTTGTTCGGACTGATCTGGATGCTGGCCTCCAACCCCAAGGACGAATTCCGCGGCCTGATCGCCATCGCGGTGACGCTTCCATGGAACGGGATTCTGATGTTGGTGCTGGCCGGGGTGTTCAAGATTCAGCTGGGCACGATGGCGACGGCCGTTCCCATCGTGCTGGCCTCGGGCGCGCTGAACACCTTTCTGATCTTCCGTCTGTTTGGCGGCAACCGAAGGCGCTCCCCTGGCAACGCCGGGGCAATGCCTGTCAAGGCCCGCGTCGAGACCGTCGCGCAACCCACGCCAGTCCGGCGGCTCAACCTCTCGCCTTGGCATGGCTTCCTTCTCCTCGTCGCCGCCTTCGCCGCCCTGCTGGCGCTGACGGCGCACGAGTTGCCCGTCCGCATGGCCAGCCACTTTGACGAAACCGGCCGTGCGAACGGCTGGATGGAGCGCACCCCCTACCTGCTTTTCATCGGCACGCTCCCCTGCTTCATCGCCGCCCTCTTCGCGGCCAGCGCCTGGTCCCTTAAAAAACTCCCCGTCCGCCTCATCAACCTTCCCCACCGCGACCATTGGCTCGCGCCCGAACGTCGTGCCGCCACCGCCGCCTCGTTCGGACGCTGGATGGCCGGGCCCGCCTGCCTGCTCGTCGTGTTCTTCGCCGAGCTGCACCTGACCACCCTTCTGGCCAACCGTCTGATACCGCCCCGCCTCGAGAGCGGCCTGCTCCTCGGTCCGACCATCGGTTTCCTGTCCGCACTCATGGTATGGATGGTCGGGCTCGTGCTCCGCTTTTCCGATCCCGCAGCCGCCTCATCCAAACTGCATCGCCAGGGTTTCGCGATCACCCTGGCCGCCGCCCTGGCGTTGGTGCTTCCCTCCATTCCCCTGGTCTCCCGCGTCGTCTCCGACAAGGGTCCCAAGCTCGAAAACTCCGGTCCGGCGACGTCCGACATCGTCACGCCTCGCTTTCACTTTGGTCGCATCCGCGAAATCACCCTGCCCCGCGCGCGCCCCGTCGCCTACGACTTCGACCGGGAACGCTTCGTCGACTACAAGCCCACTCCGCAGTCGCCCCACGGCATCGAGACCTCCGTGCAATGGCATGCCGGGAACGGCACGGATGTTTTCGCCGATCCCGGCTCCCGACTTCCCGGCGTTCTCTTCCTCGGCACCGACCTGGCCGAGGTGAATCCCAAACTCTGGGACTCCACCGCCGACGAAGCCGCGCATCAGTCCGGCACGCCCGACCGAGGAATAATGGCCTTCGTCGCCGCTCCCGCCGCCGGCCAACCCGGTCCTACCCGCGTCTACCGCACCCCTCAGGGAGGTGCCTTCCTCGTCCAGCTCCTGGGCGCCGCGGACAACGGCGACGTGCGCCTGCGCTACAAGGCCATCCTGCCCGCGCCCCTCCCCGACGACCGGCATTCGCTCCGTTTCGACCGCGCCGGCGACACCATGCAAGCCATCGTGCAACGCCTGCGCCGCGACCACGGACTGCGGCTCGCCTTTGAAAATCTCGACTTCACGACCGCCGACGCCGTGACGCTCGGCGCACGCCTTCGCCAGTTGGAAGCCAAGGCGCTCCTGCAAGACGCCGAAGTCCGCCAGCTCCGCGAGGCCCGCCGCCTGCGCGACCAGGAAAAACTCGGCGACGGCACGCTCATCGATCTCGGCGCACGCTACACCGGCTCGATTGACGGCAACACCGTCGCCCAGTTCCTCGACCGCCTCACCGCCGGCACGCCCTACGTCGCGCGCAAGGTGGATGCCACCTGGATCATCCAACCGCGCGCCGGTTCCGTGCTCGCGTTTCCCGTCACCCTGAAAACCACCGGCCTGACCGTAAACGAAGCGATTCAGGCGATCCTCGCCCAATCCCCCGGCGCCAAACCCATCGGCACCGGCATGGTCTTCGCGATGCCTGTCGCCCCCGGCACCGACCCCACTCCCTGGCTTTCGGTGCGAGCGCCCGCGCGGGACTTCGAACGCACCCCCGCCGCCGAAGCGCTCAGCCGCCTCACCTCCTCCGCCCTGCCCGCCTCCGTCTGGGAACTCGCCGGCTACCGCGACGCCCGCATGCTCTCGCTCGCCCCCGCGCCCGCGGACGAAGCCCTGCCCGTCATCAACTCGGCCCAGACCTGGCTCGTGAAAGTGGACCGCGGCGACTACGCCCCCAGCTGGGACGACGCATCCGCGGCATTCCGCACCGCCATCACGAAACAAAACTGGATCGCCTCCCTCTCCCAAGTCCGCACGCCCCTCGGCGAAACCAAGTCGCGCCGGCTGAGCTCGGCGGCGTTCGCCCAAAAGCTCCCCGGCGCGCCCGACGGACGCCATCTCGTCATGCAATTCTCAACCCGCTTCACCGCACTGGCCGACGCGGTCGAGACCGTCACCTTCTCCCTCGAACCCGACGGCTCCTGGCGCGCCTCCGGTTACTTCATCAAACCCGCCGCCGCCACCTTCGACCCGGTGGTTGAGCACACATGGACACCGTCGGGATCAAGATTCACCGGCCTGCTGGATCTGGACACCGGACATGAATTCGCCTTGGCCCAGCTCTACGTGAACCAAGGGCCAAGCATGGAACTGGTGGATGTCGGCACCCGACAAGTTGTCGGTAAAATTAACCTCGAAGACAACAAACTCGGCTGGCTCGCCGAGCATAAGATCGACCTGCTGGGCACGCGTGAAAAAATGTCCGGCGTTTTGGTCGGCATCGGCCTGACCGTGGTCCCCGTCAGCCCCGCCGACTGGTCGTATCTCTCCGCAGAAGACATCAGCAATGCCGCGGGCCTTGCGATACCCTCGGCCCCGCCCCCTGCCGAAACCACGCTGGATGGCGCCAATACCTGGCTGTTTCTCACGCGAGAAGGAAGCCGCGGCATACTCCAAATCGTCGAACGCACCGAGAATCCCCGTGCCTTGCGGTTTCGTTACAAGCGGGTGCGACCCTCGGCGTCGCCCAAGGAATCCGACTCTGTCACGGCGCACGCCAGTCCGTCGCTCACCGCCCCGCCACAAGCCGCCTCCCCGCAAACCCGCCTCCTCGACCTCAGGCTCGAACTCGCCTATGCCCGCGCCCAATACGGCGCACGACACCCCAAACTCGTCGCGCTCGAGGCCGAACTGTCCGCCCTCGAAGCGCACACCCCGCCGCTCCGCGACGAGACCTATCGCGCGCTCGCCGCGGACCGTCGCACCCTTCTGCTCGCGGAAAAGGCGTCGTTGAGCGCCCGCTATACCTCCTCGCATCCAAAGATGACGTCCCTGCAGTCCCAGCTCGATGCCCTCGACTCGATCCTCGTTTCCCTGCCGGCCGCGCCCATCAACATCAGCGTCCTCGGCGCGGTCACCCGTCCCGGTGCCTATTCAGTCCGCGCCGACGCCACCCTCCTCGACGCCCTCGCCGCCGCCGGTGGCTGGACCCCAACCGCCAACCGCAGCAAAGTCTCCATTCTGCCGCCGTCCACCGGCATCACTCCCGCCCCGCCGGCCGATCACGACGTCTCCGCCATCCTCAAAGGCCAGGCGCCCAACCCGTCGCTGCCTGATCACGCGACGATCTCCATCCCCGAACGCATTTTTTAGTCAACGCTCCCATGATCTCCTATCCTCTGATCGAAATCATCCTCTACATCGCCCTCTTCTTCGCGCCGGCCGACGCCACCCACGTCACCCTCGCCGGCCCCGACTTTGCGATGGAGCTGACACGCGTCGAAACCATCTGGACCGCCGGTGCGGTCAAGCTCTCGGCGTCCGATGGCCGGCTCATTCGCGAGGAGAACTCCACGCAAAAAACCCAAGCCGTCGGCGACTACGTCAAAGCCGTCCTCAACCACGACTGGACGGTCGCGCCCAAAATCACCCTGCACGATTCGACCTCCCTCGAAAAAACTCACTCCGGCTTCGTGGTGCGTGTCAACGACGGTGCCCCCGCCGTGCGCACCTACACCATCACCTACCGCCGGTCCACGCCGATCTCCTCCAACTCCACGGCCTCCGCTTCGCCCCGCACCCTCGCCATCAACGTTCTCGGCGAGGTGAAAGCCCCCGGCGCCTATGCACTCCTCCCCGGTGCGACCCTCCTCGACGCCCTCGCGGCGGCAGGCGGCAGCTCACGCCTCGCCGACACTCGAAAACTCTCCATTGTGCGCGGTCCCGCCGGAGAAAAACCCGCCGTCATCACGCACAACGCCGACGCCATCCTCCGCGGCCAAGCCCCCAACCCGCCGCTCGAAGACCACGATACCCTCTACGTCCCCGAACGCATCCTGTGAGCGCCTCCTTCGCCACCACCCGCTGGACGCTCGTCCTCGCCGCCGGCGAAGGCACCGGCCGAGCCCTCGGCGAACTCTGCGCGCTCTACCGCGCTCCCCTTCTCGCCCACGCCCTCCGCCATGGCCTCGCTTCCGCCGACGCCGAGGACGCCGTCCAGGGCTTTTTCGCCCGCCTGCTCCGGCTCGAATCACTCGCCACAGCACGCCGCGAACGCGGACGCTTCCGCGCCTTTCTCCTCGGCTCCTTCAACCACTACCTCTCCGATGTCCGCGACCACGCCCGCGCCGAAAAACGCGGCGCGCACCTGCTGCCCCCGCTCGACACCACCGCCACCGAGGCCGCGTTGAACGCCGCCACCTCCGCCGACCTTTCCCCTGACCTCGCCTTCGACCGCGCCTGGGCGCTCGCCCTCCTCGACACCGTGGCCGCCCGCCTGCGCACCGAACACACAGGCCCCGAACGTCGCGACCATTTTGACGCGTTGCTCCCCTGCCTGGCCGGCCGCAGTTCCGACGCCCCGCACGCCGCCATCGCCAAAAAGCTCGGCCTGAGCGAACCCGCCGTCCGCGTCGCCGCGCATCGCCTGCGAAAACGCTACCGCGAAATCCTCCGCGACGAAGTTTCCCAGACCGTCGCCCGCCCCGAGGACATCGACGCCGAACTCCGCCACCTGCTCGCCGCTCTGGCTCCTTGACCCGGGCCTCATGTATATACACCGTATGCCCATGAGCACCGCCCAACCCATCGTCGCCAAGGTCTTCCAGTCGGGCAATTCCACCGCCATCCGCATGCCCCGCTCCGTCAAGCTCAAGGCCAAGTCCTACATCGTCGAGGAACACGCCGGCAGCTTCCGCCTCATCGACCCCGCCTTTGAAGCCAAACGACTCAAAGCCCTCCGCGCCCTTCGCGGTTCGGCCCCCGACTTCCCCGACCACACCACGTGATCTACCTGCCCGACACCAACGTCTGGTCGCGCTACCTGCGCAACCGACGCGAGGATGCTGAACTTTGTGATCGCGTTGAATTCCACCTCAACGACTGCCGCCTCGCCGCCATCGCGCTCATGGAACTCGAATACGGCGCCTCCAAGCGCCCCGACATCCCCTCATTTCGCCAGCGGATTCTTCAACTCCAAGCCCTCTTCCCCGAGGTCATCCCCTTCGGCTCCGCCGCCGCCTACCACGCGGGGTTTGTCCGCGCCCACCTCGCCACGCTCCGGCCCAACGCCCAGCCCATCGGCCCCTACGACGCGCTCCTCGCCGGCCAGGCCCTCGCCATCGGCGCAACCTTCGTGACCCATAACCTCGCCGAGTTCTCCCGCGTCCCCGGCCTCGCCTGCGAAAACTGGCAGCGCGCAAAAGATTGAGGTTTCAAAATGTAGGAGCGGCTTTACGCCGCGATGGTTCGACCGTGGGAGCGAGCTTGCTCGCGATGGTCGGAATCGCGGCGTAAAGCCGCTCCTACAACCGGATTTCCCCTCGCCTTCCCTTACGTTCCACCCGCCAATCTCCTCATGCCTTTTTCTAAACTCGGTCTCTACTCCAGCCTCGTGCGCGGCGCGCAGGCCCTGGGCTACACCGAACCCACGCCTATCCAGCTGCAGGCCATCCCCGCCGTGCTCTCCGGACGCGACCTCATCGCCTCCGCGCAGACCGGCACCGGCAAGACCGCCGCGTTCGCCCTTCCCATTCTCAACCGCCTCGGCCCGCACCGCGACTCCGGCCCGCGTGTCCTCGTCCTCGAACCCACCCGCGAACTCGCCGCCCAGGTGGACGAATCCTTCCAAAAGCTCGGCCAGTTCACCGATTTCAAGTCCGTCGTCCTCCACGGCGGCGTCACCCTCGGGCCGCAGCGCAACGCCCTCCGCGCCGGCGTCGATGTCGTCATCGCCACCACCGGCCGCCTGCGCGAATTTCTCGACGGCACGCTCATCAAACTCGACTCCATAGAAGTCCTCGTGCTCGACGAGGTGGACCGCATGCTCGACATGGGCTTCATCGAGGACGTCAAAGCCATCGTCAAACGCTGCCCGGCGAAACGGCAGACACTCCTCTTCTCCGCCACCATCCCGTCCAAGCTGGAGGAGGTCGCCAAGTTCGCCCTGAAAAAACCCCTGCGCATCGAAATCGCCGGCGCCCGGCCCGTGGCCGAGTTGGTGAACCACGTCATCCATCCGGTGACCGAGAACCAGAAACTTGAACTGCTCTACGCGCTCCTCCAGCGCGACGAATTCAAGAGCGTCATCGTCTTCGCCCGCACGCGCAAAGGCGCCGACCGCATCGCTCACCAGCTGCGCCTCGAAAACCACGCCTGCGTCGTCATCCACGCCGAGCGCAGCCAGTCGCAACGCGTCGAGGCCCTCGAAAAATTCAAGACCGGCCGCTGCGGGGTCCTGGTCGCCACCGACATCGCCGCGCGCGGCATCGACGTCGCCAACGTCTCCCACGTCATCAACTTCGACGTGCCGCTCCACGCCGAGGACTACGTCCACCGCATCGGCCGCACCGGCCGAGCCGCCGCGACTGGCGACGCCGTCACGCTGGTGACCCCGCAGGAAGCCAACGAGATCGTCGCCATCGAAAAACTCATCGGCCAAAAAATCACCGTGGTTCCCGTGGAAGGCTTCGCCTACGAAGGTGGACAACCGCCGCGCATCGATCCGGCCAATCCTTTGGCCAACTCCCCCAAACGCGCCGGCCACCAGCAATCCCTCGGCGCCGGCGGACAGCAAAAAGGCGACGCAGGAAAAAACCAGGATCGCACGTTCAAAGGCAAGGCCTTCGGCGGCGGCAACCCCAAGTGGCACTCAAAGGGCAAGCCCGGCGCCCACTGGCGCGACCGCACGGGGCGCTGACCGTTTTCCTCCCGCCCGTCTGATCTTTGTAGGGCCTCACCTTGCGTGAGGCCGTGCCGTCTTTTTGTCCGGGCACGCGGCATCGGCCCGACACAAGGTCGGGCCCTACGACAGATAAAATCGGCTGCAACTTTTTTTGAAATTCTCCAATCCCTCGGGTTATCCGTCTTAAGAGACGCGCGTCTCAACGCAGCTCCCGCTCACGGGCATCGTCATAATATTTGATGGCCGCCATGGCCTTTGACCGGCCCGGCAGGTAGAGGTAAAGATCGGAACTCAAGGTCTTCGCCACCGCATCCAGCATATCCAGCGGCGGCTTGCGCATCGCGACCAGGCGATCCACCAGCGGCGGCACCTCGTCTATTTTCCCATGTTTAAAGGCAAGGCGAAGACCGAGCAGCACCGCCGGCCGGTTCAAAGGATCGATCACCATCGCATGCCGCAGCAGGCGCTTGGCCGCCTCCGGCTTTCCCACCCGGTCCCATTGCTCGACCAAGAGGAGCATTGTCGGAACCGGCAGCAACCACGATGCGCACAATCGCCCCGCCAACTGCTCCGCATCGCCATCCTGGCCTTTACCATAAAGGGCCGCCGCCCGCAGTCCGTCCATCATCAGCCGATAAGGCTCCGTCTCCTGGGATAAACGCTCCCCGCTTTGCCCCCAGGTTGCCAGCACATCATCATAGGCCCGCCTTACCAGTTGCGCCTCCATCAATAAAAAAATGGCCGAAAATTCATCGCGGCCAAGTGCGCGACAACGGGCAACCACTCGGTCGACCGTCTCCAACCGGCCCTCGGCCGCCACACGTTCACCCAGCAAAACCAGCGCCTGCGTATCGTTCGCAAACCGCTCGAAAAAGACCTTCTCCGCCTCCGTGCGTGCACGCTCATCCGACTCCGCCCCGCACGCTTCGATATAGTCGAGATACGCCTCTGCATTGCCCGGCAAGGCGAGTTGCCGCGACAGACTCGCCCGGCGCATTTTCGCCCACTGGTGATCCTCCCTCAGCAAGGCGATCAACGCGCGATAAAATTCATTGTTATCCGGCGCTCGCATCGTGAGCTCGCGCAACCGTAAAAGCGCATCCTCGTGCCGCCCCTTCTCCCAGTCGATCCGCGCTGTCACAAAATGTCCCTCCAACGTATCCAGAAACCCGGCCGGCTTCAGCGCCGCAACCGCCTCCTTGTAACGACCTCGATTAAAGCAGGCATAGGCCAACGCCGTCACGGCCATGCGACCCGCCGGGGTTGACGGGTTCAGCTTCTGCCGCAGCTCACCCATCAGTTCGATGATGGTCGTGTCCGCCTCCAACCCGAACAAGAAGCCTGTGACATCGCGCAGATACTCGAGTTGGTCACCATGATATTTCAGCCCGTCTATCAACGTGGCCCGTGTAAGATCAGACCGCCCCGCCATCAGGTAGATGCGTGCGACCATCAACCGGGCCTCCTGATTATCGGGCACCGCCGTTAAACCCGGTCTCAAAAAAACCAAAGCCGCCCGCCATTCATGGGCATCGGCGCTTGCCATGCCTTTTTTGATCCAAAATTGGCCTTTCGCCCGCCGATAGTCCTGAAGCTTCCAAGGCAGCAGCAGCAGATGCGCATAACGAACCTCCGTAAACCCGCGCTTATATTTGACGAAGACATAGAGTCCTCCGCTAACCGCCATCCAACCCGCACAGGCCAGCACGAGAAGCCACAGAATGATGCGCCCAAAAAATGGCCGGACCCTCGTGGAATGTTCATCCCGTTCGTATTGAAATGGAGCCCAGCGCCCCAACCCAAAGGCCGGCCTAACGCCCCGCGTCTCCTCAATCTTCACGGTATCGCCGCTGCCCAAAGGCGTATCGTTATTTTCCATAGAACAAGCTTCGCACCATAAAAAAGCCCGCCCGAATCCGGGCGGGCCGTAAAAACATCCAAGGCTGTTAAGCCTTGCGGCGCCTGCGCCACACCCCGAACCCGATCACCGCAGTTCCAAAGAGAGCCGCATAAGCCGACGGCTCGGGAATCGCCGCCACCGAAAGAAGACCGCTCGAAAGGAAACTGGAGGTATTCCAAGCCAAACCACCGGATAACGTCGGAAGTGATCCCAAAGTGGCCCCCGAAAAATTACCCGTCGTAAAATCAAAAGTGTCACCAGAAGAACCGGCATAGGATCCCCCAATGTTAATCGTCACACCAGTCACCGTCGCGGTCCCAGAACCCAAAAAATGACCGTATGTGGAAACATTGGTTATATCAAAATTTAAATCCGAGCCGGCAAAAGCCGAACCACCAGAGAGCGTGATGGTATTAGTCCCAACATTAACAATATTCGAATAAGTCAGTGGACCAAGCCAAGTCGCGCTTGCACCGGCATTTACAGGCAAGTTAAATGACTGATTGAAACCACTATTGTTCGTTATTGCACCATTTATCTGCAACGTATCACCAAGCGCCAGTTCAAAACTGAAGGACCCCGTTAACGTATTATTAAACGTCAACGATTTAATGATAGTGGCACCTGTATCAATTCCTATTAACCCAGCAGAAGGCTGAACAGCAATCTGAACATCAGTAGAACTACCAGGAACATTATTCAAACTCCAATTGGCCGTATTCGACCATGATGGATCCCCACCACCACCGTCCGTCCAAAGATTAGTTGTCTGAGCGGTCAACGAAATCGCAAAGCTCAACATTAATGAAAAATAAAATAAAATACGCATAATTAATATGGTTAAAGACTGTAAGGCACTGGAGCCGAAACAAAAGATGAACTCCCGGAAACCGCAGAGCGACGAGCAATTGCTACGGCACTACCTGCGGGCAATACATAATTTGTATAATCGGTTACATTATCACCCGATTTCCTCCATTGGCCATTATCAAGACGCTGATAAAATACATCCAATTTAGCCGTAGTTGGATTATAAACACCCAACGTATCAGCAGTGAAAACAGAATTGGCCTTAGTCCAATTATTAAATAACAATTGCGAAAACTTCACATCCACTGGAAAGCGCGTGCCAGAATAAATCGTGGCAGCACTTCCCGTTATTTTTGTTAGTGGAGCCGAAACAGGAACTTCCCCGATCACAACCAACGCTAAACCAGAACGACCAGATTTCTGAGAAATTTGAATGGAATTCTCAGGATAAATGACTATATTATTAAGGTTTGAAGCCGAGGTGTTTACCCTCCAATAATTATTGGTGGTATTAAAATAATATGCGTCAAACTTTGCTGTTATTTTATTATAAATCCCAACAGCGTCTGCAGTAAAAATTGACGTTCCACCGACGAACTTCAGAGGATTATTCACCGAACCATCGCCAAAAATACTCGCCAAAGTATCCCCGACAATAACCTCTATCCGGTCTCCCGCCGCCACTGTCCAGCCACTGGTATTCAGCGCGGTCGTTTGCGAAGAGTGATCCGTAGAATCCACCGTGATCGTGCTGCTCGTATTGGCCGTGATGAGAATCGTGCGCCCCGCTTGGGCACCCGTGGCGATACGCGCGAAGAACGGGCTGCCCGTCTGGGCCAACCCACCCGCAGGAAAAGGCGTCCCGCTAAACGTGATGGTGTTAGCCGTAAGCGACGCCACCGGCAGGGTATAAACCGCCGGATTGGTCAGCGGGATCGAGATATAGGTGGTGGTGACCTGCGTGGTCGCCGGAAACGTGTAAGTCATCGCCCCCACCGGCACCGTCGTCACAGACTGGGCGTTCAAGAACAGCGGCATCGCCGCCAGCACGGCGGACACCCCCGCCCTCTTAAGCCAGACAGTTAAAGGGGAGGAAGAGGGGGACTTGAAGCATGCTCGCATGTTAAACGGGGGATGCGAGTGCATGACTCAAATTTCACCCCATGTCTAGCATGGTCTTTGATCAAAGATCCCAAGCCATGTCCATTTACCATCTATTCCTCAGGCGAATACACCTAATCACCGCACCTGCAGCGTGCTGCCGTCAAACTCGATGCCGAGCGATGGAATGACCACGGCCTTGCGGTCGCCTTCTTTTTTGACGGTGCCGGCGAGCCACGCCTTGTAGCCGGATGCCTTGGCCGCCGCGAGCGTCGCGTCGGCGACATCCGGCGAAACGTAGGCGGCGAAACCGATACCCTGGTTAAAAGTCGCGTAGGCCTCGCGCAGGTCGATCGGGCCGGCCTCGCGCAAAAATTTGAACAATGCAGGTTCCTCGCCGGGATTCGTGATCTCGTAAACGAACGGCTCGTCGAGACGCATCAATTTGCGCCAGCCATGGCCGGTCACATGCGAGACGTAGTTGAGCTTGATGCCCGCGTTCTGGCACTCGGCCACGAACTTCACGTAGATGACCGACGGCGCGAGCAACGCCTCGCCGTAGGTGCGCGAATCGCCGTGGCCGATGGGCGTTTGGTAACCTTGCGGCAGCTTCGAGGCGATCAGGCGGCAGAGCGAAAGGCCGTTGGTCTGCACGCCCGAGGACGCGAGGAAGATGATTTTGTCGCCGTCTTTCACGTCGCCGATGATGCGCTGCGATTTCGGCTCAACCTTCCCGATGGCGGAACCCGCGAGAACGATGGCTTCCTCTTTCACGATGCCGCGCAGCGTGGGCGTCTCGCCGCCGCCCCAGACCGCACCGGCCTGGCGGCAACCTTCCGCCCAACCTTCGACGAGGGCTTCCATACGCTTGGCATCGGTAAACCATGCCGACTCGCCGACCGCCGCATGCATGGCGACGGAGATGGGCAACGCGCCGCAGGTCACCAGGTCATTGACGATGGTGGCGACGGTATCGATGGATATCTCGCGGTAGAAATTCTTGCCCGTCTGCGCGTAGACGGCGTCGGCCACGAGGTTCTTGGTGCCGAGGCCTTCCTCGACGTGGGCGAGGAAGTGGTCGGCGGCCTCCATGAGGTAGCAACTCTCGCCGCGCGTGTTGGCGGGCTCGGCGTAGCCGTGCGTTTCCAGCAGGGGCGCGGTGGTCTTGGCGGCCTTCTGGCAGGCGCGCTTGAACGCATCGAGCTGATCGTAGTTAACGCCGGAGGATTCGTAGCTGAGGGACATGCGGGGAGAAATGACGAATGACCAATGATCAATGACGAATGAAAAATGTGCAGCGCGTTTTTAGCGGTTGCCGCGGTAAAAGCCTATCTTGGGCTTTGGTTTCTCGGGCGGCGGGCTCAGAAGCGGCTGGAGACGCTCGATCACCTCGCGCAGCACGACGTCGTGTTCGAGGAGTTTTTTGTCGATTTCGGAGAGTCGGCGCAGGACGGAGAGGTTGGAGGCGATCTCGTCGCGGATTTTCACAAAAGCACGAACAAGATAGAGGCTTAACTGCACGGCGCGCGGACTTTTCAAGACCGTAGCCGCCATCAACGCGCCATGCTCGGTAAATACCCAAGGCAATTTGCGAAGACCGCCGTGACCGGAACTTGATATCGCATTTTGCGATATCAAGTGGGCAACTTCTTCACGCGTAAGCTGAAACCTGAAATCCAACGGGAACCGATCTTCATTTCGTTTAACCGCTTCGTTAAAACGAAACGTCGGAACATCGTAGAGCCGGGCAAGATCAGCATCCAATACCACCCGTTGTTTGCGGATTGTATGGATGCGAGGCAACGTCGGCTCCTTGGTCGTTTCCTTCTCCATGGGAAATCAGTAGGAGCGGCCTTCGCTCTGCTCGTAGTAGTTGATGTAGGCCTGGTTCACGACGCGGAAGCCGCCGGGAGTCGGATACTTGCCGGTGAAATACCAGTCTCCGGTGTGGTTGGGCACGGCGGAGCGCAGGTTTTCCACCGTCTGGAAAATGATCTCAAACTCGCCCTTCCACTCGATGGCCTTCGGGCGGACGAGCTCGGTGATCTTCGCCGAAATCTCCTCGGGCGTGAACGGCTCGTAGAGCTTGCGGACGTGGTTGACCGAGTCGCCCTTGGCGATGGCCTCGCGGCAAAGTTCGTAAACCTCGCGCAAGAGGGATGTCTGGCCGCGTTCCTTCAGCAGCGCGACGGTCGCCTCGAAGGCGACGAACTTGCCCAGCTCCGACATGTCGATGCCGTAGCAGTCGGGAAACCGGATCTGCGGCGCGGTGGAAACGATGACGATCTTCTTGGGATTGAGCCGCGAGAGGATGCGCAGGATCGAGCGGCGCAGCGTCGTGCCGCGCACGATGGAGTCGTCCACGCACACGAGGTGGTCGCCGAGTTTGATCGAGCCGTAGGTGATGTCGTAGACGTGGCTCGCGAGCTGGTTGCGCATGCCTTCCTGGCCGATGAACGTGCGGATCTTGATGTCCTTCGAGACGACCTTCTCGCCGCGCGGCCAGTTTTTCATGATCAACTCGTCGAGCAGGGCGTCGTTGAGCGTGCCGTCTGCGGCCGCCTTGAGGATGGCGGCCTTCACCTCGATGCGGCGCTTCTTGCGGAGCGCGTGCATGAGCCCGTAGAAGGCGACCTCGGCGGTGTTGGGCACGAAGCTGAACACGGTGTGTTCCCAGTCGTAGCTGACGGCCTTGAGCACCTGGTCGGCGAGACGGCCGCCGAGGAGTTTGCGCTCCTTGTAGATTTCCAGGTCGTTTCCGCGCGAGAAATAGATGCGCTCGAACGAACACGAGGAACGCGGCAGCGGCGCGGTGAACGCCGAGGACGTCACCTGTCCGTTGCGTTTCATCACCATGACATGGCCGGGCGAGACCTCCTTCACGTCTTCGACCCCGAGATCGAACACCGTCATGAGCGGGGCGCGTTCCGAGGCGAAGGCGATGACCTCGTCGTTCTGGAAATACCAGCACGGGCGGATGCCCGACGGATCGCGGGCTACGAAGGCGTCGCCGTTGCCGATGAGTCCGCAAAGCGTGTAGCCGCCGTCCCACTTCTGGGAGGCGCGGGTGATGACGCGCGCGAGGTCGAGCTCCTCGCTGATGCGCCGGGAGGTTTCCTCGCCGCTGAATCCCTGGGTGCGCAGCTTGCGGAAGATCTCGTCGTGCTCCTCGTCGAGGAAGAAGCCGATTTTTTCGAGCAGCGCCTGCGTGTCGGTGGCGAAGATCGGATGCTGGCCCATCGCGACGAGCGACGCGTTCAGCTCCGCGGTGTTCGTCATGTTGAAGTTTCCGCACAGCGCGAGGTTGCGCGTGGGCCACGGGCTGCGGCGGAAATATGGGTGGCAGGACGAGATGTTGTAGCCGCCGCTGGTGCCGTAGCGCAGGTGCCCCATCAGCAGCTCGCCGCCAAAGTCGAAATGCTTTTTCACCGTCTCGGCGAACTCGGGGTGGATCACGCCGGCGTCCACCTTTTCGTTATACTGGCCGAGCAGGGTCTTGAAGATCTTGTCGAGCGGGTTGGTTTTGACGCAGCGCTCGCGGAACATGAACGGATCGCCCTCCGCGACGTCGCTCTTGACGCAACACACGCCCGCGCCGTCCTGTCCGCGGTTGTGCTGCTTCTCCATGAGAAGGAAAAGCTTGGTGAAGCCCCAGAGCGGCGTTCCGTATTTTTCCTGATAGTAGGAAAGCGGCTTCAGCAGCCGCACCATTGCAACGCCACATTCGTGGGTGATCTTGTCGCTCATGAGCAGGAAAGGCGGCCGGCGGCCGAAGACGACTGACAAAGGAAACAGGTGACCATGGAAAAGCTTGGCACAAAACCCGTCATTTTGCACGCGACGCCCGCCATCCGCGGGGCTCCATTTTCGGACGCGTCAGCATGCGAACCGGCACGGTGGTTCGAGAGTTGACGGCGGCGTTGATGTTCACGGCAGCTCAAACAAAACGATGACGTCGCGAATCCCCCTTCGGTCAAGGGTTTTTACCCGCGCGGGCCGGGCTTGGCGTCAACGCGCCGCAAAGCAGGGCCCAGCCAGGTCGCCTTACCCATTCTCCCGCCAAAGAGCCCGATCCTCGGCAAGTTTGTCACTTATTACTGAGCCTTGCATAATAGAGTGACGATTTCCAGGTAGGGCGGGACCGCTGGGCCCGCCGCGATTTACCACTGGGCACCGCGCAACGGACGGCCCAGCGGTCCGTCCCTACCTGTCACCCTATTACGCTAGACTCAGTAAGTGACAAATACGTCAGGTTTCCCGTGTGTTTGTCACTTAATAGGTGACAAGTGGACGGGTGCCGCCGCGCAGGGATTTCTTTCCTGCCGACGGCATCACTGCACTTTCACGCAAGCTTTACTCTTGGTTGCGCGGATGGAATCGCGCGTGCTGGTCCAGCAGGCGCTTTTCCTCGACCGCCGTATAAATCTGCGTCGTGGCGATGTTGGCGTGCCCCAGCATTTCCTGGATCGCGCGCAGGTCGGCCCCGCCGCCCAGCAGGTGCGTGGCAAACGAATGTCGCAGCAGGTGGGGCTTCACGGTTTTCGTGATGCCGGCGCGCTTCGCGTATTTTTTCACGAGCACCCAGAGCATCTGCCGCGAGAGCGCCGTGCCGCGTTCGCTCAGGAAAAGCTGGCTGCCGGTCTTCGGCTTCACGAAATACGTCCGGGCCGACGCGAGATAAACGGTGAGCGCGTCGGCCGCCTTGCCGCCGACCGGCACCACGCGCTCTTTCGAGCCTTTGCCAAACACGCGCAAGAAACCGCTCTCCAGATCGACCTGCTGCAACATCAGTCCCGCCAGCTCCGACACGCGCAGTCCGCTCGAATAAAAAAGCTCCAGGATCGCCCGGTCGCGCAACGAGTGCGGATCGCCGCCGGCAGGCGCGGCCAGCAACGCGTCGATCTCCTTCATCGAAAGCGTGCCGGGCACATGGCGCACGAGCTTGGGGCCCTGCAACTGCTCGGTGAAATCATCCGGACGCACCCGCTCGCGCACGAGGTGGCGGGCAAACATCCGCAGCGCGGAAAGTTTTCGCGCCAGCGTGGCGACCGTCGCCGTGTCCGCCGCGTCTTTGCCGCTCAGGGAATAGAGCCACTCCATCACCTGCGAAGGCTGCGCGGCTTTCCAGTCTTTCACGCCGCGACGGACGAGGTGCGCCGCGCACTGGCGCAGGTCGCTTTCGTAGGCCTCAAGCGTGCGGTCGGAGCGTCCGCGTTCGAGCGTGAGCGCGTTGCCGAAATCGCGGATCGCGTCGTCGAGATCGGCGGGCAGGCCGGCGTCGGGCGCTTCGGGATGTGAGGGAGTGTCGGCCACCGGGCACAAAAAAGACGCCGTCAGCGCGACGGCGTCGATGGAAATAAAACGTGGCCGCAAGCGCCGGCGAGCGGAGTTCGCGGGCGTTCGCTCAGTAGCGGCGGCGGCGCGCGACGAACGCGGGGGCGTTGACGTCCTTCATGCGGTAGGTGATGCGCGCCTTTTCGAGATCGTAGGGGCTCATCTCCATCTTCACGCCGTCGCCGGCCGCGATCTTGATGAAGTTCTTGCGGAGTTTGCCGGAGATGTGCGCGAGCACGACATGGCCGTTGGAAAGCTGCACCTTGAACATCGTGCCGGGGAGCACGGCCACGACTTTGCCTTCAACCTCGATTGATTTGCCGTCGGATGCTTCAGACATGGGTGGAGGCAGCGAGGCCGGAGAGGGTTGAGATCATGCGTTCAGGTCGGTGTATAAAAGCTACTTGTAAGGCATCCCCTACCCTCGTAAGTCAAGGCTTTCCTCGGGACGCCGGCTGCGGTTCCCACCCTTCCGCATCCTTCATGGTTCCGTCCAACGCCTCAGACTGCCCGTTCGAAAAACGCTTCCCGTCGCAACTCGTCCGCGACGACGCGTTCTTCATGAGCCTCGCCTACAACCAGGCCATAGAGGCGTGGCGGCAGGACGAGGTCCCCATCGGCTGCGTGATCGAGCACGGCGGCGAGGTCATCGCTTCGGCCCACAACACCGTCGAGGCCTCGCACGATCCCACCGCGCACGCCGAGGTGCTCGCGATCACCCAGGCCGCCTCGCACCTCGGCGACTGGCGCCTCGAAGGCTGCACGCTCTACGTCACCAAGGAACCGTGCCCGATGTGCTCAGGCGCCACGCTCATGTCGCGCCTCAAGCGCGTGTGCTACGCCGTGCCCGACCCGAAGATGGGCTGCCTCGGCGGCGCGACCGATCTCAACGCCCTGCCCCGCGTCAACCACCACCTCGAGCTCACCGTCGGCGGCGTGCTCGAAGACGAATGCCGCGTGATGCTTCAGGTGTTTTTCAAGCTGAAGCGCTCTGCGGGCGAGTAGGACGGACGGAGGCGGATGGCGCGCCTATAAGCATTTCGATTAGCCCCTAATAAACGCGCAACCAATGCGCCGCTTTCCCCTGATGGCACTTTCCATGCCTCGACGTTGAGGGCTAAGTTGACCCTTACCACAGCGACCTCCCCCCTCGGGAGCCCGTCACCCCGTGGTCGCAACCATGACACATCCAATCATCATTCAAGGCGGGATGGGCGTCGCCGTTTCCGGTTGGCCGCTCGCCAAGGCCGTCTCGCTGCAAGGCCAGCTCGGCGTCGTTTCCGGCACCCTGCTGCCCGTCGTCCTCGCCCGCCGCCTGCAAGAGGGCGACTCCGGCGGACACCTCCGCCGCGCCCTGCGCCATTTTCCCATGCCCGAGGTTGCCGACCGCGTCCTCAAGGCGTGGTTCGTCGCCGGCGGCAAACCCGCCAACCGCCCCTTCAAATCCGTCGAGATGCCCACGCTCGACGCCAGCCCCGCCCTCACCGAGCTCACCGTCGCCGCCAATTTCGTCGAGGTCTTCCTCGCCAAGGAAGGACACTTCGGGGTCGTCGGTCTCAACCTTCTTGAAAAAATCCAGCTCCCCACCCTCGCCTCGCTCTTCGGCGCGATGCTCGCGGGCGTGGACTACGTGCTGATGGGCGCAGGCATCCCGCGCGCCATTCCCGGCGTCCTTGATCAACTCGCGCGCGGCGAAGCCGTGGAACTCCCCATCGACGTCGAGGGTCCGCCCGCCGCCACTCCCGCCGCCCGCGCCAAGTTCGACCCGCAGGCTTTCTGCAAGGGCGCCGTGCCCGCCCTGCGCCGCCCCTTCTTTCTCGCCATCGTCAGCTCCGCCACCCTCGCCCTCACGCTCGCCCGCAAATCCAGCGGCGAGGTCAACGGCTTTGTCGTCGAAGGCGAACTCGCCGGCGGACACAACGCCCCTCCGCGCGGCCCGATGCAGCTCAACGCCTCCGGCGAACCCATCTACGGCCCGCGCGACATCCCCGACATCGGCAAAATCCGCGAGCTCGGCCTCCCGTTCTGGATCGCCGGCGCCCACGCCACACCCGCCACGCTCGCCGCCGCCCAACGTCTCGGCGCAAACGGCGTCCAGGTCGGCACCGCCTTCGCCTTCTGCGAGGAATCCGGCATCACCCCCGAGTTCAAGGCCCAGACCCTCGCCCTCAGCAGGTCCGGCCAGGCCGCCGTCCACACCGACCCGCTCGCCTCGCCCACCGGTTTTCCCTTCAAGGTTCTCCAGCTCCCCAACACGGTCGCCAACCCGACGCGCTACTCCGGCCGCCCCCGCCTCTGCGATCTCGGCTACCTTCGCCAGGCCTTCACCAAGCCCGACGGCACCATCGATTACCGCTGCGCCGCGGAGCCCGTCGGCAATTTCGTCCGCAAGGGCGGCACCCGCGAGGCCGCCGAAGGCCGCAAGTGCTTGTGCAACGGCCTGCTCGCCACCGTCGGCCTCGGCCAGATCCACGGCAGTTATCCCGAGCCCGCCATCGTCACGGTCGGCAACGACGTCGCCCATCTCGCCCGTTATCTTGAGCCGGACCGGAACTCCTATAGCGCCGCCGATGTGATCAAGATCATCCTTCAGGCCGAACCGGTCCTGCAGGAAGCGCAGACTGTCGCCGCCGTCTGAGGTAAATAACGCCGCCGCCCCTTTGGTTTCGGATTGTTGAGCATTTCAAATAAAGTTGTCGCCATAAAGGAGGTCGGACCTCCCGGTCCGACTATCGCGGATTCCTTCGCGCCCAACCGTGACGGACCTGGAGGTCCGTCCTCCTTGCAGATAATTCTCAGGCTACAACTTTACTGAAACGCTCTACCGCAAAGATCGCCAAGATCACGCAAAGGCCGTGAAGCGCCGTTTCGCTTTATCCTTTGCGTTCTTCGCGGCTCTTTGCGCCTTTGCGTTAAAAAATCCGACTCCAGGGAGCTGCCGGCAGGCAAGTTAAACGCCGCGCGCTTTTTGCCAACAGGCGCACACGCTCCCTGCTCGACGGCACGGGATTGGCTGCCCACGCTCACCACTCTTTCCAAGACCCATGAGCACTCCAGCCAACACCGCCCGTCCCAAAAAAGTCGCCCTCCTCACCGCAGGTGGCCTCGCGCCCTGCCTCAGCTCCGCCGTCGGCGGATTGATTGAACGCTACACCGAGATCGCGCCCGACATCGAGATCATCGCCTACCACAGCGGCTACAAGGGCCTGCTCCTCGGCGACTCCTACAAGATCGGCCCCGCCGAGCGCGCCGCCGCCTCCATCCTCCACAAGCACGGCGGCTCTCCCATCGGCAACAGCCGCGTCAAACTCACCAACGTGAAGGACTGCGTGAAGCGCGGCCTCGTGAAGGAAGGCGAAGACCCGCAGAAGGTCGCCGCCGACCAGCTCATCAAGGACGGCGTGGACATTCTACACACCATCGGCGGTGACGACACCAACACCGCCGCCGCCGACCTCGCCGCCTTCCTTGCGCGCAACAACTACGGCCTCACCGTCATCGGCCTCCCCAAGACCATCGACAACGACGTCTTCCCCATCCGCCAGTCGCTCGGCGCCTGGACCGCCGCCGAACAAGGCGCCCGCTACTTCCGCAACGTCGTCGCCGAGCACAACGCCAACCCGCGCATGCTCATCATCCACGAGGTCATGGGCCGTAACTGCGGCTGGCTCACCGCCGCCACCGCCTCGGAATACCGCAAGCTCCTCGACCGCGAGGAATTCGTCCCCGGCCTCGGCCTCTCCCGCGCCAACCTCGACGTCCACGCCGTGTTCATCCCCGAGCTGGCCGTCGATCTCGCCGCCGAGGCCGCCCGCCTCAAGGCCATCATGGACAAGGTGGACAACGTTAACATTTTCATCAGCGAAGGCGCCGGCGTTGAAAGCATCATCGCCGAGATGCAGGCCAAGGGTCAGGAAGTCCCCCGCGACGCCTTCGGCCACGTCAAACTCGACGCCATCAACCCCGGCAAATGGTTCGGCGAACAATTCGCCAAGATGCTCGGCGCCGAAAAAGTCCTCGTCCAAAAATCCGGCTACTTCGCCCGCGCCGCCGCCGCCAACACCGACGACCTCCGCCTCATCAAGAGCTGCACCGACCTCGCCGTCGAGTGCGCCCTCCGCCACGAAGGCGGCGTCATCGGCCACGACGAGGACAAGGACGGCGTCCTCCGCGCCATCGAGTTCCCGCGCATCAAAGGCGGCAAGCCCTTCGACACGACCGTTCCGTGGTTCGGCGACCTGCTCAAGCAGATCGGCCAGCCCAAGAGCGCGGTCGTTCACGTGAAACACTAAGCCCCGCCGTGACCGCACGGTCGCCATCGGTGCCTCCCTCCTCCGACGACGGAGGCACCGCCGCGCGCATCCTCTACGATTATCTCTCAACGCCCGACACCGGTGCGCCCGCCGTATGCGACGCGGTGATCGGCTTCGGCGTTTTTGACCTGCGCATCGCCGCCCTCTGCGGCGCTCTGCACGCCGACGGACGAGCCCGCCGCATTATCTTCACCGGCGGCATCGGCGCAGGCACCGCCGACCTCGGACGCCCCGAAGCCGACGCCTTCGCCGACGAACTCGCGCGCCTTTACCCCGCCGTGGAGCGCGCCTCCGTCGTCATCGAAAACCGCTCGACCAACACCGGTGAAAATGTCCGCTTCACCCTCGACCTGATCGCCCGCAACCACCCCGAGCTCACCCCCGGCACCGGCCTGCGCACCGCCCTGCTCGTCGCCAGCCCCGCCCGCCTGCGTCGCGTGCGTCTCACTTGGAAACACCACGCCCCCTCCGTCTCCTCCTGGGCACTCGCCCCCGCCTCGACCTTCGAGCACGAACACGCCCAGCACACGGCCAAGCATCTCGATTATCCCGCGCTCCTCGCCGGCGAGATTGACCGCATCCGCGATTACCCCGCCCGCGGCTGGATCGCCTCCGAACCGATCCCCGCGCACGTCCTCGCCGCCCGCGACCAGCTCGCCCGATCATAAGGCGCCGCTCGGCGGATACTTTTAGTAAACTCCTAAAATCCGGCCCATCACTCCGCCTCTGCCTGACCGTGTAGGGCTGGCGCTTGCGCCATGCCTCGCAGGCCGGACAACTTCGAACCGGCACGGCGCCAGCGCCGGCCCTACAATCCCAATCTCGGCCGGATTTCAGGAGTTCCCTTGAGTCTCAGGGATTCCCTCTAGGAACGCCCGGCGGCATCAACCGCCCCTCCGCTCAATCGTGGAGGCCAATCGCCCCGCCACTGCGGGGTTG
Source organism: Opitutaceae bacterium (assembly GCA_041662485.1). Classification (GTDB taxonomy): domain Bacteria; phylum Verrucomicrobiota; class Verrucomicrobiia; order Opitutales; family Opitutaceae; genus Rariglobus. The sequence goes on along the minus strand of JBAZSJ010000012.1, from coordinate 11,578 downwards.
GCCGGAACCGCTCCCACCGAATCGCCCCATTGGCGGATTCCATTTAGTGGTTAAACACTCCGTGGTTCGAACTCAGCCGCCGTCCACGCAGTCGCCCGCATCATATCCCATATAAGCTATGAAAATAATCGCTCCCGGCGCGAAACTCATCCACGTCTTTCGGACCCACTCCCAAAGACACCCCATGTCCGCCGCCAAATCCCCTGTCGCGTCGCCCAGTTCCACCGTTGCCGAGCAGTCCGCCGAGATTCGTCCTCTCGCCAAGCTCATGGCCGCCAACCGCTCCGAGATCGCCGTGCGCGTTTTCCGCGCCGGCACCGAACTCGGCCTGCGCACGGTCAGCATCTACGCGCAGGAAGACCGCTTCTCGCTCCACCGCCAGAAGGCCGACGAGGCCTACCAGGTGGGCCATGGCAAGGGCCCCGTCGCCGCCTACCTCGACATCGAAAGCATCGTCAGCGTCGCCCGTGAAAAAAACGTCGACGCCATCCATCCCGGCTACGGTTTCCTCTCCGAAAACCCCGAGTTCGCCCGCGCCGTTGAAAAGGCCGGCATCATCTTCGTGGGTCCGCGCTCCGACTTGCTCGAGATGATGGGTGACAAGACCGCCGCCCGTGCCCTCGCCCAAAAAATCAAGGTCCCCGTCCTCCCCGGCACCGAAGAACCCGTCAGCGACCGCGCCGAGGCCCTCAAGATCGCCAAGGAAATCGGTTTCCCCCTCATCATCAAGGCCGCCTTCGGTGGCGGCGGTCGCGGCATGCGCGTGGTCCACAAGGCCGCCGATCTCGACGCCCTGCTCGACGAGGCCCAGGCCGAGGCCGAACGCTCCTTCGGCAACGCCGCCGTCTTCCTCGAAAAATACATCCCGCGCGCCAAGCACATCGAGGTCCAGATCCTCGGCGACAAGCACGGCAACGTCATCCACCTCCACGAGCGCGACTGCTCCGTCCAGCGCCGCCACCAGAAGGTCGTCGAGGTCGCCCCCAGTTTCGGCCTGCCCCGCGACGTGGTTGACGCCCTCTGCGCCGCCGCCGTGCGCATCGCCCGCGAGATCCGCTACGACAACGCCGGCACCGTGGAATTCCTCTACGATCTCGACCGCCACGAGTGGTTCTTCATCGAGATGAACCCGCGTATCCAGGTCGAGCACACCGTCACCGAGGTCATCACCGGTCTCGATCTCGTCCGCGCCCAGATTCTCATCGCGCAGGGCCACCGGCTACACTCTTCCGAGGTCGGCATGCCGCAGCAGTCCGACGTGCCGCGCAACGGCTACGCGCTCCAGTGCCGCATCACCACCGAGGACCCCGAGAACAAGTTCACGCCCGACTACGGCCGCATCCAGGCCTACCGCTCGCCCGGCGGCTTCGGCATCCGTCTCGACGGCGCCGCCGGTTATTCGGGCTCGGTCATCACACCATTCTACGACTCGATGCTCGTGAAGGTCATCGCCAGCGGCCAGCGCTACGGGGTCGCCCTGGACCGCATGAGCCGCGCCCTGAGCGAATTCCGCGTGCGCGGCGTGAAGACCAACATCCCCTTCCTCGAGAACGTCATCGCCCATCCCATCTTCGCCTTGGGCCAGGCCACCACCACGCTCATCGACACCACGCCCGAACTGTTCAATTTCAAGATCCGCAAGGACCGCGCCACCCGCATCCTCAACTTCCTCGGCAACGTCACCGTCAACGGCAACCCCCAGGCCAAGGGCTTCCGCCCCGCCAAGCCCTTCGCGCCCATCACGCCGGTTGCTTACGACCGGAATCTCCCTCCGCCCGACGGCACCCGTCAGCTCCTCCTCAAGCTCGGCGCCAAAAAATTCGCCGAGTGGACCGTCGCGCAGAAGCGCGTGCTTGTCACCGACACCACCTTCCGCGACGCCCACCAATCCCTCATGGCGACCCGCGTGCGCACGCACGACATGCTCGCCGCCGCCGCCGCGCTCGCCCGCCGCGTGCCCGACCTCTACTCCCTCGAAATGTGGGGCGGCGCCACGTTCGACACCTCGATGCGTTTCCTCAACGAGGACCCGTGGGACCGTCTCCGCCAGCTCCGCGCCCGCGTCCCCAACATCTGTTTCCAGATGCTTTTCCGCGGGGCCAACGCCGTCGGCTACACCAACTACCCCGACCACATCGTCGCCGGCTTCGTGCGCCACGCCGCCGCCAACGGCATGGATATCTTCCGCATCTTCGACTCGCTGAATTATCTCCCCAACCTCCGCGTCGCCATGGAAGCCGTGCAGGACACCCACGGTGTCTGCGAGGCCGCGATCTGCTACACCGGCGACATCCTCGACGAGAAGCGCGACAAGTTCACCCTCTCCTACTATGTCCGCCTCGCCAAGGAGCTCGAAAAAATGGGCGCGCACGTCCTCGCGATCAAAGACATGGCCGGCCTCTGCCGCCCCGCCGCCGCCTTCAAACTCGTCAAAACGCTCAAGGACGAGATCGGCCTGCCCGTCCATTTCCACACGCACGATACCAGCGGCATCAACGCCGCCTCCGTCCTCCGCGCCGCCGACGCCGGCGTGGACATCGTGGACCTCGCCATCGCCTCGATGAGCGGCAGCACCTCGCAGCCCAACCTCAACTCCACCGTCGCCGCCCTCCGCCTCACCCCGCGCGACACCGGCCTCGACCTCGACGCGCTCAACGAGTTCTCCGACTACTGGGAGCGGGTCCGCTCCGTCTACGTCCCCTTCGACACCGCGCCCCGCACCGGCTCCGCCGAGGTTTACCTCCACGAGATGCCCGGCGGCCAATACACCAACCTCAAGGAGCAGGCCGCCTCCATGGCCGTCTCGCACCGCTGGCCCGAGATCGCCCGCGCCTACGCCGAGGTCAACGCGCTCTTCGGCGACATCGTCAAGGTCACCCCGTCCTCGAAGGTCGTCGGCGACATGGCGCTCTTCCTCTTCTCGCGCGGCATCAAGCCCGCCGACGTGATCAACCTCCCGCCCGGCGAGACGCCCTTCCCCGAGAGCGTGATCGACATGCTCACCGGCGGCCTCGGCTGGCCCGAGGGCGGCTGGCCCGCCAAGGTCTCCCTCGCCGTCCTCGGCGCGAAACGCCACAAGGAGGCCGTCGCCGCCTACAAGTCCTCCCTCAAGCCCGCGAAATCCACCGCCAAGGAGCGCAAGGCCGCCGCCGACCTCGGCGTCGCCGAGATCGCCAAGCTCAAGTCCGCCCTCGCCGAAAAACTCCGCCGCGAGCCCACCGACGACGATCTCTACTCGCACCTCATGTATCCGCAGGTCTTCGCCGACTTCGCAAAACACCGCCGCGAGTTCGGCGACGTCAGCATGCTTCCGTCCGCCTCCTTCTTCTACGGCCTTCAGCCCGGCGAGGAGATCACCGTCGAGATCGAGGAGGGCAAGACCCTCATCATCCGTCTCGTCGGCATCGGCGCCCCCGACACCGACGGACGCCGCAACGTCAGCTACGAGCTCAACGGCATCGCCCGCGACACGCTCGTGACCGACAAGGGCGTCTCCCCCAAGACCAAGGCCCGCCCCAAAGCCGACCTCTCCGACCCCACGCAGATCGCCGCGCCCATCCCCGGCCTCATCGCCGCCCTCTCCGTCACCCTCGGCGCCAAGGTGGCGAAGGGCGACAAGCTCCTCATGATGGAAGCGATGAAGATGCAGACCACCGTCTACGCCCCCTGCTATGGAGTCATCTCCGAGCTCAACGTCGCCGTCAGTGAAACCGTCGACGCCAAGGACCTCCTCATCCGCATCCGCCCGAGCACCTGACCTCCTCACACCACAATCACAGAGTAACCTAATAGGTTACTCTGTGATTTACTGAAATAGACGTCGAAGAAGGTAGGGCGCGTTATCCTTAACGCGCCTCCGGTCATTCGGACTCCCAAGACGGCGGGTTAAGGATAACCCGCCCTACCTCGCCCACCACCACACCCACGCGCCCGCGTGAACCGCCAGCGCCAGCACCGCCCCGATCACAAACGACGCATGCCGCGTCTTGTGCCGCAGCCAGACCTGCCCAATCAACGCGCCGCCAAATCCGCCCGCAAGCGCCCACAAGTGCAGCGTGCGTTCGCGCACCCGCTGCGCTCCCGCGCGCTTCGACGCCCGCTTGTCCCAGGCATACAACGCCAGCGTGACGAGCGACATCGCCGCATAAAAACAAACGGCCCCTTCAAGTAACGACATCCCGCAGTCGTAACGCCGCCCGCCCCGCAGGCCAGCGCGAACGCTTGCCGTCGTCACCCGCGTCCGCACAGTTCCGCCCATGCCGCTCAAAGCCTGGTTCCCCACTTTCATCTACTGCGAAAAGCTCCAGCCCAAGGGCCTCGCCCGCCTCAACGACGACCTCGCCGACGAGTGCCACCAGCTTCGCGACTACGACGACGAGGGCCGCGCCTGGTCCGCCAAGAACTACCCCGGCGGCTACACCAGCTACGCCTCGCTCCACCAGCTTCACGGGTTCTCCAGCACCTTCGGCGGCCTCGAAAAGAAAATCACCAAACACGTCCGCGCCTACGCCAAGGCGCTCGACATGGATCTCCGCGGACGCGAGATCCGCATGACCGACTGCTGGGTCAACATCATGCCGCCCACCGCCGCGCACTCGCTGCACCTGCATCCGAATTCTTTCATCAGCGGCACCTACTACGTGCGCACGCCCGAAGGCTGCTCCGGCCTGAAGTTCGAGGATCCGCGCCTCTCCAGTCTCATGGCCGCACCGCCCAAGGTGCCCAATGTCCGCGACGAAAACCGCCTCTACACCACCTACCCCGCCGAGGCCGGCAACGTCATCCTCTTCGAAAGCTGGCTCCGCCACGAGGTCGCCGCCAACCGCGTGGACGACGAGCGCATCAGCATCAGCTTCAACTACGCCTGGTCTTGAGAGTAGACGCGGCGGCCCGCCGCGTTCGCGTTCGTTTGCCAAACCGGCAAAACCCCATTGCGTGCCCCATGGTCGTCATTCGCCGCCTCGTTGACCGTCACCGCGCCTACACCGGCATTTTTCTGCCCGGCGAACCGCCGAAGATTTTTCCGACCTCCGACGTCGAGCACGGCCGCATCCTGCAAATCTACAAGCAGGACAAGCCCTACGAGGGCATCATAAACGACTTCACCCAGTTCGAGATCGGCCCGCCTCCCGCGCCGGCGGCGACCTCACCGCACCCGCGCAAAAAAGCCCAGCCCGACCAGCAGCATCGTCGCGATGGGAAGAAGCGCCGCCCATAACGCCGGGATGATGTCGCGGCCGCCGAGCGCGGTGCTGGTCTTCACCAGCACGAAGTAGAGCAGAAACAACCCGAGCGACTTCGACACGCCCACCACGGGGTTCACGCGCACCCCCGTCACCGCAAAGGGAATCGCCAGCGCGATGATGATGAGCGGCCCCAGCGTGTCGGCCAGCACGCTGTAATAGCGCACCGCGTAGGGCGTGGCCTTCGGGTTGTTGTCCACCTCGAAGTAATCGATGATCCTGCGCAGCTCGGTGAACGAAAGGTTCTGCGGCTTCACATCAAAAATGAGCATCATCGCGGGATCCTCGGTGAAGTCCTTCTCGCTCTTTTCCTTGAAGGTCTCCGTGCGGATGACCTCGTCGTTCGCCGGGTCCATCCAGATTTCCCGCCCGTTGTAGAGCACCCAGGATTTCTGCTTCTGGTCATACCAGGCCTCCGAGGCCAGCAGCCGGAAAAGCTCGTGCCTCTTCTTGTCCATCTGCACCAGCGTCAGGCCGTAGCCCCGGTGCGTGAACTGGCTGTAGCGGTTGAAATACCACATGCGTCCCTCGCGCTGGTTGTTGAACGTCACCCCGGAAAGCATGCCGACGCGCTCGAGCGCCACGCCCTTCGCCTCGCGGCGGAACTCCAGGTTTTCGCGGATCGACCTCGATTCCTCGACCGACCACGGAATCACCGTCGCGTTGAAATACCACGTCACCCCGCAAAGCAGCAGGCCCGTGAGCCAGATGCTCCGGGTGATGCGAAAAAGCCCCATGCCCGCCGCGCGCATCGCGGTGATCTCGTTGTTCCGGTGCATCTGGCCCAGCGTATAGAGCAACGACACCAGCAACGACAGCGGCAGCACCACCGAGAGGTAGCTGGGCAGTTTCACGCCGTAGTAGACGACGATGTCCGCCACGCCGGCGTCATCGTTGATGAGATCGCTGAAATCCTCATACATCGCCTGCAAGAGCAGCAGCCCGAGCGTCGCCCCGAGGACGAGCACAAGCATCTTCAGCCATTCCCGCAGGAGGTATCGGTCGATGAGGTTCAACGGCGGTGGTTAAAGGAGGCTCCCGCGACAAAGGCAAAGCGGGAAAAACACCCCGGACGGAACGCGCCCTGCTGTCAATGGGTTCGTCCTCTCTCAAAACCCCGTGGAGTTTGATTGAAAGCCCGCCGCCCGCGGCCTTTGTTCACGCCACGCGCCGGTCGCCCTCCCTTATCTTTTATTTTTGTCCCATGCACTTCCCCGGAAAAACCACCTCTTTCTTCCTGCTCGCCGCCTTGGTTCTCCTCTCCGGCTGCGGACCGAAGAAAGCCGCCGGCCCCGCCACCATCAAAATCGGCAACTACGCAGCCATCACGGGCAAGGACGGCACCTTTGGCGATTCCTCCACCAAGGCCACCCGCCTCGCCATCGACGAGATCAACGCCGCCGGCGGCGTCCTCGGCCGGCAGATCGAGCTGGTCGTCGAGGACACCCAGTCCAAACCCGGTGAATCCGCCACCGTCGTAAAAAAACTCATCACCCGCGACCGGGTCGTCGCCCTGATCGGCGAGGTCACCTCCAGCCGCTCCCTTGAAGGCGCCGGCGTCGCCCAGGCGTTCAAGATCCCCATGCTCAGCCCGTCCGCCACCAACCCGGCGGTCACCGCCACCGGCGACCATATCTTCCGCGCCTGCTTCATCGATCCGTTCCAGGGCTCCGTGCTCGCCACCTTCTCCCGCGACAAACTGAAGGCACGCCGCGCCGCCATCCTCACCTCCATCTCCTCGGCCTACAGCACCGGCCTGGGCGAGGTGTTCCGCAAACAGTTCCCTTCCTCCGGAGGCGAGATTGTCTCCGACCAGAAGTTCGCCGAGGGAGACAAGGACTTCAACGCCCAGCTCACCGCCATCAAGGCCGCCAAACCCGACGTGCTCTTCGTTCCCGCCTACTACACCGAGGCCGCCCTCATCGCCAAACAGGCCCGTGAACTCGGCATCACCGTCCCGCTCATCGGCGGCGACGGCTGGGAGGCGCCCGAGCTGGTGCAGATCGCCGGCGCCGCCATCGAGGGCTGCTACTACTCGACGCACTACTCCGCCGAGTCGCCCGACCCCAAGGTGCGGGCCTTCGTGAAAAAATACCGCGAACGCTTCGACAACCGCACGCCCGACGGCATGGCCGCGCTCGGCTACGACTCCGCCTACATCATGGTCGACGCGATCCGCCGCGCCGGCTCGACCGAGCCCGCCAAAATCCGTGAGGCGCTCGTCGCGACCAAGGGATTTGAAGGCGTCACCGGCCGCATCGACATGGACGTCAACCGCAACGCCAGCAAACCCGCCGCCATCCTCACGATCAAGGACGGCAAGTTCACCTACCTGGAAACCGTCGCCCCCTGACCCGATCAAAAAAACCACGAAACCAATCCATCCGACTTTCGTGTATTTCGTGGTTAAAAACTCCGACCTTTGCGTCCTTAGCGTCTTCGCGCCTTTGCGTTAAAATCCATCCGTGTCCGAATTCCTCCAGCAACTCATCAACGGCCTGTCCCTCGGGGCGATCTACGCGCTTCTCGCGCTCGGCTACACGATGGTTTACGGGGTGCTGCGGTTCATCAACTTCGCCCACGCCGACATCTTCATGGTCGGCTCTTTCGCCGGATGCTACGCCGCCCGCCACGTCCCGGCCGGCACGATCGCCGGCGGGCTGTTCGTCCTCGCCGCCGCGATGGCCGCCTGCGCCGTCCTCGGCGTGGCCGTCGAACGCTTCGCCTACCGCCCCCTGCGCAACGCCCCCAGGCTCAACGTTCTCATCGCCGCCATCGGCATGTCGCTGCTGCTCGAATACGGCGTGCAGCTCCTCTTCGGCTCCACGCCGCGCAATTTCCCCCAGGTTTTCCCGACCACCCGCTTCCAGTTCGGCGCGCTCACCGTCTCCAGCAACCAGATCATCGTCATCGCGGTCACCCTCGTGCTGCTCGGCGCGCTCCAGTGGATCGTCTACCGCACCCGCCTCGGGGCGGCCATGCGCGCGGTCTCGCTCAACCCCCGCGCCGCCCAGCTCGTCGGCATCAACCTGAACACCGTGGTCGCCTTCACCTTCGCGCTGGGCTCCGCCCTCGCCGGCGCCGGCGGCGTGCTCTACGCGATGAACTACCCGTCCATCGATCCGTTCATGGGCGTCATGCCCGGACTCAAGGCGTTCGTCGCCGCCATTCTCGGCGGCATCGGCAGCCTGCCCGGCGCCGCGCTCGGCGCGCTCATCCTCGGCGGAGCCGAGACCCTCGTCGGCGGCAGCGCCTACTCGACCTACAAGGACGCCATCGCCTTCGGCCTTCTCGTCGTGATCATGATCCTCCGCCCCGCCGGCCTACTCGGACGTTTCACCGTCGAAAAGGTTTAAACCGCAAATCCTCCATCCGTGGCCCACGAAACACACGAACGACACGAAAAGAAACCGGGGCGATCCATGGCGAAAAACGCATGCCCCCCGATTCCGTCCTCCGGCTTTCGTGCCTTTTCGTGTGTTTCGTGGGCAACACTCCGCCTCCGGCATCCGCGTCCGTCAGCGTCCATCCGTGGTTAAAATGCGCCTTCCCCGCCAACACGCCGCCCTCCTCGCCTCGCTCGCCGCCGCCGTCGCGGTCACCGCCTGCGCCGGCGCGTTCAACGCCTACCACCTCGACGTGGCGATGAACGTCGGCATCGCCATCATTCTCGCCGTCTCCCTCAACCTCGTGAACGGCCACACCGGCCAGTTCTCCCTCGGCCACGCCGGCTTCATGGCCGTCGGCGCCTACCTCGCCTCCGCCTGCACCCTGCGCTTCGCCCCGCACCTGCTCGGTGCCTCGCCCTCGGTCTTCGCGCAACAGGCCTTCTTCCTCGGCGCGCTGCTCGTCGGCGGACTCGCCGCCGCCCTCGCCGGCTTCCTGATCGGCCTGCCCTCGCTCCGCCTCAAGGGCGACTACCTCGCCCTCATCACGCTCGGCTTCGCGGAGATCATCCGCGTCGTCTTCCAAAACACCCCGGCGCTCGGCGGCGCCATCGGCCTCAACGGCATGCCTCCCCTCACCTCCTTCGGGTGGACCTTCGGCTGGGTCGCCGTGACCGTCTTCACCGCCGGCTGCCTCGTCAACTCGACCTACGGACGCGGATTCCTCGCCGTGCGCGACAACGAGATCGCCGCCTCCGCCGCCGGACTGAACCCCACGCGCTACAAGGTCGTCGCCTTCACCCTCGGCGCGTTTTTCGCCGGCGTCGCCGGCGGACTCTTCGCCCACCTCAAGCTCGCAATCGATCCGCGCGGCTTCGATTTCTACCGGTCCGTCGAAATCGTGGTCATGGTCATCCTCGGCGGCATGGGCAACACCCTCGGCGTGATCCTCGCCGCAACCTTGCTCACCCTCCTGCCCGAGGTCCTCCGCCCCGTGGCCGAGTATCGCATGGTCATCTACGCCGCCCTCCTCGTCGGCCTCATGCTCGTCCGCCCCCAGGGCCTCTTCAACGTCCGCTTCGGCCGCGCCCGCCTCTGACCTAGCGCCTAGCCACTAGCTCCTAGCAACTAGCCTCCGATGCCCGCCCCCCTCCTCCAGCTCGACCAAGCCACCCTGCGTTTCGGCGGACTCACCGCCGTCAACGCCGTCGATCTCGCCCTCGAGCCAGGCCGCCTTCACGGGCTCATCGGCCCCAACGGCGCCGGCAAAACCACGCTCTTCAACCTCGTCACCGGCGTCTACGCCCCGTCCTCCGGCACGCTCGCCTTCGACGGCAAATCCCTCGCCGGACTCCGCCCCGACCAGATCACCGCACTCGGCATCGCCCGCACGTTTCAAAACATCCGGCTCTTCCCCGGACTCAGCGTCTTCGACAACGTCCGAGTCGCCTGCAACCTCCACCGCGCCACCTCGCCGTTCCAGGCGCTCGTCCGCGGCAAGGCGTTCCGCGCCGACGAGGCCGCCATCGCCGCCCGCGTGGACGAGCTGCTCGCGCTCTTCAACCTCGACCGTTTCCGGGAAAAACCCGCCACGTCCCTGCCCTACGGCGAACAGCGCCGCCTCGAAATCGTCCGCGCCCTCGCCACCCGGCCTCGCCTGCTCCTTCTCGACGAACCCGCCGCCGGCATGAACCCCTCGGAGAAGGTCGAGCTCATCCGCCTCATCCGCGAGATCCACACGCGTTTCAACCTCACCATCCTGCTCGTCGAGCACTCGATGAAGGTCGTCATGGCGTTGTGCGAACGCATCACCGTCCTCGATTACGGCGTCAAAATCGCCGAGGGCTCTCCCGGCGAAGTCCAAAACGACCCGAAGGTGATCGAGGCCTACCTCGGCGAGGAGCACACCCCGCCCTCAGTCCAACCCTGAGTCCAAACTAGCTTCTAGCCCCTAGTCACTAGCTCCTAGCATCCATGCTCACCGTCACCGATCTCTCCGTCGCCTACGGCGCCATCAAGGCCGTAAACGGCATCTCCCTCGAGATACCGGCCGGAACCATCGTGACGCTCATCGGCGGCAACGGCGCGGGCAAGACCACCACCCTCCAGGCCATCTCCGGACTCGTCCGCCCCTCCGCCGGCGCCATCCGCTTCGCCGGCGAGGACATCACCCGCCTCGCGCCCCACGACATCGTCGCCCGCGGACTCTGCCACGTGCCCGAAGGCCGCCTCGTCTTCGCCAACCTCACCGTCGCCGAAAACCTCGCGATGGGCGCCTACCTGCAGCGCGACCGCGCCGTGATCGACCGCACCCGCGACTACGTCTTCGGGATTTTCCCCCGTTTGAAGGAACGCCTCAAACAAACCGCCGGCACGCTCTCCGGCGGAGAACAGCAGATGCTCGCCATCGGCCGCGCGCTCATGGGCCAGCCGAAGTTCCTCATGTTGGACGAACCCTCGCTCGGCATCGCTCCACGCCTGGTGACGACGATTTTCGAGAAGATCGTGGAGATCAACCGCGAGCAGGGCATCACGATCCTGCTGGTTGAGCAAAACGCCCACCTCGCGCTGGAAATCTCATCGCATGCCTACGTGCTGGAAACCGGCCAGATCGCCTGCGCCGGCGCGAGCGACGAACTGCGCAACGATCCACGCCTCAAGGCCGCCTACCTCGGCGGCTGACCCCAACCGCGTATAGGCGTTGCCACGCGGCATTTTTTGAGCCGCGTGGGCGAAGCCTTTTACGCGGCCTCGTTCTCTTTCTCGTTCTCCTCCGCGCCCCGCCGCCGGTCCTCGGCTTTCCAAACAAAGGCATGACCGAAATGGAGGACGGACCTTGTAGGACCGCTGGCCAAGGGCAGAGGCGTAAAGCAAGCTGCCCTTGGCCAGCGGTGTTGGGGAGGGTCGGCCGGCCGGCCGGCCCTCCCCGCCTGCGGTGAGTTCGTGAAA